>CAIPHK010000028.1 GCA_903864835.1 uncultured bacterium | reverse complement strand
CAACATGGAGTCTTGTTTGCGACTCGTCTCCGCCATCCTCATTGAATTTAACGATGATTGGTCCACTGGAAGGAGGTTGTTCTCACTTTAACTTTTTGCCCCTATCGAATCACTTTTACAGAAAGATTGTTGCGTAACCCAGCGGCCTCTCAGGGAAACGTTACGGCGACCGTAGACGGACGAACGGTTCCATTCGAAATCACAAGCCCAGGACAATATCGGTTTACGGTTCCGCCCAAAGATACCTCGTACGACGTCGTGGTGAAATTTGATGACAGCCGAGGACTTGCCTCGCGTTTTGTGTCCCGCGTGACCGTCGTAAAGCCGACCGAGGGAACGCCAATATATGAACAAACGGGGCCGATGTTTACATTTGCGACGGTGTCTGGGGTGTTGGGCGTGATTGTGTTGACCTGTTGTTGTTATTGCCAACGAAATAGTGCGGTTAGAAAAACAGATCGACCTATAAAGGGTATGATTGAGCACGTGAGATCCAATCCGATTATTTTGCGGTCACCCGTTTGGTGTTGGAGCTTAATCCCATGGGCGCGGAGGGGATTCCGACGACGACGATGGTTGCAAAATTATTTCCAGATATGGTGGATGTTCTGTTAACCCAGCGACATCGTTTAAAAACTGCGGGCTATGATGGTTTTTCTGCCGTTTTCCCTTGTATGACCGACAAGATTTTGAATATGACGGAGCTGTTAAATCGACGGTCCGTTGAACGTCAATTTGAAAATATTCCCGCGATGCTTTTGGTGTCTCGAACCTTATTTAATTTGTCGTCGATTTGGTTTTGGGCTCAAAAGTATCGGGCGAATTATACTGACCCTGGTTCCCCAGAAAAATCAGGTCGACGAGAATTAGCGCCTAAAATGCCGCGAGAGACACGATCATCTGTGTTGAAAAATTTATCAACTTCACTCAGTAATATGCTCCACCATTTCCAGTCCATGGAGAGAGTCGCGATGAATACGGACTTGGCGTATGTCATCGTAAATACCGAGTTGGCCTACAAAATGATTGAAGCATCGATGGATTCGGATACCCGGCGGGCGCTGTGTAGCCCAACCCTACCGGAATCAAAATGTGGGTGCCGTGGGGCCTGTGGATGTCTATCATTGTCTCGCATGCCGTGGAACCGGAGTGTAAGGGCGATTGCGGATGCGTCGCCCGCCCACAATTGGCCAGCGACAACTGCGGTGGCAGCGCCGATGATGGTGAACCCGTTGGTCGCTGCGGCCCGGTTCTCTCCGGAAATGAAAGCCACGGTTTAAGGACTGGATTCCCCCTTTCCAAACACATTTGGAGAGGGGGGCGGGGGGTGATGTCGCCCTATGCGGCCTGAATAAACTCTTCCAAACCGGCGCGATATTTGGGCATTCCTAATTTTTCAAGGGCACGTGTTTCGATCTGGCGGACCCTCTCTTTGGTGACCCCAAAAATCCGTCCCACATCTTCTAGTGTTTTGGTGACGCCGTCTTGTAGTCCAAAGCGCAAGGTAATTACCATCCGTTCACGTTCATTAAGGGAGATGTCCATGCTGGCCTCTAACATTTCTCTCAAAATATTTTTTTCTGCATTTTCGTCGATTCCAACCGATGATGCATCGGGGATAAAGTCTGCTAGCGTGGAAGAATCGTCGCCAACAGGGGTTTCGATTGCCAAGGGGTATTGTGAAAATTGGAGAAGTTCCCGAAGTCGTTCGATCGAGATTTGGGCACGGTCACAAATTTCTTGTTCCGTTGGTTTTCGTTGGAGTTCTTGAATTAATTCTTGGGTTGACCGTTTGACTCGCTGGAATGCGTCGTTCAGGTGAACGGGGATTCGAATCACCCGTGCCTGGTCAGCGATAGCCCTCATCATTGCCTGGCGAATCCACCAAGTGGCGTAGGTGCTGAATTTGAACCCTTTGGTATGGTCAAATTTCTCAACCGCACGAATGAGGCCGATATTGCCTTCTTGGATCAGGTCCATAAACGTAATGCCCCGTCCCGCAAAATTTTTGGCAATACTCACAACCAACCGGAGGTTGGACAGGATCATTTTTTCCTTTGCATTGGCGCAGCCATCTTGGATTTGGTTCGCCAAATGGACTTCGCTATCTTTGTTCAGGAGGGGATTAATTCCCACCTCTTTTAAATAATATCCGAGTAGTTGGTCGGTGGTGGTCGAAAAATGGGTAGCGGCTTGGGAACTAAAATCGGCTTCAGCCACAAATTCTTCGTCAGGATCGGATTTGGTTGAAAGGGCCGATGAATCGATAGGGGATTGTTCCAGTGTTTCGGGTTCATCGGACGTACAATTGGCGAGATCAATTTCTTGATCATTTGCATATATTATTTGGGTATCGGACATTTAGCCCTCCTCGAGTACCTTTATTATCGCTTGAAGCTCGGTGAGCAAGGGTTCAACAGCGTGATCCTTCCCCTCCGCATCCAGTGTTTTAAGCTGGCCTTTAATTTCCAGGACACGTTGCTCCATCGGATACCGTTGAATCATGCGAATACATTCATCAATGGACCCGGGACCATCGCTGGCACGTTCAACCAATATCCGACTCAACGTATTGCGAGAGTCATCCATCGGTAACGCATCAATCAATTCGCGGTCTGTGAACGGAAACTGGCACATAAGGCTCGCGACAGCCCGGTATTCGGGGGTATGGAATTCGGAAATTTGTACCGATTCCAAAATACGCGCCCGGTCGGTGATGCTTGTCGCCATCGAGAAGAGGAGGGTTTCCTCAGCTAATTGGTATTTTGTTTTTTTGTTTGTGGAGGCTATATAGAACCGCTTAGGCGCGGGAGTATAGCCGAAGGAGGCCAGTTTTGCCAACACCAAGTCAGGCTCAACTTTGAGGAGGGATGCGATGCGTCGTGCATAGTGTCGTTGAATGACAATGTCCGTCTCTTTCCGGAGGTACGGAATCATCGTTTCAATAATTTTGGACACGTTTTCGATTCGGGTGGGAGGGAGCTCCTGAACCAAACGCTTAAATTTGAATTCGGTAAATGAAATACTTTCGGTGAGGCGATCTTCAAAGTAGTCACGCCCTTGATGGGTCAACACGTCCGCCGGATCCTTTTCGGCAAATGTGGAGACTCGAACGGCGATTCCCAATGCATTGCAATGGTCATAGACCCGCTCAGTTGCGGTCATTCCTGCCTCGTCTTGGTCGAGTGCCGTGACCACGGTAGACGTAAGTCGTGAAAGGACCCGAGCGTGATCCACACTAAATGCCGTTCCCAGCGCGGCCACCGAGTGGGTAAATCCATATTGATGGGCGATAATAACATCGAGATACCCTTCCATAACGACGGCACTCCCCATTTTTCGGATGGCTGTTTTGGCATGGTCGAGGCCGTAAAGCACCCGGCGTTTGGCGAAAGCGCGGGTTTCATCCGAGTTGATATATTTGGGGCCTGAACTCTGGGCAGTCAGGACACGTCCGCCAAATCCAATGGTTCGCCCGCGATCGTCAACAATTGGAAACACAACCCGTCCGGCGAAGCGGTCCTGCAATTTTCCTTGGACGTGAATTGCGATGCCAGAAGTTTGGATCGTGTCGTCTGAAAATCCATTGGCTTGCAGATGGCGAATCAGTCCGAATGGATCGGGTGAATATCCAATGCCAAAATGGCGTCCAATTTCAGGGTCGATTCCACGTGATTCTATATAGGATAGGGCAGGGCTATTGGGGTACTGGGTTCGATAATAATCACGAGCCATGGTCAGCTGAGCCCGAAGTTGGTTCATTTCTTGGTCAAATTGGGCCGCCTCGGGTGACAACTCCTCCCATTCGACGGCGATCCCCATCCTGACGGCGATATGTTCGATGGCCTCAGTGAACGACAGGTGATCGATTTTCATCAGAAATCCGATATGGTCGCCGGATTCCTGGCATCCAAAACAATGCCACAGATGTTTGTCGGGACTGACCGTAAATGACGGCGTCCGTTCGGAATGAAACGGGCAGAGGCCGACGTAATGGCGACCACGACGTTTGAGCTTGACGTAGTCTTGGATAATTCCCACGATATCTTGGACGGATTTGACTGCGGTGACCGTGGTCTCGGATAGACGTTGCATATCACTTCTTTGTATATGATATGCTCGCACTATTCCATAGCCTAGGGGTTCTAATTTGCTAGAAGTAACGAATTTGACGACAGATTTTTTGAACGGAAAACAACGGATTCGAGCGGTAGACGGCGTCTCATTTGAGGTGCATACCAACGAAGTGTTGGGTCTTGTTGGAGAGTCGGGTTCCGGGAAAAGTGTGACTGCGTTGTCCGCGATGAACCTATTGTCGGGTAACGCGACAGTGTCTGGCTCGGTTCGGTGGAATGGGGCAGATGTATTGACGATGTCTCCGGCTGCGCATCGGCAGTTTTTGGGTCGCGATGTGGGCATGATTTTTCAAAATCCACTGGCCTCACTCAACCCTGTATTTACAATTGGAAGCCAATTAATCGAGACCATTGTTCTGCATCAGCGGGTCCCCGTCGCTCAAGCCAGGGCGGTTGCGGTTGAATTGCTAACGAAGGTTAAAATACCGGATGCGCTTGAGCGGCTGGATGATTATCCTCATCAATTTTCTTTGGGAATGTGTCAGCGAATTATGATTGCATTGACTCTGGCAATGAAGCCTCGGTTGATCATTGCTGACGAGCCGACGGCGTCATTGGACGTTACTATTCAGGCTCAGGTCTTAGCATTGCTCAATGGGCTGCGGGACGACTATCAATTGTCAATTTTATTGATTTCTCATGACCTCGGGATTATTGCCCAATTTTGTGACCGTATACTGATCATGTATCTGGGTCGCATTGTTGAATCAGGGACGCCCCATCAAATTTTTAAAGCCCCGGCGCATCCGTATACTCAAGCCTTGATTTCAGCCATTCCGGTTCCGGATCCTGATCGGCGCAGTCGTCCTGCAGTAATTTCTGGGGATATCCCGAGTCCGGCCCATCTTCCGACAGGCTGCCGGTTTCATCCGCGGTGTCCCATGGTGACGAATGCCTGCCGCATTACTGATCCCGCGTTGGAATTGGTTACGGATGGGCACTCCGTCGCCTGTATTCGAGCTCGGGAATGGATGTGAATAGAGGTCCTATAACGTATCATAAAAATTCACTGAAATTTTTTTCTTTTGATTACGATAATTATTTGCGAGCGATTAATTTCGCTTAACCGCCTAGGGCTGAATAAGAGAGTAAGAGTTTCCCCCTTATGCTCAACTCACACTGCTCAGCCCTCCCCCTTAAGATCGAATAAAATATCCAATCTGCACCATTTTCGCATCGCTTATGTAGCTTCCGCTACACAGCGCGCTACGAGAAATGTCACATCTTGGGCATTTTATTCGATCTTTTTTTTTTGCCATTAGGAAGGTTCCGTCTGCGCGTTACGAGAGATATTGCATCTTGGGCATTTTATTCGATCTTTTTTTTGGTCGTTATTCGAGATGTTGGGGTGTTCTAAAATCCTGGCGCAGCCAGATATTTCCTTATTAGCCGATATGTCTGAGCACAATGAAGTGCAGGATGAGCGGGGATTTTGGGCGATCCGAGTCAGTTAATTAAGTTGATGATAATAATCAAAAAGTCCAAAATTTCCGGGATTCCTAAGTGGTTTGTGCGAGTTGAAGGCGTCGGCCGAGGGTTGAGGGGTCCAAGGGGACGAAGGGCCTGCGGCGAGCGGGCCATTCTCCCCTTGATGCATTAGGTAATGAAATTAATATCGGGTGCGAGGCGCACAGAGTAGTTGCAAGATCCAACCTTGGTACGGTATATTTTATGCATATTCACGCGGGAACTTGTGTTGATTTGTCTTTCGGTTCTTTGCGATTCTTTTCGATAAATTATTTTCACTTTAAAGGATCTCTCGATGGCTGCCGAACATGCACCTACCGTCCTAATGCACTGGTCTGTCTATGGGCAGGATATGAGTGTTACTAAAACAATTGCCGTGATGTGGGGCGTTTGTGCCGTTGTTTTTTCGTTTTTGTTTCTTGCTAATTTTTTCAAATCTGTTCGGCGCGTTGAGCGGTTCCTGTTTGATTTTATCCAAGATGCATTTGCGAGTAGTTTGCATACAAAGAAAACGATTTGGTTTTCGTTTCTCGCGACTTTGTTTTTGTTTATATTTTTCTGTAATGTTTCAGGTTTGATTCCGTTCTCGGAGTCGCCGACTGGGAGCATTAGCGTTACTGCGGCAATGGCTGTCCTTGTGTTTTTATTAGCGCAAGCGGTGGGTGTTTATTGTCATGGATTTGGACACTTAAAGGCGTTGGTGCCGAGTGGAATTCCATGGCCGATGCTTCCTTTTATTATTCCCCTTGAGATTATTAGTCAGTTGGCTCGTCCATTTTCTTTGGCGGTTCGGTTGTTTGCTAATATGTTTGCCGGTCATAGCGTGATGCTCATTTTTTTAGGCCTCATCAGCGCTGCGACCTTTCCACTTTTGAAGTTGTTACCGTTTGCTGGTGTCGTTCTGTTGTCGATGTTCGAGATATTTGTAGCCTTTATCCAGGCGTTCATTTTCACATATCTCGCTTCATTCTACATCAGCGATGCTGCACACGGGGCCCATTAGGCCAACAACTTTACCCCAATTTTAACCCCAATTTTTTAGGAGGATTTTCATGAATGCAATCGGAGCAGGGATTTCAATCGCGTTAGCAGCTTTAGGAGTGAGTCTTTCACTCGCCATCGTTTATTACAAAACGTTGGATAGTATAACTCGTCAGCCGGATATGGTAGGTACGTTTAGAGTATTGATGTTTATCGGTTTTGCTTTTATTGAAGCAATTGCCCTTTATGCATTGGTCGTATCTTTTTCGATTATCAATAGCTAGTCGATAGTTAATTACATTAAGAAGGTGAAGAAAATCAATGTCATCTAGTATTGGATTTGAAGCGAACACCGCCATTTGGACGGTGATTAATTTTGTTATTTTGCTGGTGCTGGTGCATCGATTTGCTTTGCCTTCTTTTTATAAGATGGTCGACGAGAGCGAAGATAAGCGTAACGCATTGTTGATCGAGTTGGATCAAAAAATTCAGGAGTCAGATCGTCTGATCGCGGAATACCGTGAAAAAGTGGCGAGCGCAGAAAAATCGGCGACAGATATTGTGGCTAAAGCACAAAAAGAGGCTGAAGAATTAAGGCGGCAGGAAGTTCAAAAATTGATTCAGGAAAAACAACAGATCTTGTCAGGGGTTCAGGGCGAGATTTCGTCTGAAAGAATGAAGGCAATTGATGATGTAAAGGCACATGCGGCCGATTTAATTGTTTCTGCCACTACAAAGATTTTGAAGCGTGAAGTAGCCGACGCGGGGCATATGGATATAATTCGTGCAGACATTGCTGAGTTCGAGAGTTCATTTCGTTCATGAGTGCTCAGTTGAATTTAGAGTTTGGGGAACTGTATGCGCGTTCAGAGCGACGGAACGAGCTGGATAAGGTCGAGGCTGATCTTGTTCAACTCGCATTATTGTTTAAGACAAATTTTGAGTTTAGGGGATTTATTCGCTCAACTCAGGTGCCGATAGAGGAGCGTGTGCAGCAGGTAGTGTCCTTAAGTGGATTTTCTGTAGCGCAAACCTTTATTGAACTGTTATTCGTGATTCTGTCAGAAGGGTATTTTAATCAGATTCAACAGATATCTGATAAATTTACCGGTATGATTAGCGAGCGAACGGGGCGTTATTTGGTGGTTCTTGCAACATCCATTTCGTTGGAAGAAATGGCGTTAACCGAACTGCAGGGGCGACTGTCCTCCACATTGGGTCAGTCCGTGGTTCTTCGTAATGATGTGGATAGTACCTTGATCGCAGGCAGTGTTTTTCTGCTTCCGAATGGGAAGGTCTATGACTTTTCAATTAAACGCCAGTTATCTGAATTTAAATCTTATTTGATGGAGAAGACCTAATGAAAGTGGATCAACAAGAAATATCGTCGTTGATTAAAAACCGTTTAGAACAATTTTCGTTCAAAGCGGAAGGCGATGAAGTCGGGTCTGTTGTTGAAACAGCCGACGGTATCGCGCGTATTACTGGCTTGCCCAGTGCGATGTTGGGAGAGATGTTAGAGTTCCCCAATAAAGTATTTGGCATTGTTTTTAATCTTGAAGCCAGTCAAGTTGTCGTTATCATTTTGGGCAAAAAAACCGAGGTAAGTATCGGTGACTGGGCCAAATGTACCAGCCGGATTATGGAAGTTCCGGTGGGGCCCGCGTTGTTGGGTCGGGTAGTTAATGCGGTTGGAATTCCAATTGATGGTAAAGGTCCAATCGTTACCGATCGATTCCGTCCGGTAGAAACGGCAGTTCCTGGTGTTCTTGATCGGACACCGGTTGAGCAGCCACTTCAAACCGGGTATAAAGTTGTCGATGCGTTGATTCCTATTGGCCGTGGGCAACGGGAATTGATTATTGGTGACCGGCAAACCGGAAAGACCACGTTGGCAATTGATACTATTATCAATCAAAAAAATGCCGATATGGTATGTATTTACGTTGCAATTGGTAAGAAATCCGCGTCGATTGTTGAGGTTGTCGAAACCTTAACCAAACATGGTGCGATGCCTTACACGATTGTGGTGGATGCGTCTGCCGATGATCCCGCTGCAATGCAGTGGTTGGCACCCTTTTCGGGAACTGCGATGGGCGAAGAGTTTATGTACAATCACCATAAAGACGTGTTGATCATTTATGATGATTTGACCAAACACGCTAACGCTTACCGTCAGATTTCTTTGTTGCTGAAGCGCCCCCCAGGACGGGAAGCGTTTCCAGGGGATATTTTTTATCTTCACTCACGTTTGTTAGAACGGTCAGCACGGTTGTCAAAAGAGTTGGGTGGGGCGTCTATTACGTCACTTCCAATCATTGAAACACAGCGTGGCGACGTTTCGACCTATGTTCCTACCAATGTTATTTCAATCACTGATGGTCAAATTTTTCTTCAGTCTGACTTGTTCTATGCAGGCTTTAGACCGGCAATTAACGCAGGTATTTCGGTATCCCGGGTCGGGGGGAAAGCTCAAATTGAAGCGATTCGGAAGTTGTCTGGTAAATTGCGGTTGGAGTTAGCGCGATTTAGAGAAAAAGAATCGTTTACCGCATTTGCGTCTGAGTTGGATGCTGAGACTCAACAACAGCTAAAGCGTGGGATGATTTTGGTTGAGATCTTAAAACAAGATAAAAACGTTCCAATGCCAGTTGAAGAACAAGTGGTCAGTATTTTCTTATCGACGTCCAATATGATCGAACACCTTGATCTCACGGTTGTTAAGAAATTTGAATTAGATCTTTTAGAACGGATTCGGAATACCGATTCCGAAGTTCTTAAGGTCATTCGGGAGACCAGTAAATTTTCGCCTGAGTCTGAGCAAAAGATACGGGCACATATTGACGCGTTGCTCGTTGAGTTGAAGTAAAGGATCGTCGATGCCCGAAGTTTATGAGTTAAAATCGCGAATCGAAGGTTTGAAGAGTATCCATAACATTACGTATGCGATGCAAATTGTAACTATTTCTCGGTTAAAGCGGATTATTTCTGGGTTGGCACGAATCACCGATGCGACAGACGAGGTATCGTCTGCGCTTCGGTATCTGGTCACTGAAGATGAATCGTTTTATAACCGATTGGTGCAACCTGAGTTTGTTGGCTCTCACGATGTTCTTGTTGTGGTGTTTTCGAATCGTGGGTTTTGTGGCTCTTACAATCAAGATATTTTAAATGCGGCGTTGGCGTTGTGTAAGTCAAAGGGGTTGGATTTTAGTTCCGTTCCAAAAGTATGTTTGGGGAAAAAAGCGAAGGACGTATTAAAGCGATATTCGCTGACGAATACGACCTTCGAAGCTTCTGAAAAGGATATTTTTTCCGAGAGCGAATCTCGCGGTGTATTCAATGTTGTGCAGCAATACGTTAAAAGTGGCGCCCGGGTTCACTTGGTGTATTTTGGGTTTAAATCTATTGTGACCCAACGGGTGGTTGTGGAGGAGTTTTTTCCCCCGTCCCGAGAAGAGTTTCCTCCATATAGTGAACTTAAATTGAGCGTTCCACATTTTGTTGAGCAGCCTGCCTTGTTTACATTTGAAGCATTATTTCAACAATATTATTACCTTAAGATGTTGAAAGTGATTCGAAGTGCGGCGAGTTCAGAATTTAGTCAGCGGTTTTTGTTAATGAAGAGCGCCGTTGATAATGTAAAATCCTTGACTGAGGAATTGCTGATTGAGTTGAATAAACAGCGGCAAGCGGGGATTACGCAAGAAGTGTCTGAAATTATTAGTACATTTAAAGCCTTATCAAAGGAAAGATGAAGGAGATCAGTATGAGTCAAAATTTTGGTAGGGTAGTTCAGGTTATTGGTCCTGTTATTGATTCGGAGTTTCCCTATGATTCTATTCCAAGAGTTCGGAATCGGTTGGAAATTACTATAGAGCGAAACGGTAAAACATCGACGGTTATTAGTGAAGTTGCAATGCAGCTTGAAGGAAATATCGTGCGGTCTATCGCGATTACACCGACCGAAGGTGTTCGGCGAGGCGCCCAGGTATTGGATATCCAGAATACGCTGACAGTTCCTGTTGGCGAAGCGACGTTGGGGCGCCTTTTTAACGTATTGGGCGAACCGTTGGATAACAAGGGCGAACTTAAAGATGTGGATTACGTTAGTGTCCGTCGGGATGCACCTTTATTCGAAGTAATTCAGGTAGATAATCAAACCTTTGAAACGGGTATCAAGGTTATTGACCTTATCGCACCGTATATTAAAGGTGGAAAAACCGGCCTCTTCGGTGGAGCCGGAGTCGGTAAGACCGTTATTATTCAAGAGCTTATTCATAACATGGCAAAACATCACGGTGGAATTTCGGTGTTCGCAGGTGTCGGTGAACGAAGTCGTGAAGGTAACGATTTGTGGATTGAAATGAACGAGTCGGGTGTTATCGATAACACTGTACTGCTGTTTGGTCAGATGGGTGAACTTCCGGGATCCCGTCAGATCGCGGGTCTTGCAGCGTTGACTCAGGCGGAGTATTTCCGAGATGTAAAAGGGCAAGACGTATTGTTCTTTTTGGATAATATTTTTCGGTTTGTTCAAGCGGGTTCTGAAGTATCGACATTGTTAGGACGGATGCCGTCAGCGGTAGGGTATCAACCCACATTGAACGCGGAAGTCGGTCGATTCCAAGAACGGATCGTATCGACCAAAAAAGGATTTATCACCTCGATTCAGGCGGTATATGTTCCTGCGGACGATATCACCGATCCAGGGACCGTGGCTATTTTTAGTCACTTGGATTGTTCGACAGTATTATCCCGTAAGATTGTTGAACAAGGTATTTACCCCGCGGTAGATCCGTTGGCATCGACTTCACGAGTAATGGATCCGTCATACGTTGGAAAACGTCATTATGGAATTGCTCAGCGGGTATTGGCGATTCTTCAACGGTACAAAGAACTTCAAGATATCATCTCTATTTTGGGGACCTCTGAGTTGTCTGATGAAGATAAACAAATCGTAAATCGGGCACGTAAGATTCAGATGTTTTTATCTCAGCCATTTTTTGTTGCTGAATTCTTTACTGGGTTACCTGGGAAATACGTTAAATTAGAAGATACCCTAAGTGGGTTTGAAGGCATTTGTGAAGGGAAATATGACCATATTCCTGAGCAATACTTCTACATGAAGGGCATGATCGAAGAAGTGGTACAAAGCTATGAGCAAACTCGCGTACAAAATTAACTTTTTAAGTACTCAATCTGAGGAAGGGCATGCGGACCGCTTGGTATTTTCGGATACTTTATCGGTTCTAACCCTTCAAGCGGGACACGCGCCGTTGATATCCATCCTACAAGAAGGTGGGTTTGTTGTGACGGACGCTGGCGTTTCCAAATCGTACACCTATCAATCTGGCCTAGTTCGCGTTGAGGGTGGTCGGTGTGTCGTGACCATCCTTAGCTAAGGATGGGGATTAGTCGGGAATTGTTGGGGTGGGTGTTACATATTGACACCCATCTGGCGTGGTTTATATCACAATATCACGAGCTTACCTACGCCATTTTGGCGGCTATAGTTTTTGTGGAGAATGGTGTAATCCTGGTTCCCTTTCTCCCTGGAGACTCCCTCATATTTGTCTGCGGCGCGTTTGCCGCGAGAGGTAGCCTCGATTTGGAGATACTCTTGGCCGTGTTAGTGGTTTCTTCGTTTTTCGGTGCGACGCTTAACTATTGGGTTGGGCGGTGGGCTGCGCAACGGTTTGGCGACAGTAAGATCCCCTTTGTAAATCTTAAGCATGTTGATAAAACCCGAGTGTATTTTGAGAAATATGGTGGCGCAACCATTGTGGTCGCGCGATTTTTCCCGATTATTAGGACATTTGCGCCTTTTTTTGCGGGATTGGGCGGCATGAATAGTACAAAATTTGCGATTTACAACATCATTGGCTCGGTTGTTTGGGTGGGGCTATTTGGTTTCGGTGGTTATTTTTTTGGAACCATTCCCTGGGTTGCCCACAACATGGTCGCGGTAGTCATGGGTATTTTGGTGCTTTCTGTGAGTCCTATCTTGGTGCGCGCATTATTTTTGTCGAGGTCGCTTTCAAAAACACGTAAAACCGGATAACATGGCCCTGAAACATAATTTGCATAATGACATCCCCGGATAGGCCCGGATAGATAGGGTTTTCATGGACGCTCGATTAATATTTGAAGATGGTACGGTGTTTTTTGGCCGGGCTTTTGCCTGTGCTGGAGAGCGGTTTGGCGAAGTCGTTTTTAATACGGCGATGTCGGGATATCAAGAAGTTTTAACGGATCCCTCATATTGTGGGCAGATGGTATTGATGACCTACCCGATGATTGGTAGTTATGGGATTAATACCGAAGATGTTGAGTCCAGAGGGTTGTTTTTAGAGGCATTGTTGGTCAAGGAATATATCGATTTTCCTAGCAATTGGCGCTCAAAAATGACGCTAAAGACGTATTTGGAACAGAACAACGTGATGGGTGTTGAAGGGTTAGATACACGAGCGATTACCCGATACCTTCGGGATCATGGGGCTCAACGCACCTTGTTGACCACTTCGGCGGAACCGATTGAGGTTGCGTTACGTCGTATCAAATCGTCTCCGTCGATGCAGGGGCTGAATTTAGCCGATAAAGTGTCGGCGTCTGGATCGTATCAATGGCGAATGGGGGGGCATACTCCTCAGTATCGGGTGGCGGTGATCGACACCGGTGTTAAGTATAATATTCTTCGGATTTTTGCTGAGCATGGATGTGATTGTACCGTGTTCCCCAGCACCATCGATGCAAGCGAGATTTTAGCCCAAGAGTTTGATGGGGTGTTTTTGTCGAATGGACCGGGTGATCCTGAACCGGTAGTCGGTGCAATTAAGACGATTAAAGAGCTGTTGGGGAAGATTCCGATTTTTGGGATTTGCTTGGGGCACCAGTTGCTGTGGTTGGCGTTGGGTGGACGGACGTATAAATTAAAATTTGGGCATCATGGTGCGAATCATCCTGTAAAAAATATGAAGACGGGGCATGTTGAAATTACGTCTCAGAACCATGGGTTTTGTGTCGATATTGAGTCGCTTTCAGCGGCGGATATTGAAATTACCCATATCAATCTCAATGATCAGACCGTTGAAGGGTTTAGCCATCGGCATTATCCCGCATTTTCAGTTCAATATCATCCTGAGGCAGCGCCTGGCCCTCATGATTCGAAATATTTATTTAGAAATTTTGTAGACCTAATGAAACGCCATCGAGAGGCCAAAAAATGACCCATGACGACGATGTTTTCCGGGATGAATGTGGCGTGTTCGGAGCGTGGGGGTGTAAAGAAGCGGCGCAAATTTGCTATTTAGGTCTGTATTCGTTGCAGCACCGGGGCCAAGAAAGTGCCGGTATTGTGACGGCGGATGCTTCTAATTTCTATGTTGTGAAAGATATGGGGTTGGTGTCTGAGATTTTTAATCCGGATAATTTGTCCCATTTGAAAGGCCAGTCAGGTGTTGGCCATGTGAGGTATTCGACGACGGGCGCGTCGATGCTCAATAACGTTCAACCGCTTTATACCAAAACCTCTAAGGGTAAGATTGCGGTCGCCCATAATGGCAATTTAACAAACGCATATACCATTTATAATCAGCTCAAATCAGATGGTGCGTTGTTTCAGACCACGGTAGACACCGAAGTTCTGTTGCATTTAATTTCTCGGTCAAAATTGACCAAGCCCCTGGACGTGTTTCAGGAAGTGTTGGCTCAGGTTGAAGGCGCTTTTTCGTTGGTTCTTTTGGGCGAAAAATACTTGGTGGCGGCGCGAGATACTTATGGGTTTCGTCCGTTGGTTTTAGGGCGGTTAGGTGAGGGGTATGTGGTGGCCTCTGAGACGTGCGCGTTTGACTTGATCGGTGCGACGTATATTCGGGAAATTGAACCTGGCGAAATTATTTTGATTGATAAAACGGGAATTTCGTCCACAAAGATTCTGAAGCAAACGCGCAATGCATTTTGCGTATTTGAACATGTTTATTTTGCTCGGCCAGATAGTCACGTCTTTGGAGAGACGGTCCATTTGGTGCGTAAGGCTTTTGGGCGCGCACTGGCAGCAGAATATCCGGTTGATGCCGACTTAGTTATGGCAATCCCAGATTCCGGGAATAGTGCGGCATTAGGCTACGCTGAGCAGTCGGGGATTCCATTTGAAATTGGAATGACCCGCAATCATTATGTGGGCCGGACGTTTATTCAGCCAACGCAAAAGATTCGGGATTTTGCGGTTAAAGTGAAGCTTAATCCGATTCGGTCAGTTCTTGAGGGGAAACGCGTGATCGTGGTGGACGATTCGTTGGTGAGGGGGACCACTTCAAAGCAACGGGTTGCTGCGATTCGTCAGGCTGGTGCAAAAGAAGTCCATCTCCGGATTTCTTCGCCGCCGATAACCCATCCCTGTCATTTTGGGATTGATACCCCGAAGCGGGAGAAGTTAATCGCTGCTCAGAAGACAGTTGATGAGATTTTGAAGTACGTGGGGGCGGATAGTATTGGGTATTTGAGCAAGACGCTGATGCTAAATGCCGTGACTGCGTACGGCCCTGGGGATTTTTGTACCGGGTGTTTTGATGGTAAATATCCTCTTAAAGTGAAGGATAAAGGAAAATATTCTTTAGGAACAAGGAAAATTA
The DNA here is from genome assembly GCA_903864835.1 of uncultured bacterium. Taxonomy (GTDB): domain Bacteria; phylum Margulisbacteria; class Marinamargulisbacteria; order SXXA01; family SXXA01; genus CAIPHK01. The sequence goes on along the minus strand of CAIPHK010000028.1, from coordinate 48,944 downwards.
AATTATATGCCGAAAAGAACCGATATTAAGCGAATTTTACTCATTGGATCGGGGCCCATTGTCATTGGGCAGGCGTGTGAATTTGATTATTCAGGGACCCAGGCCTGTAAAGCGTTACGGGAAGAGGGGTATGAAGTGGTGTTGGTGAACTCCAACCCCGCAACGATTATGACTGATCCCAGCTTGGCGGATCGGACGTATATTGAGCCGTTGACTCCTGAAGTGTTGACCAAGATTATTGAACGTGAAAAACCGGATGCGATATTGCCCACCTTGGGTGGCCAGACGGCCCTTAATTTGGCGATGGAGCTTAATAAGCGGGGTATTTTGGCGGCGTTTAATGTGGAAATGATTGGGGCAAACGCCAAATCGATTGAAAAAGCAGAAGATCGCCGCGCCTTTAAGAAGGCAATGGATAAAATTGGACTTCAATCGGCGAAATCGTCGGTGGCCTATTCGTTGGATGAAGCGAAAAATGCAGCCCTTGAGTTAGGGTTTCCCTGTGTCGTTCGGCCGTCGTTTACGATGGGCGGAACTGGGGGCGGGATCGCTTACAATATGGAAGAATTGGAGGCGATCGTGGGATCCGGTTTGCGCAGCAGTGTGACATCTGAGGTGTTAATCGAGGAATCCATTTTGGGCTGGAAAGAATATGAGCTCGAAGTCATGCGGGATAAGAACGATAACGTCGTGATTATTTGCTCGATTGAGAATCTCGATCCGATGGGCGTGCATACCGGCGACTCAATTACGGTGGCACCCGCCCAAACGTTGTCGGATATTGAATATCAGGCACTTCGGGATGCATCAATTGCGATTTTAAGAGAAATTGGTGTTGAAACCGGGGGCTCGAACGTACAGTTTGCAGTCAACCCAAAAGATGGCCGAGTCATTGTCATCGAGATGAATCCTCGCGTGTCCCGTAGTTCTGCATTGGCGTCTAAAGCCACAGGGTTTCCAATCGCGAAGTTTGCCGCCAAGTTATCGGTTGGGTATACGTTGGACGAGTTGTTGAACGACATTACTCGAAAAACACCGGCCTGTTTTGAGCCGTCGATCGACTATTGTGTGGTTAAAATTCCACGGTTCAATTTTGAGAAGTTTCCTCAGACCAATCCTGTCTTGGGCACCTCGATGAAGTCGGTGGGCGAGGCGATGTCAATTGGGCGAACGTTTAAAGAAGCGTTTCAGAAAGCGTTGCGATCCCTTGAGACGAAACGATTTGGGTTTGGTTTTGATGGAAAAGATTTAGAGTCGGTGGATGAAGCGACGTTGATTTCAAAATTGGTGACGCCGAATCCAGACCGGGTGGATTATATCCATTATGCGTTGCGTAACGGATATTCGGTAAGCCAAGTTCACGATTATACCAAAATCGACCCCTGGTTTTTGGTTCAAATGTGGCAGCTGATCACGGAGGCCCCCAAAATAACGACCAGTGCTGCGTCGTTGCGCCGGGCAAAGGAATGGGGTTTTTCGGATAAACAACTTGCGTTTTTGTTAGGCAAGGACTCTGAATTGGATATCCGGATGTTGCGCGAAGCGGCGGGTGTATTACCGACGTATAAATTGGTGGATACCTGTGCTGCAGAATTTGAATCGGTTACACCGTATTTTTATTCGACTTATGAGGTTGAAGATGAAGGCCGGATTTCAGATCAATCCAAAGTAATGATTTTGGGTGGCGGACCGAATCGGATCGGGCAAGGGATTGAATTTGATTATTGTTGTGTTCATGCCTCGTTTTCGATTCGGGAAGAAGGCATGGAAAGTATTATGGTTAATTCCAATCCAGAAACGGTATCCACAGACTATGATATTTCCGACAAACTTTATTTTGAACCGCTGACATTTGAGGACGTTCTGAATATTTATGAGCGCGAAAAGCCGCTTGGCGTGATCGTTCAATTTGGGGGACAAACCCCGTTAAATTTATCGGGGGAGCTAGAAAAGGCGGGCGTAAAGGTATTGGGTACATCGTCAGCCAGTATCGATATCGCTGAGGATCGCGATAAATTTCAACATATGATTACCAAGTTAGGCCTTCAGCAGCCAAAGAACGGGATTGTTGTGTCACTGGTGGATGCGTTACGGGTCGCCAATGGAATTGGGTATCCGGTTTTGGTCCGACCGTCCTATGTCTTGGGCGGGGCATCGATGGAGATCGTGTATTCGGACGAAGAACTCACGCGATATATGAAGTCGGGTCAGGTTGAAATTTCCTTGGCAAAGCCGCTTCTAGTCGATGAGTATTTAGAGGATGCCATTGAAGTGGACGTTGATGCGTTATGTGACGGAGTCGACGTCGTCATTGCGGGAGTCATGGAACATATCGAAGAGGCGGGGATTCATTCAGGGGACTCTGCCTGTTCTCTGCCACCCCATTCGTTGGATGCGGATGTGATAACGGCGATCAAATCGGCGACGCGGGACATCGCGCTGGAACTGGCGGTTATTGGGTTGATGAATATTCAGTTCGCTGTAAAAGACGGGACAATTTATATTCTTGAAGTGAACCCAAGGGCGTCGCGGACGGTTCCATTTGTGAGTAAAGCAACCGGAATTCCATGGGCGAAATTGGCCACCAAGGTTATTTTGGGCAAGTCGATTCAAGAATTGGGTATTGTTGTGCCCGTTATGACGCATACGGCAGTAAAAGAAGCGGTATTTCCATTTAACAAGTTTCCTGGCGTCGATATTCTATTGGGGCCTGAAATGAAGTCCACCGGGGAAGTCATGGGGTTGGATTCCAATTTTGGGATGGCCTATCTGAAGTCTCAGTTGGCGGCGGGGCAACAGATCCCCACCTCTGGACGGGTCTTTTTGAGTGTCAAAAGTAGAGATAAACCTAAATTGGAAGCGGTGGCGCGTGCGTTGTCTGATATGGGATTTGAGTTGGTGGCAACCACAGGAACCGCCAAATATTTGGAGTCGGTTGGGTTGTCGGCGGTCCCTATTTATAAAGTATATGAAGGGCGTCCCAATATTGTGGACGCCATTAAAAATGGTGAAATTCAGCTGATCATTAATACCCCTAGCGGTAAAAATCCGATGAAGGATGAAGTCATTATTCGTCAGACTGCGCTGCAGTTGAATGTGCCGGTGGTTACCACGATGTCAGGGGCATCGGCGACGGTTCAGGCGATCGATGACTATATGAATCGAAAAATGGAAGTAAAGGCACTTCAAGCGTATTTTTGAACTGGTATTTAATTTAATCTCTGATTGAGGAGCGACTTTGTGACGACATTAACGGTGACCCATGTTCCGATGCTGGACCTTAACGCACAATATCTACCGGTGGAAGCCAATGTTATTGAGGCGATTACCCGAGTAGTTCAGTCCAAGCAATTTGTAATGGGACCTCAGGTGGCTGAACTGGAGCTGGCGTTGTCTGAGTATTGCCAAGTGCCCCATACGATTGGGGTATCGTCCGGAACTGATGCGCTTGTATTGGCCCTGATGGCGATTGGGGTGGGGGTTGGTGATGAGGTAATAACCTCTCCGTTTAGTTTTTTTGCGACGGCGGGATCCATTGCCCGAGTGGGGGCGACGCCGGTTTTTGTGGATATTGATCCGGAGACGTTTAATATTGATGCGTCTCAAATTGAGGCAAAAATTACCTCGAAAACCAAGGCAATCATTCCGGTTCATTTGTTTGGACAAATGGCGGATATGGATCCGATTATGGATTTAGCGGCGCGCTATAATTTGAAGGTCATCGAAGATTCGGCACAGTCGATTGGTGCAGAGTATCGGGGCCGGGACGGGGTTTCCCGTCGGTCGGGATCGATTGGGCATATTGGCTGTTTTTCATTTTTCCCGAGTAAAAATTTAGGGTGTTGTGGCGATGGTGGTGCAGTAACGACCACCGATAGCGAATTGGCGGAGACTTTGACTGTTTTGCGGGTGCACGGTGCGAAGCATCGGTATTATCATGAGTTGGTCGGAGGAAACTTTCGATTGGATACCATTCAAGCCGCGGTGCTTTTGGTGAAATTGCAAGAATTGGAAAACCAGCATATCCAACGAATCAACAATGGCGTGTTGTACAACGACTTGTTGGCGGGCATTCCTGGTCTCACTCTGCCGGTTGATCGGACGCCGGGGCGGATGATTTACAATCAATACACAGTCAAAACCAAAAAAAGAGATGGCTTGATTTCGGCATTAAATGCGGCGAAGGTCGGGAACTCGGTGTATTATCCGGTGCCACTCCACTTGCAAGAATGTTTTGCCTCGTTGGGGTATCAGGTCGGGGATTTTCCCAACGCCGAGGCTGCCGCTCAAGAAGTACTGTCTATTCCGATTTATGCGGAGCTTACCAAAGAGCAGCAGGCCTATGTGGCGGCAACCATTCGGGAGTTTTTTGAGGGGTCCTAAACCGCAGTGATCGTTATGAGGAAGTGGGGGAGTTAACCTTCCCCTTCACTTTCACTTTCTTCGCTAGACAAGGCGCCGCCGGGGCCTTGTCCCAATGCCGCGTCTGTCGACACCAACGACGTCGGGTACGGGCCTCCACGGCGGAGGGGTTCCTCGGCAGATGGGTTGTCGTATTCAGTATCGTATTCACCGGTCATTCCCGCAAAGATCCAGGATCCTAGAGGGATTAGACTCCTGGGTTTTGAACGTGCGGAGGAGTATACCGGTTTTTGCGGCGGTCGGCTGGATTCCACAGCCGCGAGTGTCTGCAAATTTTCTAAGACCATCGTATTCAGGGCTTGCCGATGTTGCGGTTGGCTGCCTGAGCTAATCGCGGTGCATAAAGCGGTCGTTTCTGTGGGGTGCGATTTCACCATCTGAGTCAATTTGTTGCGTAAATTGGAGATATAATTGGTTGCAGCGTTCCCGTCGGTGGGTAATTCTGAGTCAATATGGGCGACCATCGCATCATTTCCACCTTTTGCGATGACGGCCAGAATCAGATTGGCGTGGTCGACTGTTTTAAACTGTGGGTCAATCTTCTGGAGGAGGTCTGAAATTAGGCCGTAATCTTTTTCAATATCATATAGCGTAGGCAATGTGCGGTGTAGGCGAAGGATCTCTTTAACTATCCCTGCTACAGCGTCAGCTGTACTTCGTCGATTTTGTAAATCGTCACTTGCTTTGAGCAAAACGTCGGACAGAATTCTATCCGAAACGGACTGCCAATAGGTGAGTGCTTCGACAACAGTCGCCTGCTCTCGCTCCGTTAGGCCGGCTTCCACTACGACTTCTGACATGACGACTAGCGCATTTCCTAATTGGGTCCATTTCCAGTTGTATGGTCCTGTTCCAGGTGTAGTGGGGCCCCCCGCAAAATACAATTCGCTGCGGGATGAGTTGATTCTAGTTTGCTGGTTGGCTTCTTTAACCCGCAGCGCAATAATTTCACTAATCTTTTTTCTGAAAAGTGGGAGCGTCGTTCCCCCTAGCGTTTTTTTGACGGTATTGAGATCGTGGTCCGTTTGCGGGGTTGGCGGTTTATCGAGTCGGCCAATGATGCTTCCGAACCAGGATGCTTCGAGTTGGTTTTCTCGCGTATGGGATCCCTCGGCGGGCGCGAGAGGGCCGACCGCGGTCAGTAGTTTGAACATCCATTCGAGGGCGGGTTTGATTTCCGTTAGCGTTCTAATCGAGGTTCGTTCTTTTCGGCTTTGGTTCCAGCCTAATAGGAGCGTTTCTAGTGGTCCAGATTTTGCCACGGCCAGTCTGCGAAGGTTAAGCAGACTGATTGAGAGCGTTTCAATCCCGTCAGAGGGATTGTCTAATTCGCCAACAGGATCGACGGGTACGGACGCATATTTTTCCTGGAGGTTTTTTAATAGGTCTATGCAATTATCAATGGATTCAATCACTTTGTTTGTAATTTGCACGCGATGAGAACGTCGAACGGTATCGACAAGCGCGCTTCCGACCGTATTGGTTACATCCTCGGTCATTGATGCCAGTTGAGGGTCCGAATATGCCTTTTTATCGTGGTACCGGAGTAGGGTGGTTAGTGCTAAGGCCAACGTCTGCATGGCCAGTCGGGGGGGAATCCCATCATGTCCCTCTTGATCACCCGTTGCAGTGAGGGCCGCAATGAGTTGCGCCGTACGTTCTGGGTGCGGCACTCCCAGCTGCGGGTGGGGAGCATCAAGAATACGTGGGACGACGGATGGCCCTGACAGCAGCCGCCTTGGATGGACGCTCGCTCTTGCGGCAGCGGTATGGGCGTAATGCATAGGCGCCAATGTCGCCGTAGGTGTTCCAAAAATGAGGTGGAGCATTGCATTGGCGTCACGGTCATATTTGAGGCCGAGTTGTGCGGATTGTACGCCGTACATTAATGTTTTTTTGACGATTTCAATTGTTTCCTGCGCGGATTCGTCGGAAGCGATATTGACCAACCCAAGTGAGGTAAGTAATCTCGTTGAAAGTTCTGTAAAGAATGCGGGGTCCAATGTTTCCATGCCATACCCGGGATTAAATTCCCAAAATTTCCCTTGGCCTTTTAGAACTTTTACATTCAGAATTCCCATTTCTCTAAGGGCAAGGCCGGTAACCTCGTCTGCAGGCGCAAGGCGCCGTTCGATAATTCTTGGGTCCAACAGTAATCCTATTTGGACGTCGTTAAGAGTTCTATTTCTAAGAAAACCCTTTAATTTGTCAATGTTAGTTGAACTTGGGTCACTCCCGGAGTGGGATATCCCACTCCAATCGATGGGCGCATCAACATCGATCCCACTGGCAATTGAATAGTCGTAACGTACAATCGACTGTTCTAACAGTGTTGCGAGCAACGATTCTACTCTCGGCTCAGCGGTGGAGGTCCCGCGTATTTTTGCCTTGATCTCTTCAATCTTTTCCTGGACATCTGCTAAATATCCACGATTAATTCGGAATGTGGTGCCCTCACGTCGCACTATTTTCATGATCACCAGTGCATCTGCAATATCGCGATTTTTAGGGGTGAGGGGCGCGCGCTGAATGAGGGCGTTCGAGAGCATTTCGTGCATTGATTCATCGGAGGTAATGGATTGTAGTGATGTATGGGTGGCAATCATGGTGGCTACCTCGGGCTTCAAATGGTGGACGCCGTCAGCAAAGGTTTTCGTCATTTGGTAGGTGGGATTGATGAGGTCGAAATCAATCAGTTCATCGCGAACGGCGTCAATTGAGGTGAATTTGGTGGTGCCGTAGGTCGACATAAATTGCTCGATGACCTCGTTGACCTTTCGATTATTAGATCTGGTGCCGATACGGCTCTCGTCGTTCCTTCTGCTGGGGTTCCCGGGAGTGTCATAGCGGGCTAGCTCCTGTGATAACAAAATGAATTGTGTATCCAATTCCGTTAGGACTCGGCTAATTTCGGCCGCTTGATCTGGGAGTGGAACCGTTTTTTTAATAATCGATCGAAGGGTATTCTCAACTTCTTCTCGGAGTTGACGATTAAAAGACGACTGAGTTACCGCGAGGTCTTCACAGTGTTCAAGGGACCGTTGAATTAACGTGGAATCGGTATCGGGTGGGGATATTGTTAAGAAAAAGTCCAACTTGCGTTGGGAAATTGCATTGGTGACATCGGTTAAGTTGAAATTGGACGCTGATGTGGTGCCGAGTTGAATTGAGACTAGTGATGCGTCGGATATGCCGTGAACATCGATGTCCCGGTGGAGTATCGGTGTAGAACGGTTTCCCTGTGGTATCAATGCGATTGTTTCGCTACGACCCCCGTCTGAATCATCGGAGTCGGAGTCGCTTGCCTTATGCTCTCCAAAAACCGCTGCGGGGCGGGGTTGGCTTTGTGGTGGGGTGCGGTCTAAGTTGAATGTACTCAACGAACCTTCGCGTATGATCTGGCGCCGTCGACGAAGGCCGTTGGAAGGGGCTGGCACTATGGTATCCATTTCCAAGCTATCGTGGGGTTGGCGGAACCGCGAGACCGGCTCTTCTGGTTGGGTGGCGTGATCTGGCCGAAAATTCCGTATTTGGAAGGCGTAGGTGTCTTCCTTGATTGCGGCGAGACGGGCGGCAGTACCGTCGATAATATCGCTTAACGAGATGCTATAGGGAGTATCTTGGGTTTCGGCAACCTGTAAGAGTGCGCCGTTCAAAATGACGGTGACATGGGGCGGGGTGTCGCGACGGTCAGCGATACGTTTAAATGTATCAATAAACGCTTGGTGGCCAATTAAAGAGGTATACCCCAATCGATCAAATGCATGGCCCCGAAGGATGTGTTGGATCTGTTGGACTCCTTTGCTGAGCCACGCAAGATGTCGTTGGTATTCTTGTATTTGGGCTTGTACCTCTTTTTTCTTACCCTCAGGCTTGAGTGCGGTTTGCGCCTTGGCAATATCGTCTAATAAATGGCCGAGTTCTTTAATGGGGTCTGATTTTCCGGTTAGAATATTGTGAAGTTTCTCTAATATGGCGTCTTCAGACGTTGTAATTTCGCCAGGTGCAGCGGCCTGCGCGGTTCTGTTTTGGAAATTAGATGTTGCAAAAAGTAGGCGCCACAATTCGTTTTTGATGGTGGATTGTCGTGTTTCCATCACCAAGAAGGATCGGTGGCTTTGAATAGGATCAAATTCGTGTGGAACGGCCAGTGACGTGCCTTTAATTTGGGGCAATAAGCACGTGGGCCGGTGTCCATTACTTCGGATATCTTCCGCCGTTTCCTTGCCTTTAAATGGGGGGTTACTTAACTGTGGAATCGGTCGCGATAGATATCCGCCACTGAGGGCTTGGCTGCGTCCAACAATCGGTTCCCCGAGATAGATAATCGCAAGTATAAATCCGATATCATTACCCAACTCTTTCGGAAATTTTTTGGGATTAAATTTGGGGGCGTTGACAATTATTTGAATGGCAGTTTTCAGCTTTGTTGCGGCCTCTGTTCGTGTCATAAATTGCGATAGTTGAGTTTCGATCGGGTCGGTGGCTTTGGGTATAACTGTGAGCTCTTTGCTGAGTTTACATATGCCTTGATACGCCGATTCTACCGCCGTGCCAAACGCCTTAAGTCCCGAAAAGTCGGACCGATTTCCGATGTGCCAAAGTGTTTTTAAAACGGTGTCCTCGTGCATTGTGCTGAGCCAGGCAGCGGAGTCCCGGGTCAGGTCTAAACAGGTTTGGCGCTCTTCAATCGCAAGTGCCATTACGATCGACGGGGCTTTGTTTAAAAGTGCCTCACGAATACTGAGTGTAGTCTCGGTTAATTTCGGGCCAGTTAATTTCATGAAATGACTCAGTACCGACCGGTAATTGGCGGGGGTTATTTTGCCAATGAACGCGTCAATTAGTGGCTTTTTTTCGTATCGGTGAGCGTGGCTAATCTTCTCGACGCTGAGTGTAATCCAATGGGCAATAAGGTGGGCGCGGTATGGCGACTCTGACGCAAATTCAGTTCGGTCGACACTATTTTCGATGTGTCTGGCACCTGATTCTTGGCAGTCCATAACGATAGTGGGTAACGTCGATCTCAATTGGCTTTTTGGGCAGGTCTGCTTGATTTGAAGATAAAAGAATTTTAGCCGGTTACTGATTTTGTAGATCGAAACTTCGTCTTTTCCGTCGACGGCGGATTCAAACGCGCTTTTGATTCCCTTACCCAATTCGTCGTAAAAAACGTGGTAGTCACCCTCACTGAGGGCCTTAGCAATCGTTTCAATACCGCTAACCTCGATGGTGGTTGCTCCGGCGTCGAGGGGGGCGGTAAATCCGTCACCAAATGCATAGCGGCCATCGGTAGCCAAATGTGCCATCAGACGCTGGCCAAGCGTGCGCCCGACCTTGCCTTGGCCCTCTCGCCCCAATAAGGTCATCACCGTATCGGGATTAGCGGTGGTAAGGGACGCCGCCATAAATGAGATGAGGGGGGTGGAAAGTTGATCAAGGACAGTGGGGAATCCCTCGGGTCCTTCAGGGAAGACAAAGAAGCGCAAGATTCCCTTAGAATAGTATTGGGCAAGGCTAATTAGTTTTTCGGAACCACTACCTGACGATAAGATCTCTGTGGCGTAGACCGCCGCAGCGTTGTCTAACGCGTAATTGTCCACAGCGTCTTTTTCAATCGACTGGAGCCGGCTCCATGAGTTGGTCGCTTTCATTGCATCCGAAATGAGTTGTCTTAGCTGGTGCCCTTTCGCAATAAGCGTCGCTTTTTCTCCGCCGGAGACTTTTTTACAGCCGATATTCAATTCCCAAAAAAGTGGACTCAATGCGTAGGTCATCGCTCTGGTTTTTAATAGGCGCACGGAGTCACTATCGGATGGTGGGAAGCTACGAATTGCCGCGTCGAATGGGGTTCGACCGGAATCGGCCTCTGCCAATGCCCAGTCAAGTGCAGTTTTGACATTTAATAGACCTTTTTCGACAGCGAATGACTTCGCGTCATTGACGAATTCCGATTGGGCACCGGTTAGCTTGACCGTTAGTGTACTTGTTGGAACGGGGGCGGCGGTACGCGCGGCCTGGGCAATTCGGCGTTGAAAGAGATGACGTGGGAATAGTTTTAACATCGTTAATGGGGCTCCTTGGTGGAATCACTGGCTAAAGGGGGCAATTCGGGGTTATTGTTTGGAATTATCGGTCTTAGGAGAATAAAAATTCCAATTTATTTTTTTGATACTCCACACTGACCGTACTGTCCTTAGAAATTTTGGACTCGATAATCGCTCTGGAAATCGGTTGCACAATCGTTGTTTCGATATGCCGGGCAATGGGACGCGCCCCCTGTACTGGGTCAAACCCACTCTCGGACAAATGCGTGACTACGGAAACCGACCATTTAAGCGCTATTTTTTGAACAAGCAGGCGGTTTCTTATTTCGACCATTTGACGTTCGGTGATGAGTTCAATGGTTTGCGGCGATAGCGGTTTGAATTCAAGAATTGCGGTCAGACGATTTCGAAATTCGGGTGAAAAGTCTTTTTCAATCGCCGCTTTGCTGGTGGCGTGGGGACTTTGTTCAAATCCGATAGGCGTTCGATTTCGGTCCCATGCCCCGGTGTTGCTGGTCATCAAGATAATCGTTTGCCTAAAATCCACTTTGCGGCCCAGGCTATCGGTCAGTGCACCGTAATCCATCACCTGCAATAAAATATTCATGATATCGGGGTGGGCTTTTTCAATTTCATCTAGGAGTACAACCGCATTGGGTGTTTGCCGAATGGCCTCGGTGAGCTGCCCGCCTTCGTCATGGCCAACATATCCTGGGGGCGACCCAATGAGCCGTGCAACGGTGTGTTTTTCCATGTATTCACTCATATCGAATCGGCACAGCTTAATCCCGAGGTGTGAGGCCAATTGTTTGGCCAACTCGGTTTTTCCGACGCCTGTGGGGCCCACCATCAAAAAAGAGCCAATGGGACGCTCGGGGTTTCCGAGGCCCGCTTTTGCAATCAATATCGCGGTGCAGCATTGAACGATCGCCTCATCCTGACCCAAGATGACCGATTTGAGCTCGTTTTCCAGTTGAGAAATTTTTTCTTTTTGGTCACCTTGCATGGTTTTAGTCGGGACCTTTGCCATTTTGGATACAACCGTTTCAACATCAGCCAATGTGACCGCCGGACGATTGGCCAGCTTTGCCTTTGCGCCGGCATGATCCAATGCGTCGACGGCTTTATCCGGCAATGCACGGTCGGAGATAAACTGATCGGTGAGGGTCACACAGGCATGAACTGCATCGGTGTCATACGAGACCCCGTGAAATGCGGCGAATTTAGACTGAAGGCCGTCCAAAATGGCGATGGCATCCTCGACGGACGGTGCGGCAACATCGATCTTTTGGAACCGTCGGGCGAGGGCCCCGTCTTTCTCAAAAATTTGCCGATATTCTTTGGTGGTCGTCGCCCCAATACACCGTAAATCTCCCGTGGCCAATATGGGCTTCAGGAGATTGGCGGCATCAACCCCGCCACCGGATACTGCACCTGCGCCCACCAATAAATGAATTTCATCGATAAATAATGCGGAATTGGGGTGGGCTTTGAGTTCAGTTAGTATTTTTTTGATGCGTTCTTCAAAATCGCCTCGATAGCGGGTTCCCGCTAACATGCTGCCCATATCTAACGAAAAAATCTCTAGGGTTTTGAGTGATTCGGGAACCATTCCATTTACAACCGCGAATGCAAGGCCTTCCACAATGGCCGTTTTTCCGACGCCGGGGTCTCCCACAAAAATTGGATTATTCTTACGTCGTCTGGCTAACACTTGGATTAACTGTTCGAGTTCATCGGCACGTCCAATCAGGGGGTCAATGAGTCCGTTTTTGGCCTTAACACACAGATTCTCAAGATGGTTGGTAGTCGCTGCGGGTGCGGATTCAGCGGTGTGAGAGGTCTCCATCAACGGAGGGTCTTCATCAGGCGATCCATGCGAGATAATCCGGACCACATCCAGCCGGGTGATGCCGTGTTCATTCAGGATATAGACGGCATCCGACTCTTTAAGACGAAACAACGCGGCAAAAACTGAACTGACATTTAACTCTGATTTTTCGGAAGAGATCGTATGGTTGGCACTCACCGCGATGACTTCTTGTAAGCCTAAGCTGTATTGGGGTGACGCATCCCCCTCGGCGCGAGGGCAATCGGTGGCAAGGTAGTCGTCGAGTTCGTCCAATAATAGCTGGGGGGTGACGCCACATTGGGAAATGATGGTTTTTCCATCTTCTGATTCGGCAATCGCAAACAGGAGATGCTCGGGGGTGACATACTGATTTCGGTAGTGGACGGCCAATAACCCCGCTCGGGTTAAGACTTTTTGAAGTTGTTCACTGATTTTCATTTAGGTCGCTCGATTCTCTTTTTCAACAATGCACCGTAATGGGTGGCCTGCTTCTGTGGCCAATTCCATCGCTTTTTTGGCTTTTGTAGTGGCGATATCATAGGAATAGATTCCGCAACGGGATTTGCCCTTGGTGTGAATTTCCCACATCAGGCGTTGACTCAATGCGGGGTCGAGTTGAAATACAATTTGTAGAACCTCAACGACAAATTCCATGGGGGTAAAGTCGTCGTTTAACATCCAGACAGAGTATCGTGGCGGTCGAGTGATTTTGACTTTTTCGAGAACGGCACTGTCGGATTGGATATGTTGGGATGGGGTGGGTCTGCGTGTCATTTAGATATGATTTTCAAGTGAATTCAATGCGAGGATCAGGCTCCCTGCGGCTCCTCGAATTAAATTGTTGATGACAACCGTAAATCGAATAATGCCGGCGTCGGGATGATCTGCGATGTTGCCGATCACGACGGTCATCCCCTGATCGATCGCGGAATCCGGCAATGATTGCGGGTGTTGATCGGCATGGGTGACGTCGATGCCGCACGAATTGCCTTGAGCGATGTGCGTCCCCCACTGAGTTAACAAGGCGTCTACAGAAAGACGTCCTTGATGAAACAACGACACGTCGATCAGATGGCCTACCGGGGTGGGGGTTCGATAGCAGCTCACGGACACTGATAAATCGGGCAGGATTCGTTTCAATTCACTCTGAATCCGAGTCTCTGTATCTTCCGAACTATGTCGCAATGGAAACACGTTGCCGATGGCCAATTCTCTCGGGTAACGGGCGTCACCCCGTCCCGATAACGACTGGTAGGTGCAAACCGATATGGGAATGTTTGTGAGTAATGAGTTGATGGGGTGTAGGGCCAACGCAAGCCCGATGGTGGCGCAGTTGGGAATTTTGACGTAGGTCCCGGTCAGAGTCGACGGAATCCCGGGGATGTCGAGCGGCAATGTGGGGTCCATTCGGCGATAGGGGCTATTTGAGATGACGGTACATTTTTGGGCGACAAGACGATCTTCGTCCGGACCGGCACGTTCGGGGACGGAGGACACTACAAGGGCGCCGTCTGGGATATCGGAGTGGCCAACAACGATGTGAGATGAAATCGATGGCGGATACGGCAATGCGGGATACCATGCCCCGTAGTGAGCCGCTAGCGTGGATTCTTTATCTTCCCACACCGCTTGGTAATCCTGTCCCACGGACGCTGGGCTTCCGACCAACTGGCCGATCGAAAAACGGGGATGTGTCGCAAGCATTGCCGCCAGGTGACGCCCGACTTGTCCCGTTGCCCCAAAAATAGAAACCGGTAAACGTTGATTCATTGATTTATTAGATCCGACGTCAAATTATCACGAACTGGGACGTTTAAAAAATTAAAAAAAAGGAATATAGTGGGTACTATTATTATTGAGGTGCAGAGATGCCATTTAGATATCATCCGCATGGCCAGCGGGCTTGGTCAAAGAGTCGACGATGGTGGCGGGTTGTTATGTCCGTGATCGTTGCTCTAGGATTTGTTGCCGGACTTGGATATTGGATAAAAAAACGGCCAAAGTAATCGTGACTTTGGCCGTTTTTCATTTAAGGAAATTATGCTAAAAATTCAGCGGCGAGCGACGCCTAGTGTTCAAATTGGATCTGTATTGATGGGTGCTGCACATCCGATTGTGGTTCAATCGATGACCAATACCCCGACGGCGGATGTGCCCGCAACGGTGGCTCAGATTCTCGAACTAACGGCCGCGGGTTCTGAATTGGTTCGTATCACGGTCAATGACTTTGACGCGATGGCGGCGGTTCCCGAAATTGTGAAGCGGTTGTCCGATTCTGGATGTACTGTCCCCTTGGTAGGGGATTTTCATTTTAATGGTCATATTTTGTTAACCAAGTACCCGAAAGGGGCGGCGGCGCTAGGAAAATATCGGATCAATCCGGGAAACGTGGGCAAAGGGTCGGGTCGTGAAGATAATTTTGCGGACATGATCCGGGTCGCAAACGAATTTGGAAAACCCGTGCGTATTGGGGTGAATTGGGGATCATTGGATCAAGACCTATTTACCGACATGATGGATACGAATGCACGGCTTTCAGATCCTAAAAGTTTTAAAGATGTGGTTTATGATGCCATGGTGTTGAGTGCCGTTCGTAATGCGGAACTGGCGCAATCGTTGGGCCTGGGTAAAGACCGCATGGTTATAAGTACCAAGATGTCTGAAGTGCAGGATATGATCCAGGTCTATCAGATGTTAGCTCGGGAAACGGATTGCGTGTTGCACTTAGGTCTCACTGAGGCGGGCGGGGGCATCAAAGGCGTGGCCTCTAGTTCGGCGGCCTTGGCCGTGCTGTTACAGCAAGGAATTGGGGATACGATCCGAATATCGTTGACGCCGGAACCGGGGGTGTCCAGAGATGCGGAAGTGAAGGCCTGTCGGTCGGTACTTCAATCAATGGGTTTTCGCTATTTTATGCCGTCGGTGACCAGTTGTCCGGGATGTGGGCGTACGAATAGCGATAAATTTGTTCATCTCGCGAAAGATGTCACCGAGTATATTGAGAAAAAAATGCCAGAATGGCGGGCTCAGTATGTGGGCGTCGAGAAAATAACCGTCGCTGTTATGGGATGTGTCGTCAACGGACCTGGCGAAAGTAAATATGCGGATATCGGCATTAGTTTGCCTGGAAGTTCAGAAAAACCGGCGATTCCGGTATTTCAGGATGGGAAACTGTTTAAGACGTTGCGTGGTGACGATGTAAAAGATCAGTTCATACTGATGCTTGATCGCTATATCGAAAATCGGTTTTCAACCACCCAAATCTAAGAATCCAAAGTAGTGTGCGTCTCTGTCGCTACACAGTGCGGGGTCTATGCTCCGGAAAGCGGTTTCTGGAGTTCTTTTTCAAAGAGATCGCCAATATTAACTTGAACTATATTGGCTGGGTTAAATGGTTGGTGTCGTGGGGCAACGGGATTCCCGACGTCGCCGAGGGGCATGTCATTTGATTTTTCCACCGGTCCATTCGGTGTCGCCATGTATTGGTTTCGACGACCCGGTCCGCCGCTACCGGCGCCGCCCGTTTGCGCCCAATTGTTGGTCCATCCTGTTTTTCGAAAACTAACTTCACTCATGCTATTTCACCTAAAAAATTTCATTGTTGTGTGAGTCCAGCCATAGTTTACCCATGGCTGTTACATGCTAACCCCTTAGCTCAACCCAATGACGATAGATCATTCTTTGTGCCAAACGACCACTTGATTTATTTGAGCGTGAGCGGTCGATTCTTTAGTTGAAAAACCTCAAACTTCGTCATGTTTGACTCTGCTGAAACACATTTATGTGACGTTTTTTGGGATGGATAAAATGGAGTGTATTTTACGTATTTGTAAAAATTAGATCGCGAACGAGCTGCCGCAAGCACAGGTTTTTTTGACGTTAGGGTTAACGAGGTTAAAGCCGGAACCCGTCAATGCTTCGACGTAATCGAGACGTGATCCTGTGACGAATAGATAGCTCAGTTTTTCGATCATGATGGTCGCACCGTTATGCGAAAATACTTTGTCACCCGCTTCTTTGTGTGGGGCAATGGGATCAAGCGCCATTGTGTATGATTTTCCTGAGCAACCATCTTTAACGACCGATACAAATAATCCATATTCCTCGGGGGATTTGTTGTCGTTCGTAAGAAATAATTTAATTTTGTCTGCGGCAACGTCGGAGATTTCCACTCCGACGATGATCTTTTCAGGGGCCGTAGCGACCGATGATGCAACGAATACTTTTTTGACGTCCCCGCAATCACTCATGTTAGGCGATGGTTACCCCCGAGTTGAGGTATACATCTTGAATCGCGTTGAGGAGCTTTACACCGTCTCGAAGTGGCTTTTGAAATGCCTTGCGTCCGGAGATCAGTCCCATTCCTCCCGCACGTTTGTTAATAACTGCGGTGGAGACGGCATCGTGGAGATCGTTTTTGCCTGAAGGGCCACCCGAATTAATGAGTCCCATGCGGCCCATATAATTGTTGGCAATCTGATAGCGGGTCAGATCGATCGGGTGATCGGTGGTGAGTTCGGAATAGACCTTGTCATGGGTTTTTCCGAACTTGAGTGCGGTATAGCCTCCATTATTTGTGGGTAATTTTTGTTTGATGATGTCGGCTTGGATGGTGACGCCCAAATGGTTGGCTTGTCCGGTTAAGTCCGCACTTTCGTGGTAGTCGACTCCGTCTTTTTTGAACCCTTCGCTACGAAGGTAACACCAAAGTATGGTGGCCATGCCCAGTTCGTGCGCTCGTTCAAACGCTCGGCTAACTTCAACGATTTGTCGTTTGCTTTCGGGGGACCCAAAATAAATGGTGGCCCCGACCGCAACACATCCCATGTTATAGGCTTGTTCGATGGACCCAAACATAATTTGGTCGAATGAATTGGGGTATGACAAAAATTCGTTATGATTAATTTTGAGAATCATAGGGATTTTATGGGCGTATTTTCGAGATACGCTGCCCAAGACTCCTAATGTAGAGGCGACTGCGTTACAGCCCCCTTCGATGGCTAACTTTACGATATTTTCAGGGTCAAAATAGTCTGGGTTTGGGGCGAATGATGCGCCCGCGGAATGTTCGATGCCTTGGTCGACGGGGAGGATGGAGAGGTACCCGGTGTTCGCGAGACGGCCATGTGAATAAAGTGTTTCTAGGCTTCGGAGGACGCGGTTGTTTCGGTCGCTGTGCGCGAACATTCGGCTGACCCAATCGCCACACGGAAGATGGATTTGGGATTTGGAGATCGTTTTACATTCGTGTCCGAGCAAGTTTTCGGCTTTGTCCCCGAGAATGGACTGGATTTCAGAGTAGCTGAGGGCGGTGGAGGTTTGAATTTTATCGATAGTCGTCGTCATTTTGGGTCCTTTCAATCGGGCCGATTAAGTGGCTATTTTAATGGCTGTAGTGTACCGCTTTTAGGCCTGTTTTCCCACCCCTTCCTAGTAGGATCAATGTTAGTTTGGTTAAATATTGGGATGACAACTCCCACACTGCTTTTGATTGACGGCCATTCCTTGGCCTACCGTGCGTATTTCTCTTTTCCGGCAAATTTAACCTTTGAGGGGAAGCCCATTAACGCGGTGTTTGGGTTTGCGTCGATGTTAATGAGCGTGATTGAAAAATGTAAGCCCACCCATTTGGCGGTCTGTTTTGACCGAAAAGAACCCACCTTTCGGCATGATTTTTATGAGGCGTATAAGGGCCATCGTGCCCCAGCTCCCGATGATTTTGTCGTTCAGATGCCAATCCTTGAGGCGATAGTGTCCCGCCTAGGGGTGTGTCGGCTTGATCATGTGGGGTATGAAGCGGACGACCTTTTAGGGACGTTGTCTCGGATGGCGGATGAACAAGAAATGAAGACTCTGATTTTGACCGGGGATCGGGATTCATTTCAACTTGTGAGTGCCCATGTTCATGTGTTGATGAATCGTCGCGGGGTTTCCGAATTGGATCTCTTTGATCCCGAAGCGGTTAAAGAAAAATATCAGTTGGTTCCTGAACAACTTATTGACCTGAAGGCGTTGCAAGGGGATGCGTCTGACAATATTCCAGGAGTTAAAGGGATTGGCGAAAAGTCGGCATCAAAGTTGATGATCCAATACGGGTCGTTGGATGCGGTATATGCCAATATCGATGACGTTAAACCGGATCGGGTGCGTAATGCGCTGATGGCGGGGAAAGAGTCGGCGGACATATCCCGTAGGCTGGCGTTAATCGATCGGTATGTTCCGGTCACGGTGTCCATCGATGACTTAAAGTTTTCAGCGGACTGGGACGCGGTGGTTCAGTGTTTTGATGCATTTGAATTTAAGGCATTGGCGTCTCGGTATCGGTCGAAGTCGACGGGGTCAGTGGCCCCAGAACCGGTGGCATCGGTGGCTGCTCCCGATGGCACGACGGTGCTGATCGACACTGAAACCGGATTGAAAGAAATTTTGGCAGGGTTAAAAGATGGATTCGCCGTAGATTTGGAGACGACGTCACTGCAGGTTCATGATGCTCAGATTGTAGGCGTGGCCCTATCGGCTAAGCCGGGCCATGCCGTTTATGTCGCGATGAATCCCTATGTGATTGCCGTTCAGCCACAGATGGATTTGTTCGGGACCCGTGTTGAAGTGGCACCCTTTGTTTTGAATCCATTACTGGCAGCGTTGAAGCCAATGTTGGAAGATCGATCGATTCCAAAATGGACCCATAACGGAAAATACGAAATTGAAGTGTTCGCAAATTATGGGATTGAACTTCGGGGAATTGCTGGGGACTCCATGTTGGCGGGTTTTTTGTTGGATCCCTTGCAGCGGGTGGGATTGAAGGAAATGGTGCGTCAGCATTTTTCGGTTGAAATGACGCCGTTTACCGAGTTAATCGGAAGTGGAAAAACAAAGCGGACGTTGATTGATGTTCCGGCCTCTGAAGTCGCCGCATACGCTGGGGCCGATGCGGATTATACGTTGCGGTTGATTCAAAAATTGGATCCTGAAATGGAAACATCCACGGCTGCCGTCTTGTACCACGATATTGAGTTGCCGCTTCAACGGGTGTTGGCGGATATGGAACGAACGGGGGTGGCCATTGATCTTCCCTACTTATCGACGTTAAAAGATCAGTATCGGGCGCGGTTGACGATTCTCGAAGCCCAAATTCACGAGGCCGCTGGAATTGTTTTTAATGTGAACTCCACGCAGCAATTGGCGGGGGTGTTGTTTGATCGATTAAATCTTCCCGTATTTAAAAAGACAAAAACGGGACGGTCCACCGATTCTGAGGTGCTGGATTCGTTGGTCGATGTTCATCCGATTGCGACGGTGTTGTTGGAGTATCGTAAGTTAGAAAAATTGATGAATACGTATGTTGAATCGCTGCCGTTACTTGTGAACCCACGGACGGGGAAAGTGCATACGTCGTTTAATCAAACCGGCGCGGTGACGGGGCGGATGTCGTCAACCAATCCCAATTTGCAGAATATTCCGATTCGGGATCCCGATGGAATTGCGATTCGAAGGGCGTTTGTGTCGTCGCTACCGGGTGGAAAAATTGTGTCCGCGGATTATTCCCAAATTGAACTTCGGTTGATGGCGTATTTGTCTCAAGATCCGGCGATGATCGATGCGTTTCTTGCGGGCGTGGATATTCATAAAACCACTGCGGCCAAAATTTTTGGCGTGTCGGTGGAGTCGGTTACAAAAAGTCAGCGGTATCAGGCAAAGGCCGTTAATTTTGGGATTATTTATGGCATTTCTGCCTTTGGACTGGCGCGAAATATTGGGGTGTCACGGGGCGAAGCCAAGGCCATTATTGATGGATATTTTGAGGTGTTTCCCCAGGTCAAACGATTTATGGAACAAACCATCGTTGATGCCAAAGATAAGGGCTGCGTTTGGACCGAATTTGGTCGGGTTCGACCGCTTCCTGAGCTCTTGGATCGAAATCCGGGACGGAAACAATTCGGTGAACGGACTGCGATCAATACTCGCCTTCAGGGGACCGCTGCGGATTTGATTAAGTTGGCGATGGTGCGGATTTATGACCGATTAGCCGGGTTAAATTTTAAGTCTAAAATGATTATTCAGGTACACGATGAATTGGTATTTGACGCTGATCCCACCGAAGTTGACGCATTGGCAACCTTGGTCAAATCCGAAATGGAAACGGCGTGGGTGATCTCGATTCCCCTTCGTGCCTATGTTGCAATTGGGGACAACTGGGAGGAAGCATGAGCAACTTGGCTGAAGTTCGAGTGTTCCGGTCTGAGGCAACGGATTCGTGGGAATCGGTGCCCGTGTCCGCCTATTTGCCAATTTTGGTATTTGGAGACGGGATGGCGGACAATATTTTTCGGCGGCTCAGGGTGAGCTTTTTTAAACAGGATCTGACGATTACTCAGATTCGATGGAATGTAAAAGGGGCCTCAGAGGATGGCCATTGGATTAAGCGGGAGGATTTATGAACAAAGATAGTCGATTGGTTATTGGTGGAAGCCTTGCAGTCAGTGCGGTAGCGTTTGTCTTTTTAGTATGGTTGATTTATATCAAACAACAACCCGATGTTCATGGGCAGGCCGTGTCCTATTTGCCGGCGGTGAATTCATTTCTGAACGCGTGTAGTGCAACGGCCTTGGTTTTTGGGATTATGGCCATTAAGCGGGGACGTCAGGCCCTTCATAAATTATTGATGGTGTCGGCATTGGTCTTTTCGACGGTGTTTTTGATCACCTATATTATTTATCACGCACTACACGGTGATACCCAGTTTCATGGGCAAGGTCCGATTCGCTGGATTTACTTTTTTATTCTCAGTTCCCATATTCTGCTGACGATAGGGGGGCTTCCTCTTATTTTAAGTACATTTGGAATGGCGTTGTTTGAAAACTTCCCCCTGCATAAAAAATTGGCCCGATGGACGTTTCCCATTTGGCTGTATGTTTCGGTGACGGGCGTGTTGATTTATTTTTTGTTGAAGATATTTGGATAATTAAACCTCGGGTTGAGTGTCGAGTGGGGGGCCCCAATATTGCCGTGATTAGTAATTAAAAATTTAGGGAATCCTATTGTTCAATTTCCTATATCGCGAAGGGGGCTATCGTGTTTTCTCAAACTATTACTTATTTATATATTGAACAATTAAAATGTGCTCGGAATACAACCGTAGCTGGTATAAACGGAGATTTGAAATCCACTGCCAAAGTGAAGCAGGCGGCGTATAAAGTGTTGGGGACAGCCTCTTTTTTTGGGGATGCCCAACTGCACCGCATTTGCCAAGAAATTGATAAAAAATTCCTATTTGATCCGGGAGCGAATCACCAGGATCGGGCGTTTGTTGAGCGGTTTAAAAGTGAATTGGATCGAACCATTGCAATGAAGAAAGCGGGCCAGATTTAGCGGCCAAAAATAAGGGTTTCATTGCACTGACGGGTACCCACTGGTTCGCGCCATCGTGTACACTTCGGTTCGATGAAATTAATTCACTTCCGACCGATAGGTCAGAATCCGATTGTAGTGAAACATGACGCCGTCAACGTATGCTTTGGAGCGTCCGCTCAGCGGATCTTTGGACCGACGAACATACTCTGGGCCTCGGAGATACGAAGCGAGCGCCATTGAAGTTTGCTGGGGGTGGCCGGTCCAATAGTCCATCATGTTTTTGACGTATTGGGTGGTGGCTGTGACATTTTGTGTGATCGAGAATGGATCGCTAATCCCGAGTCGGAGGGCGGTGCTTCTCATTAATTGACCCAGTCCCAATGCGCCGTGGTGGGCGGCTTTGTGGTTGAACCCGGATTCGACGGACATGATCGCTGCGACGAGTTTTGGGTCTACGCCCATTTGTTTGCCAGTGTCGACCAAACTATTGGTGATTAAGGTGGCGTTTTCAGAAGAAATGCGGGGGTTTCTGCGGGTAACCAATTTGCGAATGGCGATCGATTCTCCGGTTGGGACTAGCGGTCCGTCGGAGGCAATTAAGGGGGAGAACGCCAGAAAAAAAACAAGTGAACAAAGGGTCAAGAGCCTGAGCATGTAAGCAGTTTACTCGAAAAATGAGGCTAAAGGCAACTTTTCTAAAATTCCACTGTCCCCGAAACCTCGGTGCTTAGGCTGTTTCCGGCATAGGTGTACTCCCCGTGAGGATCGCCCCAATAGCCATAGACGTACCCTGAAAACGTCAGGTGGGCTAGTGGGGAATAGGTCAGACTGCACCCTGTAATATTACTTGCATCGGATAAATTGCTGAGGATATTGAATCCTAGCGTCATTTCGGAGATTGGGAATTTGGAAATCGTTGAAAATATGGAGCCGTACCATTGGTTATTCATGTTGGGTACGTAGAGGGTGTTGCTGAATAGCGCGGCTTTGAGCTGACTATTGGCAAACGTGGATTGGGTGTAGCCATGGCTGTTAAAAAAGAGTTCTCCGGTGAGCGAGATTCGTTCGGGAAGATCCCAGTCCCAGTTTTTTTGGACGGTGAGGCTACTTTTGTTAGTCCATTCACCACGAACGGTGTAGAGGTTGACCGTGTTGTCGACCATGCGAACCCTCGGGGTATTTTCGCCATAGGAAAAGGCGCTTTCACCCTTGATATCGAGATCCCCCAATCGCGATGAGAAGTCGATTCCGTAAAGAGACACCGCATTGCGTTTTTGCCAGGTCGATAGGCCGATTTCTGAATTTCCTAGTAGGAATTCATATTTGGCGGCCACTGCAATTTTGTCGATATTGGTTGCATTTTGTTGGCTGAGAAAGACGTAGATATTTTGCGCGGCGCCGATGGGCACATGGACCCGGGTCCCATAACTGCCATCCCGGTATCGATTGAGTTGGAAGAAATCGCGATGTTCGGTATTCACAAGGTCTGTGGGGTTCCAAAAGTAGCTTCTCCCCCATTGGAGGACTTGTTTGCCCGTTCGAATATAGATCTCACGGTTGATATTAAAATCGAGGAATATTTCCCGGATGGTGGCGATACTTCCCAACGTGGCATTGGCCGACGCTAACTGTGAGAGTTCGATGTTGAGGAAGACTTTGGTGCCTCTTTGGAGGCGGGTATCCATAAAGATATTGGCTTGGCTGTAGCTGACTAAACTGTTGGAATCCCAGTGGCCGGATCTGGCCATCGAATACAGTGTTCGGCTGAACAGTTGGCCAGTGAACGTTGTGGATTCCTTTTCAATTGCGGCGTCGCTGAGATCGCTGGATTCGACCTTTTGGATGGAGTCAGTAGATTGGAACAGTTGGGCTTCGTCGATGGGTTGAGCGAACAGAGGAGAACAAAGGGTAAGGGAAAGGGCGAGGATGATGCCCCGGATCAAGGACCCTCGATACACCGTCATTCCCGCGAATGACGAAACACGGTAGGGGCGGTTCATTTACTTAAATTTTCCAGGTAAGCCTTTGTGAAGACGCTGTTGTCGATTGTGCGTAAGGATACTTCCGAAAGAGACATGACGGTTTTGTTGCCTTTTTCGAATTCATCGATAAACAATGCGCGATTGACGATGTAATGGTTGTCGACGTTGGCGTAACTTAGGTAGTAGTTCGTTGCCATGAGGGTTCCAGATAATGAATACGCTTCTTCTTTGAGGGGGAGACCATTGTCTTGGCGGACCCAATAGATTTTTTTGGGGTATTTAACGTTGTTGGCTTTGGCCCGAATTTCGAATTTGTACGCGGGAATTTTGCCTAATATTTCTTTTTTTATTGCATCGGGGCCCTCTTTGGCGGGTTTGTACAATTCGACGAGCTTTTTTTGTTCAAAGTCTTCGGCGCTGGCGTCTGTTCCGCCAATACTTTCATCTCGGTTGATATGCTGGAAGGTTCGGGTGTTTTTCCGGTACATCCAGAAATTATCGCCCATTTTTAAATAGCCATTACCTTTTTCAACTTCAGGGCCGGTCATAACAATCATGAAGGCATCGTCGGCATCGCGACGTCGGTACATCATTTCGATGACGCGAGTGCCTTGGTTGACCCGTTGTTGGGTGAGCTCAACTTTGGCGGTAATGTTGCTCCTTAGCTCCATAACGGAGTCGATTTTTTGCATCAACGATGGGACCGTTTGGGCGGAAAGACCCACAGGTACGAGGAGAAGTGCAGTGGCTAATACAAGCGATTTAAGAGTCATGTCGGGTTATCCTTCGGAGTGGCGTAATGCGTCGGCGCATTCGAGATAGGCGGCTTTTCGGGCAGGAAAATAGGCGGCAATCACGGTGATTGCCACGATGAAGGTAAGGTTGACGAGGATGGTTCCCCACTGAGCCAAAAAGAACAAATGATGGTCGACTAAGAATATATTCAATGGCGTTTGGGACATAATCGGAATCAGCGAGAGCCCCCCCATTAAGAGCAAGGCTGCGACAAGGCCCGCAAGGCTTGCGAATAATGCGAGAAAAAAAGATTCGAGTACAAATAACGATAAAATTTGCCGCTGGTGCATTCCGATCGCACGCATGGTTCCAATTTCGCGGGTGCGTTCGCGGATATTCATTCGCAAGCTGTTGACGATCCCAATTAAAATAATGATAAACAGCAGCGTAACTGCAGAATATGTAATGATGCGTAATGCTGCGTCGAACGTCAAAATTGTACTCGCCGTTTCAACCATTGTTCGAACATCGAGTACTCCGTTTTTTAATTTGAGGCGACCCAGTTCCTGATTTTTTTTCTTATATTCCTCGGAGGTATGGGTCCGGTTTAGCAACGTCCATTCCGGGACCAGAAGGGTGGCTAATCGTCCTATTTTGGGAAGTGGGGCGGGAAGTTTAGGAAGCAATCGATAGTAGTCGGATAGAATTAAATCTTCGTGAGCAAGAATGACGTTCGTCCCAATATCTTGTGCAGTGGGCTCATATATTCCGGTAACTGTAAGCGTCAGGTTGCCCGTCGAAGATTCCAATCTCGCGGGGTAGGCGAGGGGAAGTTCACTTCCGAGTCTGACGTTGTGCGCCTCGGCAAACGGTCGGCTGACCAAGACTGTGTGTTTTGATAGCGTAGTAGTACCGGATACCACTCGAATTGCTTGAAGCAACTGGGCCATGGTCGCAGAATCCCGTTTAAAGCCACCGACCCATACAGTGGCGCCATCAATGCTGCCCGGGATCCACGCGGTGGGGCTCGTTAAGGCTTTATGAAGGCGATCGGCCTGTATCGGAGCGGACATTGGATCATTTAAGATCACTTGCAGGCTTCCGGTTTCATAGGGCCGGTACCCCATAATTGCTTTGATGTCAGACAGTCGACCGTAACTTGTCGCGTCCAAGAACATGTTGGTTGATTTGACGATCGCGACAATTCTCATGACGGCGGTTTGTTGCTGCCCATTGATCGTGCGGAGCCGGACCCGTAATAAATCGTTAGTTTTGACCCGAAGATATTTGGCCTTGGGTTCGGAAATAATCATCGGGTTTTCAATCGCAGGATTTGAAAAATCCGCCGCATTGCCCTCGATGACTTTGAACTGTGTCAAAAAGTCGGAGATGTCTGGAGCTAACCCGATGAGGATTAAATTATCGCTTTTTCCATTTCCAATCCCCCGCGTAAACACCGAGACGTTTTCTTCGATGCTTTTGATTCCCGTCACATTTTTTCGAATGAGTTCCTTCATTCGAAGCGTGTCGCGATTAATTGAATAATATTGACTTCCATTTTCAGAAAAATGAAGTTCGATATGGCCAGTCATGTAGACAATGACCCGATTAAACAATGTGTCGGTGATGCCATTTACAAACGACGTGGCCGTGATCAAAGTCAGGGTTCCAAAAGCGATGGCCGCCCCGAGTAGCAAGTTTTTTCGTTTTTGACGAACCAGATTACGAAGGCTGAGTAGAAAAATAGTCTTCATTGTTACTCCCTAGAGATGGCATCCATCGGCGAGATTTTTCTCGCGATCAGGATGGGATAGATCACTGAGACGACGGTGACGACCACCAATTGAAGGATGCCCAACCCAATATCGGTGATGGACAATAATGGTTTGAAGGTGGTGCCGCCGTAGAATAATTCGACCAGATTATTAGCGGCTTGAATATGAAGTAGCCGGAGGAACATTACCAATAAAGTTCCGACGCCAATGCCTGCCAAGCCAAATACGATGGACAATACCCCGGTTTCGGTAATGAATAACCACGAGATGAATCGGCGATGTGCACCGATGGCGCGCATCATCCCAATTTCGGTAATCCGTTCCATTGCCGCAAGACTCAGTGTATTGGTGATGACAATAATGGCCACAATAAACACAATCATCACGAAGCCAAATAAAATGGCGCGCATCAACGATGCCATTTGAGCGACTTGTCCCAACGCCGCTTTCCATGTGATGGCTTTTGCGGGAAGGTTCTGTTTTTTGAACGATTGATTGAGTTGCAAGATCGTGTCAGGGATGGTCTGCTTCGGATCGATTCGAACTAAAATGAGATTGTATCCCGATGTCGACGAGGTGGTGGCGACAGTTGCCGTAGATGTGGCGGTCGTGGACTGAGAGATAGGGGTAGTTTCGGCATTTCCGAATAGCATTTCATCCAAATTTTGCTCAGAATGGTTCAGTAATTTTTGGTCTTTCTCGGCGATTATTGGCGCTTCCTGGTCGTCAAAATATCCCATACATTGATTGTAACTTTGGATGTCAATCAAGCTAAAAAATCCCCAAAGTCCGTTAAATGCCGCATATTTTCCAATTGCTCGAACCGGCGCGATAATATCAAGACTGGTGTTGCGGTCCGAGAATCCCATGTATACCATTTGATCTTTACGAATGACCGAGTCCGGTGTGACCCCAGCGGGCAGATTTCGGGTCACGATGCCTTCGCCAACGGGGACGGCCCATAAATTGGCAAACTTAAATAGTTCCTCCCGGCTTTGAGTGGATAAAATTAACCCCAGCGTATTGCCTGAGGGTAATGTACCTTCTACTAGTTGAAGGCCATCAGGAAAGGTCCTGAAATAATTGTCAAAGTCGACACCAAATAACATTTGAAATGAGGGTTCGGAGTCTTCGTTGAGTACTGTGACAACCCCTTTTGCGACCGGAAGGGCGTGGCGAACGGCCGGGTTTGCGGTCACGACTTTAAGGACATCGGCCAACTGATCGATGGATTCTACCGGTTCGCCCATTGGAGTGAAAAACACATTGTCCTTGAGTTGTTGCGTCGACACAACGACGATGTCCCCGGTCATCCGTTGCCGGAAATTTTGGGCTAACCCCGCATCGAGACCTGAAATTACGGCGTTACCAACGGTCATAATCAATGCACCGGTGAACAGAATGCTGCCGATGACCAAGGATTTCCCACGATGGCGCATCAGGTTTTTCCATGCGATTCGAAACACGATATTCATGATTCGACGATTCTCCCATCCTTAATTTTGACGATACGTCGCGCGTATTGGAGAACTTCAGGGTCGTGGGTCGAAAAAATAAAGGTGGTCTTTTGCGTTTCATTGAGATGCTGCATTAACTGCAAAATGGTTGCGCCTGTTTTTGAATCCAGGTTGGCGGTCGGTTCATCGGCAAGGACAATATCGGGGTTGGTGACGAGCGCCCGGGCAATGGCGACTCGTTGGCGTTGTCCGCCGGATAATTCTGACGGACGGTGATGTGTGTATTGAGTGAGTCCCACTGCATCCGCATGTTCTTGTGCACGTTTTCGAATTTCTTCTTTGGACAATTTATCCATTAACAAAAGAGGGAATTCAATGTTTTCCAAGACGTTGAGAACCGCAATCAGATTAAATGTTTGGAATATAAATCCAATTTTATACAATCTTAAATCGGTGCGTCCCTCGTCGTTCATTTTGGTAATCTCTTGGTCCGAGATCATGACGGAGCCGGTTGTTGCGGTATCGATACAGCCAATGATGTTCAATAACGTGGTTTTGCCACTTCCAGATGGACCAATAATCGATAAGAATTCGCCTTTTTCAACGGAAAAATCAACACCACGAAGCGCCGAAACAAGTGTTTCTCCAAGGGCATAGTCTTTGGTCACATTGGACAACTGAATAATGGGCATGGTGTGTTCCTTTTTTGGGTTTATAGATTATTCGTCTGAATTGTCGGCGTCCCGTGTGGGAATGTTGTACCCTTTTTTGGCCTGGGTCAGGTGCTTCTTCCGTCGTTCATCCTTTAGACGATGAAGGTTGGTGGCCATTCGGGAGGTTTCTCCTTGTAACTTAATATAATGCTCGAGGCGGTCGGGGCTGAGTAGCCCGTCTTGGACCGATTGGAGGACGGCACATCCCCGGTTCTTTTGGTGGGAGCAGTTGGAATACTGACACTGCACCGCCAGCGCGGTGATGTCGTCAAATGTTTCCTGAATTCCGTCGTCGGCGTCCCAGAGCTGAAGTTCTCGGAGGCCGGGAGTATCGATTAAGATGCCACCGCCCTGCATCTCGATCAACTGGCGTTTTGTGGTGGTGTGGGTGCCCTTAAAATGGCGCTCGCTCACCGCCTGGGTCTTGAGTAATTCAGAGTACGTGAGCTGATTGATTAGCGTTGATTTCCCCACACCTGATGGGCCGATCACCACCGCAGTGTGACCGGGTGTGACCCAGGTTCGGATGGCGTCAATTCCGATTTTATGTTCACAACTACAGGTCAGAATTGGCATGCCGGGACACGCGCTGTTAAGTGCGGCGATCATTGGGGAGGGGTCATCGACGAGATCGATTTTACTGAGGATGATCGCGACCTGGGTGGCACATTCCTTAGCGACCACTGCAAATCGTTCCACCCGTCGGACGTTAAAGGTGCTGTCTGCGCTTTGGACCACCATGACCTGGTCGATGTTGGCGACCAAGACTTGTTCATCGGACCGTTTGCCGACGACTTTACGGGATAGTTTGGAATATCGTGGGAATATGGATCGAACCACTCCTTTTTTTTCGTTGCGGAGCATGTCGATTTCGACCCAATCGCCGACGGTGGGCAATTGGGCTAAGGAATCACTTTTGTAAAGGAGGCGACCGGCAATTTCACCATCGATCGGGCCATTTTCAGTGGCGACGCGATAGTGATGCCGGTTTTGTTCAATAACCCGTCCTAAAATATGAGGACGTTTAACGGTGAATACAGAGTCGAACTCGGGACGCCAACCAGGGAGCTGACGCGTCATTGCGTCCGCTGACGGCTACTGTAAATCAAACTGGCGCATGCACCAATGAATAAGATACTTACGATGACCAGAAGCGATGTACCTGTAGAAATGGGGTAGATATCCGCTGTGAGCATTTTAATCCCCACAAAGGACAAAATGGCGGCGAGCGCATGCGTCAAATAATGAAAGTTCTGGACGGCGCCTGCTAAGGCAAAATAGAGCGATCGTAACCCCATAATTGCAAAGACATTCGATGTGAATACGATAAACGGGTCAGATGAAATGGCCAACACGGCCGGTATTGAGTCTACCGCAAAAATAAGGTCGGTGACCTCGACCATGATCAGTACCAATAGCAGCGGCGTAATGTATCGCTTCCCGTCTTGAATGACGACTAGTTTGTCTTCAACATAGTGGGGGGTGACCCGAAATAGTTTCCGTGAAATTCGTAGGACGATATTTTTTTCAAAGTCCACTTCTTTTTGGTGGGTAAATAGCATTTTTATACCTGTAAATACCAAAAATGCGCCAAATATATAGATGATCGGGTGGAAGTGATGAATTAATGAAATACCACCGGCGATAAATAGGCCTCTCATCACAAGCGCTCCGAGAATTCCCCAGAACAACACTTTGTGCTGATATTTTTTGGCGACCTTAAATGCCGCAAATAGCATGACAAAAATAAATATATTGTCCACGCTGAGCGACTTTTCAATCACGTAGCCCGCAAAAAATTCCATTGCTTTTGGTGCGCCCATCGTGGCCCAAATGAGTCCGTTAAAAGCAAGCGCGAGAAAAATCCAAATGGCGCTCCATATGACGGCTTCTTTTACCTTTACCTCATGGGAGGTCTTGTGAAAGATCCCTAAATCCACTGCAAGCATTGCCAGAACAAAAACACCGAATCCGATCCAGGGTAGTAACGTCACGGCTATTTTCGACTCCAAATTCTATTAAATTGATCCACCCGGGCGCCGCATAAATCGTCCTGAATTCGCTCGAATTTGACGGTGTCTCCGTCGATGGCAAATGTGTATGTGGCCGATAACGTACAATCTCCGCTGGCCGTAATTCCTTCATTTTGCAAGATAAGTTCGTTGCCAGTGACGCTGTAGCTGCCTTCTGATTCAGGGGTCGGTTGACCATCGAGAGTGATTATAAATCGACTGTCTTCTTTAAATTGAATGGTTGTTGTGGGGGTTGATTCTGATCGGGGAAGTGTCCAGTCACCGACGAGCGCAGAGGGTGTGGTGTTTTCAGGTGTGGCGGAGTCCTGATTGCGACATGCGGGTAGAAGTGCGAGCCCGATGCAACAGAGTGCAACGGTCAATAAAGAATGTTTCATAATGGGAATGCTCCGAAATTTTTTGAATCTGTTTTATGAGGGGGAGTGTCCCACGTTTTTACCAGTTTTGTCATCGTTTTTTCGGCTTTTTAATGCTGCGGGCCGATGCGAGATAGGCGGTTTCAGCCCATTGTACGAGTTGCTCAGAATCATCGATGATCTCTAACGGAACTTCCCAATAGGACATGGTTCCGGTTTTTTCTTTCATTTGGTAGGTGAATGGGCTGGATCCTAGGGCTTCATATTCGGGTCGAGTCGATGAATCGACTTTGAAGTAGAGTGTGTCTCGAACGACAATTGCAAAGATTAATCCGTCTTTGTACAAAGCGATTCCACCGAACATGGCGCGGGTGGTGACTGTTCCAAAATCGGTCAGGGTATCGACGATATAGTTGGCATACTCTTGTTGTGACATCGACGTATGTAATCAGAAAATAGCGGGGGTGCCAAACCCTTTGGAGATTGATTTTCGCCATCAATTACGTTCCAATGGGTCGTATGAACGTGGTGTTAAAACGATGGATTCGATATTTTCTTCCAATCCAATGTGTAGAGTGTGGGGATGCCCAATTTGAAGTCCTATGTGCGGTCTGCCAAACGACAATGTTGGAGACGTCGGCGGTATCCCTATCCCTAGAAGGAATCGACCGGGTTGCCGCGTTGTTTCGGTATTCAGGATCTATAAAAGCATTGATTCATCACATTAAATTTGGACCGTCCCGCGAAGGGGCCGCGCTGTTGGCGGCGGTAGCCCACCGGAGAGGATCTGTCCTCCCACTCGGTGACTATGATTGGATAATTCCGATTCCAGGAAGTACGGCTCGGGAACGACTTCGGGGGTTTTGTTTGCCGGACTTAATTTTTCGACCCATGGTCGTGACTGCCGGTGGAAGAATGAGTCCAATCCTGCGGAGGATTCGCGAGACTCGCCCATTATTTGAATTGGGTGCGAGTGAACGGAAGGCCGAAGTCGCTGGGATATTTTCAGTGTCGCCCCAATTTGTATCCCTTGGTGAATCGGTGTTGCTGGTCGACGATATCGTCACGTCGGGAGCCACCGCGCAGTCCGCAGCGGATACCTTGCGGCGGGCGGGGGCGGGGCGGGTCGATTTGTTAACCGTGGCGGCGGCGTGATGATCCACATCGACCGAAAATCGCCTGCCATCATCGGCCATTCTGACCTGATAACCGGGTTGGTCGATATGTGTTACACCCGAGTCCCAATGGTATTGGAGCCTGGGGAATTTTCGGTGCGTGGCGGCATCATCGACGTGTTTCCGGTTAATCAAAGTCACCCCCTCCGATTTGATTATGACGGGGATCATTTGGATCGGTTGAATTCCTTTAATATCCAAACCCAACGGTCGATTTCCTCGGTTAATCAAACGGCGATTCGACCCGTCAGCGATGAATCCGATGTGTTTTATCACGCCGCAGTGTCAGCGCCGGGTGGGGCGGTGTTGGACGATATTCACCCGGGAGATTATGTCGTCCACGAAACCTATGGGATTGGGCAATACAAGGGGTTAGTCCGGCTGACCATTGGATCTCGCGAGGGCGAATATCTCCATGTGAAATATAAAGGGGAAGATAAGCTCTACGTTCCGCTGGAACAGGTTCATTTAATTACCCGATATTCGGCGGCCGATACCATTCCAAAAGTGAATGGGCTTCACGATGGGGTATGGAAAAAGACCACGGCCAAAACCAAGAAGGCCCTCGAAGAACTGGCCCACGATGTGTACCTCCTTCATAAAGCCCGGCAAGAAACCGATGGGTTTTCGTTTCAGGAAGATACGGTTTGGCAGGTAGATCTCGAATCCCGGTTTATGCACACGGATACGGATGATCAGCGACGGGTCACCGCTGAGGTGAAGCGGGATATGGAGTCCGCCCGGCCGATGGATCGATTGGTCTGCGGGGATGTGGGATTTGGGAAAACTGAAATTTTGGTTCGGGCTGCGTTTAAGGCGGTGGAAAACGGCAAACAGGTGGCGGTGGTGGTTCCAACAACGATTCTGGCAGAGCAACATTTTCGGACGTTTTCCGAACGGTTTGCGCCATTTCCTTATCGAGTGGCGGTGTTGTCCCGATTTAAGAAAAAATCAGAACAACGAAAAATTTTGGAGCAATTGAGCCAGGGATTGATTCAACTGGTGATTGGCACCCACCGCCTTCTCCAGGCCGATATTAAATTTGCGGATCTCGGTCTATTAATAGTCGATGAGGAACAGCGATTTGGAGTGACACATAAAGAAAAACTCAAGCAGTTAAAGCCCAATGTTGATGTCTTGAGTGTCAGTGCTACTCCGATTCCTCGGACCCTTTACATGGCATTGATCGGGTCTCGGGGCTTGTCGACGATCTCAACCGCACCTGTGGCTCGGAAGCCCGTCGCGACATTGGTTCATACCAAAAACGACGCCATTGTCGAACAAGCGATTCGAAAAGAATTGGATCGAGGCGGGCAGGTCTATTATCTCTTCAATCAAGTTCGGGGAATTTCGTCAAAAGCGGCGTGGATTCGCAAGTTGGTGCCGGATGCAGAGGTTGCGGTGGCCCATGGTCAAATGGATGAACGGACTCTGGAATCCACCATGGTCAAATTTTGGAACCATCAAATTCAAGTGTTGGTATGTACGACCATCATTGAAAACGGCGTGGATATCTCAACGGCCAATACGATCATCATGGAAGACGCGGACCGATTGGGATTGTCCCAGATTCACCAGCTTCGGGGTCGGGTGGGTCGATCCGAGGTGCAGGGGTATGCGTTGTTACTTTATCGCTCGGAAGAAACGTTGACGGAAGTGGGCCAACGGCGGTTGGGCGCCATTCGAGAATATGCGGCTTTGGGGTCAGGCTATAAATTGGCAATGAAAGACTTGGAAATTCGGGGCGCGGGGACCTTGTTGGGTAAGAAACAACACGGGCATGTCACCTCGGTGGGATTTGAGTTGTATTGTCGAATGTTGGATGACGCAGTGGCCCGATATCATGGAAAGCCCCATCGGAAACAGCGGTCGTGGATTGAAGGGAGTAATCTTCAGTTATTGCTTCCGGAGGAATATATTTCCGATCCGAGAGAACGCTTGGCGGTATATCGTCGGGTGGTTAGCGTTGAATTTCCATTTCAGCTGGATGATCTCTGCGATGAATTGGAAGACCGATACGGCGATTTTCCGGGGACAGTTTCATTGTTGTTTGATACTATTCGCCTCAAATTGAGATAATCCTAATTTTAAGTAGGTTTAAGGAGGATCTGGCTTTGCCAGTCCGATCGCGTTTCATCTCAACGAGCGAATGCGACGTGGAGTGAAACAAATCAAAAAGGAGTTTTTATGCGTTTAGAAATATACAAAATGTTGCATTTGGTCGGATTGGTGTCCTTGGTATCGTCAATGTCGGCGGTCTATTTGTCGGATAAAAAGGCCCCTGTGGCGAATATGATTCTTGGTTTGAGTAGTATTTTGATGTTGATCGCTGGGTTTGGGCTGCTTCATGTGATGGGGATTTCGATGCATTCCCATTGGATCGCGGGAAAAATGGCCATTTGGGCAGTAATTGCGATTGGCGCCCCGATCGTAGCGAAGCGAAAACCGGAGTTAAAAAAACCTTTTTTTGCAGTCATGATGGTGTTGGTGGTGATCGCCACTGGTCTTGCGATCGTCAAACCATAGTTGATGCGTACTCGCACCGACTTTGAGGTTCCGGTCCTTCAGTGGGGGGATCTGGAATCCGCTCAGTTTGGGATTATTGTATTCCATGGAATGACGGAACATGCCGGGCGATATGGTCGGTTAGGCGAATGGGCCCAGGCGAATCATGGGTGCGTCATTGCCGCGGATCACGTTGGGCATGGCGATACTCGAACCGGAGAGCTCGGCGACCTTGGTCCAGAGGGATGGGACGGGCTCATTGCCCGAAATGCTCGACTGGTTGATTGGGTGTTGGAAACGGCACCCCAATATCCCTGGGTCATTCTGGGGCATAGCATGGGGAGCTTTATTGCGCAGGAAGTGGTTTCTCGATATCGCCCAGCCGTAAAGGGTGTCATATTGACCGGCTCATCGTGTGAGCCTCGCATGATGTTAGGGGTCGGGTGGGCGGTTCCTTTTTTATTGTCCTTGGTGTTGGGAAGATCGGCCAAAGGGTCGATCGTGTATCACATCTTATACGGTGGATTTAATCGTCCGTTTCGCCCGACTCGGACGCCATTTGATTGGCTCAGTCGTTGGACGGAAGTGGTTGATTCCTACATTGCCGATCCGTTATGCGGGTTTATCCCGCCGTTATCCTTTTTTATTGAGGCGTTTGGTGGATTTTATAGGTTGTTTTCGCCGACATTATTTACTGGATTTCCCAACTTGCCTTTGTTGATTTTGACGGGGTCGGACGACTCTGTCACCCGTTTTGGGGCAGTAAGCCTGACGCTAGGTGATCGATATCGGGCGGGAGGAAAAACCGATGTCACGGTGTCCGTTTTTGAAGGCCTTCGTCATGTGGTTTTGAATGAGCTCGGGGACGAAGTGGTCTACCGGACCCTGAGGGATTGGCTATCTCGGATCGGTTCGGATACAGTGAAGATACATTCAAATTAGGAGAATAATGGTATGACGGTGACCTGGCGAAATCGACGATATTGTGGCGATATAACAGAAGCGGACTTGGGAAATCAGGTTCATTTGGCGGGGTGGGTGGATACCGTTCGTGATCATGGCCATTTGTTGTTTGTTCACCTTCGCGACGTAAAAGGGATTGTTCAAATCGTATTTGATCCCCGCCAGTCGGAGTCGTACGCGTTGGCCCAATTGCTCCGCAGCGAATTTGTGGTATCGGTGATGGGGACGGTGCACCAGCGATCGGATGATACTGTAAATACCAAATTGGTGACGGGCTATCTCGAAGTCCATTGTGATCAATTAGAGGTCGTCAGTACCTCTGAAACTCCCCCCTTTTTGATCTCTGAAAAAGACGGCGATCATGGTGTGACGGTGGATGAAGAACTGCGCCTCAAATATCGATACCTTGATATTCGGAGGCCGATTGTTCAGCGTAACTTGCTCGTTCGTCACCAGATTTTACAAGCGGCCCGGACCTTTTTATCCGATAACGGATTCTGCGAAGTGGATACTCCAGTTTTGACGAAGAGTACTCCAGAAGGTGCACGAGATTATTTGGTTCCCAGTCGGGTTCATCAAGGTAAGTTTTACGCATTGCCCCAGTCGCCCCAGTTGTTTAAGCAATTGTTGATGATTGGCGGATTAGACCGGTATTTCCAAATTACAAAATGTTTTAGAGACGAAGATTTGCGTCCCAATCGTCAGCCTGAATTTACTCAGATCGACTTAGAAGCGTCCTTTATCGATGAATCCTTTGTAATGGAATTGGTTGAAGGTCTTGTGGTTCGGTTGTTCGGGGTCGCGGGAGTCTCCATTCCGACACCATTTCCAACCATTACCTATGCGGATTCGATGGCCCGGTTTGGGAATGACCATCCTGACATGCGATTTGGAATGGAAATGGTTGATGTGACCGATGCCGTGCGCACCGTTAACTACAATATTTTTAAGACAATTATTGCGGCCGGTGGCACGATCAAAGGAATCACTGTTAAAGGGCAATCAGAGCGCCTCAGCAAAAATGTCCTTCAGGAAGAGTTTGCCAAAAAAGTGGTGCCGGCCTTGGGTGCCCGTGGGATGACCTGGATGCGATGTGAGGGCGGAAAATTGCAGTCCAATATCGTTCAGTTTTTCACCGACGAGGAACAAACCCTCCTGATCCAGCGGATGGGTGCCGATGATGGCGATGTACTCATGTTTATTGCCGACTCAAATCCTCGGTTGGTCGATGACGTTTTGGGCCGATTCCGAATTCATGTGGCGGACTACTTGGGGGTGATCCCTGAAAATACAGTATCCCCGTGTTGGGTGACCGATTTTCCGTTATTCGAACTGGTGGGCGGTAAGCTATCCGCAATGCATCATCCGTTTACCCAACCGGCAGGTGCGGTTCAGTCATCGATGGCCCCTGGGGATTTGGCGCAGATGTCGGCCAGAGCCTATGACGTGGTCATTAATGGTGTTGAAATTGGCGGTGGCAGTATTCGGATTCATTCGCCGGACCAGCAGCAGCAGATTTTTGAAATCCTGGGACTTCAGCCTGAAGAAATCCAAGAGAAGTTCGGATTCTTTATTGATGCCTTTCGGTATGGCCCGCCGCCGCATGGAGGGTTAGCGATTGGTCTCGATCGCCTGGTGGCGATGATCTTGGGAACGGACTCCATTCGGGACGTGATTGCGTTCCCCAAAAACCGAATGGCGGTGTGTCCGATGACCCAAGCGCCTGACCTGGTTCACCCTGAACAGTTGGCGGACCTAGGGGTTGTCGTAAAGTTGCCCGTTGTGGAATAATGTTGACCTCTTTTTGACACCGTATTTACGAGAAATAAGGATATAGATAATGGCCAGAGTATGTCAGGTTTGTGGAAAAGGACCTCGGACGGGTAATAACGTCAGTCACTCCAATAGAAAAACAAAACGGCGATGGTTGCCGAATTTGCAGACCCTTCGATTACCTTTAGAGGGATTAACAGGGCGAGTTAAGCTTTGTACGGGTTGCATTAAGACCATTACCCGTAAGCTTGTTGCTTAGGGCGTGTCCGGGACCTATTCCGCGATCGTCTTTGATGTCGGCAATGTGCTGTTTGGATACAATCCTTCAGCCATTGTCGATCGTATTTTAGGGGAGACCGCCCATAAGGGTGACTTTATCACCCATCTTTTTTTATCACCCGATTGGCAACTCATGGATCGTGGGGATTTATCGGTTGATGCTTTGGTTGGGAAACTAAAGCGAGATGCTTTAATTCATCCCGATGCCATTGGGACCATTCCTCAATTGGTTGAGGAGTTTTCGGATCACCTGGATCCCATCGATGAGATGATTGCATTGTTTGAGACGCTATCGATGCAATACGAAACGTATATTTTATCT
Organism: uncultured bacterium; assembly: GCA_903864835.1. Classification (GTDB taxonomy): domain Bacteria; phylum Margulisbacteria; class Marinamargulisbacteria; order SXXA01; family SXXA01; genus CAIPHK01. The sequence goes on along the minus strand of CAIPHK010000028.1, from coordinate 11,204 downwards.
AATTTTCAAGACCGTCCCTTTGATCGGTTAACCGAAAAAAATCCGTTTTTAAATCTGGCTCGGGGAAAAGTGGTATCGGCTAAAGTAAACATGATGAAGCCTGAACCCGAAATTTATCATCATCTGTTGGGCCATTATAATCTTGATCCAGCGTCTACTATTTTTATTGATGATTTGCCGGATAATATCGAGGCTGCAAAACAGTTTGGAATCACGGGGATTTTATATGAGTCTCCGGGTCAAGTTCGATTGTCCCTTCAAGGATTAGGGGTTCTGAGTTGACCGAAGAGATCGCCCAACGGCGAACGTTTGGAATAATCAGTCACCCGGACGCGGGGAAGACGACGCTGACTGAAAAGTTACTGCTATTTGGTGGTGCGATTCAGGTTGCGGGTGCGGTCAAAGCCAAAAAGGCGAGTCGGGGCGCAACCTCAGATTTTATGGAAATTGAGCGTCAACGGGGGATTTCGGTGGCTACCTCCGTTATGGGGTTTGTCTATAACGGGACTAAAATTAATTTGTTGGATACGCCGGGACATAAAGATTTTTGTGAGGATACCTATCGGACGTTGACGGCGGTGGATAGCGCGTTGATGGTCATTGATTCCTCCAAAGGGGTGGAGTCTCAAACGTATAAGTTGCTTGAAGTATGCCGGATGCGGCAGACCCCGATTATGACGTTCATTAACAAGATGGATCGGGATGGGAAACCAGCGATTGAGTTGCTGGATGAAATTGAAGATCGTCTGAGTATGAAGGTGTGCCCATTGAGTTGGCCGATTGGGAATGGGAAGTCATTTAAAGGGGTTTATAGTTTTGTTGAAAAACGGCTAATTCTCTTTAAGCCCCATAGCAAACAGACCGCTCCCGATTCGGTGGTAATTGAGTCGTTGGATGACACTCGGTTGGATCAAATTGTGGGGAAAATGGATGCAGATCAACTTCGAGAAGAAGTGGCATTAGTGACCGGAGTGTATCCGTCATTTGATCATGAATTGTATATGGCAGGGATTATTACCCCGGTGTTTTTTGGGAGCGCGCTTAATAATTTTGGCGTGCGTGAGATATTAGACTTTTTTATTGAACATGCGCCGGGGCCTCGGTCTCGGGAAGCAACGACTCGGGTGGTTCAACCGGATGAGACTGGATTTAGTGGATTTGTGTTTAAGATTCACGCGAATATTGACCCAAAACATCGGGATCGGATCGCGTTTTTGAGGATCGTTTCTGGGGTGTTTGAGCGGAGTAAACGGTTTTTGCATGTGCCGTCGGGGAAATATATCAAATGTAATAATCCAACCGCGTTTATGGCGCAGGATAAGTCAATTATTGATGTTGCGTATCCTGGGGATATTATTGGGTTACATGATACGGGGACGTTTAAGATCGGTGATACGCTGACTGAAGGGGAGGCCTTTGGGTTTAAGGGGATTCCTAGTTTTTCTCCAGAGATGTTTAAGTATTGCGTGAATTTGAACCCGCTCAAGACCAAGCAGCTTCATAAGGGGTTGGATCAGCTGTGTGAAGAAGGCGTGGCGCAGGTGTTTACGATGATTGATGGACGGAAAATTGTGGGGACTGTGGGGGCCTTGCAGTTTGAGGTTATTCAATATCGGCTGGACCATGAATATGGGGCGCAATGTCGGTTTGATCAATTAAACTTTATTAAAGCGTGCTGGTTGGAGTCTGATAATACGTTGAAGTTGAACGAGTTTGTTCGGCTTAGGCAAGGTCAGATCGCTCGGGATAAAGACGAGCGGTATGTGTATCTCGCGGAAACGAAGTGGAGTTTGGAGCGGGAGATTAAAGAGAATACGGAGTTGGTGTTTCACACTACTTCTGAGTATTGATTCTTCGAGCTTGTCATTCCCGCGAAGGCGGGAATCCCGTCGCATGGATATCGATTTTTTTTGGTTGTCATCCCCACGAATGACCGTCATCCCCGCGATTAAACGTCATCCCCGCGAAAGCGGGGATCCCGTCGCATGGATATCAATTTTCTTCTTATTATTGTGGGGTTCCATTCCTCGCTCAGTATTCATAGTCTTTTGTTTTACGAAGTGGGGTGGCTCCCCACACCCCCGGGAGGGGAAGGCCCCATCCAACCCCTGGAACAACGCCTTCAACTCGCGCGAACCACTTAGGAATCCCGGGCATTTTGGGCTGAACGACTACTCCCTCTCATCTCACAAATGATCCTCCGACGCCCAAAATGCCCGCTCATCCTGCGCTCCATCGCGCTCAGACATATCGGCTAATATGGGGCCTTCGGCCGGATTTTGATTTTTGATTCAGATCCCCCAATTTGGTTGGTGGATTGAACCTTATTAAGGCCCTATAATTTGAAGGATATGGGCATAGAAATAATTTGTGGGGATTATCAGGATACTATATCTGCACTAGGCGTTTTAGCTACATTTTTATCGGTTTTGCTATCGCTTTATTTATCTAATAGACCCTATAAACCAAAAATTATTGCTTTTATTAATTTTGGAAATATGTCGAACGAACCGGAGCTTACGCTTGATTTAGTTTGGATATCGGTTGTAAATCAGGGCGATATGCCGGTGAGTATTGATGAGAATTTTTTTGAGATGGATGGACGCAAAATAGGTGTTTTGGATTCAAAAACTGGGCTAAATTATACTGGTGGTGAGCCGTATGCCACTTATCATGATGGGAGTTGTTATGATAGTGATGGGAATGGTTACGCGGGACCGATTTGCGCTGTACAAAAGACATATCCTGTTTTGCTAAGCCCGGGCCAAATGGAAAATTTTTATTTGTTTAGAGAACAAGGTTTTTTGAGATCAATAAGAGAGACCATCGATCAATCTAAAATAAAATGGATTCTAAATATTTTCCAATTGGTTCCCTATCCAGTAATCAGAATAGTAGTCCATAGTAAGTTCAAAATCAGGGCAAAGTACTCAAAAGAAGTAAAAGAAAAGATAGTCAGCGGTTTGTCTCATCTGAGTTCTTCGGAAACCATATCTGCTCAGTGACTAACCGTCCAACCTCCGACATCAAAATCAGGCCAAACTGAGTGAGTGCCATAAATGAGCGCTGAATATAAATCCGGGGGTCCCCCCCGGGAAGTACACAGAACGAAGTGAAGGACTTTTTTGGGGGATACATCTTCCGTTTCATTAAATGGAAAAGCGAGGTTATGATGGTATCGTTTCCAACAGGAACCTTTTCGGGTATTAGCTTGGGGTTGGACCTGTCTGCTTAAAGACCGCTGTTCCCTGAATCTCGTCAAACCATTTCTGAACCCTCGGCGAGGTAGCCCTCCATTCCAGATCGGGAAGTCGAAATTCAAGGTATCCCAATGCCGTGGCTAAAGCGATCGCATCCAACATCGGAAACGGAAGTACTGATTCGATGTTAACCTCAAACCAGGCGATCGCGCGACAAATTTCAGAGCGCACTTTAGAGAGTTGGCTCGCCGACCTCAGTTCTTCTGGCCTCATATTTTCTTTCATGATTGTCACTGCTCGGTCTGTAATTCCATAGGCCAAGCAAACTCGATTTTCCTGCAACGCCCATTCATGCGTATGAGCCGGAAAAACGGGAGGTGTGGGCATGGAATTTTCCAAATATCGCACGATGCTATGGCTGTCGATATAGGACGCATTATCGGTAATCAATGCCGGGATACTCCCGAACGGAGACGCCGCTAAAAATGCTGCCGGCTTGTCTTGAAAGTTGACTTCGATTAATTCAAGCGGAATTTCCTTAACATCCGCTACTATTCGAACGATTCTGGCGTAGGGGGATCGATGAGTAAAAAACAGTCGATTCATATGAGGCTCCTGGTAACTAAAAGTTGATCGATTAAAAATATGGAAGCCAATTTAGCGAAGAATCAAATTCCACCAGCCTTTTTTATTTTCTGGAAAAAATTTTGCCGCGAACACTGCGCACCCGATTACGATCAAGGATACAATAAAACATGCAATGGCGTGTGTTCGTTTTAAAAAAAGGGGGGGAATTGATCTCGATGGGTGCAGTATACCGTCGGCTATTCCCCCGCCAACCTGATGGCATACTCCATCACGGCCTTAGGCCAATCCCCAATTAAATTCTTAAACCCAACCCCATCCCCCGCATACAACGCCCGCAAGGCCCCTTCATACCTCGGAAAATTCCCGGCAATTGCCGTCAAAAACTGATGAGTCCGTTCTTGCGCCTGGCGGGCAGAATCCGCCTCGCTGGAAGTCTTCTATTCAGCTTCAACCAATCGCCGTAACGTCGCCGATGCCCCCCCAGACTGGGTAGACAACCATTCCCAATGCCTCGGTAAAAGCGACACCTCGCGTGCCATAACCCCTAACCTTGGTCGTCCTGGCCCACTCGCCACCGGCTCAACATCGGGCGACCTATAAATATGTAACCGTCGGAGTACCTCCTTCTCAGATCCAGTCAAATCAAAATCCATTTGCTTGCCTGTCAAATCACTAAAAACAAGGATCTCCACAGTATTACTGGACTCCGTCGCACGTTTAACCTGGCGCACCACGTCATCGAGTGGACCTTGGGCCAGTAATCGATATCCATCAAATGCCGTAAATAATTGAGGGGTCGTATTCATTTGTCTCACCTCCCCCTTTTTATAACCCGGATAATATTAAAGTTAAAATAAATACCGGTAAAAATAAATCGGTGTGCCGGGGTAAACGCATCGAGGTAACCCTGGCCAAAAAATAGTCCATTTCTCCGGCATCAAAATAAGAGAGCTGCTATAATTCACCCATGAATATCCCCTCCAACCCTCCGATACCGGTTACCCCGATCACTATTGTATCCCCAGCGCCTATGACTCCTCCCGCTGCGACGGGCGTACAGTTTCAGGCTATTTTGGATCACTATTTGCAGGGAATGTCTAATGCCCCATCAGACCTCGCCATTGGCAAATTCCACGTTTTGGCGCTCGCCGTAAATAAAACAGCCGCTGCCGGTCTGATTACACCCGCTCAAGAACAAGAATTCCTGTCGATCATTTCGGCACGGCTGAGAATTGGGCAAATTATTGGGTATCAATTTTCAAACCACCAATTTGCACTCGGTGCGTTGGACTTGTCGATCCACGGTCTTTTTGCGAACACTCCCGTCGAGGATCCCCAACCTATTTCCTCGATAGGTGAAGAGCCTCCGCTTCCTGTTCCAGACCCAAACTCATTTGTTTCCCCACTATCCTCAACGCCAATCGGTGCACCGACGCTTGATCCTTTTTCGATATTTTCAGATACGTCTTTTATTGAGACTGAGCTGACGGACGCCGCAGAACTTCAAATCCAATTACACGCGGAAATTGGCAATCTACAAGGTGTTGACTCAACGCATGAGCAGTTGGGGGCTTTCGCGGCTATTAATCAAAACTATGCCGCCATGTTGATGACCCTACAAACCACCATTGGTCCGATTGGCCTGCAAATGCCACCGTTTCCGATGGTATTCGGTCCCCATCCAAATGAGGGCGTTGGATCATTGATGGATACCGACCCGATGATGATTCAGTCCGTTAACCGCGAGACCCTCCATTTTGGCCATGATCCGCACAATCCCCAGGAAGGAACTGCGTAGATGGGGCAGGGGCGGCCAGGGGGTGTCGGTTAAATCTCATGAATCATGAATGGCTGTGATGTTGGGTCCTTCCACCCTCTAATCCATGCTTCGTTTCCGTTTGATTCTACAATAATTGCACCATGATCATAGGTGCCCCAATCCTGAATTCCATGCTGGTGAATCCGAGTCAATACCCCCGGATTGGGATGGCCATATTTATTATGTAATCCCGCGCTAATGACCCCTATTTTAGGCTGAACACAGTCCAAAAAATACTCGGATGAGGACGTTTTGCTCCCATGATGGCCTAACTTAAATAGATCCACTTCAAGCCCACTCCCATAGGCATCCGCCAAAATCGTTTCACCGATCTCTTCCAAATCACCAGTAAAAATTGCACTGAACTGTCCAAAGCGGATAAGCGTGACAATCGAGTGGTCATTTTCTTTTTCCAGTTGATCCGTTTTGAGGTTGAGTAGGTGAATTGTAACCCCCGGTTCTACCTCAATAATGTGGTCATCGGGGCTTTCTTTGAGGGCCTTTTCTGGAAAATGCCATTGGGGATGGAGGACATCTCGTCCATTGGTAAATAAGATGGTGACGGGGACTTTATCAATAACACTTGGAATCCCTCCAATATGATCTTGATCAAAGTGGGTAACAATCACCCAATCCAAATGGTCGATTCCGTAATAATTTAAGACGGGTAATACCCGCTCGCGGCCCGCATCAAATACCGGTCTTCCCGTGCGTCGGCTTACAATATAATTTCCGGCATCGATTAAAATTGTTTTTCCCTTCGGGGTCATAATTAACGTGCTATCCCCTTGGTCGACATCGATAAAAACGATTCGCAGCGGTGGGGTAACTGTAGCCGTAGTGCCGACGTATCCCAATGAAATCCCAATACAACCGAGTATCACCGCGGTCTTGACCATGGGGATCGGTAAGAGGTCCGGTATCAAGGTGGCCGCAATCGCAAACATAAGCCCCACAACGACGATGATCGGAGGTTGGGCCAAATGGAGTGTTGCAAACGGCGCCAGTGCCGCATTTGTTGCGATCCAGTTGATAATGATCATGAGTCCGTGGCAAAACGACAAGCCCCATTGTCCGACGCTAGGGACGATAGCCGTGATCCCTTCTGCGACTATTCCAACGACCACCACTGCTTCAATCAGCGGGGTGACCACCCCATTCGCGATTAAACTAATGAGTGACACGGACTGAAATTGGCTCCATAAAATAGGTAATGTGGCTAAAAATGGAGCCAAGCTCATCGCAATAACCTGTCGAAATTTTTCGGGCCATTGAGCGGGCAACGCCGCCACAATAGTCGGGACGCCCCAGATCAGAGCGGCGGTTGCCAAAAATGAAAGGTGAGCACCGACATTTGAAACCAAGGTCGGATCAATCATTAAAAAGATAAGGACACTACACGCAATCAAGTGGAGTGGGGTGGTTTTGTTATCGATTGCTTGGGTAAATAGTGAAATTTCGCTCATGATTACCGCCCTCAAAATGGATGCGCCACCCCCACATAAACAATAAAAAAACAGATTGAGCAGCGTGAGGATCATGGTTTTGGGGAGAATCGGGAGCGATATCATTGCAACAATGGCGGTTCCGATTCCAATGATGAGTGATACCTGGGACCCTGAAACGACGAGTAGGTGAGTGAGCCCCGCAGTTCGATAGGCAGTGGTAAGTGCTTCTGGAATAGCGGTTCCTGAGTCGCCGAGTGTGAGAGCGATGAGTAAATCCCCATACGGTGGAGGCAGTAGGGTTTGCACTTGTCTGACCACATGGCTTCTTAACCGATTGGCGATTACTTTAATCGGATTTCGGAATGTCTTTCCGACGGCCTGGTACTGATCCACGGTAATAATTCCTGAAATCCGTCGGGTGGCGAGGTTCCTAGCGATATCAGGCTGTCCGGGATTCGTCGGTGGAGTGGGGGGCCTTATATGGCCATGAATTTGAATCACATCTCCGTAAGTCGGAGGCTGCGCGTTAAATTTTAAAATGACGTGGTGATTCCCAGGGGAGGTTCTGCCATGGGCGTAGAATGATGTCCCGGATGAGTCAGGAAAGTCGTCGATTCTGACGGTTTGGACATCTTGTAGCCGAAAATCATGAGTATCCGGGAGAATGCCGGTACGTATCATCCCCAACGAAAAGGCAATAACCGTACTCAAAATTGCAATGTGAAAGTGACGGGGGGCCATCAACACCGACAAAAGGATCGATAACCCCACTCCCCAAAATATGGGGACCACCCCCAAGGCAACCGCACATCCAAAACATAGCCCAATGGCACAATACAGACTCAAACGGCTCATAAAATCCCCTCAATTGTTGGCAATACGACACTCCGTTTTCTCGAGGGAGTGGGTATTCTTGAAACAATCTTCTTAAATTGAGGGAAACGAAGTACACTCGCGAGTGTCGGCTGAGAAGATAATGGGACACTTTACCAGATAAGATCTCGGCGAGAATAGGGACCAAATGGAGGCGGATATGAAGCGAATAATGGGGTTATTGCTCAGTGTGATGATGTGTACCGGTTCTGTGTTTGCTACTGCGGCTAAATCCAACGTGGTGTCGACTGGGTTTGTTTTGTCTGGCTATGTAACGACATCGGATATTAAAGGGTTGAGTGGAAAATTAATTAAAATTGCTGGAATTAAGCGTATTGAACCCAATGTTGAGGCGCATTCGGTGAAGATCACCTACAATCCTAAACAAGTGACGATGTCGGATGTTATCGAGACCCTTCGGAAAAATGGCTATTCCGCCACTGTTGCCACCGAAAATCAACTGAAGGTGTCGAACTACGTCATCCGCTTTAATTAGATTTGTTTCACTTTCAATTAGATTTGTTTCACTTTGCTGCGCAAAGATGAAACTCGCTTCGCCGAAGTAAATTCGGCTCCGCTTGGCCGCAGGCGCTGGGGGGCTTGTTTTCGTAGGTATTTTGGGCATCTCGATCGAGTGTAACTCCACCTCGACCACCGTCTCCGCGGTGGCGCTCTGTTTCAGAGCAAATAAAATATTCCAACTGGGCCCAGATCGATAAATAGCCCGTATTAGATCGATCCCGAGAGCTAATTGCTAAATTCAAAGCCCTCGGCGAGGTGACGGTGTTCTTGCTTGAGTTGGGAATCTCGTCCGGTGAGTACCATGAGTCCACGGACCCATTCGTTTTTAACTGTTAATGTTTCTTGAATATTGACTTCGGTAACGTTGTCAGTGACGGACGATAAAATATAATTCCAGTTCGCCGTCATTCCAAATGAGGCTGATTTGACATTGATTGATAGGGATTGATGGGCATTTTCTGACACAATTTGGTATTCAATGCGTGCGCCGTTCGCGGTGGTTTGGCGCCATCTCTTTTTGCCGTCTTTGCCAAGATCTAGTACTTCCACCTTTTTGACTTCCCCATGTTTGGAGGGACGTTCTTCGGGTTGGGTAAGGTAGCCTAGAATTTGTTCGGGGGTACCCGCATACCGAGCGGCTTTGGATGCAGTATACGTAACAGTGCTGAAGTGTCCGAGGAGACCGATGGCCAGGATTCCGGTTGTAAAAGTTAAGAAAATGACGATGGCAAATCGTTTGGCTATGCTCATTTTAAGGTCAAAAATTATAAATGGTTCCAGGGTCCTGCGCAATCCAGAAATGCTGGGTTCGCATGGTTTGGTTTCTATATTTATTGACTCCCACTTAAGCCGAGTGATAATTCATGGATACAGACTATGAATAAAACGGTTGTGGTTTGTCTTGTCGATGCATTTACAAAAATTCCGGGTATGGGGAACCGTGCCGGTGTTGTTTTAAATGCAGACGGCCTCACCGTTGCACAAATGCAGTCCATTGCCCATGAGGTAAATGTATCCGAGACGGCGTTTGTTTTGCCCCCATCGGGAGCGGATCCCGATATGGAAGTTCGGTATTTTACACCGACTAGGGAAGTTCCGATTTGCGGGCATGCCACGATCGCGACCCACTATTTGCGTGCGGTGACGGATGAATTGCCCAGTTCAACGGTGATGGTCAAAACCGGAGCAGGAATTTTGCCGGTGGATATTGTTCGAGGGGACGGAGATTATCAAATGTCGATCCGTTTTAAATTCGATTACGCCTGATTTTGACGGATTGCTTCAGATTACTGAGGCCATCGGATGTAACGGTTATTACGTATTTACCATGGATTCTTCCGACCCGGGGACATTTGTGTCGGGCCGAATGTTTGCTCCGGCGATCGGGATCAACGAAGATCCGGTAACCGGCAACGCAAACGGTCCGGCGGGGGTGTATTTATATCACCATGGGGTACTCAAGTCGGATACTGGCAATGGGCTTGTTTTGTATCGTGCGTTGCAAGGTGAAGCGATGGGAAAGCCTGGGATCGTCGAGGTAAGCCTTCATATTAAAAATGGGGTATTGGCTAAAGTTCAGGTGGCTGGGTCGGGGGTGGTGGTACCTCTACTGTGGCGGACTGAGTTATCACCGATCGGGTGCACTGGCTCCCGACAACGCCGCTGACACCTTGTCCAGCGTCGGACGACTTGATGGGAGAAACGACACCATGGCGTTGATCATCGCCTGGATGGCCGGATCAATGTCGTCGCTGGGTAGCCATCCCAGATTGGCCATTTCGGTCTTACCGTCGAAGATCTGAATTGGCTGGTTTTCGTGACGAACGGACTCAGCCGTTCCTTGGCGCCCTGTAAATATTTCGTACAAGATGATTCCTAGTGAAAAAATATCCGTCGACTCGGGTCCGATCCCTAATTCAGTATGCGTCAACGGTTGGGCCATGAAAAAATCGATTAACCTCATGCGAACCGGAAGTCCACTTGAACAGCCGTCATCTCCAGATACTCGAAGGACAATGACGTTTTGAAGCTTTAGGTTGCAATGGGCAAAACCAGCGTGATGAAACTGTGCTACGGCCTCTACAAGTGCGATAGCGTAGGCCGGTTTCTGATCGGGGGTGATGCTGGGGAGAACGCTCAATAATTCAGGTCCAACCATCAGTGGCTCGATCAGGTACAATTTGTGAAGCGAGTCTGTTTTTCTCTCAAACCAATGCACATTGTGGGGGTCTAGTATTTTCCGAATTCTAAACTCGCTTAGGGCGGTGTCGATCACGGCTTTAGAGTCTGGGCCCTCATCGTCGTCTGTTTTAATTTGACCATAATTTTCGAGGTCAAAAATTTTGACAGCAAAAAATTGTTTGCTCACAACACATTGTAGTACTTTAACCCGTCCCCGTGCTCCATTCCCCAATTTATACCCATTCATGGTTATGTCCCCGGATACGCTCGCAAATTGACGCAATGGGAGTTTTTCGTCGGGAGGGAGCTGAATATCGAGTGTTTGAAAATTGGGATCTTTTTTTATTGATTTCACCGGATTTTTAGTGGTAATGGGTGGTAACGTGGCAATCACGGGAATTTCCCAACTTTTGTTTCGAATTTTCATTTTAAACAACTATTTAAAATGAAATTGGAAGTTGTGCTTCAATTTTTCTGTAAAATTGGGTTTTACGCAAAAACCCATATTTGGTTAAAAACGGAAGGGAGGGTCAGTGTCCAGACCGGCTGAAAGCCGCCCGAAGGGTTTAGTCT
>CAIPHK010000027.1 GCA_903864835.1 uncultured bacterium | reverse complement strand
GATCCAAATGACAGAGTGGTCTTTGTCGTTGGTGAATTTTTGCTGGGGCCACTTCGTTTGATGTACCCGGAATAAGAGGCCTTGATTGCAGCCGCATTTTTCTTTTTCCAAGCAACTGCGACTAATGAACCTGAATCCACAACCCCCGACGGAATCACTGCAACGTCTTCGTTTACAGAATCCGAGTTATTGTCGTACCAGACACTGGTACAATAGTCTCTGGTGATACTCTCTAAGTCATCTTCGGTATAGTACACAGGCGTACTAACGCGACTCCCCTTTCGTCCCCCTGCATAGATCCCAGATGTAAGGGAAAGAACCATTAATCCAACCACCATAGGTATTACCCATTTTTTCATTGTTGAGATCCTTCCTGAGTAGCGACAATCTTCTCAATGTACCGAGCTTTCATATCATCGGAAGCGAAAAGCTTAACGGTTCCATCTGGCTTTTCGCCGTCATCATCGCTGGCGGCTGCGTACCCAATGACCAACGATTCCATGGGCGTGATCCCGGACGTGGGGTCCCCCGAATGGGGTATCAAGGCCAATGTTTTTTGCCGAATCAATTCGACGTCGTTAGCGGTATACGGATTAACCGTATTGGCGACCTTTGCACCCACAGATGCGATCTGCAGTGAGGCCTCGCTGGTTGCGGCGTTCAATGCGTCAGCGATCTGTTGGGCGGAGAGCCCGAGTTTCGCGCGATCTTCAGTTTCTTGAATGAGCGATTGCACATCGTCAGAATCATTTTCGGCAGTTCCAATGGCCTTCGATTTTACCCCGGATTTACCTCGACATTTCAGCTCCAACGCGATCACTTTTGATTTCAAGTCATCTGAAATTCCCGCCCCAGTATCAGACTTAGTGAACACCACCGCAGCATTGGATCGAGCGCCAGTTCGGGCGTCAACAACAGCCAACAGCTGGTTCAACGCCGTCGATGCAGAATCCGCATCCTTGATTTGGACAAATGCCGAATCTACTTTTGAAAGTGACGTCGCTCTCACATCAACTCCCGCCGAGGTTGAATTGAGATGCCCACATCCTTGTATCGCCAAAACAAGAACTATTCCGCCCAAACTAGTCGCTACCCTTTGCTTCATTTCGTTAAGCCCCTTTTTGCTTTTGTTTGCTCCAGAATGTCCGGGAGTTAAATTTAAAGTGCGTAAATAATATCTCATTATCAATTTTTGATGTCAAATATAGTATTTTTTAGTTCATTTCTAACATCCCCACCGCCGCATCCGCGCATTCAATGGCGTAGTTAATCCCGCGATCAAACGGGTAGGTGTGGTGGGTGGAAATCCAAAGGACATTGGGAATCTCTGTGATCATTTCCGGAGGACAATACCCCTTGGGCACCACCGGCTGGGCATTCCGCTGGCGAAATACTTTGAGTTCGGATATCACCGTTTCATCGAACTCGGGACAAATCGAATGAATGCCGTCCAAAAATAGTCGAACCAGGTCACCTTCGGGCATCACAAACAGTGGGTCTAATTCAGAAACATACCGAGACAAATACATAATAT
>CAIPHK010000026.1 GCA_903864835.1 uncultured bacterium | reverse complement strand
CCGTTCAACTGACCGGTTAGAACCGCCGTTGTTCCTTCAAATCGGTTCGCCGTTACGGTTCCACTAAAGTTCGTTGTCACCCCAGAGATACCATCGGTTAGGACGATCCTTTGACCGTTCAATTGTCCGGTTAAAACCGCCGTTGTTCCTTCAAATCGGTTCGCCGTTACGGTTCCACTAAAGTTAGTAGTCACCCCAGAAATACCATCGGTCAGTACGATCCGCTGACCGTTCAATTGCCCGGTGAGCCTCGCCGTTGTTCCCTCAAATCGGTTCGCCGTTACGGTCCCGCTAAAGTTAGTGGTCACCCCAGAGATGCCATCGGTCAGAACGATCCGCTGACCGCTCAACTGCCCGGTGAGTGCCGCCGTTGTTCCTTCAAATCGGTTCGCCGTTACGGTCCCACTAAAGTTCGTTGTCACCCCAGAGATGCCATCGGTCAGTACAATCCTCTGACCGTTCAATTGTCCGGTTAAAACCGCCGTTGTTCCTTCAAATCGGTTCGCCGTTACAGTTCCACTAAAGTTCGTTGTCACCCCAGAAATGCCATCGGTCAATACGATCCTTTGACCGTTCAATTGCCCGGTGAGTACCGCCGTCGTTCCTTCAAATCGGTTCGCCGTTACGGTCCCACTAAAGTTAGTTGTCACCCCAGAGATGCCGTTGGTCAGGACGATCCTTTGACCGTTCAACTGCCCGGTCAGCGCCGCCGTTGTTCCTTCAAATCGGTTCGCCGTCACCGTCCCCGTAAAGTTACCGGTTACTGCATTAAGACCATCCGTTAACACGATACGTTGACCATTTAATAGGCCCGTTAGGCTCCCGGTGACTCCTTCAAATCGATTCGCCGTCACCGTCCCCGTAAAGTTTGCGGTTACGCCCACAATTCCCGTCGCCAATGTCATGCTTCCAAATGATGGCCCCGCAGTTGAATTGATGTCTTGCGGCAACGACACCGTGATTCCACCCGATGCATTCGCCACATTTACTTGATTTGTTGTCCCGGTGATCGTTGCCAATGTATACCCAGTTCCATTTCCCACCAGCAACTGGCCATTCGATACGGGACCCGTTACGCCTGTGCCGCCTCGGGTAACTGCCAACGTTCCTGTCGCGATATTTCCCGCATTGAGATTTGTGACCGCGCTTCCATCTCCTGAAAGTGTCGCCGCAGTAACGCCTCCCACAAATGTTCCACTTCCCGCCGTTAACAATCCCGACGTCGTCAACGCATTCGCACTAACAGTCCCGTTTACACTCACGGATGCGTTAACTGACACACCGTTCCCATTTGCAAAAAAGATCTGTGCGCCACCACTGGATACACTCAATGAGGTGGTAAAGTTCCCCGTTACCGCACTGATTCCGTTACTCAATGTCACCCGTTGGCCGTCCACTTGACCCGAAAAACTACTGGTTCCGGACACCGTTAACCCGGAAACGCCAGCCGTCCCATTTACCCTCATTCCACCAAACGTCGGTGATGCCGTCGTGTTGATGTCCTGAGGTGCACTCAACGTAATTGTGCCGCCGCCATTAGTCACCGATACCCGATTGGTTGTCCCAGTAATCGTGGCCAACGTATACCCAGTCCCATTTCCCACCAATAGCTGTCCATTTGTCGGAATTGCAGTCAGCCCAGTTCCGCCAGTTGCGACCCCCAATGTACCGGTAGAACTCGACATGTTGACGTTAATTCCGGTCAGCTGACTTCCATCTCCCACAAACGCATTGGCTACAACGGTCCCTGTGTATAACGCTGTCACACCCTCAAATCGGTTTGCAGTAACCGTTCCACTATAGTTTCCAGTCGCTGCGCTGACACCGTTTGCTAAGACGACCCGTTGGCCATTGAGTTCCCCAGTAAATAATCCCGTCCCCGCTTCAAATCGATTCGCGGTCACTGTGGCACTAAAATTCCCAGTTGCCGCCATGATGCCATCGGTCAATACAATCCGTTGACCATCCAATTGGCCCGTTAATGTTTCTGTCACACCGTCAAACCGGTTTGCGGTTACGGTCGTACTAAAGTTCCCAGTCACCGCACTAATTCCATCACTGAGACTGATCCGTTGCGCATCTAACTGCCCAGTCAATACTTGCGTTACACCCTCAAATCGATTCGCCGTCACCGTCGATGTGAATTTTCCCGTCACCCCGCTGATCCCATCCGTTAAACCAATCCGTTGGCCATCCAATTGGCCTGTAAATACGCCTGTGATTCCCTCAAATCGATTCGCTGTCACTGTTGAACTATAGTTTGCCGTGACGGCCATAATTCCATCGGTCAACACGATCCGTTGACCATTCATTTGTCCGGTTAACGTTTCCGTCACACCCTCAAACCGATTCGCGGTCACCGTTCCTGTGAAGTTACCCGTCGCCGCGCTGATTCCATTGCTTAGGGTCAATCGTTGGCCATCCACTTGGCCCGTAAATACTCCGGTCATACCATCAAATCGATTCGCAGTGACACTGCCACTGTACACACCCGTTACACCTTCGAATCGGTTCGCCGTCACACTGCCACTGTACATTCCAGTCACACCTTCGAATCGGTTCGCCGTCACCGTTGCGCTGTAATTCCCGGTGGCCGCACTGATTCCCTTGTTCACAATGGTGACTTCACCCGTGAAATTACCCGTTGCCGCTGTGATTCCATTGCTAAGAGTCAATCGTTGGCCATCCACTTGGCCTGTAAATACTCCCGTCACTCCTTCAAACCGGTTTGCTGTCACGCTGCCCGAATATACTCCGGTGACACCCTCAAATCGGTTGGCCGTAACGCTTCCAGCAAAGTTTCCGGTGACTGCACTGATTCCATCCGTCAGCGTTAGTCGCTGCCCATCGATTTGCCCGCTGTAATTTCCCGTAACTGCACTGATTCCATCCGTTAACACCAGACGTTGACCATCAATTTGCCCGACGTAATTTCCCGTAACCGCACTGATTCCATCACTCAAACTGATCCGTTGGCCACTAATCTGACCACTATAGTTTCCAGTTACTGCACTGATCCCTTTATTCGTGATCGTCACTTCACCACTAAAATTCCCTGTCGCCGCATTGA
Source organism: uncultured bacterium (assembly GCA_903864835.1). Lineage (GTDB taxonomy): Bacteria > Margulisbacteria > Marinamargulisbacteria > SXXA01 > SXXA01 > CAIPHK01. The sequence continues at coordinate 39,830 of CAIPHK010000026.1, read as the reverse complement.
TTCCATCCGTCAACGTCAACCGTTGACCACTGATCTGACCACTATAATTTCCAGTCACCGCTGTGATCCCGTTATTCACAATCGTGACTGCCGCACTAAAGTTCGCCGTCGTTGCACTTAATCCATTAGTCAGGGTGATCCGTTGTCCACTCAATTGCCCGGTCATTACACTGGTTCCGGTGACGGCCAATGTCGTGGCCGTCATACTTCCGTTGGTAATGATATTCCCGGTCACGTCCACATTTCCCGTCACACCCAATGCGCCCGTAATTCCCAAATTTCCATTCATCGTGTCACCCGCCGCATCCACAAATGTTGTGGTGGCTTGGCTTTGGGTTTGGTACAGCGCATCCGACGCCGTTTGCGTGTAAAACCGTGTATCCAGGTCTTTGTTCGACACCGCGGTGATATGACCATCCGTATCCAATGTTAATCCATTCACTACGTTCCCATTGGCCAGTGTGAATGAGTTCACTGACGATGTATCCGCATGGGCAATCGTGATTGACCCCGCCCCATTCGTAATCGTCATCCCAACACCCGCGGTCAATGTCGCTTTTGCATAACTGCCGCCACTTCCGATCAATAGTTGCCCGTCCGTCGGCGCACTGCTCAGTCCGGTTCCCCCACTCGCTATCGCCACCGTTCCCAACGCACCCGAAATATTGATGTTAGTTAGCAGACTACCATCTCCCACAAAGCGATTCGCCGTCACTGTTCCCGTAAAGTTCCCCGTAACTGCAGCAATTCCGTTATTGATACTCACTCGTTGACCCGTTAACTGACCGGTTAACGTCTGCGTCGTCCCCACCAGATTCCCGGTAAAGTTTCCCGTCGCTGCCTGAATTCCATTCGTCAGTGCGATCCGTTGGCCATCTAACTGACCCGAATACACTCCGGTCACACCCTCAAATCGATTCGCGGTAACACTTCCCGAATACACTCCGGTGACACTCTCAAATCGGTTGGCCGTAACGCTTCCGCTAAAGTTTCCGGTCACTGCCGAAATTCCATTGCTAATACTCACTCGTTGACCGGTTAATAGCCCCGTATATACACCCGTGGTTCCTTCAAATCGGTTCGCGGTTACCGTTGCACTAAAGTTTGCAGTCGCCCCAACAAGCCCTTTTTGCAGGGTTAATTCTCCTGAAAAATTCCCTGTGGCCACACTAATTCCGTTGGTTAATACCAACCGTTGGCCATCTAATTGCCCCGTGTAGACTCCCGTTATTCCTTCAAACCGGTTCGCGCTGACACTTCCGCTGTAATTTGCTGTCACCGCACTGATTCCGTCAGTCAAACTTATCCGCTGGCCATCGATTTGACCCGTAAAGTTCCCCGTCACCGAAGAAATCCCACTACTCAATACCACCCGTTTTCCTGTAAACAAGTCTGAGACCACGGCATTGGCGGACACCGTCCCTACAGTCACTCCCGCAAACACAGGATTCGCTGTCGTCTGAATATCTTGCGGTAAGGACACGGTAATCGATCCTGACGCATTCGCTACATTAATCTGGTTCGTTGTCCCAGTAATCGTCGCAAGGGTATACCCCCCACCTCCGTTACCAATGATCACCTGACCATTGATCGGTGCCGTCGCAATCCCCGTGCCCCCTTTGCTAATCGCCAAAGTTCCCTCTACCGCATTTGTTAAATTTAAATTAACTAACTGACTTCCATCTCCAGAAAAACCCCCGGCAGTTATCGTCCCAGTAAAATTGGCCGTTGCCGCGCTAATTCCATTACTCAAACTGATTCGTTGACCCGTTAACTGTCCCGTCAACGTTTCCGTTGTTCCCGTTATGTTTCCAGTAAAATTCCCCGTCACTGCATTGATTCCATTTGTTAGAGAAATCCGTTGCCCACTCAATTGCCCCGTCAACGTTTGGGTCGTCCCCACCAGATTCCCGGTAAAATTCCCTGTCACTGCCGAGATCCCGTTAGTGATGCTCACCCGTTGACCCGTCATTTGGCCCGTCAACGTCATCGTTGTTCCCGTCACTTCTCCCGTAAAGTTCCCCGTCACTGAACTTATCCCACTACTCAATATCACCGTCGTTCCACTCACACCGTTGGTAATCAACTGACCATTCGTCGTTAACGGTCCACTCGACGTCATCGTTCCGCTGATCACCACATTTCCACTCACCGTCACGTTCCCCGCCACTCCCAAGTCCCCACTCATCGTGTCGCCCGCTGCATCCACATACTTCGTGTCCGCATTTGTCGTCGTCACATACCGATCATCCAAATCCACCGTCGATGTCGTCAGCACATGTCCAAACGTATCAAACGTCTGGCCATTCACTACATTCCCGTCGCTCAGTACCACATCCGTTACCGATGACGTATCGATATGCCCTATCGTAATCGTTCCTGCCCCATTCGTTATCCCTATCCCTATCCCCGCATTTAACGTCGCGATCGTTGGCGCACCACTCCCATCCCCGATCAACAACTGCCCATTTTGTAATACCGCTGTCGATACGATCTGGCCCGTTCCCCCACCCACCAATATCCCACCATCCGTAAACGATGTACTTCCCGTTCCCCCATTGGGCACCGTGATCAACCCCGCCAAACTCCCTAAATTCACATTAACGTTGTACAGCCCAGATCCATCTCCCACAAAATATTTTGCCACTACACTTCCACTGGCCACAGACTCATCAAATGTCTTCCCCACAAACAATCGCCCCGGCGTATACACCGCCGGCGATCCATTCACACTCCCCCGATTTCGTACCCAGAAATCTGCGTTTCCACTTTTGTCTTCGGCATAAAACGGATATACCAACGATCCCCCGTTGTCATAATCCGCCACATGCACTTTCTTCCCACCAATATTTACCCCAGAGGTATTCGATCCCCCCACATACAATTGTGATCCGTTGATTGGCCCAGATAGTCCGTTGTTCGCTCCACCCACGCTCAAATATCCTTGCGGGGTCGTTGTCCCTATTCCCACTTTCCCATTTCCACTCGGGATAATTGCGATATGTTCCCCAGGTGCTGACGTGATATCCACCGGCACTCCTGAAAACGTCAATGCACCCGTCAACGTACTTCCACCCACACTTGCAAGCTTCGTATCCACTTCGGTTCGCGTGTAATACCGATCATCCAAACTTCGCGTCGACATCGTGCTCACATGTCCATAATCATCAAATGTAATTGTTTGTATCGCCAACGCCCCTGACAAATCCAACGATGTCGCCACCGTCGAATTGTCCGCATGTTGAATCGTGATTGATCCCGTACTGCTCACCAACGTGATCCCATTTCCCCCTGTTAATGTCCCCGCTACTGGCACAGTTCCCGTTCCCATCAACACTTGCCCAAATCCCAATGCGCTCGTTGCCTTCATTGGACTGGTCCCGTTTCCGTACAACACTCCCCCTACTGGGATATTCCCAGTTCCCGTTCCCCCTTTGATCACAGGAACCGCTGCGGATAGATTCAACGGACTTAGATTCGTGATCCCGCTTCCATCTCCCACAAATCCCACCGCATTGAGGGTCGTTGCAAATGTCGTCGTCGCATCCAACGTTCGCCAACTGCTCCCGTTGTACCCTTGGAAATTGGTCCCATCAAATCGGATTGACCCCGCGACATTCTGCGTCGTCGTTCCCACTCGAATTCCGCCCGCCACATCCAATAGCTGTTGCGGCGTCGTTGTCCCTATTCCCACTTTCCCATCACCACTCGGTACGATGCTCAAACTCCCACCCAGCTCCGTCGTGATGTCCACGTTGCTGTTCGTAAAGCTCAACGGGCCACTCACCGTGTCTCCCCCCGCATTCACAAACAAACTATCTGCCGTTCCTTGTTGGTAATATCTTGTGTCTAAGCTTTTTGTTCCCAATGACTGCACTCGTCCAAATTGATCCAATACCACTGACGATATTGCCGCTCCATCAGGGTAACTGTTGCTCGTTGCAATCGATATCTGACCCGTCATTTCCACTCGGATTGCTCCCGCACTGTTTACCACTTGCAACCCTGATCCTGCCGTCAAATACGATTGCGTCGGTACGCTCGTTCCCGTTCCGATCAACAATGCCCCAGGGTTCACCAGTTCTACCGTTTTGATCGGATCTTCTCCGCTTCCGATCAACACTCCCCCGGCCGCCAGTGCCTTCACTCCCGTCCCACCTTGTTTCACCGTGATACTTCCAGAGACTCCCGCTATGGGTATGTTTCTCAGTTGGGACCCATCCCCTATGAAGTAGTTCGCTGACACCGTTCCCACTACGTCCAATGCCGTGCTGGGTCGGGTGGTTCCTATCCCGATATTTCCCGTTGTATACATCCCGATCTTTGCAATCCCGGTGTATTTAAATGCACCGTCTTCCACTCCGCTATCTAATTCTCTCCATCGCGTCCCGTCATACCCGGTAAACCGTCCATTGTTAAACCGGATTACTCCAGGATATTCCGCTCCCGTTGCCGCCACTCGAATGCCTCCAGCTACATCCAATTGCACCACTGGGTTCTCTGTCCCTATTCCTACATTTCCCTCCAACGGCATAATCACAAAGTTTTGCCCCGCTGGCACCACGATATTTCGCGTCGTTCCTCCAAATGTCAGCGTTCCACTGATTGTCCCGTCCGCTATTGTGCTATTTGTTAACACTTTGTTGCTTAACGTTTGGCTGACGGATCCTATCGCCACTGGCATTCGGACTCCACTTCCGTTCGTGTAATACAACATCGTTCCGTCGTTTTCGATCGCTCCCGCTTGCGCCGTCGCCACCAACGATCCGCTTCCCAATTTCAACGACGGCTTTGTCGTCGTTCCTCTTTTAATTTCCAAATATGCCGTCGGTATTTCCGTCCCAATTCCGATTGTTCCGTCTTCTTGGATTCCCATCACCTGTATATCCGATCCATTTCGGATATCCACCAATTTCCCCGTCGTCCCACTCGACTTGATATTTAACTTCCCCGTTTGGCCCGGCGACGTTCCCCCAATATTTACCTTCGCGCTACTGCTCTGCGCTAACTTCGAATCCCCGGCCACTGTTACTGTATTGAAGTTGGTTGAGTTGTTAATGACCGTTCCCAATACAACCAAATTCCCGTCGATGAACATGTTCGATCGCGTATCATCCCCTTGCGATAGATCCCCAAATTCTCCGATTACTACGTTTCCAGATACCGCTATCCCCACTCCTTCGCGATTCGCAATCGCGTTGACTCCAACTCCATGCGTCAGAGGATTGACGGTCAGCACACCTCCCGCACTCAACCCGTTGTTTATCGTGACCCCTCCGCTTGAAAACTGCGTTCCTTCTACTACTACTTGGCCCCCTTGACCGTGGCTGATACTCAAGTCACTGCTTGTTTTTGCACTCATCACATTTCCAGATACCTGAAAACCGCTACTCAACCCCACCGATCCACTCGGGTTGAGCAATAGTCCCGATCCCGCGTTAATCCGATCCATCATTACTGCACTCGTGAACTGGGTATTTCCACTGACAATTCCTGACGACGTAATCATGACTCCGTTTCCTATCCGGATCGCGTCGCTCACCTTCATCTCACCGCCCACCACCAATGCTTGGCTTCCCGTTTGGTCCCCAATGATGATTTGTTTCGCGGACAGCGTATCCCCGCTCACTCGCCAGTTTCCGCTTAATATCCCATCGCTGATACTCGTTGTTGCCAACACCATCGCGTTGCCAGTCGACAATGTGATGTTCCCCGAACTTCGGAGTCCGTTCGTGAAATATCCTTTCCCCGTCACATGCAACATCTCTTCCGGTGCGTAGTTTCCCACTCCCACTTTATACGTATTGTTCAACGCGTAGATCAGTCCCCCTCGCGTCGTCCATCCGCCCGCCGTGTCACTTTGGATGTCCAATGGAATCCAGTTTCCCTCGTTGTTATACCCCTCAAATCGTCCCGAACCGCTGCTAAATCGAATCGATCCGACCGCTCCTATGGACGTGTCTCCCACTCGAATTCCACCGGCTACATCCAGTTTCTGTTGCGGGCTTTCCGTACCAATTCCTACTTTTCCCGTTCCATTTGGATTGATTACCACATGTCCGTTTCGGCTCGTTGTGATGCTGCTCAATGGCGCAAACGACAATATCCCGTCGATTTGACCCCCTCGTTTGGTGATGATCGTGCTGTCTAATGCGTCCAGCTTGATGTACCGGTCATCTAACGCCGCGCTCGCCATTCCCACAATATGTCCAAATTCATCCAGATTGATGCTTTGGATTACTTCACCACCCGATAGCGTAAACGAACTTTGTGCCGAGGTTCCTGCATGTCTTACCACCAGACCCGCATCTCCCGTCGTGATGACCACTCCGTTTCCGGCCAAAATACTACCCCCGATCGGTAGCCCGTTACTCACTCCGTAGATCAGTTGTCCGGGGTCAAGTTTTACAGGCACCAACGCGTTCGTCGTCGGGCTGTAGTACATCATGCTGTACGTGGGTGCCGTCGACAGCCCTGTCCCTCCTCGGTTGAACCCAATTGATCCACTTAATGCCAGGGGATTTAGACTCGTAATCTGACTCCCGTCTCCCACAAATGCCCCCATCATCACATCCGATCGAACTGTTCCCGCGACATCCAATGGATAGATCGGCGTCGACATCCCTATCCCAATCTTTGAAGTACTTCTCGAAAATGTGGTGTAACTCGTCTCGGGATCATAGCTCCAAAAACTGTCCGAATTCGGCGCCGTGTCCATTCGAACCCACGACGTTCCGTTATACCCTTCAAAATGTCCACTCTGAAACCGCATCGTTCCAGGGCCTCGACGATTTGTGGTCCGTAGTCGGATCCCTCCGTTGATATCCAATTCTTGCGTGGGGTTGGTCACGCCGATTCCCACGAGCCCGCTGGTTACGTCGCGTACCACCGTTATTCGTTCCACTCCGCCCACTTTTAATGCAAATGCACCGGAACCGGTTCGCCCCGAATCCACGTCGACCAACACATCCCCGGTGGAGGATATCCCTTTTGCAAATTTAACATCCCGCACTGCCGTGTTCATTGAGGTTCCATCCGGGAACATCAAGCCCCCCTCTCGGATCCGTACGGTTCCTCCCACGTCTAACAGGGTGGTCGGATCCGTGACTCCGACACCCAATCGTCCGCGATGGCTATCCGCAAAGATCAGGCGACCCACTTTTAGGTCATTTGTTGTATTTAATGTCACCGTCAGTTCGCCCAACCCGGTGATTCCGGTATACGCCCCACGTAACGCGCTGGATCCGATTGTCCCCGTGATCCCGCCGCCGTCCATGCTTAGCGCCGTGTCCGCCACTTCCGATTTGACCGCTAACGGTACCGACAAAATCGGTACGCTCACTTCCCCGGCGATTCCTTGGACTGCCATTACAAAACTCAGATCCGGGTAGGAGAATATACTGGTCGGGATTGGCGTAATTCGTCCCAATTCTACAAAAATATTTCCGTTATGAAATTCATACTGGAAGGTTTCATTCCATAACGATTGTCCCTTGGTACTGTGGAGCGAATTGATACTCAGATTCGCACTCGTATTGATTGATATGTTGACCGTCTTGAGGCCTTGCAGATACACCTTCGCGTTCGCAGAGGTTGCGCCTTGGTCCGTTAATACCCCTTCGAAATATATCACTGGACTTGCGCTCAATGGGATGGCACAAAGAAACAACATATTGAGCAACAGATTTCGAAGAGTAACTTTCATAGCGGGCCCCTATCCAAATAAAGATTATTCATTAATTAAGACCCCCCTGTTCACAGCTGTGATTGCCCCGTTCCCAAAAAAAATTATTTCTAAACATTAATCCAACCTGTCGATTTTCGTTTTCCAATCGGGTCAGTGTCAGAACGCCATCCAATAAAATATCCGCGGCTCGCTCTGGCCATTCAATCAGCATCAAAACACCCGGAGTCTGAAGGTAATGGTCTAAATCCAAGGACCCCACCTCGTCCGGACTCAATCGATACAAATCAATATGGACCACCGTACACCGGGGCCCATTATGCACGTGAATCAAATCAAATGTTGGAGAGGTCACCTCTGGCGACCCATGAAGATACGCCACAACACCGCGAACCAACGTTGTTTTCCCCGCCCCCATCCCACCAGAAATCCCCACTACTACAGGACGAGCCAAAGTCTCTTGCACCCACGCTTCTGCTAACTGGCTCGCCACACTGGGCAACTCCGCCAATGAAAAGACCTCTTGAACCAGATTAAATGCCATTCTCAGCCATTGTTCTCAAATATTCCGCCACAGCAATACCAGTTTCAGGATCAACGAGCTCCGGTTCCAATTCCAAAAGCGGCCCCACTACAAATTGCCGTTGGCGATATCGCGGATGAGGAAGGATTAAGGTAGGCGTATCCAATACCAACTCACCCCAAAAGATTAAATCCAAATCGATCGGGCGAGACTGATAGTCCCCCTTGGATGTTCGCCCCAATTCGGTTTCGACGCGACCCAACAAATCAAAAAAATAAAGAAGATCGGCATCGGTGTGAACTTTCACGGCTCCGTTGAGAAATGGGGCCGTACCGTCTGGCATACCCACGGGGTTAGTCCAAATCCACTGCGACTGGCCCATCCCGCGTGTCATAGAATCGGCCGCGATCAATTGCATCGCCCGACGAATATTAGGCTCACGATCCCCCATATTGGACCCTACCGATATATATGCGACCGTCATACCAACGTCTCGACTGCCTAAATTACTTTTGCGGCTTGGGCCATTACCCATTCTGCCAACAGCCGCGCCCCAGCGCCGCTCATTCCTTTGACCATATAGCCCTTGGTATTGGGACATTTCATGACACTCGCGATATCCAAATGCGCCCAATGAGTCGATCCTACAAATTGTTCTAAAAATTTTGCCCCCGTACAGGTCCCCGCTTTACCCGCCTCCGATGCATTGGCAATATCTGCAGTATCCGACTTCAAATAATCAAGGTACCCATCAAATAGCGGCAATTGCCAAAGCCATTCACCGGTCTCACGGCCCACCTTGATCAATTCATCAATCAACGATTGATGGTTTCCCAAAACCCCTGCCGCAAGATCACCGATAGCCACAGAACACGCGCCGGTTAATGTTGCGATGTCCACAATTTTGGCGGCATTTTCTTCTCGAACTGCATACGCCAGAGCGTCTCCGAGAATCAGTCGCCCTTCGGCATCGGTGTTAATAATTTCGATCGTCTTGCCATTCATCGCCGTCACGACGTCTCCGGGACGAAGCGCCCCGCCCGATGGCATATTTTCAGTCAGCGGCATAATCGCGGTCACGTTAATATCTGCACCCAATTTAACGATCACGTTCATTGCGGATAGCACCGCTGCCGCGCCGGACATATCGGCCTTCATGTCGCTCATAGCCTTTCCGGGTTTAATGGAAATCCCCCCGGAATCGAATGTGACCCCTTTTCCCACAAGAACAATCGGTGCAGCTCCCTTTTTAGGGCGGTGCCTGATAATCAAAATATACGCATCGGACTTCGATCCTTGAGCGACGCCTAAAAAAGCACCCATTCCATAATGTGCGGCCTTTTTTTGATCAATAATTTCAATTTCAACGGATGTTTTTTTAAATAGACCTTTTGCCACTTTTACAAAGTGATCTGGCATCATGTCATTCGGCGGAGTGTTCGCCAAATCTCGCGCTAAATTGGTCGATTCCCCTAAGAGTTGACCCCGTTTCACCATGACCTCAAGTCCGTTAAGATCACTAGGATCAGCGACACAAAGAGTTAAGGAAACATCCCCACGACCCTTGTCTTTGTCCCCTTTTTTGTACCGATCAAATCGATAGCCCCCCATCACAAAGCCTTCGGTAACCGCAGACGCAATCCCTTCCTGAGCAAGGCCCTTCGGTCCCGCTTCCAAAATCCATGCGACATGTTTGAGTGTCTTTGCCTTTTTTGCAACTTCGCCCGCGGCTTTTCTCAGTCCATCAGTATCAAACTTAGATTTTTTGCCAAGCCCAATCAATACGACCTGACTCGCTCTCATTTTTCCCAGAGAATAGAGGGTCAATTGGTCGGTCTCTTTACCCTTAAAACCAGAACCAGCCACCGCCGACTTTAGATACCCGCCAAAAATAGTGTTAAGAGTGGTTAACCGGGGAGAGCTCAATTCAGATTCAAACACCGGCACAACAACTATATCAGCATCAACGGACTCCATAGACACAACCTGTACGGTACAGTGGACCATCGTTAAAGGCCTCCAGTTCAAATTGAGAGTTATAAAATTATATAAATTGAGGGGGATTTAAAAAGACTGAGGGGAGTGTATCGGCCAGGGAGCTAAAAATCCAGGTACTCAGCTTGAATAACCCCTTAGAGGTAGGGTTAAATGATTCGATACGTTTAGGGTCCACAACCCCTTATTAAGGAGCTCTTGAATGATAATAAATGCGACTCAGATCAGAGAAGGTATGATTCTCAGGGTCGAAAATGACTTGTATAGGGTCACATGGACCATGCACCGCACCCCTGGAAAAGGCAACGCGGTCATGCAGACCAAGCTCAAGCACATCATTAGCGGAAAAAATCTTGAACAGCGATTCATGTCATCCGAGCGGGTGGAAAAAGCCGATCTTGATACCCGGGAATATCAATTCTTGTACAAAGATGGCGAAGACTACATTTTTATGGACAATGCGACATTTGAACAGCAACCGCTTCCTAACGAATTAATTGGGGAAAGCGCCAAGTATCTGGTCGAAGGCGAGACCTACCTTGCCACATTTTATCAAGACGAAGCCGTTGGAATCGACTTGCCTAAAACAATGGTATTGAGGGTTGTCAGCGCACCTCCAGAAATAAAAAAAGCGACGGCGACCAGTTCCATGCGGCCGGTTGAACTCGAGAGAAACATCGTGATCAACGCACCCGGATTCATTACCGAAGGCGACTTGATTCGGTTCAACACTGAAAGTGGCGACTATATGGAGCGTGTCCAAGGATGAGCGCCCCTACTCCCACGCCACCCGCCCAAATTCAGGTGGATATTGACGACATCACCGCCCAAGGTGTCTATACCAACCTGGTGTTATCTAACGTAACCCCAGAGGAAGTCGTCTTAGATTTTGTGTACGCGCAACCGAACGTTCCCAAAGCAAAAGTACGAAGCCGAGTGATTATGTCCCCTCGCCATGCAAAACGATTGGCCGGGTTACTCCAAGTTAACATTACCGAATATGAAAAACAGTTCGGCGTCATCACTGATGAACCCCAAAAACCCGGAATTACACTTAGCTTTAATTAATCGTTGGATGCCGGATGCCATCGCTGAGGCGCAAACGGGAATGGCATCCGGCGAGGTCCCAGTGGGGGCCGTGGTCATTAAGAATGATGTCATCATTGGTCGTGGGCACAACACCAAAGAAATGGATCACGACCCTACCGCCCATGCGGAGATCGTTGCGATCCGAAATGCATGTGCCACAGTGGGCGACTGGCGGTTGGATGGGGCCATCCTCGTCAGTACGCTGGAGCCTTGTCCGATGTGCGCCGGCGCCATCCTACATGCCCGAATTGCAGTCGTCGGCTACGGCGCCAAAGACTTTAAATGGGGTGCCGCTGAAACAAAACTCAATCTATTTGAGGACGTTACATTTAACCACATCACCACCGCTTACTATGTGCCATCTCTCGAGTGCGAAACGATGCTGACTCAATTCTTCCGCCAACTACGACACTCCCGGTTAACGGATGTTTAAATTCTGAATTCTCCGGGAATCGAAGGGTCAAAGGAAATTGAGTTTTGAGTACAGGAGGGGCGGACATGGACGAAAAAGAGATCGATTCAGTATCGCGCTTAGGCGATGCGCAGGTCGAACCCAAATTCAGGGAATTGAATAGCTTCGTCGTGAGTCTGGTCTTTGACACCGCAACCGTTAATATTAGTGTAGGGAATAATTGACCCTAAATACCGACCACGATATTGTTGTCGCCCACTATGTCCACACCACAACAAACAACTAACCCATCTCGAGGACTCCTTCTATCCCTGGCCGCCTTAGGAATCGTCTTTGGGGATATTGGTACCAGTCCGTTATATGCGTTAAAAGAATGTTTTCACGGCACTCATGGAATCCCACTCAATCCAGGTAATATTTTTGGTGTTCTATCACTGATAACCTGGTCCCTTATTGTCGTAATATCCATCAAATACATCATGTACGTCATGCGCGCCGACAATCGCGGCGAAGGTGGAGTCCTCGCATTGATGGTTCTCGCGATGCACCGTCGTCGTGGATCTCGCAAAGTGTCTATGACACTATTATTTGCCGGACTATTTGGTAGCGCGCTTATATTTGGGGACGGGATGATTACCCCTGCCATATCGGTTCTCAGTGCGGTTGAGGGACTGGATGTCGCAACCCCGTTATTTTCGAACTATATTGCACCGATTACATGCGCCATTCTGGCGGTTTTATTTTTAAATCAAAAACATGGAACTGGCAAAATAGGCTACCTATTTGGACCGATTATTTTGCTATGGTTTGCAGTGATTGGGGGATTGGGACTCTGGTCTATCACCCAGACTCCGGCCATTCTGGGTGCATTAAATCCCATCCATGCGCTCTCCTTTTTTATTCGCAACGGCCTTCCTGGCTTCTTTATTCTTGGAACTATTTTTCTTGTCGTCACTGGGGGGGAAGCCCTATACGCGGATATGGGCCATTTTGGACGAAAACCCATCCGTTTGGCCTGGTTTTCAGTGGTGCTTCCCGGCCTTCTTTTAAATTATTTTGGTCAGTGTGCCTTATTATTGCGGGATCCATCAGCCGTCAGTCATCCTTTTTTTAAAATGATTCCTGAAGGTGCACTGTATCCCATGGTTGGATTGGCGACTCTTGCCAGCGTTATCGCCTCTCAAGCGTTAATTTCCGGAGTATTTTCTTTGACTAACCAAGCCATTCAATTGGGTTATTTCCCCCGATTTTCTATCCGACATACCTCCGCTAGGGAAATGGGCCAAATCTATATTCCAATTATGAATACCTTATTGTTTATATCCACGGTGATGCTGGTCTTTGCATTTCCATCGTCAGGACAGCTGGCCGCCGCATATGGAGTTGCCGTCACGATGACCATGGCCATCACGACATTATTAATGTATTTCGTTGCGAAGCGTCGATGGCGAATGAATCCGATGCTCAACATTGCAATTACCGCGATCTTGCTTACCATAGACATTGCGTTTTTGGTTCCTAATTTGACCAAAATCGGCCATGGGGGATGGGTTCCATTGGTCGTCGGAGGATTGATCACACTGGTGATGTGGACCTGGTATCAAGGACGTAATATTTTGGGCGAACGCTTGGCAGAGAAGACAGAGTCGCTCTCCGTGTTTATCCATTCCATAAGTAAAAATCCACCATTTCGAGTACCTGGTGTCGGGGTATATATGACTCGAGACCCCCATGGAACGCCGCCCATCTTGGCGCATAATTTCAGACATAATCAAGTGCTTCACGAATCACTGTGTCTTCTGATCGTTGAAACGGATGATGTTCCAAATATTGCGGATAGTGATCGATGTGAAATCGAAGGATTAGGAAACGGTATTTACCGCGTGATGCTGAGATATGGGTTCATGGAAACACCCGACGTTCCTTCTGCTCTGGCTAAAATTACTTTAGAAGATGGTCCGATTGATCTCGACAAGATTACCTATTTCTTGGGAAGGGAAACGATTGTTCCTACTGCCCGTCCGGGCATGGCAATCTGGAGGGAACATCTATTTGTCTTTCTTTCAAAAAATGCGCAGCGTGCAACTACTTTTTTCAATATTCCTTCAGATAAGGTGATTGAAATTGGGATTCAGATAGAGATTTAAATCGAAATGATTTTGCGTCGTAGGGGCGAAACATCTCTTTTTATGTAGGGTGGCCTCCCTCGACCTCGCATAGCTTCGCCTAGCGCCGGCAGAGGCGCGCCTCCGCTCACACGACGCCCTGGAATTAGTTTAAGACAAAAATCCACCCCAAGAGCCAATATCGACCCTTAGAGGTACTATCCTAGGTGCCCAACATATCGAAGGGAATCAATTTCGATGAGATTTTCAATTTCTCGAGTAGGGAGGTATCTGGTTGTGCCCCGAGGGGACCGAGCACAAAGTTCCCCTCCTCCTTATCCTTATCCCTCATCCTTATCCTTATCCTTATCCCTCATCCTTCCATTAAAAATGGAGATGAGGGAAATTTTTGGACAGGAGAAGGAATGAGGATGAGGAGAAAGGATTAAAAATTTCTCTTCGTTCAATTTTTAATGGTGGCGGTGACTAGATTCGAACTAGTGACCCTACGGGTATGAACCGTATGCTCTAACCAACTGAGCTACACCGCCAGAAGTGAGTTCAGATTATCGAAATTTGAGTATTTGATCAAGCTGGCGCATTTCGCCGATACTTAATCGGGCAAATTTTCCGGATACCAACTTCCCCAATTGAATCGGTCCAATCGACATTCGCTTTAATTTTTTTACCGTATACCCCAGCAACTCAAAGCTCCGCCGAACGATTCGATTTCGGCCTTCGCTAATTTTTACAATCACCGTGACATCCGATACTTTCTCCACTTCTTCAAAAACAACTGGCCCATCATCCAGAAAAAACCCAATCTCCAATCGCTCATAGGCCGCTTGGGTTAGGGGCTTATCGAGAGTCACCCGATAAATTTTGGCGACGTGGAACCGAGGATGAGACAACGCCAACGTCAACGCACCGTTATTGGTAAATAACATCAGTCCTTCGGAATCGCGATCCAACCGTCCTACAGGAGACACCGCGGCCGGAACACCCGCCATATAGTCCCTTAGACAACTTCTACCGTTGGGATCCGACATCGTCGAAATCACATTGGGGGGCTTATGAAATTTATAATAAAAATACTGGAGGTTATTGGCCAATCGTTCACCCTCCACATGCACCACATCCACCTCTGGATCGACAGTCGCCGACAAATCAACGTTTACATTGCCGTTAATCGTGACCTTTCCATCCATGATGAGCCGAGCCACTTCCCTACGGGGATTGGCCGTTTGCGCACTTAACCATTCCTCTACCTTAATTCGCTTTATCTTTTTTTTTGTTATTTTGGTCATAATATAATTTCCGCGCTTGCTTTTCGGTCGACCTTAAAGTTGCGAACCGGAATATTTCCTTCGAATTGATCCCCCCGAATTGTGTACTTCGCCGTCTGCATTGTGATTCCTCCTCGGCACACAATATGTCCAGTCGCTCCATTCCATTCCAAATCTGCCGCGGTAAGAACCGCTGGAGAAGAGCCCACCAACAAACTAATCGATACGTTCTGGATTTGAACCAGAGACCCGGCAACAGACAGTGATGCCGTCGGTGATTGAATCCCCATCGACTCCCCGTCAGCCGTATAAAATCGCCCCGTCATCCGAATTAAATCGATGCGATTAGTGTCGCGATCTACAGTCCCACGATCCGCATGAATATCAAACTCTGGCTGGTCCAACAAATACTGGGTAATACGAACGTCCCTAAACTCAAAATCGGGTCGATTCTCATGCCCTTTGTCCAAAAAAGAAATTTTTGGCTTAAAAAAAGAAAACAAGCCCACACAAATCAACGCCAGAATCGTTCCCATGGTTCCCCATGACGTACGTCGCTTAATAGTCACCATAGACCATTGCCTCTTGGGCCTTTAGCCGTCCGACAGACACTGTCTCCTGAGCTACGCCCCAAAAATTACCTTGTTTCAAATAGCCCGCCCCAAGTAAAAAATGGAGAGCCGCTGCATTGGGTTCTAATCTAATACATTCCTTTGCCAAGACAATCGCCTCATCAATGTGTCCTTGATCCCCCTTAATCAGAGAAATAAAGGCCAATGCCCACACATTTTTGGGATCAATATCGAGGACTTTACGAAAACATTCGATTGATTTGTCTTTTTGATCCATAAAATAATACCCGAACGCCAATTTAAACTGATATTTCCAGACGCGGGGTGAATCTTTAACCAACGGACGGTACTTCTCAACTACTTTTGAAGAATACTCTTTGTCGTAGTCTGGGATTTTTTTAAGAGTTGCCCACCCTTTTTCAATTTGTCCCGAGTAGGCATAACTCATCGCCAGGTCAAACGCGGTATCCGCGGAAGGACCCGTCTTAAACGCCTCTTTATTAACTCTAACTTCCTGCAATAGCTCAGGTGCAACCTGATACACTTTTGCATATAGCGGTACCGAAAAAACCAATAACAGACCGGCGAGGCCGCTTATCAAGCAAGATCTAAAGGGGGTCATAGGGTGGGTTTTCTTTCTCCAAAAAGGGTTAATTGCATAATATCCAAATACGCCAATGCATGTTGATTACGTCCACCGATGCGATTGATGAGATACCGGGGAATCAGGTCAAAAAATAGTACCACACGATATAAATTATAGACCCATTTCCCATAATGCTTTTTACAAAAATAGAGCCCCCCGCGATATCCTTCGACAATCGATTCCCGTTTCCGAGTCGCCGTCGAAAGCCCCCCAAAATGGGTCAATCTCGCAGTGGGAAGATAGATAATCGGATACCCCAATTTTCGGATCGTTTTGCAAAAATCCAAATCTTCATTATAAAAGAAATAATGCTCGTCCAATCCCCCTACTTTAAGGTACACCTCGCGAGACAGCAGCATCGCAGCGCCGGTCACAAACGAGACCGACACCGGCGTTTTTCCCGAATATTTCCATTTCATCATACCGCTGCCATGACCCTGAAGCGATCCATCACGATTCAGGAGCTGAGGCGCCACAAGTCCAACCTCAGGATGTGCTATCAAATAATCCAAAAGGCATTGAATGGTATCGTCCGCTATAACGGTATCGTTATTCAATAAAAATATATATTTGCCGGCGCTTTGCGCCACCCCTTGATTGTTTGCGGCTGAGAATCCGCGATTGGAAGCATTTTTAATCAACCCAATGGGATGCGGGCTCTCGCTCAGAATAGCTACAGACCCATCTTTTGACGCGTTATCAACGACAATTACATCATAACTGTAGGCGGTAACACTACTGAACACGGAGTCCAGGCACCCTTGAATAAACGGCGCTCCGTTGTAGTTGACAATGACGATGCTTAAATCCACGGATGTTACGATAAACGCCTTACAGAAATCGTTTCGAATAGTGGATTGACTAGGAGCCCTTGGGTCCGCGATCGGGTGGGCCCACAATGGACTTCCGCTGACCGAATCAACGTTGCGTCGTCCACCCCGTCCTGTTGCAGCGTCAATACCCAAAACAACCGTTGATCGATCGCATGAATCTTCGGGAACCGAGCGAGCGACGGCGCAGAAATAACGCGCAATGACGCTTCCATCGGCGCAACTTCCATTCCAATACAGACATCCTGAGGATCTGACGACCCACTCACATCTCCAAAGGTAACCGATTCTTTATTCGGATTCACAATATCAAAGGCCACGCCAATAAATCGGTGAACTTCCTCCTCCGCAACCTCCCTGGAGTCGGTTGCCACCGACAGGCGTAGAAGTCGATACCGACGAAGTCCTTTTAAGGCCGTAAATCCCAATGAATGCCGGATCGACTCAAAGGCTGAAATACAGTGAAGATCGGACTGTTGAAGCGACACATATACACTGACGTCGACCATGGCTACATCCGTCCTTTTGAGTAGTCGTAGAAGGACACAAACAATTTTTCCCAGGGTCCAGCCCCATCCACCTGGTCAGAAAATACAGATTGCTTTTTTGCCTGCCAGGGACCTCGAATCGACAAAGGAATCTGTTTTAAAAACGCACTACGCTCAGGATGGGGCATAATTCCTAATACATTGCCCTGAACGCTACAGACTCCCGCCAACGCCTGGTACGCCCCATTTGGATTATCCGGAAATGTGGTTGCGCTATTGCCTTGGTCATCACAATATCGGAAGGTCGCTAGTTCAGACAGTCGATCTTGTGCCGATTGATTGAGAACAAATCGGCCCTCTCCGTGATTGATAGGAACGGGCAAAATATCGCCCCCATCAAAATATCGGGTAAATAGGCTTGCGGAGGGATTTGAAACAGTCACATATCGCCAATCACAAATAAATCCGATGGGATGCCCATCCCGAGTATTCGCCGCCATACCTACTTCAATATCCCCTAAAGAAACCCCTGCAATCAAGCCAGATTCGGAAAGAATCTGACACCCATTACATATCCCCAGTACGGGTTTTCCCATCGCCGCTCCACGGGTCACGAGTTCCATGATGGGTAACTTAGCCGCGATAGCCCCTGCCCTCACCCGATCTTGATAGCTAAATCCACCCGGTAAAATATAGGCATCAAATCGATCCACATTTTCGGTTGTATTCCATCGGATAATCTCTGCATCAAACCCAAAATATCCCGCTGCACGCCGGGTTTCATATTCACAATTGCTTCCAGGAAATTGAATCACCGCTAACCGAGGGTTTGCCATTAGTTCATCCGTTGCAGGTCACGCTCAACATTGACGGCGGCAATCATGCCATCAGCTACCGCTGTTGCAATTTGGCGAACCTGTTTTGCGCGAATATCCCCGACAGCATAGACCCCCTTCACGTTGGTCCGCATACAGTCATCCGTGAGCACAAAACCCTTTACATCCGTCTCGATATTCAGGCTCAAAATTTCCTTTGGGGGAATTCTGCCGGTATAGACAAAAACGCCTTTAACATCGATCCACGTATGCTGGGACGTTACCCGATGCACAATTTTTATTTTTTCAACTTTATCGATTCCAAATACATCCTCTAATTTAGAATCCCATATGATTTGAATTTTTGGATTATTAACGATTTTTTCTTTCAGACTTTTGACCGCTTTAATCGCATCCGACTGATGGATCAAATACAGTTGATTCACATATTGAGACAAGTATTCCGCCGCATAACATGCACAGTTCCCGCCACCAATAACAGCAACATCTTTCCCTTGATAAAAAGTGGCATCGCCTTGGGCGTAGTAGGAAATTCCACGTCCTAAAAATTTTGCCTCAAACGGTTCTCCCAATTTTTTGGGCTCTAGACCAACTGCAATGATTACCGCTTTTGTCCTATAAGTATGGCCCATGTTGGTGCGGATTGTTTTTTCAGAATCCGACACAAATTCAATATCTTCAACTGTTTCAAATGTTGTATAACAGCCATGTCCGTCTAAATGTTCTTCCATTTTGCGACCCAGAACATCGCCAAAAATCCCGCCAGGGAACCCGAGATAGTTATCAATGACGTACGCTGTGGAGGCTTGGCCACCCGGGACGGCCCGCTCAATAACAAGTGTCTTTAATTTTGCACGACACGCACAAAGCGCTGCAGACATCCCGCCAGGTCCGGCACCAATGACGATTAAATCAAAGTCTTCGTAGTTTCTAGGACGGAACTTATCTTTCTCGACCAAGGTTTCCGATATCATCCCTCACCTACCTGAAAATTTTTCAACTGAAAAAACCGCCTTTGCACCGCCGTAAGTGGTTACTTTACTCCGACGTATATCCACCAAAATAGTTTTACCCGTGAGTTCATCGCGATTCTGCCATACTTTGGGATCGCCGGACAACAACACGGTTTGCGCTTTACGATCATAACGCCCCGCGCCAGCGCGGCCGTTGATATCATCTCTTACAAATACAACATTTCCGGTCACTTCAATTCGGTCTTCGATTCCATAAGCAATCGCCTGATCACAACTCAAGGTCATTTTTTCTCTAATAACTCTAACTTTACCAGAGAGTATAATTTTTTGGAGATTTTGATAATAGGTTCCCAAATTTCCGTAGAGCGTTACATCCCCCTGCTTTACAACCACATTTCCCGACGCCACTAACACATTCTCTCTTCCGTCCACCTCAAATGTCGTGGCATCGATACTAATGGTTCCGGTGCCAGTGGATTGTGGCGTTACCGCCACAATCTCATGACTCCACAGCAATGCAATTCCACTTAGCCAAACGAGCGCAATGGTCTTACATCCCCGGGACAAACCCATTTATTTGGTGAGGGCCTGAAGTAGTCTTGAAACCACTACTGCGGCTTCCGCCCGAGACAGCGGCTTATCGGAAGTGACAAGCCACGATTCCGGTACTTTAAGAGACTTTGATAGTCTTGCGATATCCAAATCCGATGGCGACGCGGTTCCTTTGCTAACAGCAATGGTCCGCAAGATGCCGGTAACAAAGTCCTTTTTTGTTACCGCTACGCCAAAGGAAACCCCAGCGGCTGCGTCCGGTGCATGTAAAAAGCTTGCAACTTTTTTCACAACTGCATCCGCAGAAAATTTATTGATCGGTGCGTTAGGTACAAATTTATCTGCAGGGCTAAAAATTCCATTAGCAGCAGCCCATTCAATATCCGGCTTTGCCCAATGGCCCGCAATATCTTTATAGCCCACCAGCTCAATTGAGATAGGTTGGGCCGCCGATTTAACGTTTAAAGCCCCTTCAGAACTAACTATTTTGGGGGCTTCTTTTACAGCCAACATTTTGGCTGGTTCCGCTGGAATTACAGCCAACATTTTGGCTGGTTCCGCTGGAATTGGCGTATCTACAGGCGCAACAATAACCGGTGCCACTTCAGAAGCCACTGGCTCTGCGTAGGGTTTCCCCCCAAAGTGGGGCAACTTGAATTCTTTAACTAGTTGGACACTCATCAAAACATCTTGATTGGTATTAAAGGATAACCGAGCTCTGGCCTCAGCCCCGCCCATTAAGGCGTATCGCGCACCACCGCCAACCACGACCCCCAGACCACTAAATCCGTTACCCGCTAGACCCAAAAACGCATCCACTGAGGACACTTCCGAAAGGGTATAAACGGAATATCGTCCTACAACCGAATACCCTACATACGTTTGGGTACTCTCAGAAAATTGAAGGTTCATAAAATCAAGTCCGGCATCCAAAACCAATTTAGGCATAATTGAAGTCGACATCACTCCGCCCACTACAAACCCGGAATGTTGCTCTCCCTTTACGCTCAAAGGAAATCCGACGTTAACCCCCACGTGGTTGGCAGCCTCCAGTGGTGACAATGCTAACGCAGCTATAAAAAGACCTAGGTACTTTATTCCCTTCATTACAATCCTCCAGAAAAAATGCGAGCGCCGATTACAGCGAATGCTTTACGATATTAAAGATCTACTTAGAGTAATTCATCGGAATTGGGTTAGCAATCTTTTGTTTTCGAATAGTGAGCCTTGAAACAAGTGCCTCATCCACGACAAAATTCGCCCCATTTTCTAGATAATTAATCGCCATCCCGTCGCCAACCGCAATCTCATCTCGACCGAGAACCAAGTCGTTCGCCCAATACCGCCCGCTCGGCGACATATCCCCAATCCACCGCCCTTGAATTACCCCCGAAATAGCCAAATTGTACGCACGCCCAATACCCGTTTCAAACATCCCACCCAACCAAGGTTCAATTCCCAATTCAATCGCACGGCGGTAAATCGCAAGTGCAGGACCAATCCCTCCCACCCGGCCGGGTTTAATACTAATCGATTGGCAGGCCCCCAAGACCGCCGCCGTTTCCAAGTGATCTATCGATTCAATGGACTCGTCTAAACACACTGGAACTGGACTCATTTTTTGAATAACACGATGTCGTAAAAACTCATCCTTTCTAAACGGTTGCTCGAACAGGTCGATGCCACTGCGACATATGGAAACCACCATCTCGTTGTCGCACCCTGAATACGATCCGTTGGCATCCGCAAATAATTGAATAGAGGAAGGAAGTACTGCCCGCAATCGGGTCAATACCGCAGGATCAACCCCTGGCATAATTTTAACCTTGATTCTCCGATATCCCATCCGTACCAATTCAAGGGCTTCCTCGCCCATAAGTCCCACGTCCGAACGTGCACTAATAACCGCACCACACTGCACGCTGGAATACGTCCCCCCCAAAAGGGTGGCCAAGGACTGGGTCTTCTCAAGAGCCGCAACCGCCCAGGACGCCATTTCAATCGATGCTTTAGCAAAATAGTGGCCGTTAATGCCCTGCTCCATTTCAACCCGAACGGCCTCTGGAGACTCGAAGTTTTTACCCACTATTTTAGGCAAAACCCACTGAGACAGCGCCAAAAATGCGGTATCTATAGTTTCATAATGATAGGTGGGTATGCTTAATGCACCACATTCCGACCAGACGATCCCCTGAGGAGTGGTTCCCTTTACCAAGAGAATCCGTCGTGATCCAATGACCCCGTGACCGGTCACAATGGATTGAGACATCGCCATATCGACTTCAAAGAGTTCGATCGACTCAAATTGGATCATATCCGCACTATATCACAGAAAATTACCACCGGAACTTTGGATGAATCGTGGCTGTCCTTATCCTAAACCATGATCATTTTGTAGAGACAGGAGACTCATTTGAATCGGTCCATTCGCAGCGTCCTTATGTGGACAATAGTGACTACTTCCTCGATCTTTGGCAGTACACCGCCCCTCACATGGAGTACCATTTCCCATTCCGTTTACGTATCTCACCCAGAAATACAAAAAGCTGCGCTAGCGACTAAAGCAGCAAGCCAAAATTATCACTTTTTAGAGGCAAGTGCCGCGCCTAATATTAGTGCCGTCCTCGGAACCACCCAGGATCTCTACGGCGGGACGGGATCGGGGATATCTGAGACCCTGAGCATTTCTCAACCGGTATTCCCAACGTTATTCAATCGGCCTGACTTGGATGGCGCGATCGCATTAATTCAAAAATCAAAAGCCGACTATTCCGTCACGTTAGCATCGATTCGGCTCGATCTGGCTACCGCATACATTACCCTTTGGGCATCCGAACAATCCGTTAATTTGGCCCAAAAAATCGTCAATCGACGACAAAAAAATCTCGACCTGGTCACTGGGCGGTTTGAGGCCGGACGCGAACATGCCGGTTCCAAGGCATGGGCCGGCGCACAATTTGAAAGTGCAAAAAACGATCTCGTTCAGGCTCAGCGGGACGTCGCACTGACCCGCCGACTGATCCAAATCCTGATCGGCCCCGAACTGATGCCCGACATCACAACCCTCTCGATATCCCCCATGTTTTCAGAAATGCCTGCCCCGCCCAAGATCAATAACATTTTGAATAACTCCGCTATATTGCAGTCAGTTTCAGCCAATCACCGGATTAAAGTCTTGGGACGATCGTCAACCTCATTATTGCTACTACCGTCGCTATCCGCGTCGTTTACCGCAGCCCAATCGGGACCCATATCAGGAAGCAAAGCCTCGGCAAGCGACCTGGGGTTCAAGGCACAACTGAGTATTCCGTTATTCTCAGGTGGCGCAGACCGTCTGGCTGAGGACATCGCATCAACCGCGGTCGAAACCGCCTCGGCCGACTACATTGCCGCAGCCCAAACGCTGGAATCCGATCTTCGACAAGGCTGGGTTGACGTTCAAAATGCCAGTGACAACTGGGCCAGCCAATTGTTATTTAGCGCCGCCGCACAAACACGGTCTGAAATCGCCGCCGCACAATATTCCAGCGGACTCCTGTCTTATGAAAACTGGGATTTTATCGAGACTGAGGTTATCAACCAGCTTCGGCAAGTATTGTTGCGGCAGAAGACGATGGCTCTCACCATTGCAAAATGGGACAGCCTAGTAGGAAAGGAATTAGACCAATGAAGCGAAAATGGATCGTAATATTAATTATTATTGGAGTAATTGGTGGGGGGACTCGGTGGGGATACACCCGGTTTTTAGGGTCACCCCCTGACGATACGGAGAGCCGACCGATTACGGTGGAAGCGAGGGACATTATCAGTTCGATCACCGGGACGGGGACAGTGGTCCCCTCCAACCGAGTCGAGATTAAGCCCCCCATTCCGGGTCGGGTTGACCGCATATTGGTCGCCGAAGGGGAATCCGTAAAAAAAGGCGAAATTATTGCATGGATGAGTTCCACTGATCGTGCGGCACTTCTGGATCAGGCACGATCCAAAGGCGATTCCGAAGTCAAAAAATGGGAAGACATGCTACGTCCTGCACCACTGATTGCCCCCATTACCGGAACCGTCATTTATCGACCCGTTGAAGGAGGACAAACGGTTGCTGCCTCCGATGTCTTGCTGGTCGTGGCGGATCGACTCAAAATCCAAGTCCAAATTGATGAAACCGATATCGGAAAAGTCAAAATTGGCCAATCCGTATCCATCGAACTCGATGCCTATTCCAATCGGAAATTTAAAGGCACCGTGAGACATATCGGCTATGAAGCAAAATTGATTAATAACGTAACGGTCTATTTGGTGGATGTCATTCCAAAAGCCCCCCCCTTCGAAATGAGAAGTGGGATGACCGCGTATGTATCGTTTGTGGCCAGTGCTGTATATGGCACCCCAGCATTACCGGTTGAAGCGATTCGGAGCCGGGGCGGACGATCCTTCGTATTGGTTCAACACGATAAAGAGAAGCCACAGTCTGTCCCTGTCGAGATCGGATTGAGTGATGGACGGTACACCCAAATTCTATCCGGAGTTGACGTCGGGACACGGGTTACACTGCCACGAATGAGCTCGGGTAAAAAATCCGGCTCGTCCAATCCAATGAACCCTCAGTCGGGTCGAAGTGGTGGTTTGCGGAGACAATAATGATCACCTGCAAAAATCTTAAGAAATCGTATCTGATCGGCGGTGAAAATCTTGAGATTTTAAAAGGGATCGACCTCACCATTTCTCAGGGAGAATTTGTGGCCATCATGGGGCCCTCTGGTTCGGGAAAATCAACCCTGATGAATATCTTGGGACTACTAGATGTCCCCACCAGCGGCGAATTTCATATCAATTCGGTAACTCCCGGGTCCTTAACTGACGATAACATGGCCAAGATACGATCGCGTACGGTCGGGTTTGTGTTTCAACAATTCAATCTTCTGGCCCGGACATCTGCGTTCGATAATGTCCAACTTCCGTCCCTGTATACGGGCACCAGACGCCACTCCATTCACCGGGCAAAAGATCTTCTCACTGCGGTAGGCCTCGGTGACAGAATGGATCATCCACCGTCCCAGCTATCAGGGGGACAGCAGCAACGGGTGGCGATTGCGCGATCCATGATGAATGATCCCGAAATGATTCTGGCAGACGAGCCCACCGGCAACCTGGACGGCAAAAGCCAAACCGAAATCATGGCATTATTTTCCGGTCTAAACGCAACTGGAAAAACAGTCATTCTGATTACCCACGAAGCGGACGTCGCAGCATACGCCCGTCGCATCATTACCATTCGAGATGGGCTCATTGTGAGCGATGTTCCGAATATTCCTCCCTCTCACGGCATCACCGCCACGCCAACACTCCCCCCCCATTGCAGGCGGGAAATTCCGGCACTCCCTGGATCGACCGAATCCGAAGTAATTTGACCCAAGCCCGGCGATCGCTGGTCGCAAATGCCCTGCGCACATTTTTATCGATGCTGGGAATTCTCATCGGTGTGGCATCTCTCATTGCCATGTTGGCCTTGGGTGCGGGTGCCCGACGGGATATCGAAACCCGATTAGCATCCCTAGGGTCCAATTTATTAGTTCTGAGTTCAGGATCCCCCCGCCAAGGCGCAGTCACACTGGACGCGGGAGCGGTTGCCCGACTCACCCCCCAAGACGCCGCTCTCATCCAAACCCAAGTCAGTGGTATTCGGAGATCCTCCGCCACTGTCTCCGGGCGAGTACGCGTCAAACATGGAAACCGAAATGCCAATACCACCGTCCAGGGCGTCATGCCCCCATACGCTCAAATGAGGGCCATGGAGCCCACCATTGGTCATTTTTTCTCCGAAGCTGAACAACGATCTCGAAGTCGGGTCGCGTTGATTGGTATGACGGTTGCCAAGTCCCTATTTGGGGATCCCCACACTGGCGAGCTTACCGAATCCCCGTTGGGCCAAACCATGTTGGTGGATCGAACTGTATTTACGGTGATTGGCCTATTACCCGAAAAAGGCAGTACGGGCTGGCGAGACCAAGATGACCTCATCGTCATTCCCCTAAGCACGGCGATGTACCGAGTGTTGGGAAAAGATCAGGTCGATTCTATAGAAATCGAGGTCACCCATCGTGAGCAAATGGAATCCACCCAAACAGCGATCGACCAATTTATTCGAAAACGCCACAAGGTTGGTGATGACCAGGAAGACGCATTCCGTATCCGAAACCTATCCGAAATTCAGGATACACTGACACAAACCAGTAATACGATGAGCTTTTTATTGGCATCCATTGCGGTAATCTCTCTTATCGTTGGAGGAATCGGAGTAATGAATATCATGTTGGTTTCCGTTGTGGAACGCACTCGGGAAATCGGCCTCAGGAAAGCACTGGGCGCCACTCAGTCCACGATTTTGGAACAGTTCTTGATTGAATCGATTTGCATTAGCACCATCGGTGGAGTCCTCGGGATATTATTAGGGGTTACATTAACGTCCATTCTCGGAGCCTCTGCCGGATGGACCATCGTCCATACTCCCGACGCCCTCCTTGGGGCGCTCGCATTTTCTGTGGTCTCCGGAATTTGTTTTGGATACTGGCCCGCTCGAAAAGCCGCCGCACTCCATCCTATTGATTCCTTACGGTACGAGTAATAAGCTTCCTTCCCTACTTTAACCATCACAACAAGCAGGTACCCCTATGACAATAACTTCTGAAATCGAACTTACGGCCCAACTGAAGTGGAGATACGCATGTAAAGCGTTTGATCCCACCCAAAAACTAACATCCGAACAATGGACCATGTTGGCAGAGTCATTACACCTCTCGCCGTCATCCTATGGACTTCAGCCCTGGAAATTTTTAGTTGTTCAAACCACCGAACTCCGACGCGAATTGCGCCTAGCTTCTTGGAACCAAGGCCAAGTGGAGGATTGCTCCCATTTTGTCGTATTCACCACACTCAAAACAATGTCCGAAGACTACGTTAATCACTATATTCAGCAAATTGCGACAGTCCGAAACGTCGACGTGTCGACCCTCGAAGGGTATCGCCAGATGATTCTGGGCAGCTTGGTCAACGGCGATCGCTCAAGCACGATTCAACACTGGGCCCAACGCCAAGCCTACATTGCGATGGGGACATTGCTTACCACTGCGGCATATTTGAAGGTAGACACCTGTCCGCTTGAAGGCATTTCCGCGCAGGACTATGACCGTATTCTGGGCCTAGAAACCTCAAACTACGGAACAGTTGCTGCAGTTGCGCTCGGGTTTAGGTCCGCCGATGACAAGTATCAACATGCACCAAAGGTTCGGTTTGATATCAATGAAGTGATTGAGTACCAATAGGAATTACCGTCATTCCCGCGTTCGCGGGAATCCCTAATACCTATTTCCCCCAGAAAAAACGCCTTCCCAGTCGTTCTGAAGGTCCCGGTATTCCGTGTGTCCGGTCGATAAAAAATAGTCGGATGCCTCTTTGGAGAATCCGACGAGCAATGCCGTACCCGGATCTTTTTCTCGCCGTATGGTCCGGCATACGTACTGGTGCATTTGCACATCAGTCTCAAAATGGTCCGATGCGTATTTTCCTAATTTGACGGCATCGGTTGCTGCCGATCCAAGGTACACCAATCGAAGGGTACCCATTGTTGCCGGGCCGACCACCGATTCCGGCGGTAAACCGGCACTACGATTAAGCTGTCTCCCGACAATGCCCGTCGCTACGGCATGACTTGCAACACCGCCGATGACTGCCCCAGCAGATCCCCACCCTACCCAACTCGCCTCAGTCATCGGCTGTAGGGTCACACATTGAACAACCCCACCAATGGCAACACCGGAAATAATACCCACTACCATCCCAGGAACAACCCCCCCTACAGCGACCCCATCCGACGCCCCTCGGATGACGTCATTCCCGTTGAGGACGGCATCAACCGCACCGTAAACGCCCCCAATTATCCCAGAGGTCACGGTCACAAATTCTGAACCATCGATCGCCCAAATCCGTCCGCCACCCACCCAGCCCAACACCATTAGGCCAATCAAAATCCATTTATATTTCATATTTCCCCACACGCCGCGAACGGCAAACCGCTTTTTAAAAAATCCGAGGTAGTCTACTATATTGTTTTAATGCAAATCTCTCCAGAAAAAAGCCTCTTGGGTTTACGATCCTTTAACCGGGATCGCCTGGACTTTATTCTCTCTCACGCTCGGTCACTCAAACAACTTTACGCGGATAATACGCATGCGCGATCGCTTCAGGGAAAGACCGTTCTCAACCTTTTTTTTGAACCGTCCACTCGGACACGGGTCAGTTTTGAAACGGCGATCAAACGGTTAGGCGGTAGTTCGGTCGCCATCAGCATGGAGACCAGTTCCCTTAAAAAGGGCGAAACCCTCTTTGACACCGTCAAGAACCTCGACGCCATGGGCTTTGATGCCATCGTCGTCCGCCATCGAAATGCCGGAGTCCCTCACTTTATTGATCACATTCTCGACGTTCCCGTTATTAACGCTGGCGACGGATTTAACGAACATCCCTCTCAAGGGTTGCTGGATATTTTTACAATGCAAGAACAACGTGGCTCCGTCGAGAATCGCAACGTGCTGATTCTGGGCGACATTCTCCATTCACGCGTGGCTCGGTCCAATATTTGGGCGTTGCTTCAATTGGGGGCCAAGGTCTTTGTTGCGGGACCCCCGACACTGATTCCGGCCAACATCGCGGACATGGGGGTCACGGTTGTTCATTCGATTGATGACGTGATTTCCCAAATGGATTTTATCAATGTGCTCCGTATCCAGTATGAACGCCAAGACCTTGGGTACTTCCCTACCATTCGGGAATATCGAGACCAGTTTGGGCTGACCCAGGAACGGCTCAAAGACGCCAAACCCGAACTCTGCATTCTTCATCCTGGACCCATCAATCGGGGCATTGAAATTGACTCTGCCGTGGCTGATGGACCCAACAACGTTATTCTCAACCAGGTCACCAACGGGGTCATCGTCCGAATGGCGATACTCGACCTCCTGTTGGCCCCCAAATAAGGACATCCCATGATCACCGAAACCATCGCCATCATTAATGGTCGTTTAATCGACCCCGTTCGGGGCACCGAAGAAGTCACCAACCTTTTAATCAATTCGAATGGCGTCATTACTGGAATGGGGTATTTACCTGATGATGACGAGGAAACTACTACGGTAATTGACGTTAAAGGCCGATTTATCATTCCTAACATCACCGACAGTCATTGCTCTCTCCGAGAACCCGGGCATGAAGACAAGGAAACCTTTTTATCTGCAAGTGATGCCGCAGTGACCGGCGGGATCACCGCACTGATTGCGACGCCAGATACCCACCCCACCGTTGACACACCTGAAATGGTGTCGTTTATACATGCCCGTCGGCGCGCTGCTGGGATTGTTCCTATTTATCCGATGGGCGCTCTATCCAAAGGCATCAACGGGCTTGAGTTGGCCGAATTGCGACTCATGCACGACGCAGGAGCTGTTGGATTTACTGATGGCAATTCGTTAGAACACACCGGCTTAATGCGTCATGCGTTGCAATACAGCTCAGATTTAGATCGCCCGATTATTGTGACTGCAGACGATCCCCTTTTGAGCCAGAATGGCGTCATGAACGAGGGATATTATTCGACGATTTTAGGCCTTCGGGGGATCCACGCTGAATCCGAAGAACTCCGAATCGCCCGAGATATTGAGCTGGTGGAGCGGTTTGGTGGCGTCCTTCATTTTTTTCCGGTATCCACCGCGCAATCCGTTGAATTGGTTCGACGCGCTAAAGCACGGGGACTGGCGATCACCTGTGGCACATCACCCCACTATCTCTATTTCGATGAATCCGCAATCGACGGATATCCCACCAATTTCAAAGTACTTCCCCCGTTTCGCTCCGCAAGCGACCGCCAAGCCCTCATTGACGGAATCAAGGATGGAACGATTGACGCGATTGCCTCACACCACCAACCCCATACCATCGACGGAAAACGAACCGACTTTGTCGACGCCGATCCCGGTATCAGTGGAATTGATACCTTAGTATGCACCACTTTAACCAAGCTCGTGCGTGATGAAGGATTATCGATGGTCGATGTATCTCGACTTTTATCGTCAAATCCGCTCGCAATTTTTCGAATTAAGCGACCCGGTATCGCGTTAATGAAGCGCCCATCATTTACCGTCATCGATATGAAGACTGACTTCACTCTGGAATCATCACAGTTCAAATCCAAAGGACTCAATTCTCCATTTATTGGGCGTCAATTTACCGGAAAATCATTGATGACGGTCATCGAGGGCCGAATTCGTTTCATCGACCCTAGTTTAAAACCCACGACCGGAACGTTAGTGGTCAGTAAAGACCCGACTACTTAACCACCAAATTCAATAAGCGATCCGGGACATACACCACTTTAACCACGGTCTGTCCCTCCACAAACTTTTGAATCCGCTCGGAATCACGGACTAGATTTTCGGCATCCGTTTGGGTCATACCCCGTGTGGTTTCAATTTTATCCCGCACTTTTCCGTTGACCTGAACCACCAACGTCACGGTTTCATCCACGGTTAATGCTGGATCATAAGTGGGCCACTGGCTCTGATGGACACTGCCGGACCGTCCTAAATGTTGCCACAATTCCTCGGCAGCGAACGGCGCAAACGGGGATATTAATTGAACCAAGGCCGTTAAGGCCGCCCGATTGGTACCGGACTGGGTCATAAAATTGACCATTTCCATCATTCGGCTAATCGCAGTGTTAAAACTAAATCGGGCCACATCGTCGGTCACCGCTTTAATTGTTTTATGGGTCATCCGCACCACGGCAGGAGAGCTCACTGATTGGCCATCGGAAAATTCAGTCACCATTCGGAACACCCGGCCAATAAACCGATACGCGCCTTCCACCCCGGCCTCCGACCAGTCCAAGTCCCGTTCTACCGGCGCACCAAACAAAATAAAGAGCCGTGCGGTATCCGCCCCATATTTTGAAATAATATCGGAAGGATCAACGACATTGCCTAACGACTTCGACATTTTGGCCCCGTCTTTAATCACCATCCCTTGGCAAAGAAGGTGTTTAAAGGGTTCATCAATTGAATGCAATCCAAGATCTCGAAGTACTTTGGAAAAAAATCGGGCATACAATAAGTGCAAAACCGCATGCTCAATCCCACCGATGTATTGGTCTACCGGCCCCCAATGATTGGCCAACGACGACGAAAACGGAGCCGCCTCATTCTTGGGATCGCAATACCGAAAAAAGTACCAGGATGAATCAAAAAAGGTATCCATGGTGTCTGTTTCACGACGATACCGTTTGCCATCTAGCTCGATCTCTCGAAACGAGGGGCTATTCTCTAACGGGTTTCCTTTACCAGAAAACTGAATATCCTTGGGAAGTCGGACCGGCAATTGAGATTCTGGAATCGGGACACAGATTCCGGCATCATCGTAGGCCACGGGAATGGGGGTCCCCCAACATCGTTGCCGTGAAATCAACCAATCCCGAAGGCGATATTTGACCATGGCTTTGCCGGTACCTTGGGACTCCAAATAGGTCGCTATATCCCGTTTTGCAAGTCCGCTCTCGACCCCTGAAAATGAACCTGAATTTACCAAAATCCCGGGGTCGGTGTAGGCCGACACCAAGGGAACCGCCAAAACAGCAGCCTGGGGTTCAATCACAATCTTTACTGGCAAATTATATGCCGCTGCAAATTCAAAATCACGATGATCATGGGCTGGAACTGCCATCACAGCACCGGTTCCGTAATCCATTAATACGTAGTCACTCACGTAAACCGGAACCTGTTCCTGAGTCATTGGGTTTACCACAGTGACGCCCAACGCAACGCCGGTTTTGGGAGCCCCAGCATCGCCACGTTCGATAACCGACTTCGCCATTGCCGCTTGAACATAGGCGCTAACGGCCGCTTCGGTACCGGCCTGTCTGGCCAAGGTCAACGTCAGCGGATGTTCCGGTGCGAGAACGACGTAAGTGACCCCAAACAACGTATCGGGTCGCGTCGTATAAACGGTAATATCACACTCTGACGTGACACCCCGAAATAGAACTTCGGCACCTTCTGACCGACCGATCCAGTTTCGTTGCATGATTTTGACGCGCTCTGGCCACCCTTCGAGTTGATCCAGATCAGCCAAAAGCTCTTCGGCGTAGTCCGTAATCCGAATATACCATTGCTCAATTTCACGTTTTTCAACCTCTGCACCCGAACGCCAGCCTTTACCGTCGATGACCTGTTCGTTGGCCAACACCGTTTGATCCACTGGATCCCAATTTACCCAACCTTTTTTTCGATAGACGAGGCCCCGCTCCATCATTTTGATAAAAATCCACTGATTCCATCGGTAGTAGTCATCTTTACAGGTGACAACCAAGCGCTCCCAGTCGTAGGCCAACCCCAGCCGTTTTTGCTGACCAATCATGAACGCGATGTTGTCGATGGTCCATTTTTCGGGATCCAAATTATTCTTGATCGCCGCATTTTCTGCGGGCAACCCGAAACTATCAAAACCCGGTGGGTGCAACACATTAAATCCGCTCATTCGTTTAAACCGAGCGACACAATCCCCAATGGTGTAATTTCTGACGTGCCCAATATGCAACCGCCCACTGGGATACGGAAACATTTCCAATACATAATACTTGGGACGATCACTGGTATCGTCGGTTCGATACAATCCGGACTGTGCCCAGGTTTCCATCCACTTCTCTTCAAAATCCAACGGACGATATTCCATAGCGATTGCACCTGACATTCGTAATTAAGTACCGAATTATTACCATGCAATTCAGAATTGGCTAAAGCGATTTTTTATGACAGTCTTGATGTTATTCAATAAATTAGGTTCTGGAGGGTAATACAAGATGGTGGAATTTGACGTTATTGTCATCGGTACTGGCGGGGGCGCAAAACTGATTCGGCCCATTGCCAATTTAGGTCATTCGGTGGCAGTGATTGAACAAGGAAAATTGGGTGGGACCTGTTTAAACCATGGGTGTATCCCGTCAAAAATGCTCATTCACCCCGCTGATTTGATTCGCGACGTTGAGGAAGGACGGCAGGTTAACGTGGTCGGCAGAGTCCCTGAAATCGACTATGCCGCCCTCATCAACCGAACCACTGAGGCCGTCGAAAAAGATTCCAACGCCATCGGCCCCATTTATGAAGCACACCCGAACATTACGTTATTTCAAGGCACGGGACGATTTGTCGGCCCCTTAGAAATGGAAGTGAATGGCCAGCGGATTCGTGGCAAAAAGATCTTTATATCTGCCGGTGTTCGCCCCCGAATCCCCCCAATCCCCGGATTGGCCGACACGCCGTTTTTAACTCACAAAGAGGCATTACGGCTCAAGAAAAAACCCCGATCTATTACAATTGTCGGTGGCGGATTTATTGCGGTTGAATTGGGCCATTTTTTTTCGGCCTGCGGCATCGGTGTCACCATACTATCCCGATCCGAACTTCTCAAAGAATATGATGCGGACCTCCGAGATGAATTTCTCCCGGAGTTCATGAACACCATCACCGTTCACGATAATTGCACATTTGAACGGGTCACCTATGATGAATCAATATTTTCAACAACGATCATGAAAGACGGGAAGCCACTCATAATCCATTCAGACCAACTTCTGGTGGCGACGGGAATGGTTCCCAACTCGGACGTCCTCAATGTCGCTGCCGCTGGAATCGAGACCCTGTCCGACGGAAGCATCAAAGTCGATGATCACCTTAAAACATCCGCAGACTGCGTTTGGGCGTTTGGAGACATCATTGGGATGCCCTATTATCGACACAAAGCCAATTTTGAAGGGGAATATCTGTTCCGCTCGCTTTTTGAAAATCCATCCACCGATGCGTTGAAGTATCCACCGATGCCATGGGCATTTTTTACCTACCCTCAGATTGCCGGATTTGGCCCCAATGAGACCGAACTCACGGCTCAAGGGGTTTCATATGTTGTTGGAAAAAATACCTACAAAGATAGTGCGATGGGAATGGCCTACCGATCCAAATATGGGTTCGTTAAGCTCATCTTTGACGCCAAAACAAAAAAATTATTATCCGCGTTCGCGATCGGACCGAATGCGGCAACAATGACCCACATGCCATTGGCATTCGCCCAAATGAACGCAACATTGGATGATCTCTTGGCCACCATCTACATTCATCCGGCGTTACCAGAAATCGTTCGGAATGCAGCACGCAAAGCCGCCGCGATCTTTAAAAAAGGATAGGAATCGATGATAAAATCAACGGTCGTCTTTTTTGCGCTCTGCGTATTTTCGCTCCCTCTACTCGCTGCAAATCCAAATCCCACACCCGATTATGATGCGTTCGTCATTATTAATGAAAGTACCCTGAATAAATTTTTACAGGCCATCGGTCCCATTAGTGGCGGGGGGTCCTTTAATAGCGGACGCTCCAGCTACACATGGACCGTTAAAAATCCATTGATTCATATTTCAAAAGACGGATCCGCATTTACCGCGGATGCCGAAATTCATTCGGGTCTATTCAATTACGGCACCACCGCCAAAGGCGATGTCGATGTTCTCTATGACAACGCCAAAAACATTATTTCAGTCAAAATTAGAAAAGCGAGTTTTGAAATTGCGCTGGAACTTTTTGGAAGCAAAATTCACATCACCGATGTTGATATTTCAACGTTTTATCGCCCCCAATTCCAATTCCCAGGACCTCAGCCATTACAATCCAATTTTGATGTGGCCCTTCCCGACAAAAAAAGTAAGCCCATTCAAATCAAAACCTTCGTCAAAAAGCTGGTATTAGAACCCGGTCGGATTGTGGTGGGCTCTAATTTTGTATTCCATACCCCGACGCCCACAGGAAACATTGCGACGAATTAGCGCATCCAATGGCCGTCGCGACGACTTTCAGCTTTGATTTCGGCAACCGTCGTTTCCCGATAATGAAGCAATGATGCGACCAATGCGGCATCTGCGACGTGTAACACGTCAGAAATATCCCCAATCGACCCCGCCCCACCGGACGCGATAACGGGAATTCGTACTTCCTCGCAAATCCGCTGAGTGAGTTCGATATCATACCCAACCTTGGTTCCATCCCGATCCATCGAGGTTACTAAAAGTTCTCCAGCGCCCAATTCAGCTAATCGTTTCGCCCATTTTACAGCGTCAATTCCAGTAGCTTGTCGCCCCCCATGCGTATAGATTTCGAATTCCGAAGACGAGTCTACCGCGATCCCTGGATCCGACACCGAGATCTTAGCCTCCGTTGAAACCCGTTTTGCATCAATCGCCCCCACCACACATTGTGCCCCATATTTGGTTCCGGCCATCGTCACCAATTCAGGGGTCCGAACTGCCGCTGAATTAATCGATACCTTATCGGCACCCGCATCCAACAAAATTTTAATCGTATCAATATCACCAATTCCTCCCCCAACGGTAAACGGAATAAAGACCTCGGAGGCCACCCGCTCCACCAAGGAGCGAAGAACATCTCGCTTTTCATGAGTGGCGGTAATATCCAAAAATACCAATTCATCCGCGCCCTGCGTGTTGTAAATCCGCGCCAGTTCAACAGGATCCCCGGCATCCCGAAGGTCTACAAAATTGGTCCCTTTGACGACGCGACCGTTGGCGACATCCAGGCACGGTATTATCCGTTTCGTTAGCATCCCGGCATCATAGTCAGACTACCGAAGAACCGTCAATTTACCTCGGGCTCTGGCGCTGCCGCTGTCCGTCTTTAATTCAACAAAATAGAGATAGGTTCCATTTGGGGGAATTTGCCCATCATCACCGACAAGATCCCAACTCACCGCATTTTGCCCCTGGGAGACCGGCGACTCCATTGTCTTTAAGCATCGTCCACCTAGATCAAAAATACGAATGACGGCCCGACCGGCAATAGACGCCGCAAATCCAAATTTGGTCGATGGAGATCGAATAGGATTGGGAAAGTTCAGCACATTAGTCAACGTGATCGGGGCGTCCGACATGATATGTACACCCCCTTGAATTCCGTTAACGGACGCCGCCATTGCGACCACGACATCCGCCGTTGAAATCGTCATCATCGTGATAAAACTTCCCGCATCGATGACCCCAGGGTCCGTCGATTGAATACGGACCGAATGGATAATTTGATCAAGGGTAATCGATTTGGTCGGTAACGCAGCCAGTACCCGAGACAATACACCAGAGACCACCCCTGCGGCCTGTGAGGTCCCCGTCATGCGCCCATATTGACCCGAAGGCAATGTACTCAAGATCCCTTCGCCATAGGCCAAAATATCGACCACTGAGTTATGATTTGAAAACGAGGACCGCTGCCCGCTCAACCCACAGGATCCCACGGATATGGCAGAATCAAAACTCGCAGGAAATTGGCTAATAGTCCCCCCCTCGTTACCTGCCGCAGCCACGACCAATACCCCACGGGATCGTGCATATTCAACAGCATCCGCTAAAACCCCCGAAAAAACATAATATCCCCAACTACAATTGATTATTTCCGCCCCCATATCTACCGCATATTTAATCGCGGCCGCTCCGTCAAACTGAGTCCCTCGTCCTGCAGAATCCATAAAGGGCACCGGAATAATTCGGGCAGATGGATTGATACCCGCCCCAAATATTCCATTGTTTGCTGCCGCCGCGATGATCCCTGCGATATGGGTTCCATGCCCATGGACATCCCGGGTATCTTTACTTCCTCGCCCAACCGAATATCCATAAAAACTGTAGCCATAACTATCGTCAATAAATCCATTTCGGTCATTGTCGGTCCCGTCCGATACCTCATTTAGGTTAACTGCTATTTGCTGCTCTAAGTCCGGATGTGACCGGTCGACCCCCGTATCGACAACGGCCACTTTGACGCTTCTCTTGGGGATAATCTGTAAGGCGGGAACAATCGTGGGCTGAAATAGGTAAGCTTGGCTCCCTATTAGGGGATCGTTAAGCGAGGCCGGGGAATCTGAAATCACGACCGGATAATTCGGTTCAACCGTTTCCACTCCGGGAACCGCCTTCATTGTTTCTACCCAGGTTGATTCTGTATTTTTAGGAATTGTAATTACAAAATATTCCGGGGTCGTTCCTTGAATCGAACGTCCCGCCTTAGGAAATCTGAGGCGATGGACTGACGACCGATCTGACATCCCTGAGATGGCCCCTTCAGACGCTTTCACAACGTATTCAACCATATCGTCATCCGCGATCAAGCGCACGTGGCTCCCCGCAACCACCCAGAGACCGACACACATGCTGACTAAAACTATTTTTTTAAATTTAAATACCAACTTCAAGCCCCAGTTTATGAGTCTCGCCCAATTCGGTGGACTGCCCATACGAATAAATGAGAGAAAATGACTCTAAATTGAGATCAACACCTACCGCTCCGGACCAATTATCAAACACATCCTGAACCCCACCGGTGATCATAAGATGGTCCCATACTTCAAGCATCACCCCAATATTACACTCGGTTTTAGAATCGATTTGGGTCGCTGAAACCATCCCTGTCACGGGACCGAGTGTCTTTGACAGGCCGACATTGATTTCCATGGGTCGTTGATCTTTTTGCCCGGAGGTCCATTCCACTGGACGCTGTCCGACGTTTTGGACACTAATTCCTACTTTGGCGATTTGAAAGTCATATTGGGTCCCCAAGTCGATCGACCATTGCGACCCCGATTCGGAATACACCGAATGATTGTAGGCCCCGACCGCTGCACCCAATGACCAATTCGGGTTCAATTGGATAGCAACACCCACTTTACCTGTTACCTCTGTATCCGAAAACGATCCCACTTTGACTCCCGACAGGCCTTGGCCCATCGATTCAGGAATATCATCCACCCGACGAATCGCTCCAATGAGTCCCACCGTGATTGTTTTGGAAAGGGGAATAGTCGTTCCTACCATTCCCGTCATAAACGAATTTTGGAAATGAGACGAATACCCAGAAATGAACTGGCTATTGGATGCACTGACCATACCGGAGGGATTAACGCCCATTGATTCGACTCCTGTGGGTTCGGAAACAGCGGACGATCCGACTGAATACCATTTTACTGACGCTTGACGAAGTAGCGTGTCCGCATTGGTGCGACACGCCAAAAGCATCAAAGCAATAACGACACATCCCCCCAGACGTCGCATTCAGTCCCCCCCTATAAAGCCTATTTCCTATCAGGCATCCGCATACCTGTTCGTCGAACCGAGAGAAAATAGTGCTTGCTTAGGGGGTTACTTTCCCGCCCCAATCAACGCTGAAACATTTATTTTTTAACATAAAAGAAAAGCCCCGGTGTCGCGAGTGACACCGGGGCTTTTGAAGATCAGATCTGGGTGAAGCGAGATGCTATTTTAAGCGTTTTTTGATCTCATCCACTGCTTCTCGAAGCTCGTCTAACTCTGCTTTCAGCTCCCCATTTTTTCGACGAAGTACTTCGTTTTTCGATTCCATGATTCGTAGAATTGATGCACTTTGATCTGCAGGCAATATCCCAACGTTGATCTGCTTTTCAGCTTCCACATCGGATGCTTCCCATGCTTGCCCCACGATGAGACTCAATTGATCACTAGAGACTTCGTCCGGTGCTATCGCAATACCAGTTCCGTCGTTTTTGCCAGACGGTACTATAAGGTCACCCAAGGCTACTTTGCCGATAATCCGAACAGGCACCTGTCCAAGAAATGCAACGGGAACCGATTGTATACCCGCATCCTTGATTCGAGCGTTCCCTAAAATAAAGGGACTTGTCGAGATCGCCATTGCCCGATTGGCACCATCTGTCTTCCGAGTAATTTTGCCACCATAGACGCCCACAATATCGGCTGGAAGCAATCTTTCAGAAACCGTCAGCTGTTCCAAATACTCCGCGTAGTCAGCTACCGTTCCCCCAATAGTTCCACAACTCAGTGTTCCCTTGATCGCAACAGCGGTATTGAAAGTGACATTATTATTAAAGGTCACTTTGCCCGCGTGATAGACCAGGTTATTAAAGGTCACCGTTCCGTTGAAGGTAACCCCAACCGACGCGTTGAAACTAACACTCGACTGGAACTGCACTGGACTTTGCATCACGATTTTAGTCCCTGCATTAGTAGCAAAACCTAAATCGTATGGACCCTGCAGTCTAAGTTCAATACCTTGAAGAGTGGACGACGTCGCAATTAACAATTTCGAGTCGGAAGACACCGCAACAACCATTGTAGTTGCCATCAACTGTCCGTTGATACTCACTGACGTGTTGATCGATACCCCATTCACATTCGCCAAAAGTATCTGCTTTGTCCCGGCCTGGTAATTTGACTCTGCACGAACGGACGCACTCCGGCGAGAAGCCGTTTTGCTGTAACGTGTGCGGCAAGGCATTCAGTGACTCTTGTAATTTGGCAAAACACAAGCGAACGCATTCGGGCGAGAAGCCATTCGTCTGTGATGTATGCCACAAGATGTTTGTTCAGTCAACTCATTTGGCTACGCATAAGCGGATACACACGGGCGAAAAGCCATTCGCCTGCGATGTATGCGACAAGACGTTTTCTCGTGCTAATAATTTGACTGGGCACAAGCGCGCGCACACGGGCGAGAGGCCGTATATCTGTGACGAGTGCGGCGCGGCGTTTTCTCGTTCTGATGTTTTGGCAACACACAAGCGGACGCATTCGGGCGAGAAGCCGTACATCTGAGACGTGTGCGGAGCCGCATTTGCCCGGCCTGGTAATTTGACTGTGTACGAGCGGACGCACTCGGGTGAGAAACCGTTTATCTGCGACGAGTGCGACAAGGCGTTCGCTTACT
>CAIPHK010000025.1 GCA_903864835.1 uncultured bacterium | reverse complement strand
GAGAAATCAAACGTCGTTCCAGGGTCGTTCGTATTTTTCCCAATATGGAGTCTTGCTTGCGCTTGGTCTCCGCCATTCTCATCGAGTTTAACGATGATTGGTCCACTGGAAGGAGGTTGTTCTCAGTCTAACTTTTTGACCATATCGAATCACTTTTACAGAAAGATTGTTGCGTAACCACCATTGGCTATCCGTTCGTTCTGTTTCTTTAAATTACGCTACCAAAGACCCGTTATTGCCATGTTATAGTTTGAGTATGACGTCATTAGCGGTTCAAAATTTAAATCCTGATGTTTTGATTATCGGAGGCGGTATCAACGGTATTGGCATCGCCCGTGAGCTCGCGTTTCGTGGGGTATCCGTGATTTTGGCCGAAAAAAATGACCTATGCTCTGGTACTAGCAGCCAATCGTCGAAGCTGGTTCATGGCGGAATTCGATATCTGGAACATGGGGATTTTTCACTGGTTGCGGATGCCTGCCGCGAACGGTATTTTTTGACTCAAGTCGCTCCACACCTGGTGTCTGTTCAGCCCTTTATATTGCCGATATATCGAGACGATAAACGCCGACCGTGGATGATCCGAATCGGACTCTTCCTCTACGAACTGTTGGCGTTGCACCGTGGGCTGGGCCATAACCATATGATGAAGGTCTCGGATGCCCTATTAACGGAACCACTCTTAAGGTCGGAGGGGCTCATCGGGGCAGCAGAATACTTTGATGGCAAGATGGATGATGCACGCCTTGGGATTGAACTGGCCATGCAGGCGCGGTCTTTGGGTGCGCAAATTTTGACGTATACGCCGGTGGTAGAGTGTCAATCGTTGCCGGTACCGTCGGCTACATTGGATATTGATGGGACCTTAGTGACTATCAATCCAAAAGTTATCGTCAATGCGGGCGGTCCTTGGGCGGATCAAATTCTGGCGATGACGGGTCGCCAAGGCGATCGGATTCTTAGGCCGACTCAGGGTATTCATTTGGTTACCCGACCATTGGTGTCGACCCATGCGCTTCTGATTAGCGCGGCATCCGATAACAGGGTCCTGTTTGTTATTCCCCATGGCGGCTACAGTATCGTAGGTACGACCGATACCCCGTACTCCGGGGACCCTAATTCGGTTCGGGCGGGTGCAGATGATATTCGCTATCTGGTGTCCGAAATTGAGCGGGTTTTTAATATTAAAATAGTACCATCCGATATTTACGCAACATTTGCAGGGCTGCGGCCCTTGGTCAATTCGACCCAAGATAATCCGGCGGCAATGTCGCGGGACCACCATTTAATTCGTCATACCGACACCTTTTTTTCGATTATCGGTGGAAAATACACGACATTTCGATCGATGTCCGAAGACGTCGCTCGGGCGGTGATGCATTCCCTAGGCGTACCGTTTTCAAAATCCACGCGTGAACTCAAGTTACCTCAGGGGCCTTCGCCAACGGTCGAATACTGTATCGATTACGAATTTGCCAGACATGTGACCGACTATTTACGACGGAGAACTGATGCATTTTTTAGGCAAGGAAATGGATTGGATATTCTAGAATCAGTGGCCCGAATATTCGGGGAGAAACTGGGTTGGACGGAGGGCCAAGTTGCCGAAGAAATGAAGTCATATCGAGATCAAGTGCAGCTGATGCATACTGAAATTGAGCAAGCGTGGGAGTGAATTGGCGAGAATGGGGTAATCCCAACGGCCAACCGCTGATTTTTTTACATGGATTTCTTGGAGATTGTACCGATTGGGAGGGGATCGCACCCGCATTTTCAGAGTACCGATGTGTCGCTCCAGACCTTCCGGGTCACGGTGAAACTCCGTTATCAGAAACAAT
This sequence comes from uncultured bacterium, assembly GCA_903864835.1. Lineage (GTDB taxonomy): Bacteria > Margulisbacteria > Marinamargulisbacteria > SXXA01 > SXXA01 > CAIPHK01. The sequence goes on along the minus strand of CAIPHK010000025.1, from coordinate 35,793 downwards.
GGGATGGGATCAATTACCCATTGAATTAACGCGAGATCTTAACGCCAAGGGGATCAATCACGCAGTGGTTATCGGCTATTCGATGGGCGGGAGAATTGCATTGCACTGGGCACACCAGGATCCTAATTTTGTCCAAGGAATTATACTAGAATCCGCGTCTCCCGGTATTGATACTGAAATCGAACGTCGGGCACGACATCTGTTCGATCTCCAAGTCGAAAAGCAATTGGGGACCCTGCCTCCATTGGAATTTATCGATTGGTGGTGTGAACTCCCAATGTTCGGAGATATTAAAATTCACCCCGACTACCCTGCCCTAAGGGAAAAACGGAGTCGGTTTTTACCTGAAGATATGCGTCGTGTAATGCGCGACTTTGGTGCGGCAACTCGTCCCTCCGTGTGGCCGGTGTTGGGGCAATTGCCCATTATTGGGTTTGTCACGGGATCGTTAGATCTCAAATATAAGACGGTTGCCCATCGAATTCAGACGGAATTTCCCAATATTCCCGTCGAAATCCTGGAAAATGCGGCGCACAACTGCCATTTTGAAGCGCCAGATCGGTTTAGTCGGGTTGTTCTTCAGTTCTTGCGGGCTGTCCCCGATCTGGGTTAAAGTTTTCTCCATGAAAATCCTATTAATTGGCTCTGGTGGACGTGAACATGCGATCGCTCGGCAACTCCGTCGAAGTCCGCTTCTTTCTCAACTTTTTATCGCCCCAGGAAATCCGGGGACCGCGACTCTCGGTCAAAATGTTCCGATCAAAGAAACCGATATCGATGACTTGCTTAAATTTGCAAAAACCAACGCCATTGATCTCACGGTTGTGGGGCCAGAAGGACCTCTTGTTCTTGGCATTACAGATCGCTTCGAAGCGGAAGGTCTTAAGATTGTTGGCCCAAACAAAGACGCTGCCCAACTTGAAGGCTCAAAAAAATGGGCCAAAGATAAAATGGCAAGATACGGTATTCCTACTGCGGCGTATGAATCCTTCACCGATCCGAGTGCGGCATTGACCTACCTTCGATCCAATACTCGGTATCCGATTGTTATCAAGGCGGACGGATTAGCTGCGGGCAAAGGGGTTGTAATCGCGCAAACTCTTATTGAAGCAGAACACGCAATTCAAGAGGTCATGGTGGATAAAAAATTTAGTGACGCTGGAACCACCATCGTCATCGAGGCGTTTCTTAACGGTGAAGAAACCTCCATTTTTGCGTTCACTGATGGCAAGACAATTCTTCCCATGGTTCCAGCCCAAGACCATAAAGCAATATTTGATGGCGACAAGGGCCCCAATACTGGTGGAATGGGGGCATACTCCCCTGCCCCGGTCGTGACGGACGCTGTGTATGAAAAAGTGGTTGAACGGGTATTTAAGCCGCTGATAGAGGGCTTTCAACGGGATGGCATCGTGTATAAGGGGATCATTTTTGCTGGGTTAATGATTTGTGACGGTGAACCATGGACAATTGAGTTCAATGCTCGGTTTGGGGATCCAGAAACTCAGGTGGTGTTGCCTCGCCTCAAAACCGACTTGGTGAAGGTGTTTGACGCGATCACGACGGGGACCTTGGATCAAATCCATTTAGAATGGGATAACTCATCAACGGTATGTGTGGTCATCGCATCGGCTGGCTATCCCGAAACGTCCGACAAAGGTCGAGTGATTTCTGGCCTGAATTCTCCTCTGCCAGACGGCGTGTGGGTCGTTCACGCCGGTACCGCGGCAACTCCGTCTGGGGATATTGTCACTAACGGCGGGCGAGTCCTCGGTGTTGTCGCACAAAATGAGACACTCGATGCTGCGATTTCTGCAGCGTATCAAGGGATCGGTCAAATTAAGTTTAACGGGCAATATAACCGAACAGATATCGGTGCCAAAGGATTGGCGCGGCTTTTATAGGTCATTCCCGCGAAAGCTAGTGTTTTATCGCCCACGCCAATTGAAATCCAATGCCGGATGTTTTGGCGGATTTTGATCCCCCAAACGAAACAATGGAGTCTTTATAAAGATTCGATAGACCTTGGCTAAACATCAGGCTCAAACGATACTGGCCGCCGTCGGTGTCCCATGCGGTTCCTAGTCCCGCACTGGCACCGTACTCAACCCGATTCGTATAGCTATTGATATCGCCAATTTTGGAGTCGTTATAATAGATATTGTCGGACAACACGTATGCGACATAGGGAGAGATGATAACATTTAACCAAGGAAATACTTTGACCTCGGTATCGAGTTCGATTTGAACCTCATCGACTTGATTTTCGAGGGTAATGAGACTTCCCGCTGAGTCTCCTGCGGATTCTTTGTTCCCTTTTCGAATATACGAAAGGCCAGGAATGAGGGTGATTTTAGCAGATAAGGGGACTCGATAATTGACTCCCAATTTTAGACCTAGAAGTCCGGATGGGTCTCCACCTAATACGGAGTGAGTTAGTGATTGATACCCCCCGCCTCCAACCACACTAAATGGACTGACCTTGACTGACCGAACGCCGATTGAGAAAGGCGTAGACTCATCAGTATTCATTCCTTGAGAATGCGCCTGAGACCATTTTTTGTACTTTTTGAAATTTAAATAGTCTTGGTACTCGGCGTCTGTGTTCGGGTCAGTGATGTTGGCGGTCGACGATTGCGCAACCAATGGCAACGATACCGCAAACAATAAAAAGAGGCACAGACTACGCTGGGTGTAACGGGCAAATAATGACAATGGGGGAGCTCCGGTTTAAGAAGGAAATATCCGAAAGGGATTGCGTATCTTACTCTGGTGTTGCGGTAGCTGCTAGCCTCGGCTCCCCCATCGATTACGCCTGTATCGACTGTTTAATCGTGTCGGCAATGGTCCCATAAATAACCACACCCGCTCCGACGGAGCTTAAGCGTGGTAGCAATCCGTTACCCACCAATCCCCTAATCCCAGATGCCGTGTATACTGCTTTGGGCACTTCAAATATTGATAGCTCTGGATACCGGGTGTGATGGGTCGATGAGGGATCAAAGATGTGGCTACTTGCGGTGGAGGCTAGGCCTATCCCTAAATTGGTTGCCAGCGGGTTGGATTTTCGTTCTTCTTGGAAATGGCTCATTAGGGAATTATATACACCCAAAAATTTCAAATTTCTTGCGGCGGTCCAAGGGGAAATGATCCCCGTCATGCCATGGGTTTTAAATTGGCTATATACAAATTGAAATGGGTTTCCCTTCAGTGCTTTATTGTCTCCGGCGGCGTGAGTGGTAATGACCTGATTAACAGAAGTAACGCCCAATTCGTATACAAATCCAATGGCGGTTTTAACAGGGATGCTCATGTCGGAGTTGGCAAGCGTAAAAAGCCCCCCGCGTTGTGCGCCTCGAATGGCAGTAGTGTTCGCGATGTAAGGAAAAAATCCAGGAATTCCTTTTTCAACATGAATCTTTTTCATGGCATCAACGGTGGTGATGTTATATAATTGTGCAGTTGATTTAGCCGTGTCTAATACGGATCTGGCCGGTGCTTCTACTGCGCCACCGAGTCCTCCGTAAATAAAATGAATTGGATTTACGGGGGGCACAATTGGGTTCGGTGATGAGGTAGCAATAACGGTACTTGACCCATTAGCTTGTGATTGGGGGGCTTGCTGTGACGATTGCACAGTGGTGAAGATTTGGGTGGACATGGAAGAGATGGTAGCTAGCATTGAGGGGCCTCCTAATAGTCTGGGTCTTACAATGCCTATATAAAACAAATATGCCAACTCAAAGGGGCTGTTTTGACTCTAAATATTACAAAAACGAAATATTTTGTCATTGAGATACGAAAAATGTAATTTTTTTAAAAACGAAATAGCCCGCCATCATTTGGCGGGCTATTAATTGACAAAGATGTCATTTATTCCCCCTCAATCTCTGAGGAGATTGAGGGGGAATGGGTACGTTACCCTTGGTGTGCTGACCGAGGTCCAGATCGGTTAAACGCTGGTTTTTGACCCGGGCGTTGGAACCGACTATTTCGGTTTGCCGCATTACCTGCATATCCACCACCACCGCCGCCAGCGTTGCCTTGGCGATATCCGCCACCTGCATACCGGCCTTGAGTGCGACCTTGTCCACCTTCAGGACGACCGCCTCGGCCACCGCCCCAAGGGACTTGGTCAAATTGAATCGGGCCAACTGGATTAAGATCCGCATGGGCGGCATCTCGTTGGGAGGCCAACAATACCCCCGCGATGTGTTCGATCGACACGCCTCGGTCCGTCAGTTCCCGAATGACTGCTTCGACTTCAGGATCTAATGGGGCGACCGACTTCTCAACTAATCCTGCGACCAACTCGTCAAAGCGCGCTTTTTTGATGTCGTCGAAAGAAGGTAGTTCCAATCGTTCGATAAAGGTTTTGGTATAGGTTTCGATTTCCCGAAGCCGTCGATATTCCCGACCTGTGATAAAGCTGATGGCTCGGCCTAGGCGACCTGCCCGACCCGTTCGGCCAATACGGTGAACATAATGTTCGGGTTGCATTGGGACGTCATAGTTAACGACTAATTCGACGTTCTCAATATCCAATCCGCGGGCAGCGACGTCCGTGGCGACTAGAACGTTAACGATTCCACTTCGGAATCGGCGTAACGCGTCATTCCGTTGTTGTTGGCTAATATCACCATGTAACGCCTCGGCTACGACGCCGACTTGTTGCAACATTGAGGTAACTTCACCTGTTTTGGCCTTGGTTTTACAGAACACCAAAGTCAATTTTGGGGTGTGGGCTTTAAGTAATAAATGAAGTAATGGTGTTTTCGACGATTCCGTAATGGCGTAATAGCCTTGAGAAATCGTGGTTCCCAATACTTGCGTTGGGGAAATATTCACGTGAACTGGGTCTTGTTGGTATTTTTCAGTCAGTTCGATAATCCGTGGGGGCATTGTTGCGGAGAACAATACCGTTTGGCGATGTTCGCCGACCGCTTGCATTATCAATTCAATTTCGTCTAGAAATCCACGATCTAACATTTCGTCCGCTTCATCAATAACCACCATTTCACACGGGTTAAGATCTAAAGTTCGGCGACGAATGTGATCCAATATACGGCCTGGGGTCCCAACTACGATTTGGGGGTTGCGGCGTAACTGTTCATTCTGACGGTCATACGAGTGGCCGCCCAGGATGGCTACGGTGCGGACATGGGGACGGCCCTTTGCAAGTTGACGAATGACCTTTTCAACTTGAGTAACGAGTTCCCGAGTAGGACATACAACTAAAAATTGGACGCCGGCGGGAGTTTGATGCGCCCGTTCAACGATTGGAATGGAGTATGCAGCCGTTTTTCCTGTTCCAGTTTGGGCTTGCCCAATAATATCCCTATTTTTCAGAATTAATGGGATACATTCTGCTTGGATTGGAGATGGGGCGGTGTACTCCATACTCCGGATAGCTTCCAACGTGATTTCGGATAAACCGATGTTATCAAACGACAATTCAATATTCATTAACACAATTCCTTAAAAGTATCTGATTCCATTACTCATGGATTTCGATATAATAGCTCGAATGAAATTATCAATATTGATCCCCTGCTACAACGAACGAGAGACCATTGAAACGATTCTGAGCCGTGTTGAAGCGGTTCAAATACCATGGGAGAAAGAAATCATAGTCGTAGATGATTGTTCAACCGACGGTACACAGGACCTGCTTCAGAAGCATCCGCTACGCTCAAAAATTACCCATTTGATCCTTCATCCTAATAATCAAGGAAAAGGGGCTGCGATCAATTCGGGTCTTTCGCTGGCAAGCGGAGACGTTCTTATCATCCAGGATGCTGACTTAGAATACAACCCCCAAGAATATTCCAAGCTTCTAAAACCCATCGAAGACGGCGTTGCAGAGGTGGTTTATGGGTCTCGATTTTTGTCCGGTGACTGCCATCGAGTTCTCTACTTTTGGCATTCTGTGGGTAACAAAGTACTCACTCTATTTTCTAATATGATGACCAATCTAAATCTGACGGATATGGAAACTTGTTACAAATTGTTCACCCGGAAAATTTATACGCAGTTGACGATTGAAGAACGACGGTTTGGCGTTGAGCCAGAGATCACCGCCAAAATTGCGAAGATGCACGCGGTTATTTACGAGACCGGTATTAGTTATTACGGACGAACCTACGCTGAAGGTAAAAAGATCAGTTATAAAGATGGATTTAGCGCACTGTGGTGCATTTTAAAATATAATTTATTGAGGTAAAAAATGCAGAACTTGTGGAATCGAATTAAGGATCATCCCGCGTTGATCCAGGCACTTCTGTTTGTATTTGTCGTGGGCAGCTGGCCGTTTTTTCGGTTCCCGTTAACGGATGGGGATATCGCCCATTGGCTGGGGATTGCAAAAGAAATTCGGATTCATTTTAACTTTTTATCGTCGTCTCAGGATCAGGCCCATGGACCGTTTTTGTTTTGGACATCGGGAATATTGACTTTAATTAGACCCAATTCAATGTATTTTTATAACCTGTCGAATTTGCTTTGCGGTGTTTTGGGGATTGGATGGATCTATTATTATGCATTGAGAAATTGGAAAGACCGGCGCATCGCATCCCTGTCGGTCGTTTTGGCCGCGACCAGTATTGTTTGGTTGTATCTGTCGCGTACCCCCATGTATGACTGGCCGGCGGCAGTATTCTTTTTTGGATTTTGTGTTCACTATCTTCGATATATCAAGACGGGGATTCGGCGGCATTTTGTGATTGCTTTAGGCTGTGTCGCAGTGGCGGGACTCAGTCGATTTTCTATTTCAATTGGCCTGTCAGGTTTATTTGTTTTTTTTGCGAACGTTTCAATTCGAAGATCGCCGATCAAAATGATTCTTGAAGGGATTGCTATGGTTGCGGCCACCGGATTGGTGACGATGCCGTGGGCGATTGTCCAGTCCCACGTCCATGGGCATGCATTTATTGACACATTCTGTTACGACAATTTTGGTCGATATATCAAGGAACCTGGGAATGCCCCGGTATACCATGACTATTATGGATTTGCGCTTTATGTCGTTGTGGGACTCATTCCCCACTCGTTCTTATTGCTTGCGTCAGTGTTTCAAAAGTCAATTTTTAATCGGATTAAAATGGATCGTGAACAATGGATTATGCTAGCGGGATGGCTACCATGCCTTTTAATATTTTCATTTTCCGGACATGTAAAATTAGGCCGTTATATTGCCTATGTGTTTCCGATGTTATTTCTTTTTTTGGGATATAACCTGGTCAAATATGATCTTTCAAATCCTGCGTTTTTACGCCGGGCGTCGCGGATGACCGCGGTAGTTGCTGTGATTATGGCGGTACTTCTGGCCATCGTTGCAAATAATAACCCAGATGCCGTACGCCAAAGTCCATTGTTTGTGGCCGCAGTAATTGGCCTGGTAATGGGCACGTTGATTACCTCTTGGGTTACGATTTCAAAGAAGTCTAGCGTGTTGTTGAGCTCCCCTACTTCGGTGTTGCCAGTGTATGCGGTGATCTATATCGCGTTTTTTAGTGTGCTCGCCTATGAGTATCCCCGGGCGGAGTTTTTGAAACCGGTGCGAGTGGATATTCAACGGTCGTTATCTTTGGATTAAAAATAAGGGGAAGTACGGTTGGGTAAACTATTGAAAAAAAGTATTGCTACCGCAGGCAATGTAAGCCGGCTTGAAATCTGTCGGCCTCCGATTCTCGATGCGACTTTGGTATTGCCAGGCAGCGCCCGGAAACGATCCTTTAATTCAATGGCGTCTTTACCCTCTTTTACAGGAAGCGATGGTGAGATTCTCCCCTTTTCTGCAATTCAGAATTCAATGAAGTCCCCCCGGTCATCTGAAAGAGTGGGGGCACGTTCTGCCGTGCTCCCGACATCCCCGTACCGTGTCATTCCGAGTATCCAGCATACGCCAGACCAGGAATTTGATCCTAAACAGTCCCCTCGATCGATCGGTCATCTTGGAGATGATCTTTACCCCATCTTTAATGTAGATTCGGGACTAGGTGGTCTCTTGTACATGTTAGATACTACCGAAGAAATAGGCCCGGATTTGGCGGAGATCAGTCGGCATTACAAAGTCCAATTTGAGATGGTCCATATCGGGGCGGCTAACTGGGCCCCTTTTGGAAACAAATCTTTCGAACAAATTCAATCCCATACATTGAGTTTGCTGGAAGAAACCAGCCGGCGACATTCCCGTATTACCACCATTGCGTGTAATACCGCATCAACCACAATGGACGAGGCGGCGATTCGATGGACTAAGGAGTTCGTTAACAACGTATCGGTTATTCCAATTATCACCCCTACAGCAAAAATCCTATACGAAGAAGCGCGGTGTGTAACCAATACAAGAGGGGGCGTTGAAAAGCACATTGGAGTCCTGGCGACTCAGGCAACCACGAGGTCTCAACAATATCATCTCGAACTTGCGACCCAACATGCCCTTTCATCCGGTGAAAACGCGATCACCATTATTGTGTGTCCCTCCGCGCATCAACCGTTGTCTACCGATCCGGATTTTTTATGGATAAACTTATATAAAGGATCCACCCCAATCCCCCCAGGGAGGCCAGAAGAACGCAAGATGATGCGGCACATTCATCGTTACTATCCTGATCCGATGTTGTTTGTATATCCCTATGCCCCGCCGAATTGGGTCAGTATTATGGAAGGAAAGCTTGCCTCAGACCTTAAGGCAGAAGTCACGATGGATATGTTGAAATATATTCAACAAATCGGCCTCAACAAGTCAAAATTGTCTGTAATCGGGACGTGCTGCACCCACTACCCGGGCGTCATTCCCATCATTCATGAGATCTTTGATACGGCAAAATTTCGGGGTACCAAAATTTTGTCTCAAGGGGCACGAATTGGACGAGATGTTATCCTTAAAATAATTGAATGGGATGTCTCCGAAGGTCGGTTCAAGGATCGACCTGGTGAAGAAGTAGCCCCTCCGGTATCACTGACTTCTTACACAACTATTGATGATGACATGACCGCTACCCTTGCATCGGTTGAGAACCATCCGAGCCTTATCCCCGCAAAGATAATTGCGGGTAACATCTACCCAGAGCTTGCCCAATTGACGGAATTTTTTGCAATCCGGCCGCTCCCGGCCCCTTCATCGCATTGAGGCACCGCTTTACTTCGTCTGAAGTGCCTCATATTGGCGTCTTATATCATCCACCTGATTTCCATATTCGGGATACATCGTTAGCAATGTTCGCGCTTCTCGTTCAGCGTCATCTGGATGGCCTGTTGAAAAAAGCGCCCCAACCATCATCAGTTTCAATGTGGCGTTGTATGGATAATGCTCAAGTCCTTGCTGGACGTATTTAATGGCTTTTGGCCCCTCTGCGCGCATCATTAAGACCCGTGCCAAGTTGCAATATGCTAACTCATACTGGCTGGATTCAATGGATTTTATGTAGAGTTCTTCGGCTTTAGAAAATTCCCCGAGCCCCTCATAGATCGCTCCCAAGTTATTTAATGCAGTTCCGTACCCAAAGGGTTGATTGGGCGAATTTTCGATGGACGCTTCGAATGCCTTTTTTGCACCCATTGCGTCATTTTTTCGAAAGAGCTCAACACCCACATTGTTGTGCAATAAAAAGCTTTTGGGTTCGAGGGCCGCATCATGTTGATAGAGCCGAAGTGGGTCTCGCCAATCCTCATTTCGGACGACAGTAAGACTCCAATATCCGGCGATACAACTGATTAATCCAATCGCTATGCCGAGTTTATATTTTTCTCTGTGATCCAAAGCCGAAAGGACTGCAATCCAAAATCCAATCCCTGCCATGGTCGCCCAGTGCTCTCTGACAGTCGCTGCCAACGGGGCAAATTGGAGAACTGGACCCAAGCAGACCACTATCCAGATCCCCCAAAATACGGTCTGACGTCGCGATGGAGAATACCGCCAGATGAAATAACCGACCGATGCAATAACAGGCAGTCCGATTAGAAAATAAGGATTAAACCAAGAGGTTTCGACGTAGTGATACTCCATATGAAGCGGGTATGGCACCACAAATAGTCGGAAATAGGTCCACAGGCAATATGGAATTGTTTTGATTCGGGTAATCAACGGCGCGTTGGCAATCCAGGACAACACTGTATTTCCTTCAGACGCCAGAAAATACGCGCGGATTCCCGCGTAACATACCGACGAAGCGGCAAGCAGCCCCGCTGATATTTTTTGTGTCCTATTTAATGGGCCAAATACAGGAAAAAAAATCAGTCCGGCGAGCATTACACCCAGAGGAACCGAATTTTCTTTGGTCAGGAGAGCGATCCAATAGATTCCCAACGAAACAGGAATAATCCACGCTCGTCGGAGTTTAGTAACGGTAAATAACCAAAATACCGATACGCACAGCAATAAATACATCACATCGCCACGCCCACTGATATACGACACTGACTCGGTGTTTATCGGGTGGACCGCAAAGATAGCTGACACCCCACCGGCTACCCACAATGAATACCCCAAGCGACGTAGAAGACTAAATAAAATCAAAGCTGTCAGTGCGTGGAGCAATAGGTTGGTGAGATGAAATCCAAACGGATCTAAGCCCCAGATCGAATAATCGATGGCGTAGGATAACGTTTGAAATGGACGGTAAAAATCGGACGCATTTAACCGACCACCAAAGGGCGAAGTCGTCAAAATTGCGGGAACATTATCGAGGCTACGAATCAGTCCATTGCCGGGAACCATCACTTCGTCGTCCCAAATAAAGGATCCGTCTAAGACGTTGATATAGGCGGATACGGCCAACACCGCCAGGATCACAAGGATTATAAATGGGTTTTGAATCCAACGACGTAAATAGTGCACGAGTTTACTCCTCATGAATGGACGGACGGTGCCCGATTATGGAGGGGCATATGCCCTTTATTAATGCCTTGTCCGGCAAGCGCTTTTATCGCGGATCGGTTATTCAATATACCCGCGATGATCGACGCTCCAAGAAGATCGTCAGTCGAGGAATATCCGGCAATTGCCCGCGTGGTAATGTGTTGAAAATTGTTGAACGTGGGGACAATCGCGGTTTTGGGAATAGTTACCTGAACACGACCCTCAATCCCATCTTCGGTCTGCCGCCATATTGCGATGGGCTTGCAGTCGCCTTTATCCAGCACAGACAGGTAAGCCGCGTAGGTAAAATATGACGGGTCAACGCCTGCGGCTAACAATACGGGATCCACTCCGTTAAAAAACCCTTTATTGTTTGTGATTGCGCGCTTGGTAAATTGATCTGCAAAACGGTATGCCAACATAAATTGACGGACGTCAGCTTCGGTATCAATTTTAATGGATACCACTGCGTTGATCCCAAAGGAGGACGCGTCTTCGGTGACGACAACATGACAGTCGGCGTCTTTCGCCGCATTCGCGGCTGCCGCACCAATCGATGGTTCTTCGACTTCATAGGGGAGATGCCTAATTTCACCATTAATCCTAACATTGGGAATTATCCCAATCGGAAGCGCCGCATCAACCGTCACCCCCGGGAAAAGAAAAGGATCGTCGTTACGCCACATTTCGGCTGTTGGCGCCCCTAAAATACCCAACCGCTGGTCCACGGTTTTATCTCTCAACTTCACCACGGTTTGGGGGATTACGGATCGCCCTGGCCATCCAGAAATTGGTGTATAGGGCATCGCTACCGGGGAAATAACATGCTCCAACCCCGCTAGTAATGCGGCCGTACCAAATACCATTCCCAGTTCGCGAGCCGACGGGCTTCCTAACCGAATTAACTCTGCGTGAGTCGCGGGAAATTGATGAACCCGCCCTACCGTTCCGTATACAACGGGGACAGTAAGTCGCGCCAACCAATGCGACTGTTGATCGTCGATTTGAATTCCCGAATGGCCCGAAAACCATAATGCTGACGCCGCGTCTTGAGCCCGCCAATCGCCGCTCATCCCCATCATTAATCGTGACATCGTTCGTGTGATTGTCAAATTGACGGTGGGGCTCGATTCGACTTTTGTTTCGAGATCTGGATAAATGTCTTTATCCAACTCGGCATGTACCGTCACCGTTCTTAGACTGGCGTCGTTGGACAGAATTCGAACGTGGGTTGTCCAATCTTCCGATAGCTGGGCTTGTATCCGGGGAGCCAAACCTTCAGCAACAGTATTGATCATATTGGGTCCCATCGCATCCAAAACATCGATAGTAAATTGAAGAACCGCCATTCCGGGTTCAATCAAAATGAGATCGATATCTCGAAGGCCCCCGCCTCGCGCCACCTGTCGGGGAATTAATCCATTCCCGTGCTCAATGAGCGATGTCTTATCCGATAAAATGGCCAATCGGGAGCTTTCAAAATTGGATTGTGTTGACGAGACTAGTTGAATTTGTCCCATCATTAGTGACTCTGTGGCCGTTCCGGTCACCGGTATGGTTTGCGACAACGTCGAAATATTCTGTGAGCTCGCGACGTCCCGAGAGGAATGAACTGCGATTGGAATCTGTGTGATATTGGAATTTAAACTGAGCCGAAGTGGCGCCGTATAAATGCGCCCCACCCCGACTACATTTTCGATTAAGCGATCCGCCGTGCCCACGGTCAATTCAACGGGCCTCGGAGGCGCCAGTTGAGTAAACGATCGGCGCAAGACGCTTGATATCACGTTACCCGGCCAGGGAATCCTGAAAAATCCGCCGAGCGCCACCGCTTTTATATTTACCATGTAGAGTTAAAAATGAATGGCTCGATTACCCGTGGCTGCCAAAGCGGCTTCTTTTAAGGTTTCAGAAAAGGTGGGATGGGGATGGCTCATGATACCGATATCTTCAGCGGAGGCTCGGTATTCGATGGCAACCACTGCTTCGGCGATCAGATCAGCGACCCGTGGGCCGATCATATGGATCCCTAAAATTTCATCAGTGGTTTGATCCGCGAGTACTTTGATGAATCCGTCTGATTCCTCGGCGGCACGGGCACGTCCGGATGCTTTGAATGGCGCTGACCCTTTTTTGTAGGCAATTCCGGCGGTTTTAAGTTCTTCCTCCGTCTTGCCCACTGACGCTACTTCCGGCCAAGTATAGACGACACCTGGAATGGCATCGTAGTTGACGTGGGATTTTTGCCCAACGATTTGTTCAACACAGGCCACTCCCTCTTCTGAGGCTTTGTGGGCAAGCATCGCGCCCTGTACCACATCGCCAACCGCGTATACCGTGGGTACATTGGTTCGGAAATGGGTATCAATTTCAATTCGTCCCCGAGAATCGGTTGCAATCCCTACTTTATCCAAACCGAGTCCTTGGGTATAAGCCACCCGACCAATGGCAACTAACGCATAGTCTGCCTCGATCGAAATAGTCTCACCTTTTTTGTTTTCAGCAGTCAGTGTTACCGATTTTTTTTCGGATTTTGCACCAGTCACCTTGGTTCCAAAATGAAACGTCATTCCCAAGTGACGCAATGTTTTTTCAAGTGCACGGCCCAACTCTCGATCCATGGTTGGGATCAGCCCATCCATAAATTCAACAATCGTCACCTGCGTACCGAGTCGTGCGTAAATAGATCCCATCTCGACCCCGATGACGCCGCCACCAATAATGACCATGGACTTCGGAATTTCCGAAAGTTCCAAGGCCTCGTCAGAGGAAATAACCCGCTGCCCGTCAAATGGAACTGATGGTAACTGTGCAACAGCGGAACCCGTTGCGATCACAATATTTTTACCTTCGATTTGTTTTTTTTCGGTACCGTTAGTGATTTCAACGACGGTTCCAGATATCAATGACCCTACACCGATGATCCGGGTAATTTTATTTTTTTGCATTAAAAAATCGATACCCTTGGTTGTGGACGTGACGACATCCCGTTTGCGCTGGATCATTTGATTCCAATTGGCTTTGGGTTCGGATATTTCAATTCCATGCACTTTAAACTTGGTTTTGGCCTGGTGAAATAATTCGGTTGAATCAAGAAGTGCCTTCGAGGGGATGCACCCGACATTAAGGCAAGTGCCGCCCAATGTGATTCGTGATTCGATGATTGCCGTTTTCAGTCCCAATTGGGCACCACGAACAGCGGCAACATATCCACCCGGACCGCCACCAATAACTACTAAATCAAATGAGTCCATAGTCTCTCTCCCCTACATTCCAACCAATAGACGGGTTGGATCTTCTAATTGTTCTTTGATACGGACCAAGAATCGAACGGCTTCGGAGCCATCGATAATTCGGTGATCGTAAGTGACGGCCAAATAGATAATCGGACGCGCCACAATTTCTCCGTTAACCACCACTGCGCGTTGGACAATGTTATGCATTCCTAGAATCGCACTTTGAGGACGATTGATAATGGGTGTCGACAACATTGATCCAAATGTTCCGCCGTTAGTAATGGTGAACGTGCCGCCTTCCATTTCTTGAATGGTTAGCTTTCCAGCCTGTGCCCGTTTAGCAAAATCAACGATGGCCGATTCGATTTGATGAAAGCCCAATTGATCCGCATTTCGGATAACCGGAACAACGAGTCCCTTGGCGGTGGATACCGCGACACCCACATCGCAGTAGTCGTGAAATATAATTTCTTCCCCATCGACATAGGCATTGAGTGCCGGGAATTCCATTAGGGCATTGCAGGCCGCTTTCGTGAAGAACGACATAAAGCCAAGGCCGACTTGGTACTTTTCTTTAAACGCGTCTTTGTATTTCTTTCGAATTTCCATCACAGCAGACATATCCACTTCGTTGAATGTGGTGAGTGATGCGGTGGTTTGTTGGGATTCGATCAAGCGGTTCATGATTGTTTTACGAAGACGGGTCATCTTTTCCCGACGTTCACTTCGGAAGCCAAGCGATGCCAAGGGTTGTACCGGAGGGGCAACCGCTAGTGGCGCTGCCACAACTGGTGCCGGTGAATTTTGCACATCTTGTTTGGTAATTCGACCATCTTTACCCGTTCCTTGGGTCAGCGATGCTCCCGTTTCAGCGATCATTTTTGCCGCTGCTGGAGACGCGTGGCCTTGTGCATAGCTATTACCATTTGAGCTGGGCGCTGCGACCGTTACAGGGGCGGCAGCGGGGCTTGGCGTCGCGACGGGTTTGGCATCAGACGCAGTGATAAACCCAACCGAGTCTCCTACCTTTACGGTTCCGCCAGCGACAGAAATCGTTAGTATTCCATCAATTTCGGCGGTGAGATCCAACGTCGCTTTTTCTGTTTCAAGCTCACAAATGGGCTCGTCACGATTGACGTAGTCCCCGTTACCTTTATACCAATTTACAAGATCTGCTTCTTTAACGGACTCGCCTGCTGCTGGGACTATGATGTCTTTTTTCATTGTCATGCCTTTCTTAACCCAATACCTGATCGATTAGTGCTGCCTGCATTTTTTCATGAAGTTTGTGGCTACCAGTTGCTGGACTGGCGGCATCGGGACGGGAAATGACACGGAGATTCCAGTCTTGTAGGACACGTAAAATATAAAACCAAGCCCCCTGATTTCCCGGCTCTTCCTGCGCCCATACCCAGTCTTTAACATGTGCGTACCGTTTCCGAAGTGCGGCAAGCACGCCTTGAGGTAACGGATATATCTGCTCAAGCCGTACCAGCGCGATGTCGGTGCGTCCGGCGGCGTCTCTTTTTTCAAGGATGTCGTAATACACTTTTCCTGAACAAAGAACCACGCGTTTTACATTTTTGGGTGTGACGGTTGCATCATCGATAATTTCTTGAAATTCGCCTTTTTCCAATTCTGCGACAGATGAGACCACCTTGGGATGTCGGAATAGGCTCTTCGGTGACATTACAACCAACGGTTTTCTGAACGGGCTCTTAATTTGTCGACGAAGCAAGTGGAAAAAATTGGCAGGCGTTGTGATGTTGGTCACAAACATATTTTCTTGGGCACAGAGTTGCAAAAATCGCTCAAGTCGCGCGCTGGAGTGCTCGGGGCCCTGCCCTTCCTGTCCATGAGGCAGTAACAGGACAAGTCCACAAAACCGATCCCATTTTACTTCGCCAGATGACAAAAATTGATCGATTAAAATCTGAGCACCATTCGCAAAATCCCCAAATTGGGCTTCCCAAATCACAAGTGAGTTGGGGCTGGCCAACGAATATCCGTATTCAAACGCCATAATTCCGTATTCAGATAAAATGGAGTTGTAGACGTTGAAATTGGCATGAGGCCCATTCAAATGCTTGAGTGGGGTAAATGTCACCTCAGTGTCAGCGTCCTTGATCACCGCGTGACGATGGGAAAATGTGCCGCGTTGCGCGTCTTGTCCTGAAAGTCTTACCGGATGGCCTTCGGTTAACAATGTTCCATAGGCCAATAATTCGGCGGTTGCCCAATCTACTTTATTATCTTGGGTATAATTTTTCTTACGACCCTCTAATAGCTTCTGCATTTTGGAGTAAAGATTAAAATCAGCAGGCTCTGAATAAAGTGTAGTTGCCACGCTGTCTAAAATCTCTTTTTTTACCCCAGTGTGATGGGATTTTTCGAAGTCGGATCCGTCGGCCAGTCGCAATCCGTTCCATGCACCTTGAAACGCGACTTCAGACGCTTTAATTGGCTGATCCTTAGACAAATCTAGTCGTGTTTGTAATAACGCATCAAATGCCTTAGCGGCATCGGTGGCACTATTTTGGGAGATAACCGATTGCTTAAGAAGTGCGGCTAAATAAATTTTATATATGTTGGGATGCGCCTGAATCATTTTGTAGAGAACGGGCTGTGTAAAACGAGGTTCGTCACCCTCGTTATGGCCATAACGGCGGTAGCCTAAAATATCGACATACACGTCAATGCCAAACTCTTGCCGGATATCAAATGCAAGTTGGGTCGCATATACGACCGCTTCAGGGTCATCGGCATTGACATGAAACACCGGCGATTCGGTAATTTTAGCGATGTCGGTGCAATAGACACTGGTTCGACCTTCATTAAAATTGGTCGTAAATCCAACTTGGTTATTGAGTACGATATGAACTGATCCGCCGGTGTTATATCCTTCGACACCGGACATGTTTGATATTTCGTAGTTAATCCCTTGGCCTGAAATGGCAGCGTCGCCATGAATCACAAGTGGGATTATTTTTCGGCAATCACCATCATAACGGTCCAGCTTTTTGGCGTAACAAATCCCCTGTAAAACGGCGCCAATTGTTTCCAAGTGGGACGGGTTGAACAACATACTTAGATGAATCTCGTTACCTGCATCGGTCGTCAGGTCCGCAGATTTCCCCAAATGGTATTTGACATCGCCACCGCGTTCAAAGGCATCCGGGATATTTTCTTCAAACTCGGCGAAGACATTTTCGTATGGCTTTTGGAAAACGTTGACCAATACATTTAAGCGGCCACGATGCGCCATTCCTAACACCACTTCTTTGACGCCGGCATCCGCAGCGTTTCGGATTGCCAAGTCAAGTGCCGGGATAAAGGATTCAAGTCCTTCCAAAGAAAATCGCTTTTTACCCACAAATTTAGTATGGAGAAAATTCTCAAATGATACGGCTTGATAAAGTCGATGAAGGATATCTTGCTGTTTAGGGGCCGAATATCTGGGGGTATTGGAATTGGGTTCCATTCGGCTTTGCATATACTCTCGCAATTTTTCGTTGCGACAATACATGTATTCAACACCAATCGATGCGCAGTAGGTGGTGGTGAGGTGGGTTAATATCGAACGGAGAGTGGTTTTGCCTAGCCCTAATTCCGAGCCGGCGCTAAATTCAGTCTCTAAATCGGTTTCGTTTAATCCGAAGTACGCTAATTCCAGGTCGACTTTGTGAGATCGTCGAGGGCGAATGGGGTTGGTATGGGCAATTAAATGTCCCCGAGACCGGTAACCATCAATTAATTTGGAAACGGCGACTTCCTTAATTGACAACGGCGATGCGCCATCTGGATTTTGGGTAAGTGAAAAATCATATCCCTCAAAAAATCGCTTCCAATATTGGTCTACTGAAGCGGGATCGGCCTTATAGCGACTATATAGATCTTCAACAAAAGCAGGGTTTGCGTTGTTGAGGTAAGTGTATTTATCCATGGTTGAAAACTCCGAAGGGGTCAGTTGAATTCTGCAAGATGCCAAATTAGGCATATTTGAAGCGCGGCGTAGTATACTAAACTCAGGGGAGCGTTGCCAGTCCGCCCCAGATTTATTTTAAAAGAACACTAAAAAATTTCTGCCAAAATCTTGGACAATATCTCTTGCATCATGTCGATTTCTTCTTTTGAGACGACCAATGACGGCATAAATCGAATGATGTTAGGTTGCGGTGCATTGAGAAGTAGTCCTCGTTCCAATGCAACCGAAACGATGGTACTGGCATCATCTGAATTGAGTATTAGCGCCTGAAGCAATCCCATACCACGCGTTCCACTCAATCCAAACCGATCAGACATCGTTTGTAACGTTTGGACCAGATATATAGACATTGAGTGGGATGATTCTAGAAATTCAGTCGCGGCAACGGTTTTTAAAACCTCGACACCCACCGCTGTCATCAATGGATTCCCGTTATAGGTACCCCCTTGGTCGCCAGGCTCAAATACGGCGACGGACTCCGCTGAGACTAACGCAGCAAGTGGAACGCCGCCGCCCAACCCTTTTCCAAGGGTAAAGATATCGGGTTGGATTCCATATCGTTGAAAACAAAACAGCGGGCCGGTTCGTCCAACGCCGGTTTGAACCTCGTCAACAATTAATAACAACGATCGGTCTTTCGCCAATTGCTGCAATTGATCAATGAACTCGGGATCCGCTGGAATGACCCCGCCTTCTCCCTGAACCAGCTCCAACATGATCGCGACGCAGTTGTCCGAAATGACCGCTTCAACCGCTTCGATTCGATTAAACGGAACCTTAATAAATCCGGGGACCTTGGGTTCGAATAACGTCGTCCACTGGGCCTTCCCGGATGCCGACATTGTCGCCAACGTGCGTCCGTGAAAGCTGTTTTCGAACGTAATGATCTGGAACGCACCATTTTTATATTTTTGTCCCCATTTTCGGGCCAGTTTAATGGCCCCCTCGTTGGCCTCAGCGCCGGTATTGCAAAAAAATACACGGTCCAATCCTGAATGGTGAGTAACTAGGTCAGCCAATTCAATCATGCCAAGGTTGTAAAATGCGGGGCTTGGGTTGATAAGTAATCGGGATTGATGCACTAATGCATCCACAACGACGGGCGAACAATGCCCTAAGCAATTTACCGCCCACCCTTGAACAAAATCGAGGTACCGTTTGCCTTGAGAATCGACAAGCCATGACCCCTCACCAGATACCATAACCATCGGCGGGCGGACGGCAGTTTGCATAACGGACCGAGGACTGAGTTCTTCCACTGTTTTTACCTCATTCATAATTTAAAAGTGCGGCGATTGTACTGGCATCAGTTACACAACTCAACTTCTCCCGACAGAAATCCTGGGGTATGATGTCATTATTATGATTCACAATTCCAAACTAGAACCTGTTATGGCGGGGGCCGGGGCTCTTTTTAACTATTTTATTTTTAGTAACGTGGGGTACGCCGTATTGGCGCTTTCAAGCACATTGTTTCACGTCAAAGTACCTGTGTTGGTGCTTAAGTCCCTGCCGATCGTGGCCATACTTACCGCAGTTTTTTTTCAGTTCAGACAGCTTCGAAATCAAGGTCAACGGCCGCTCTTTATGAAATTGACCCCCGGCGAAATTATGGTTGGATTCAAACAACGGCCTGAAGGAAAAGAATGGGCCCCCGCGCTGAAGGGGCATAAATTTTGGTGGCTAATTTTGAGTGTGATCAACTTTTTTGTTATTGGGGGCTATTGGCACTTTTTGGCAAACGGATATATCTATACTTGGGTAGAATTGATTCTTCGATTGATTATTTGTTTTCTATTTTTTGGGTCGATGATTACTGTGGGGAATGGCCGGATCACCGCATTTTTGGGGATATTGGTCGTCATTAGTTTGGATTATTTTTTGACGCCTTATCTGTATAGCCAAGCGGCAGTTGACGCTAATCTTTATTTTAGCCTGCCTGCATTGGTCCAGGTTAAGTCAGCGGTATGGGCGTCGTTGAACTCTATGGGGCTGATCTATTACCTTTATCATCAAAATCCAGAGCAGTTTAAGTTGGCGTTTACTCGGCTATTGAGAGGACGGAAATAACCCGCTCTAAACGGCGGCAAACTCCGATATTTCATGGATCACACTCGACGACCCTTTAGTAGACAATAGCGTCACCAGATGGCTGCCTACTATGGCCCCATCCGCATAGCTCATCACCTCTTTAACGTGCCTCGGCTTGCTAATGCCAAATCCGACCGCAACAGGAATGTCCCGAATTGCTTTTATTTTTTCGACAAATGCGGGAAGGTCGGTGGCCATTGTGTCCCGAGCACCCGTCGTCCCCGTCGTTGATATCAAGTACAAAAAGCCTTCGGTTGCCCGTACGATCTGTTCGAGCCGTTCCGGGCTACATAGTGGAGATACTAAGAAAACAATCGCGACGTTGGACCTGCGACTTGCGGCTAAATAGTCCGAGGCTTCTTCGAAAGGTAAATCTGGTATCACGACACCGTCTAGACCGGCGATCTTCGCGTCGTTAAAGAACTTCTTGACCCCATAGGACATAATTAAATTGACCGACAACATAAATACTATTGGTTTCGAATAGTCCTGTTTTACCCGCTGAACGACGTTTAAACCGGCAGAAATTGTCGGTGATTCTCCGCTCGACAGTGCCCGCAAATGGGAGGCTTGAATCACGGGTCCATCGGCAATGGGATCTGAAAATGGGATTCCCAATTCAACGATTCCTGCACCGTTGTCAAATGCTGCCCGAACTAATGCTTCGGATTCTGAGATTGAGGGATCCCCTAATGTAAAATAGGGAATTAATACGTTGGACTTGGCGAACCAGTTAAAGGCCATGTTCCATCAATGTACCAATGTCTTTATCGCCCCGGCCGGATACGTTGAGAATCACTATGTCATCGGACTTGAAGGACATTGTCTTTAGGACGGCGATGGCATGCGAACTTTCGAGTGCGGGAATAATGCCCTCCGTCCGTGACAGCCATCGGCATGACGCCAATGCATCAGTATCGGTCGCCGTTTCCAGTCGAATACGGCCAGAGTCTTTAAGATAACTTAATTCAGGCCCCACACCGGGATAATCGAGTCCCGCAGATACCGAATGTGCTAACTGAATTTGGCCGAATGAATCTTGTAACAAATAAGATAACGACCCGTGCAGGACCCCAGGTGTCCCGCGATTGAGCGCCGCTGAATGCTCACCCGAATCTAATCCGTGTCCCGCTGCCTCAACCGCCACTAAGGCGACAGACTTCGTTTTAACAAATGCGTGAAAAATACCCATCGCGTTTGATCCTCCACCGACACACGCAATGACCGTGTCTGGGAGGCGGCCTTCCGCGGACAGAATTTGTTTCTTTGCTTCACGTCCAATGATGGATTGAAAGTCCCTAACAATAGTGGGGTACGGGTGAGGTCCAACCACTGATCCGATAATATAATGGGTATGATTGACATTGGTTAGCCAGTCCCGAATTGCTTCGGTTGTGGCGTCTTTTAATGTCCGGCTACCGGCGGTAACTGGAACTACAGTTGCGCCTAAAAGTTTCATTCGATAGACGTTGAGCGATTGTCGCTGAATGTCTTCTTCCCCCATATATACGACACAGTCCATTCCCATCAACGCGCATGCGGTTGCGGTTGCAACCCCATGCTGACCGGCGCCTGTTTCGGCAATAATTCGACGTTTACCCATTGCCTTAGCCAGCAACGCCTGCCCCAGCGCATTATTGATTTTGTGTGCGCCGGTATGATTAAGATCTTCTCGTTTAAGGTAGATCTTTGCTCCGATTTCGGCGCTAATGCGTTCCGCCAAAAAAAGTGGGGTCGGACGCCCCACGTAGTCTTTTAAAAGTTTTGAAAACTCATCTTTAAATTCCTGGGTCGGGGCGATTGTCCGATACGTGGCTTCTAGAGATTCCAGCGCCGAGAAAAGTGTATCAGGAACATATCGCCCCCCAAATTGTCCGAAGTGACCCCGTGTCATTACCCGTTAACCGTTGCCTCTTGTGGAGAAGTGGTTTCTTCAGGTCGGCCTAATGCTTTAATACTTAACCCGATTCGTTGCTCTTCGGGAATTAACTTAATGATTTTCACTTTGACTGTGTCGCCAGGCTTCACAACGTCTTCAACTTTTTCGACGTGATGATTCGACAATTCAGAAATATGAATCAGACCTTCAAGATTTTCTTCGAGTCTAACAAATGCACCGAATGGTACGACTCGACTGACTTCGCCGGTTGCAATCTGACCGATTTGATATTTTTCAGCAACATTAACCCAAGGATCTGCTTCCAATTGCTTCATGCCCAAAGAAATCTTTTGATTCTCACGATCAACGCCAAGTACAAATACCTTCGTATCCTGACCTGATTTAAGTACTTCTGACGGATGACCTACTCTGGACCAAGAAATTTCTGAAATGTGTACTAATCCTTCGATACCACCCAAGTCGACGAATACGCCGAAATCTTTGATGCTCGTCACTTTTCCACTTCGGACTTGGCCAATTTCAATTCCATCAATTAGCCGTGCTGTGTCTTCTCTGCTCATCCGCGGTTTACCCACTTTGTGAGAGAAAATAACTTTTCGTCGTTTACGGTCGACTTGAATGACAACAACATCAAGAACTTGGCCCACGAAGCCATCGAGTGACATTTCGGCTTCTTTGATAACTTGAGACGCAGGAATAAATCCCTTGATTCCATTGAAAGATACAACCAATCCGCCTTCGACCTTAGATGCAACTCGAACAGCGACTGCATCCTTGGTTTTTGACAGACGTGACAACGTATTCCATGCCAACTCATATTCTGCCCGACGTCGTGACAGAACGGTATAGCCTTCTTTGCTTTCAAGCTTAAGAATCATTACATTGACTTCTTCGCCTGGCTTTACGAGCAATTCAGGAGAATCTTCGGCATCAAAACTGAATTCTGAATTGGCGATAAACCCTTCGGATTTATGGCTGATATCTACCAAAACTCCGCTTTTTTCGACACGACGAACGATGCCCTTGATGATATCCCCGTCTTGATAATCGAGAATCATCCGTTCCATTTCTTCGACAAAAGTTCCGTCGTGACCTGCTGCGGAGTCCGCATTCCGGGCGGGTGCGCCAGAATCCGTCATCAGACTTTTTTCAAATTCTGATATCTCTCCAATTTTTGTGGGTTTTAAATCCGCAGGCGTGTTTCGTTCAACCGCTACTGCTGTGTTAAATTCGGCGTTGTCCTTAAACTCACCGATTCGCGTACCTTCCGACATGACAATTCCTCCTATAAGTTACGACAATACTACTCCATCACTACGCTAAAAAAATAAATATTATCTGAGTCGTATAATTGTATATGAAATAAAATGGGTTGTACATTAAGGATTCGGTGATTGCGATTCGGTATTGAGGCCTGTAAGATCAAACAATGACAGCTATTTGGGAACCTCCAAACCGAGGGAATCCCGTTTTTTATTTGCCTAATACCGACCCCCCCAATGCCGTCCCTGCCTCTCATGATTTGATTGCGATTTGGGATTCCGGTCCATCGGATGACTCCGTTGGGGCATTGGCTGCTGCGCTGTACGTGTTGACGCTCGGGGTTGGGGAGCTTATCCGACTGGGGCAAGGGCACCTTGAAGTATTTGAAAAAGAATCTGCTCATGATTATGTAACCAATGTCGACCTGGGTGTCGAGTGGTTGATTCGTGAGTGGTTCCGTCGATTTCGGCCCAATGATCGGATTGTCGGTGAGGAAGGGCATCGTGACTCGTTTACCTTTGATGACGTCGTTTGGTTTATCGATCCGATCGATGGGACGACTAATTTTATTGAAGGTAGCCCCAATGTCACCGTTCATATCGGATCTATGTATCGTGGAAAGCCCTTCATATCGGTGGTCGGGCTACCCATTGCCCAACGGGCCATCGTTACTTTTGAAAATTCGGTTCTCGGGGAGCAGCCTATTGAACTGAAGTCGGGCGGTCCGTTGGTAATTGGCACGGAATATCGGACGGATGGATCGCCTGAATACCATACGATGCATGCCATTGAATCTCGGTTTTCGGCGTCGACATATCGGGTCAAATCGATCGGGATGAACGGTCTCGGTTTATTGACCGGGGCGGCAGACGCTTTTTATAAACCGAAAGCAAAGTATTGGGATGTCATTGCGCCATTGGGCTTAGTGGCCCAGTTGTGTCCGGGTCAATACAAGATGTCGGTGACCTATATCCCCGCCGACGGTGCGGTGATCACCACCCCTCTTTTTGGATTTGATCCATCGATGGTGGCGTATATTAACACTCGTCATGAAGCCAATTGTCGGATTGGACTTGTGACGGTGGTGCCGGCGGGGATGCCTGATCTTGAATTGGCCATAATAGCGGAGGTCACTCGATGCATGTCCCTGTCCTGCTAAATGAAACCATAGCCCTTCTGGACCTTAAAGAGAACGATCTTGTTCTGGATGGAACGGTAGGCTTTGGCGGCCATTCGAGTCACATTTTAAACGCAAACACGTCCATAAAAATTATTGGAATTGATCAAGATCCCGTGGCGATTGCCCATTCCACCGAGGTGTTGGGAGATCGGGCTACCTTGGTGCACGGTAATTTCTCAAATGCCAAAAAACTTCTGTCACCGATTGGGATTCACTCGGTGACCAAAATACTGATTGATCTTGGGATTTCCTCATATCAACTTGATAGTGCCGGGCGGGGATTCTCGTTCATGAACGACGAGCCTCTTGATATGCAAATGAATCCCAATGGAGGGCGATCTGCGGCGCATTGGCTCAATACGGCCCCGGAAAAGACGATGTCCGATGCGTTTTATAATTGGGGGGATTTGATTCACAATCGAAATCTGGTTCAGGGGATTATCCAATCTCGCCGTAAAACCCCGCTGAAAACCACGGGTGAATTGGTGATGTTGGTCAAACAATCCTATTTTTTTGGATCCCGTCCCAAAATGATGAAAACAATGTCGCAGGTATTCCAGGCTATTCGAATTGCGGTAAACGATGAACTAGGGGTTATCCAACGATTTTTAGATAATGAACTTGGCATTTTATCCGTTGGTGGTCGGGTCGCGATCATCTCATTTCATTCCGGTGAAGATCGGTTAATTAAACAGTTTTTTAAGGCGCACACTGACCAGTTTCGTCCGATAAATAAAAAAGTAGTCACTGCAGAGCAAGACGAAATTCGCCAAAATTCCCGGTCAAAACCCGCTAAATTGCGAGTATATGAACGGATTGGATAGGTCTCTCCAGTCAATCATTGATCCGGACCTTCAAGCGCAGTGGATGGCAGGGACCTCAAAGAAAGCGCTATTGGCCCAACTATTTGCGACCCAGGTAGACAATGGGGTGATGCCCAGAGCGCAAATCAATGGAATTTCTAGGTTGGACTCTTTTCACGCTGATGGGATGCAATTTTGTCTTCAACGAAACTACGGACGGGTGACTCGGGGGGTCTCCGATCAAGTGCACCCTGCCCCGCCATATTCTATTCCGTTTCGAGGGGGGATGCCCTGCTTTTGTTGTCCGGAGGTCATTTCCTACCAATGGCCCAACGAAAGAGGTATTTATGCAGAGGTTGGGGGAAAGCCATTAGTGATATTACCCAATATTTCTCCCATTTTTGTCCCTCATTTTACGGTCATATCTCCGGAACATCGGCCGCAACTCATGGACTGCAACATAGCGGTTGCTCTGGCGGCGATGGTTCCTGGGGCGTGGGTGATTCAAAATGGGCAGGACGCGGGGGCAACAAATCCGTGGCATTACCACCTTCAACTATTTTTTGCGGACGATTTACCACTGGTGCATTGCCCAATTGAAAATGGGGGTGACGCAATCGGAGTCCTTCACCATCCGACACTGATCGTACGAATCAGTGCGCCTGACCCCGCCCTATTTGAGGCTCAGTTAAGCGATTTTGTTGCTGAATACCTCAATCTTGGGGAGACACGGAGGGTTAATTTATTGATCCGAGAGGGTGCCGGTCTATGGACCGGGTATGTTGTACTTCGAGATACCCGGTTTAGGACGGACCTGTATCGATCTGGGCAGCCAGGGTACGCGGAACCTGCAGGGATCATTTCGGCCGTGGATGATGCGTCGTATGATATCTGGGCCTCAGAAAATGTCAGACGTTATCATCGACTGATGACGGATATTCGGCCGATAGATGCAGAAACCGTGGACTTTATTCAGGCCCTACTTGCGCCATCGTAACTGGAATCTTTACCACAAGAAGTTCATCAGGTTTGAGTAATGCGACGCCAATGGATATGAGGATTCCGGTCTCACTCGGTTCGCATAGCAACGAATAGGATTCTTTGTCGGACCGTCCGGCAAATGCACCTCGGGTATGGAGCTCCAGTAAAAATGGTTCAATCACCGCCATCACATCGTCCTCTACACCGGAATAGTAGGGAATCGATTCCAATGGCTGGACGGCATCAATCACACTTTTTTTAATAAAAAAGATGGTGCGTCGAACGGGAATATATTTCCAATAGCTATTGGTTGAATCCATTCCGACGCCAGTGGTATTTCCCCAAACCACAGTCCCGATACTTTTGAAGGTGCGGATACAATTGATCCCCATGTTGTTGAGGCGCAAAGTCTCGGGATTGCTTAATGTCGCGACGGGGGGGTGGATGCCGTCCACGTGGGCATTTGCACCTGACGGGCTAGCCCAAACACCGAACGACTGATCGAGGCGATTAAAAATACCGGCGACGGCGTAGGTTGCGCCGATTGTTTTATCGTCAACGAGAAGTGCGGGGTAGTACATGGCCACGTGCCGTTTATGGAGTTCGGGATGGGCATCAAACCAGTTGGGAATTTGCTCTATACCCAGTTCCGGCGGGTTGAGTAATAAAATGGCATCCCGTTGGTCGCAATAGGCTTGGAGCGCCCTAAACCAGAGTGAGTCTTGGTGCTGCAATTGGGGGCTGAGCAGTATAAAATCAAACGAGGAAATTGGGTTAAGCCCCGACATTAGGCGCTCAGATAACCACACGCCATCCGACAGCGGATCTTTGTGAATGAGTTCATTTAACTCAGATGTACCCGTATTAAATGTGATGAGATGTTGCCCACCATTGGTAAAAAAAAGACCAACGGCGATTTGGTCTAGTGTGGATGCGTTGGGATAATGAGTTAAAAATTCGTCGGACGTTGAAATCCAGTCGGACCGGGTGGTGGTGCCATCGAAATGCCCCACGAGGACGGCGACACTGGTCAATATCGGATTGACGACGTATAACGGGTTGGGTTGGAAATTTGGCATACTCTGGTTAAACCAAAGTTGCTGGGGGTTGTCTAGTTAGTTTTGGCCTTGAGGCATCGGTCTTAGTGCAATGTTGCTATCTGAAGCTGGTTTCTGAATTAATGTGGTTGGACCGGTTCCAAAAGCCTTATTTAGGCTATCTGTTGAGCTGTTTTTAGGTAACCCCGTGGAGCCTTGCGTTGTGGTTTGAAGTATTGGGCGATTTGCTAGTGGTGTTACGGCCATATATTTTTCTCCGTATGAATGATGTGTATTTTTGAATTTGGGGGAGATGGTGAGTTACCCCGTCTCAGGCTAATTCCATCTAATTTATAACTTCAAACATCTCAATTAAACCATCTATCCGCCGGCCCAAGGTTGCCGTGAGATACCGTGTTTTATATAGTGATTCTTTATAAACCTTACTGGAAATAAGAAGGATCACGACGATGCGATTAAATGACTTAAAAAATGAACGACTTGGAATTTGTGTGTCAGGTGGTTTGGATAGTAAAACCGTTGCCAAACGCCTCAAAGAAGCCGGTGCCGATGTTCTGTGTTTTACAGCAGATTTAGGCCAACCGGATGAAACCGACATTAATAATGTACGAGAAAAAATGGCCCCTTGTGGAGTCGAGACCGTCATTGTTGATCTCAAAAAAGAAATTGCCGAAGAAGCCCTCCGTACAGTGAAGGCGCAAGCGACTTACGATGGGGGGTACTGGAACTCTACCGGACTGGGCCGTGCCGTTACCGTTAAGGGTCTCATTGGCGAAATGAAAAAACGGGGCGTTACCACCCTGGTTCATGGCGCCACCGGTCGTGGGAACGATCAAATGAGATTTGAACGATACACCAATGTTTTGGCGCCGGAGATGAAGGTATACGCGCCATGGCGGGACCCTGAGTTATTAGACCAATTTCCAGGGCGCACTCAAATGGCGGAATACCTTCAAAAATTTGGTATAGCGGCCACTATCGGTGGGAAAAAGAAATATTCTACCGATGCCAATCTTGCCGGCCTTAGCCATGAAGCGGAGGATCTGGAAAGTTTGGAAACGCCAGTCACCATTGTGGAACCGATCATGGGCGTATGGCCGCAAGCTGCTCCAGATCAAATTGAAGAAGTATCCATTCGGTTTGTCGAAGGGCTTCCAACCGAGATTAATGGAATGGCATTGTCTGCGGTGGAATTGTTGAAAAATGCGAATGTTATCGGTGGGCGTAACGGTATTTGGATGAAAAATGCCCTGGAAAACCGAATCGTTGGTACCAAGAGTCGGGGGGTGTACGAAGCCCCGGGAATGGAGCTTTTGGGGTTTGCATTGCGCCAGGTGTATCAGGCGGTACTGGATAAAAAAGCCAACAAACTATTTAACCATTTGTCCCAAATTATTTCAGAACAAATTTATGAAGGTCGGTATTTTGACCCCGTTACCCGGGCGGCCCAAGTTGGAATTGACTCCCTGGCCCAACCGGCATCGGGCCTTGTTAAGCTGGGACTATACAAAGGTAATATGTATTTTTATTCGATGACGGAATGTCCTGGCTCTCTTTATAACGAAGCCGATTCGTCGATGGAAGCCAGTGATGGACTGAATCCGGTTAATTCCCAAGGGTATGCCGAAATTCAAAAAATTGAAGCGGTGGCGATGGCAAAGGCCGGGCAAATCAAGGTCACTTTTTAAGTCTCTTTACATGAACCTGACTATATTTAGTCTCCCTAAGGCATTTCGCGATTGTTACGCCACCATTCAGACCAACGCCATTCGGAGTTGGTCTCGTCTCTTAGGGGCCTCGGTGATCCTATTTGGGGACGAAGACGGAACGGCTGAAATGGCGCAATCGACGGCGAACACGACACAGTGTGCGACGGTACAACGCAACCCATTTGGTACGCCCCTCATTAATGATTTGTTTTCTAAAACCAGTACCATTGCAGGCACCGAATGGGTGGCGTACGCCAATTGTGACATTATTCTGCCGCCTGATTTGCCGGCCTTACTGGATCGAATTTCGACTCAAATCGACGGTCCGTTTGTCTTGGCGGGACGACGTTGGAATATTGAGTTAAACGAATTAATTGATTTCGAAGATTTGGAATGGTTTGAGACTCTGGATAGGCGATTCAAAAATGCCCGAACACTATACGGGACGGGGGGGATGGATTTGTTTGTATTCCCCTCTCATTTTTATGATGTCATGCCCCCCTTCCCTATCGGTTGGCCGGGCGCAAAATATGATAATTGGTTAGTATGGTACGCACGATATCGGAAAGTTCCGGTCGTCGATATTACCGACGCAACAACGATTTATCATCAGAACCATCCGATGGGCGGTGGCGCTGAACATCCCGAAAAATGGAAAGAACATCGAATTAGTCTAAAGTTATTGGGTGGCTATGGGCGAAGCTACGATATTCGGGATACCACCCATATTGCGATGACGGACGGAACCGTGATTCGGCGACCATGGAGCGTAACGATGATCCCCGTCAAAATAAAGCGATGGGTACAGATTGTTCGGGATTCGGTAACTTTGAGATGACATTGGCCCCCCGCCCCGAACGGGTCGTCTTACTTCATGCTGTGATCTCACCCTACAAAGTATCGTTGTTTAACCAAGTGTCGCACTGGTTTCCAAACCTTCATATTATTTATTATTCCGTTACAGAGAAAATGCGGTCGTGGACGGTTGATCGAGCGGATCTGAGGCATCACTACACCCTTCTTAATGATGGTAACCTGGAAAGTCATTCCTGGATTAAGATTGCGATTCAGGTATGGCGAGAATTGAATCGGTTAGATCCCGACTTATTGATCGTGTCTGAATATATTTATTTGCCCTATTGGTCGGGGTTAATCTGGGCGATCTTTCATGGCAAGAAGCGCCTCTTTTTTTCGGAAAGTACCGAGGCCGATCGCCCGCGACCGTGGTGGAAAGAAATCGTAAAGCGCTGGTTCGTCCGCCGGTTTGACGCGGGAATTTCCCAAGGGTCTCAGAGTAAAGCGTATATGGCCAAATTGGGGATGCCGGAAGATCGAATTACGGTGAAAGGCTATTCCACGGATAATGAATTTTATGCCAAAGGTGCAGAGACCGCCCGCGCAAATCGTATGGAACTGAGTGCTCAGTGGGGTGTCTCCGAATTCAATATCCTCTTTGTGGGTCGATTTGCCCCTGAAAAAAATTTAATTGCGTTGATCGAGGCATATGAACAGTTGGTGGGTCGCCATCCCAAGTTGGGTCTTGTGATGGTCGGCAATGGGCCCCTCCAAGATAGTATTCGGAGTGAACTAAAATCCCGCCATTTGGATCGGGCCGTCGTGATTCCTTTTCTGCAAAAACAAGATATTCCTCTGATCTATGGGTTGTCGGATGTGTTTGTGTTGCCCAGTATTTCTGAGCCTTGGGGATTGGTGGTCAATGAGGCCATGGCGACGGGATTGCCTGTGGTTGTGTCGTCAAAAGCAGGGAGTTCGCATGACCTGGTCCGACATGGGACTAATGGCTACGTGGTCGATCCGTTGAATCCTAAAGAAATCTCCGAGGCCATTGATCGTCTTGTGTCTAACCCGGAATTACGACAGAAAATGGGTGAGGCTGCGGTGGCATCGGTGGCTGAATTTACCTCAGAAAAGTCGGCTGAGCGTATGGCTTTGGCAATGGCGGGCTGCATTGATCTATAAAGGTCTTGCATTTGTCATTGGCCTTTTGAGTCTGCCCATCGAGTGGGTGATCTCGCTCCTCCCGATTCAACGGTCGGGACGGCACGTGATTGTCCGGATGGACCAAATTGGGGATTTTCTTCTATCCAGAGGATTTCTTTCTGCGGTAACAAGGAAATACCCAGATACGGTCCTTGTCATTAATTCTTCCGTTAAGTCGGTTGCGTCGTTGTGTTTTCCATCAACTGAGTTGGTCGCGGTAAATCTCAAGAAATTCAGACTTAATGTCGTGTATCGAATCATCACTTTGATTCAGCTCCGTCGACTCGGTGCCGAGTGTGTGATTCATCCCGTCTATTCTCGACACCACTTTATAGTAGATTCCGACGCAATCATCCGGGCAAGTGGTGCATCAAGAAAGATAGGGTTTTGGGGTGAAAATTTGGGAGGGCTTCGCCAATGGGCGGCCAGATTTGGCGCATTTTGGTATACCGATTTGGTAGATACCCAAGCGATTCATGATTCGGATAAGTATTTAGATTTATCTCGATTCCTGGGGATTGAGTGCGCGCCTCTATATTCTGTAGAAGTACCCGACTCCACGTTTAAAGTGTCGACGCCGTATGTGGTTGTCTTCCCGGTCGCGAATACCTGGCAACGCCAATGGCCGGTATCCGAATGGATTGCAACACTGAAGCAGATGCAAACACCTGATCTGACCCTTGTGATTTCCGGAGATAAATCATCACCGGTTATTGATGCAATCAAAAATGAGGGACTTATTAACTTAGTGGATATGGTGGGGAAAACGTCGGTTGTCGAACTACTCAGTCTTCTTAAAGGAGCCCAGTGGTGCGTGGGGGTAGATGGTGGCGGCAT
Organism: uncultured bacterium; assembly: GCA_903864835.1. Lineage (GTDB taxonomy): Bacteria > Margulisbacteria > Marinamargulisbacteria > SXXA01 > SXXA01 > CAIPHK01. Next base: position 3,888 of record CAIPHK010000025.1, on the reverse strand, counting down.
TCATTTGTCGTCTTCTGTCGGGACTCGGACCCTTGCGATTGTCGGCGGTGGGCATTGGGGCCGGTTTTTGCCCTACCCGAGCGATCAGCCAGGTCCCGTCACATTAGGCTATAAGATGGATTGCTACGGGTGTCGTTGGCAGTGTATTTATCCCAACGAGACTCACGTTCCCTGTATTGCAAATATTTCCCACGTTGACGTCGTCCGTGGTCTGAAAGAATGGAGCCTGAAATAATAATGATCATGTCAAAATACGCCGCGTTGTTAACGAATTATTGCCTGCGGGTGTCGCCGGGCGAAAAAGTATTGATCCGATCTACTCCGTTGGGGCTTCCATTGGTAGAAGCCGTCCATGCCGAGGTGATTCGCAAGGGCGGAATCCCTATAGTTCAGTTGTCCACCGGTCAATTGGACCGGCAAACCATTGAGTCGGATCGGCCCGAGGTTTGGGAAACGTCATCAACCTTATACCGAGATGCCGTCACCTCCTTTGACTGCATTTTAACGATCTCTGCCCCGGAGAACTCTCGGACATTGGCGTCCGCAGATCCAGGTATTTTGAGTCGACATTCTTTGGCGCAAAGTGACGTTAAGCGGCAATTTATGACCCGATCCGCGTCCGGAGATCTTAAATGGTGCCTGTGTCTTTTCCCGACCCCATCACTCGCCCAGGATGCCCAAATGGGGACGGTAGAATTTTTGGACTTTGTGATGGATGCTTGTGGATTGACGGAGCCGGACCCCGTGGCCTATTGGCTCGGCGTTAGCCGCTTTCAACAGGTCATCGTCGACAGGCTTAACCAGGCCAAACAAATTCGATATGTGTTCGATGATATGGATATCTCCTTTTCTGTGGAGGGACGTCGCTGGATCAACTCCGATGGCCGTCGAAATATGCCCTCCGGGGAAGTGTTTACCTCCCCAGTGGAATCCTCGGTGAACGGCCATATTCGGTTCGATTTCCCCGTGATTTATCAAGGGATTGAGATCACCAACACTCGCTTTGACGTCGTGAATGGGAAGATAGAAAAATGGTCAGCGACCTCAGGGCAAACTGCGTTGGACGGACTGATGGCCCAACCCGGGGCACGATATTTTGGGGAAGTTGCGATTGGTACCAATACCAAGATTCAGCGCCACATTAAGAATATTTTATTCGATGAAAAAATTGGGGGCACGATTCACATGGCAATTGGTGCCTCTTACCCCGAGACTGGCGGCAAAAATGAGTCTCCGATTCATTTGGATTTTATCGCTGAAATGCGGGTCTCAGGACAAATCTATGCGGATGGGACGTTGATCTATGAAAAAGGCCAGTTTTTAGCCCCGTTTTGCCTGGACTGCGGCGAGGAGAAAGCGATAGACTAAGCTCAATATTTGGGCCACAGTGTCGGAGGATTTTTATGGGAATAATGTCAGGTAAAAAAGGAATTATTTTTGGAGTGAGCAACAAGCGTGGAATCGCATACGCCATTGCCGAAAAACTGTATCAAGAAGGCGCCGAAATTGCGTTTACATACGCCGGAGAGATCATGAAGGATCGGGTTGAACCGATTGCAAAAGAAATGAACTCGAAGCTGTGTATGTCTTGTGACGTCGCCAATGATCACGAAATCAAAGTCGTTTTTGATGAATTTAAAGCGGTGTATGGCACACTGGATTTTGTGGTGCATGCGGTTGCATTCGCAAATCGGGAAGACCTCACGGGGAAATTTTCAAACACGACGATTGAAGGTTGGAACTTGGCATTGGGAATCAGTGCCTATTCGATTGTTCCGATGGCGAGGTATGCCCAACCGTTGATGACCGACGGTGGAAGCATAGTCGCGTTATCTTATTTAGGTGGAGAACGATCGGTACCGAATTATAATGTCATGGGTGTGGCCAAAGCCGCATTGGAAGCCTCGGTTCGCTATCTGGCCGCTGAAATGGGGCCTTCGGGAATTCGAGTCAATTCATTGTCCGCAGGTCCGATTAAAACCTTGGCAGCAAAAGGGATTAGTGGATTTGATATTTTGCTGAAGGTGAATGCTGCTAGAGCGCCAATGAAGCGAAATATCACGTTGGCCGAGGTTGGAAATTCTGGCCTCTATTTGTGTTCGGACCTGTCATCGGGGGTGACTGGGGAAACCCATCACGTCGACTGTGGCTATCATTCGATAGCAACCACTCGCGCCGACGCCTTGATCGTTGGAATAGACCCGGATAGCACCCCAGAGTAAACCTTGCCACCACGTATCCGGGGAGCTGTGAATCGTCTGATTCGTGCGTCGGTTCACGCGGCCGGTGATTTTTATTCAGATCAATATTTGTTTTTGGCTGCCGCAGTCTCGTTTTATACGGTTCTTGCGGTGGTGCCGCTACTCATTGTAATCGCGTCGGTTGCTTCGTTTATTCCCGTTGAAAGCATCGACTGGACCCGCCTAATTCATGCGGCAATTCCCAGTTTATTATTGAATAACGATGCCGTGGTTGGGTTTCTTACCATGAACCGGGGAGCGTATGGGATTTCTGGATTTGCAATCGCGTACATTTCATCTCAAGGGTTATTTAGAGCGTTGGATCAGGCGTTGTTTGTTGTTTTTGAAAAAAAGCCTCGAAAATTAAAGGAGTATATTCGGCTCCAATTAATTATTGTTCCATTTTTTATATTGGGAATGATCACCGCGTATATTATTGCGACGAGCATTTCTGAAATTTTGGCTAAACTATTGGTACGACCCTTCTTTTTAGAGGGATTCCCCTTCTACCTACTCACCCTATTTCACCGGACCACCAGTGTATTTGGGGTCGTGACAATCTTTTTGTTTTTGTTAACTGTGTATCATATTCTTGCGCCCCGGATAAAAAAACGATTCGGAAATAGTTTGATTGTTGCGACATATATTTCCGTATTGTGTTTGTTACTTCGCAAAGGATTTGGGATCTATTTTTCGTATATCTCAACTGCTGAGAATATCTATGGCGCGTTTAGCGGAGTTTTTGGAATTTTGCTTTGGGTATTGATGGGGTATGGGCTCATTTTTTATGGGGCTCGGGTACTTTATTTGTTGGAGAAGTAACTCACCCTCCTGTTTCAAGGAAGCGCTGTAACACTTCGAGAAATCTGCCAATTTTAAGCATTAGCGCATTTTCGTTTGAATTTGAACCAGTACCCAATTGACGGGACAAATTTGAGACGTCAGAAAGCGCATCCTTCTTCCGCCCCGGTAGAAGACTACTTATAAAGCCATTTATTTTTTGTTGTAACTCTCTCCCATCTACCTGCTTATCTGCGAGACTGGGCTTTTCCTTTGACTGGTTATCAAAAAGAGTGTCGCGCGCAGTGGTCAGCTCTATTTGCAATTCCTTTCCGACCGTTCTGAAATCTTCCATTACGGGTGTATTGGGTTCAAAAGGAACACTTGTTCGAGCAATAAGAGCAGCGATTTCGTCATTTGTCAGTGGTGCCGCCAAGCCCAGCTGTAATTTGGCACCGAAAGAAAGGTCTTTTAAGTACGTCGCTGTAGGGTCGAGCTTACTGGATGGCGGTGGTGTAGGTGCTGTTGGTAAGGCAGTCGTTGGCTTTGTGGATTTTCTGTCGACTGGTCCTGTCTTGCTAGCGGTTGATTGCCGTCCCTTAACCGGAACCGGAGTACCCGTCCGACTTGAATTAGGGCTGCCAGGGGCGGATTTTGTGGCCCTGTCCTGTATTGGACTTCGTCGACTGGCTTCGAAGTTCCTAGGTACAGATGCCGAGCGTAGTGGTGTGAGCTTGCCCCCAAAAAGTGGACCAGTAGAATAGATAGACTACGGAGGACAGGAAAATGGGCAAGAAGCAGAAAACATATAGTACAGAAGTGAAGGCGCGAGTGGCGCTGGAGGCGTTACGAGGGCAAAAAACGGTGG
>CAIPHK010000024.1 GCA_903864835.1 uncultured bacterium | reverse complement strand
TTGTTTGCGACTCGTCTCCGCCATCCTCATTGAATTTAACGATGATTGGTCCACTGGAAGGAGGTTGTTCTCACTTTAACTTTTTGCCCCTATCGAATCACTTTTACAGAAAGATTGTTGCGTAACCGATATTCGACGATTGGAATTTGGGATTAACTAAAGTTAGATCTTTTTTCCAAAAAAACGATGACGGTTTAGACAAAAACCGTTCCATCGCTAGGAGTCGTTTATAATGCACTATTTATCTGAATTTACACCGGGCGCGGTTGCGTCTTGTCGCACGATTGCGGTGTCGTCTTCAGTCCCGTCAATCATCGAACGTCAACTGCAAGGCCTCTCGGTATCAGAGGCTAAACAAGTGTTGGCTCGATTAGAAAATCCACAGTGGGATAGTTGGTATCGTTTCAAAGACGTGGTGTCGACTGGGGCCGCCTATACACTCTCCGCAATTACTCTGGGAGCTGTCGCGGCATACGCCACAGTGACTCAACCGACCGAGGTTCTTTCAGATGTCGCCTCAGTATCATTGCGTGGTGCAAGACGCCTTCTTGGGACCAATTTTTGTCCGGGGACATGGATCGTCGATTCCGGAAATGTGACATCAACGGGTGTAACACTAACGCCTGCTTCCCCTTTTCCCGGAATGCCGTGGATTGTGTCCGCTACGGCCGAGACTTATTTACCGGAACCTCCTACCGAGTTCACTATAAGTGCCCCATTGGCGTCTAGCCCCGTGACCCGATCGGGTGAAGGATTTGTGTACTTTGGAATTGGCCAACTTAAGCAACTCAACGGCTCCCATGAAATTTCCGATTATTTTGCTGTATCCGCAGGGCCTCAATGGAATAGGTCTGACCACTTTGAATTTTGGAGTTTTTGTCGTGGCAACGTGACAGAGGGTGTCCGCCCGCTTCTTCCGACGACGACTTTCAGTTTAAAATCGGGTGTTGTTGAAATGGATGGGGTGCCAGTTGCGGAGTGTGATCTCTCGAACAACGCGTCTAAAGTTTTTGTGCATGCGCAAGGTTTGGTTCACTCCGGATCTATTGATATTGCGATTGATCAATTGCCCTCACCGTGTGCTGGGCCCGCATCTCCATCGGGACCGGTTGGATTGTCTGACGGCGTGGTGGCTGGGATTGTTGTGGGAAGTATCGTTGGAACCGCTGGCCTAGTGGTTGCCGCCAGAAAAGTGATCCAACGATGCCGGTACGGAACGGCTGTGGACGTTGTAGTTGCCGATATCCGACAATTGAATCCGGTCCAACAATCGCAGCTTCGGCGACGACTTTTATCTGATATTCAACCCAGTTATTCAAGTATTCAAACCGATTCAGTGGTGGCGGCTACTTCCGAGGCAGAACCTCGACGACGGTTAGCTAGCCTAGAGATGGTGGGCCTGCGGGCGGCTCCGGCGCCCAGTTACACCAGGGTTAATACGATGGACTCCGATGATTAATTGATTTCCTGAATGGGAATGGGGCCGATTAATTTGGTTTGTGGGGGATGTAAGGGGATATAAATACGGGGGCGCCCCCGAAAAGTACACTGACCGAAGGAAGGGACTTTTTGGGGGGACGTTACCCCTGACCGGGCGAGTGGACGAGCCACCCCACACCAAAAGAACAATGAAAAATGACCCTAAAAGGGGACCCCTGGTTTAAGAATATCAACTTTGTAAAATATCGAAATACAGTACTAAATACCTATAAAAATAGTACTTTCGGTCGATATTCGACGATTGGAATTTGGGATTAACTAAAGTTAGATCTTTTTTCCAAAAAAACGATGACGGTTTAGACAAAAACCGTTCCATCGCTAGGAGTCGTTTACAATGCACTTGTTATCTGAATATACCCCGGGAGCGGTTGCGTCTTGTCGCACGATTGCGGTTTCGTCTTCAGTCCGGTCAGTCATCGAACGTCAACTGCAAGGTCTCTCGGTATCAGAGGCTAAACAAGTGTTGGCTCGATTAGAAAATCCACAGTGGGATACTTGGTATCGTTTCAAAGACGTGGTGTCGACTGGGGCCGCCTATACACTCTCCGCAATTACTCTGGGAGCTGTCGCGGCATACGCCACCGTGACCCAACCGACCGAGGTTCTTTCAGATATCACTTCAGCGTCATTGCGTGGGGCAAGACGCCTCCTTGGGACCAATTTTTGCCCGGGGACATGGATCGTCGATTCCGGAAATGTGACATCAACGGGTGTAACACTAACGCCGGCTTACTTTCATACTGGCCTACCGTGGATTGGTGCCGCTACGGCCGAGACTTATTTACCGGAACCTCCTACTGAGTTCACTATAAGTGCCCCATTGGCGTCTAACCCCGTGACGCGATCGGGTGATGGATTCTTGATCTTTGGAATTGTGCCACTTAAGCAACAGAACGGCTCCGTTTATATTCCCGATTATGTAAATGTAGCCGCAGGTCCTCAATGGAATAGGACTGACCAATTATCTTTTTGGAGTTCTTGTCGTGGCAACGTGACAGAGGCGGTCCGCCCACTTCTTTCGACGACGACTCTCAGTTTCAAATCGGGTGTTGTTGAAATGGATGGGGTACCAGTTGCGGCGTGTGATCTGCCCAACAACGCGACAAAGGTTTTTGTGCACGTGGAGTCTAGCCATGGGACGGGATCTATTGATATTGCGATTGATCAATTGCCCTCACCGTGTGCTGCGCCCGCGTCTCCATCACGTACGGTTGGATTGTCTGACAGCGTGGTGGCTGGGATTGTCGTGGGGAGTGTTGTTGGAACCGCTGGCCTAGTCGTTGCCGCCAGAAAAGTGATCCAACGATGCCGGTATGGAACGCCTGTGGACGTTGTTGTTGCCGATATCCGACAATTGAATCCGGTCCAACAATCGCAGCTTCGGCGACGACTTTTATCTGATATTCAACCCGATCCAGTTGTGAGCCCTACTTCCGAGGCAGAACCTCGACGACGGTTAGCTAGCCTAGAGATGGTGGGCCTGCGGGCGGCTCCGGCGCCCAGTTACACCAGGGTTAATACCATGGACTCCGATGATTAATTGATTTTCTGAATGGGAATGGACTTTGGTCTTTAACCCCAAAACAAGAGCTAAAATTAGTGGTCATACTTTGTGATTTTACCTAATATACAAAGTATGACTTATGACGGAGTATTTGGCCGAACGCGATCCAATTTATGACACCACCAAATATTAACCCTTTTTCACGTCCAGATCCGTGGTCTTTAGTCTCATTAGGCTATGAACAAACAACGATGGCGTTTTTGGCGAAGTATTCCGAGGACGCCATCCGATTGTCGGGAGCGACCTCCGAGTCCGCGATTCTTGACGTGGCTTGTGGCCCGGGCACCTTAACGCGTCTCATCGCGCCTTGCGTCAAATCGGTGGATGCCCTTGATTTTTCTCCGGAAATGATTGAGTTGCTTCAGTCCTATATCTCGGTTACAGGCGCCGTGAATATAACTCCCACGGTGGGCGATGGCCAAAAATTACCCTATTTAGAGGCGCAATTTGATGCGGCATTTAGCATGTTCGGCCTGATGTTTTTCCCCGATCGACTCAAGGGATTTTCGGAGTTATATCGGACCTTACGGCGGGGTGGGATGGCAGTGGTATCCTCTTGGGCGCCCATTGTCGACTCACCCGCGATGATGCTGATGTTTGGGGCCATGCGAGCGGCTAATCCGCAGATGCCCGAGCCTCAAGCCAACATCATGAATCTAGAAAATCCAGAGGTATTAAAGTCCGAAATGGAACGATCGGGGTTCAAGTCGGTGGTTGTGCATCCGGTGACCCATGGGATGACCCCCACATCGGTAGAGGATTTTTGGGACTCGATGATTCGGGGAAGTGCCCCTATAGCGATGATGAAACGAAATACCGCCCCCCATGAATGGTCTCGCATGGAGGGATTGTCTTTAGACTATATTCGAGAGACAGTTCCTGAATTCCCGACATTGCTAACGTCAACTGCGTGGGTGGGTGTGGGGCGGAAGTAGCCAGAACGCCCTAAATGGAATTGCGTTGCTATGGTATCGTTTGCCATATGGATATTCAAAAGATCGTTGATCGAATTTCTCAGGTGGAACCGGTGGATGGAATCTATTTTTTTGGGTCTCGCTTTTCGGGTACTGAGACAGCGAACAGTGATTTTGATTTGGGAATTCTGTTTACGAGATATATTGGCAATACATTGGATGCGTTTATGCGACCTCAACTGATCAAGCAAGCCTTGGAATCAGAGTTGGAGTTATATGACTGCCTTGATTTGATGGATTTGGAATTGGCGCCTCTGGCCTTGCAATATGCTGCGATTCAAGGAGATCCTTATCAAATAAATAATGCGACTCGACTTCATCGTTTTGAAAATAAAGTGTTGTCGATGATTGAGGCGGAGGAATTTAATGGTTAAGAGCAGAGATTTGGGGTACGAAAAGGAAATTGGTCGGCATATTGACGATATGATCTCTGTTCTCAAAATATTCCAGGCCCAAGATGAGTACGCTGTGCAGGACTATTTGGCAATTGAACGGGCACTTCAAGTATTAATTGAATCCCTGATCGGGTTGGGGAGATATGTTCTCAAAATTGGGTTTGAAAGAAATGTGTCGAAATCCGGCGAAGTATTTGATGAATTGGTTCGGCATAAGGCGATGACCGTGGTCGATCATGGTGTTTGTCGGCAAATGGTGGGGTATCGAAATGTATTGGTTCACGACTATTTGAATGTTAATCCGGCAATTACCCGATCGATTGTCGAGACCGGAGAATTTGAGAAAATTCGGGAATTGGCGACAACGTTGCTTCATAATTTATCTGCCTTTTCGGAGTAATTCTCGGGCCACCGCACCCAAAAGTTAAGGAGTCGCTATGGCTATGATGAAGCCCGTAATATCGCGGCATGGATGATGGACGTGACGTCTTGGGATCGGCTAGAAATTTTGATTACAGATAAGGGTGAGAAATCGGATACCATCGGCCAGGTTGCGTTTAACGCATTTTTCCACCAAGGCAGTCGCGCTGACTCATTTTACGAATGTTCTCGATTCAGCAAATTAAATGGCCGGTGGGTATTTTTCCGTTTTGTATTGATATTCGGCAATGCCTACAGTTTTTTATCTCGATAGGGCGGTACCAGCCTTACTAAAAAATGGTCGTCGTAGACAGTTGGAATTCCGAAATGCCGTCAGTCTGGATATAGTGCAACTGATGAATGAGACCCATTGCGTTAAGCGACAGTTTTGCAGAAATATAATTTTTACCAAATCGGTAGTCATAGCTCTCTAGCCCCCGTTATAAACTAGACACATGAACAAGAGAGGAATAGCCCCCCAAGGGTGGGGTACCCCACCCTTGGGGGGCGGCGCGAAAAAGAGCAAAAAAACTCAAGGAGATGTGTGATGAAGAAACGGCAATATACTGGGGATGAGAAGCTATCGGTGGTGCTGGAGATGATGAAGGGTCAAAAAACAATAACCCAGATCTGCAAGGAACAAGGGATCAGCGAAGCATTGGCGTATCGGTGGCGTGATGAGGCCTTGGAAGGGATGAAAGCGGGGCTAAGTGACAAGCGGAAAATGAGACAGGTAGCGCCGGATGCTGAAAAAGAACGATTATTGAAAATCATTGGTCAGCAAACGGTGATTATTGAATTTCAAAAAAAAATTGCACACGAGTTCTCAGCATGAGTCAGCGGCGAGGATATGCGATACGGCTTCAAAATGAGGCTAATCTTTCCGTAAAAGGTTACGCAACAATCTTTCTGTAAAAGTGATTCGATAGGGGCAAAAAGTTAAAGTGAGAACAACCTCCTTCCAGTGGACCAATCATCGTTAAATTCAATGAGGATGGCGGAGACGAGTCGCAAACAAGACTCCATGTTGG
>CAIPHK010000023.1 GCA_903864835.1 uncultured bacterium | reverse complement strand
GCGGTAAAATTGACGTGATTGAAGCGGAATTGGGCCATGGTTTCTTTGAAACGGTTGAGGTCCAGTTTGCTTGAAATGAGTTCGGAAATATCGAATTCCAGACGCCAAGTGGCGGCTTCGAGTTGCTTTTCTTCGAGCTGAAATTCTTCGATTTGATCGTTGATGGTGGTTCTTTCCGATGCGCTGAATTTGCCTGTGACTAAAGTGTCGATGTAGGAAATTCGCTTTTGTTTGAGGACAGCGACTTGGGCTTTAAGGCGGTCCAATTCGGATTGTTTGAGTTCAGATTGCCTGGAAATAGTGGCATTGTAATGGTCGATTTGGAGACCCAGGCGTTGGAAAAAGAGGTCTTCGGTACAGGCCAGCAGTGCAGATAATGCCCCGTCGTGGGCGGCTTCAAAGGTTAGATATTGGCCTTTGCAACTATGTGGAGAGGGATTCATCGTGGAGCGGCAACGGTAGTAGTAGTATTTTTTGCCGGTTTTCTTTTGGGTGTAATTGGGGACCCAGGGTTGGGTGCATTGGCTGCACTGCAAGATGCCGATGAGGAGGCCTTTGATTTTGCTGCGGCAAATCTCGGATTGTCGGGATTCGAAAATCTGCTGGACGTGGTCATATTTGGATTCGGTGACCAAGGGTTGATGTAGCCCTTTGTGAAGCTGGCCCGCCCATTGCATACAGCCTTTGTATACGGGACGGATCAATATTTTGTGGATTTGCCGCTTGTCCCAGGATTGCCCGGATCGGGTTTGGAATCCGGCGGTGTTACATAGTGCCGCCGTCTGGGCGGTGGAATGGGTTTGCAAAAAGGTGTCGAACATAAAGGAAACGGCTTTGCGTTCCTGTTTGTGGGGAACCAATTCGGTATTCACAGCATCGTAGCCGAAGGGACAAATCCCGCCGTTGTAGTGGCCTTGGCTTGCACGGTAGGCCATCACGTCGCTGACCCGTTCGGAATTTTGTTCTCGTTCCAGTTGAGCGAAAATCAAGGTGATCCGTAACATGGCTTTGCCGATGGCGGTGGTGGTATCGAATTGTTCTCGAAGGGAAATGAAGTCGATGTTGTGAGACTCCAACATCACCATCAGGGCCTCAAAATCCAAGAGGGATCGGGACAATCGATCAATCTTTTTGACGACGACTGCATTAAATTTACCCGCTTGGATGTCGCGGACCAGGGCTTTGTATTCGGGGCGGTTGGTGTTTCCGCCCGATTTCCCCCGTTCGATGTACAGTTTATGGATTCCAAAATTACGGTAGTCGCAGTATTTTCGGAGCTCGTTTTCTTGTTCTTCCAACGAATCTCCTTCGTTGGCCTGCCGATCGGTGGAGACCCGAAGATACAACCCTACGCGAACGGATTCCGCCGTGATGTCCCCGCCAAGTGGGGGTGGCGGGGATTGTACGGTTAATCTCGTGGTTTTTTTCATGAGTCTTCCCCCTCAAACCCTTCGAGCAATCGGTAGGCGGTTTCTTCCACTGCAAACCAGGCCAGCGCATTCTTGAGGCTGACCAGGTCGAAGACTTCCGGATGCAGGTGGGTGATGAACTCTCCAAATGTTTCTCCCGTAGAGTCCAAAAACTCATCCACAACTTCCAAGATGCTGGTCTCATATCGGTCGTAGAAGCGGATGCAATCGTTGGTGTAGATGAGTTCGGAAATCATCCCGCTGCCGCAGCCGTGGCGGGACAGATCGGACAGGCGGTCAGTGGGCGTGACGCCCACCGATCCGCAGACCCATCGAATGACCCAGGCTTTGACGGATTTTTGACCACAGGTTTTGAGCTGACCTTTGAGGGCTTTTTTAGTGGCCATGGCTATTTGGTGTACACGGCTTTGACCGCGCCCTCCCACATCCCACCGCAGCGCAACGGAATCCATTTCACATTGGGGATCTCCGGGGCATCACAATCCCAGGCGAAGACCACGATGGGTTTGTGTTTGGCGGCAGCCTTTTTGATCGTGAAGATCGTGCCCCGGGAATCGGGGGTGATGAAGGCGACGAGGCCATAACAGGCATCGACCAACCGGACATTGCGCATGAGCAATGCGGTTTTGACCATCGGTTCGCTTTTGCCGGCAGGCCCCCAGACGATGTGGCCACCATAGTCTTTGAACTGACGAATCGCAGCGCGGACCTTGGCGGGGAAGCCATCGTAGCCCTTCCATGCGGCGAACACGGTGCAATGATCGGACTGCCCCGACCGAAGCAACCGGCACAACACATATTCATCCGTACCGATGGCACCGCCGGTGGCGATGCGATTGCCCCTGGCCAACAGGTCATCCACAATCTGGCCCACATGATCCGCGTGCTGGTAGGTCAATGACCGTGCACCCACCACCCCCACGATGCGCGGGCCACTGACGACAGGACGGTACTGAACTGAACGATATCCACTCTCTTGATCTCTCATTTCTCAAATCCTCCTTGCTGGAATTTGAGTTGTGCTTCAATTTTTCTGTAAAATTGGGTTTTACGCAAAAACCCATATTTGGTTAAAAACGGAAGAGAGGGTCAGTGTCCAGACCGGCTGAAAGCCGCCCGAAGGGTTTAGTCTGGACACTGACCTGAACGGACGTTACGCAAGTGAGCCAAATCTGATTCCATAG
>CAIPHK010000022.1 GCA_903864835.1 uncultured bacterium | reverse complement strand
GATATCGAATCCACAATCAGCATTGGAAGTGGGTGGGACGTTAGGTGGAGGGAATGTAATTCTAACGACACCGAAAGATTGGTCGATAGTGGAAGTTACGGCGAATCGGATGTTTGTGAGTGGTGATGGTGTAATGGATGTCGCTGATGCTTCCGGCATAACGGTGAATGTTTCCGATTCATTTTATCTCGGCGGGGCGTCCTCATTAACCAATCTTCCGAATATTCAGGCACTATCTTTGGTAAACTTCGGGGATCTTATAGCGGCGGTCGCCACCTTTAATCGATTGGTGGTACCTACCTTTAATTCGGATATGAATTTGTACACAGGGGTGACCGCTCAGGCGCTAGTTGTCAGCGGATCTGGGATTGTGAATGATGTGACCGTTCGTGGGGGTGTGGTGAGTCTCAATACGCTCAGCGTGGGAGATCAGTTGAAAATTGTGGGCGCGGTCTCTACGAATCGCGTTGTGGTTGCGGGTGGTACCTGGGCGGTTAAAGAATTGCTGTTGGCTAGTGTGAATCCTCCAACCACGAGGCCAACGACGGATTCATTCTTATATGTCGATACTACGAGCGGCAACAGTTTGGTGTATGTCAACGGGGTATCCAATGTTACGGCCAATGTCAGTGCGACATTAGTAGGAACTGCAAATCGGTTAGCCTATTATAATTCATCGCGACGTGTGGACTCAGATGGATATTTGGATGTTGTGACGGTAAATAATATCGGGATGTTGAGGGTTGGGACGGAGAGTTCCTTAGTGCGGATAAGCGGGACGTCTATATTGACGACGAAGACGCAGATTCCGACGATGTCAGTCAGTGGCGGGACGATATATGCAGTGGATTTGGAAGTTGGATCAAGAAGTTCCGGAGCAGCGACGACGATCAATGCAATGTCTGTAAAACTGGGGAAGAGCGGCGATAGCTTGAGTCGAGGACTTAACGTAAACGATTCTGCCGCAGGATTGGTAGTTCAGTTTGCGAATAGTGTTTCTGCGAACATGAAGAACCGATCTGGCATCGAGGTGACAGGAAATGTGATGTCGGCCCTGTTTATGAGTGGGAAACAGACTAGTGGCAACGTCGTGATTGTCACGAGTCCAAATATACCGATTCGAGGCTTAGCGGATTTGTATATTGCGACAGTCGCAACAACCAATGGTCGCGCTGCTTTCGTAGTTCAAAGTACAGTAAATAGTGTATTGAGGGACTTGTTGATTGTATCTAATAACAATGGGTTTGTCGGTGTTGGGAGTTCGGCTAATCTTGGTAGTTCACGACTTGCGGTTAGAGGTCTTGAGACAGGTATCGATGTCCTCGGTGTCTACAATAGTAGCGGTGCCGCACTGATAGTCGGGGATAGCCGCGGTGTTGTTATGGGTGGGGGAACAGCTCCGACCAATGGATTATGGGTTCATGGACAGATCAAGGTAACGACTGTGAATGCCACCGGTGGAATAGTTCCAAAGACGTTGGATGTTAGTGGAAGTAACGGCGGATTGGTCGTTACGTCTGAAGGTAATGTTGGAATCGGTACGACGACACCAGTCGGTCAATTTGAGCTGAGTCGATCGTTTGCGCGGCCATCAGCATTATCTGCGGCATTTACGCTTCAAACCGTCAGTATGAACACGACGGGGGCGGTGCGGGTCAGTAAAAATATTACTGCCGTCGAATTTGTGGCAACATCCGCTGTGTTGACGACGTTCGGCGATTTAACAGGCGCGAGTGTGGCGGCTCTCGGAATGAATATCGATGGTAGTGGGTTGGCGTTGGGTGCAAACGGTGTGTTAACTGGACTCTATATATCTCCGACGACGAACGTCAGTATTAACGCCATGATCCTGTCCGGTGGGAAAGTGGGAGTTGGGACCAGTTTGCCGACGGCTGTGTTGGATATTGTCGGTGAGTTGGCAGGGAATAACTTCTTAGTCGCGAGTTCGGATTTTGATATTGACGTATTAACAGTGAACGAGTTGTTTACAGCGGGGTCGGTCAATAGCGTCAGTATTAATGGGACGCTATTTGTTGATAACGAGGGGTCTCTTCCAGAGGTCAAAGTATCCAATACCCTTCGGTTTAACTCGGGCAACGGCGCCCCTGTCAATCTTCAAATTGGGTCGCTTGCGTCAACATTGAATGTAACATCCGATTTGATCGCAACGCTTATTACCGCTAATCGTATTGCAATTGGAGCCGCACCTGTAACCAGTTCGTATTCGTTAGCGGTGTCGGGTAATGGCCTTGTGACGATTGGAGGCAATTTATTTGTAGATAGTTTAATATCTACCCGTAATGAGGTTACCGCGAATGAATTGAATTCTGATTTGGCTTTGGTGATTCCGAACGTCAGGTTTCTCTCTCCGACAGTGAACGTTACTGGAGATATGACCGCGTCGACTCTGTTGATAGCATCTGCAAGTGTGGGGTCGGCTCGGTCCGGATATGGAGCGGTGTCGATAGCGAAGTCGGCGTCGTCCAATCTATTGTACGTCTATACACAGACGGGCGGGCCAACAGTGTCTCTCAATATTACCCAGGCGGTTACCGGTAATGCGAGCGTGTTTCCGTATTACGATTCAAATTCTCAGTTGACATCGTCCGCCAACGGGTTGAATTGGACCGTTAACGGATCGGTTCGGGTGGTCTCTGTGAACGCAATTGCGGCATCGTATAATGCCACTGGGCAGCGCGTATTGACGGTTTCGTCAAATGTGGGACTCAATACGGGATCTTATACAACGCAACTGATTAAAATGGATTTTGGTGCGCGGACGGCCGCATCGGTCGATGATTTTTCTGGGCTTTCAATTCGGTTCCCCTCGGGTAAGGTTGCGAGCATCAATCGTGACTTGTACGACACTGCCGTAGGTGTTCGAGTCGATTTAACAAAAATTTATTCTAAAAACTCCAGTGAGTTGCCACTGGGTTCGGACTTCTCGATTCTTGGAGAAAAGGCAGCCGCAGTATTTTTAGTGGATAACGCGGGGGATACCTCAGGTAACGTTGGCATTTTCTTGAAAGACTTTGGTAGTAGTTATGTGACAGCCAATCCACTTGCCGTTCTGCATGTGTCTGATCAATTTACTGGGACAAGCGCGAGTCCTCGGAATGTTTCTAAGGCTGCTCTATTTTCTGTGGGCGGGCTGAGCCCCATACAGAATGTTCTGATGGTGGGAACTGCCAATGGCAGAGTCGCTATCGGAACGTTGACGCCCACGGGGGCATTGCAAGTTAAGGGGCTGGCTGGGTCGTCAGGAGGAATTTTGGATGTCAAAGATAGTGAAAACCTTAATATTATGTGGGTATCCAGTCAAAATTTGCTCGGAATTGGTACCGCGATTCCATCTGCAACCCTCCATGTGCGTGGTGACGCATCGATTCCCGTTATGCAAATTTCATCAATTAATTCGTCAATTTTGGTTGATGCTTCCGGGTTAATTGGGATTAAGACTATTTCGCCTGTCTACGCCCTAGACGTGTCCTTTAACCAAAATGTTGCGTCTCCAAATTTCCCATTCAGAGTAACTTTAGGCAGTAACGACGTGATCGTTGTCTCTAGAAATGGGTCGGCTGGCGTATACGGGGCGACTACGAATGCGGGGTTCTCTGCGAGGGTTCCGTTTAGGGCTGGCGCGGGGTATGTTACGATTCCGAGTGACCTCAATACCGGAGTGTATAGCACGGAGGCAACTAAGTTTTCTGCAGGTATTTTGTCTGTAACAGAAAATAGGTACCTGTTTATTGGGGTGACCACAAACGGCCAGACGTCGGGCGAGCACGTCTTGAGTTGGAGAGGGGTTCCGACGTCATCCGTGTCGTTCCTCGAAAACGGCGTAGTCGATATGCGCTTAGATCAAAATAGGGTTTCGCTGGGCACGGTGACGTCAAACGCGTTACTGACGATTTCTGGGGAATCGGATCCTATCCTGAAGGTCGTGACGAATGCGTCGGTGTTTAGCGTAAATTCGGATGGGGTCGGTATCGGCACTTCCAACTCGAGGGTCGCATTGATCGTCAGCGGAAATGTTCGGATATCTTCGGCAAATGGCGGATTGCTTAGCGGGGTCGGTGGTATATTGGATGTTCTTTCGGTCAGTACGAATCAGTTAATTGCGACGGATACGATTAATGCGGCGCGGCGGCCGGTTCTTAGATTGAGTAAAACAGCGGCAGGCAGTGTGACGTCGACAAAAGCAAATCTGCAGAGGAATTATGTTACGATCGATGCTGATTATGCGTCGCCAAATATTGTTGGAATGTCGTTGGGTGTGAGATCCGCCGCTGGTGTGGTGGTGGCGGGAAATGGGGCACGGCATGTAGTAGGGCTGAACGTAGATGTATCAAGTATGAACGTTTCGGATCCGATTCAACCCGGTGGGGCGCAAGGTGGATTGTTATATCCGGCCTTATTTAACGGCGGGCAGGTCGTGATCGGGTCCGAAGATCGGGTTACAGCGCCTGCCCTCGTCGTTCAGGCAATGGATTATTCTGGACTAACATCGAGCGTAACGTCAGCGGATGTGATCCGGTTTGTTGCCAACTATGCGGATGGTTCGACGTCAACTAACCGGCTTGCGATTGCTGTAAAAAATACGTTTACCACTTCTCAATATAAAGGACATTTTAATCCATTTAACTTTGCCGTTATTCCTGGGATTACGGCGCAAAAGGCAATAGATCTCAACTCGGAATTGAACAGCTATGGCTTGTTTGGAAATAGAGCCCCATTTGATGTACTTTATTCGGATACAGCTATCCCTCCTATTACTGCTTCCGACATTAACCTGCTGCCAATTTTTGTTGCGTTGTCTACTTCTCAAAAACAAGGGGTAATTTCGATCCTGAGGGATTTTGTTACCCGTCTCCCATTTGAGTTAAGGGTCGATTATAGTAAGCCGACTGTACCAACCAAAACCTATGGATTAACGATTATAAATGGGTATGCAGGGGTGTCTGCAAATGCAAATTATTCACCGGTGGCGGGAATGGTGATGATTGGGGCCTATGATTGGCATGATAGTGAATCAAAGCTTCAGGATGCGGCCTTGTACGTGAGTGGTGACGTGCGATTAGGTGTTGCCACTCAGTCGGTGTTTGTCGGATCAGAAGGATGGGGCTCTAGGGTATATTTCTCAGGTGGGCCGACATTTATCAGTAATGTGGATAGTGATAATAAAGACCCAATGTATATCGGTCGGTACAACATCTACGGCGATTCTGGTGTAGGTGGGTGGAGCGAATTGCGGGTGGCTGTTGGCGAAGGGAATTCTGCAGCGCCGGACGCCCGCTTTTTGGTAGGGTATATTCCTAAACTCGTAAAATGGCAAAATGTAACCGCTAATTTCTCGGTAGGGGTCAGTGGCTATATTGCACCTGAAAATCTACGGACCCAACTTGCGGATGATCCCTTTGCAATTCAAGCGGGTAAAGTGACCTACGCCTTTCAAGGCGGGGTAGGCATTGGGACTGCAAATCCTGTAGCGGCTTTGGAGGTGGTATCCACAGTTAATCCGGTGGGCGGGACGCTTCATACGACTGGTAACCACACTGTCTTGGTGACGGTGACCGGTAGTGCAGGGGTGCATCCTCAGTATGGAGTAGCCGTCAAAAATATCGGAAATTCCACCAATTCCAATTTTGTGTCGTTTATTGCCAATAATACGAGTTCGTCGAATAACACTGCAGAGTATCCAACCTATGATCCCACTGTGATCGGCGCGATCGAAGGGGATGGAGCCGGTGGGGTTCAATTTACATCTCCTGAGGCGGATTACGCTGAGTATATTGACAAGTTGGTGATTTCGGATGTCTTCGAGCCCGGAGATGTTGTAAGTGTCGATACGGGTAAGGTGTCTTATCAGACGAATGGGCGGTCTAAACTGTTGGTAATTAGTTCTGCTCCGGTGGTTGCAGGGAACTGGCAGGCAGATCGTCATGACGAGATGGCATTGACGTCGTTTATGGGCCAAGTTCCTGTTAAGGTAATCGGCCCGGTAAATTCGGGGGATTATTTGGTCCCATCCGGTAGGTCTGATGGAACGGCCATTGCAATATCGTCCGGGGTTGGGATTCTTCCCGAATCGGTCATTGGGCAGGCCTGGGAGTCGTCTCGATCTGCAGATGTCAAGAAGGTGAAGGCGTTGATTGGGTTCCCATTTGGACAGCGTATGGCGGCCCAGCAAATGGCGACTTTGGGAGCAATTAAAGTCTCTGTTGCCGACTATCGTGTAGAAACCACCGAGTTGGAAAAAGATTTGATGGCAAAAGTCAAAGCGCGGGCGGATAAGATTGCTCTATTGAAATTGAAAATGGCAGGGTCTCTCAAATAGAGCGGCCCTTATTAAATTGAGCTAGCTCTTTTTCCGAAGGGCGGACTCTCTGACAAAATCTTGAATCCCCGTCTGGTTGATAAGCGCTCGTCGTGAGAGGGCTGGCAGGGTGGTATATAGCTGCTGTTTTAGGGTGGGTTGATTTTGGATGGCGGCCACAACGGCTTCGGAGAGTGTTGTCGTTGAATTGGGGGCTCTCAGATCAATCGCAGGTTGGCCCAATTCATTTGCGATCGAGATTACCTTGTCATCATACGCAATAGCTAAAAAAGGGATTCCGTTTAGCGCGGCCCACACACACGCGTGATACCGCATTGCGATGACCAATTCAGGGATCCCTAAATCAAGAGGTGCTTTTGGAAATTGATTTTGGAGTTCGATAATTTGGGGTGGGGATTTCTCGGTGGTTTCAAACAAAGCGTGGATGGCGTCGTCGTCATTGGGAGATTCAAACGACAATCCAATGACGCGGTATTCTTTTTCGTTTATAAAGTGACGGAGGGGGGTCCAATCGATTGGTTGGTTGGGGTGTCGGATAGATAGTGCAATATATGGTCGGTGTGCAGGGTGTAGGACTGGGTTTCTAAATGCAAACGCAAGATCCCCGGTGAGCGTCCCCACGTTCGGCGAACTCATCTTTCGAAGTTCCATCAGTGAGTCATTGTCGCGGCAGCCGATCCAATAGCATCGAGACATGGCTAGTTTGATCAAGAAGGCACTTATTTTTCGGTGCGGCTTACTGACTCCTTGTCCCAATAGAAAGACTGGGCGTCGAAGGCTAGCCGCTATGACAACGATGCTAACGTAGTACAGGAGACTTTTTATTGATGTTTGGTCTTGAAATATCCCTCCGCCCCCAAAGACGAGGGCGTCTGCCGTCCATATTGCACGGATTACCGGGAACGGTGAAAATCGCTGGACCGCAGTTGTTCCGACCGGGAGTGGGGATCGCGGGTGCTTTGGGAATGCGACTGAGATTGTGGCATTGGGGTCCACGGATCGAATAATTTTGACGGTTTGGGCCAGTAGGTCGTCGTCGCCGGTGTTCCCGTAACCGTAGTATCCGACGACCCAGTAATTCATTTCTAGGCGGTATACCGGATATTATGGGTTCTTAATCTTTCAATCGCTTCATGGAGGCGTGGTTCGGGTGTAGTTATAGAGATTCTAAAATAACCTTCTCCATATTGTCCGTACCCACTTCCCGGTACGACCAATATCCCGGTTTTATCAAGAAGATCGATCGTAAATTGCTCCGAAGTGGTTCCTTTGGGGATCGGGGCCCATATGTAAAATGTGGCTTTGGGTTTTTGGAGGGCCCATCCTAACGAATTGAGCCCGTCCACGATAATGTCACGT
Organism: uncultured bacterium; assembly: GCA_903864835.1. Classification (GTDB taxonomy): domain Bacteria; phylum Margulisbacteria; class Marinamargulisbacteria; order SXXA01; family SXXA01; genus CAIPHK01. Next base: position 119,594 of record CAIPHK010000022.1, on the reverse strand, counting down.
CGAAGTTGGTAGATTTTGTTTTGAGCGTCTACGAATGGTTGGTAATCTTTGAGGGCAGGGATTACCGCCTCTTGAATCGCTTTAAAGATTCCCGAATCCATGTTCGTTTTTATCTTTCCGAGTGCTTGAACCGCTTCTGCGTTTCCGACCGCCATTCCGATTCTCCAGCCGGTCATATTGAATGTTTTGGATAATGTATGAAATTCAATTGCGACGTCTTTTCCTCCAGGAAATTGGAGTATGCTTTTTGGCTTAAGCCCATCGAAATACACTTCAGAATACGCAAGGTCCATACAGATTAAGATATTATGCTGTTTTGCAAATGCGATGGCCTTCTCATAAAACGCGTCACTGGCGACAGCACCGGTTGGATTGCTGGGGTAATTTAGAAATAGAATTTTGGCCTTGGCTATTATTTCTGCTGGAATTTTATCGAGTTCCGGTTCGTAATTTGTTGCTTCGGTTGCAGGTACGGAATAGGGAATCGCGCCTGCGATTAACGCGTTAACTTGGTAAGCGGGATATCCTGGGTCAGGCAAAAGGGCGATGTCACCCGCATCTAAAAACGTCAAAAATGAATGGGCAATACCTTCTTTGGATCCGATGAGCGACAGAACCTCGGTGCTCGGATCAATGGCAACCCCGAACCGATGTTCAAACCATTGAGAAACGGCCGTTCGAAAAGGCAGTGTTCCATCATAAGGGGGGTAGTTATGGTTTTGTGGATTACGGACCGCTTTAACCATTTCCTCTACAATAAAATCCGGAGTTGGAAGATCGGGGTCACCAATACCCAAGTCAATGATATCGATTCCTTTGGCTCTGGCTTCTGCTTTTTTCTTGTCCACTAACGCAAATAGGTAAGGTGGGATTTTTTTGATTCGTTCAGTGAGTTGCATGGGATTCTCCGTTGCTGGGTTTAAATTTCTATTTCGCCTTCAAAGACCAATGTTGCTGGGCCTGTCATCATGACATGTTGGGAAGTGCTTAACCACTCGATTAAAAGGGAGCCACCCGGGAGATGAATCGTTGCTTTTCGGTCGAGCAGCCCGTTCAATACCCCGGCAACAAGGACGGCACATGCGCCTGTTCCGCAAGCGAGTGTTTCCCCCGCGCCCCGTTCCCATACCCGCATTGTGGCTTCAGACCGTGTCTCAATACGTACAAATTCAGTGTTAGTGCGCTCTGGAAAGAGTGCGTGACGCTCAAATAGAGGCCCGACTATCTCAATGTCGATATCTTCTGGATGGTCCATGAATATTACTGCGTGAGGGTTGCCCATGGAGACCGTTGTAATGTGGAATTCTTCCCCATTGATAGTGACGGGGGAATTGAGGGTGGTGTCGGTTGAATTTCCTACAATAGGGATTTCGGCATTTTTTAAAAATGGCGGACCCATATCCACTTCAATTGCGGTAACAACACCATCATTAATAATGACTGCTGGTACGATGACTCCTGCCAACGTTTCTACAGAAAAAACTTCTTTGGTAATGAGTTTGTTTTCATAAGCAAATTTGGCAATGCATCGTATCCCGTTTCCGCACATCTGTGGTTCGGAGCCATCCGAATTAATAATTCGCATTTTGAGATCAGAGTGGCTGGAGTTTTCGATGAGGATGAGTCCGTCGGCACCAATTCCAAAGTGCCGATCGCATAGGGCTTGGGCCACCGTGTCCAATGCACAGTCAGGGAGTTGTTGATGGATTGCGTCGATAACGATGAAATCGTTGCCGAGTCCGTGGAGCTTACTGAACTTGATGGTGTGGGTGTGTTTCATTGGGATTAGGATAAGGTGTTTTGATCTCTCTTTTAAATTTAAAAACTTCGATGTTTTAATGGATTGAAATGATGGAAAATACTAACCAGCACAAAACGTGCAAGAGGTCTTTGAAATCGATATCATTGTGAAAATATGCCAATTTGGCTCATGGCCCCGGCGAAAGGAGGGTGGGTTAGGCATTAAACACAATATATCGATACAATACCTCTCTTTGAAAGTCTCGATACAGTGTATGAAAAACGTTTTTAAAAGGAGCAAATAAAATGGCCGATCTAAATTTAGATACCGCAGCGTTGCGGACAGATGCAGCACAACAAGCGGGGGACGATTACACCACTACAATGGAAACGATTCGAAATACGATTGATACTGGTGATGCCGCTGGAACCGGTACTTCACTAGGTACAATGGTTAAGTCTCAGTTAGAAATTACTGAAGCTGAAACGATGTACCAAGTCCGTCAAGGGATTCCAAACAACGTTTCTAAAGCAGTTAAAACTGCGGCTCAAGCAGTTAAGCAAGCGGCAGGTTAGTGATAAACCCCGCCACCGGTCCCGGTGGCGGGGTTTTTTTTTCTCTCTCGAGGTTCAAGTGTGCTAACGATGGAGTGGGTAGAATTGAGCTTCGATTTTGTGACTGGAAAGAGGTGACCTATGGACGCGTCGAGCAATGTTGTAAAGCTATCGTTGGAACAAGGGTCCCTTTCGTTAAAGGGCGCCGGAAATGTTGCTTCTGCCCGATATGATTTTGCGTATGGCAATTATCTCTATAGCCGGGGATTTTATGATGAATTGAGTCGTATTCAGCAAGGCGTCGTATCAGAAAAAGAAATCGAGGTTAATGGTAAGACCTGGTCGATGGAAAAACCGGGGGATATGTTGGCGTTACAAAATTATATGTCAAGTTTGGAAGCGGCTAAAGAAGGTGTGTTGGGATTGGGTCGTAAAGGTCTTAAAGTGGAATATAATTCTCTGACTAATTTATATAGTCAGTAGAGGGGAGCCTTAATCATGGTTGCTATACAGGAATTTGAGCTTGCGGGGCGGCCGTTGGTCGCGCTGGTTAACCTAAATAAGGTAAGTACCATCTATGATTTTCCCTATGGGGAATATCGTGCGCAACGGGATTTTTATGATGAGATGTCGCGTGTTCAGAGCTCACTGATTAATAACGGTAGTGTGAGATTGCAGACGGGGCAGGTTGCGTCCTTGGAATCCACCGGGGGATTGTTGGCGATTCAGATTTATATGGAAACCTTAGAGACGAGTAAGGAATCGATGAGCGGTCTTGCGAAATTGGGCTTGGGCAACGAGAAGAAGCTTTGGGGATTACAATAGGGAGAGGTGTTACATGTTTGATATCGACCCATTCCAGGACAAAATTAAGCCGACGATGCTCCCTCCTCAAATTGATCCACGTGCAAGAAAGCTGTTTGATGTTGAGGACGGATCTAATTATTATGGGGTAAGACAAGGGCAGAGTTTTCAAGAGGTTTCGAACCAGGTTAACTCAACGGTTCGTCGGAGTTTCAATCTTCAACAGTCTGGGATGACTCCGAGCGAAATCGCTAATTATAACGAAAAAAAAGGCCGCCAAATTATGGGGCAGCGGCAGGTATCCAAAATTTATGAAGGATTGAGTTTGTTGCCGCAGGATGTTTTGGCGAATGCGGACCAGCTCAATTCAACCTTTAATTTTGAGCGAGTTAAAGATTCTGATTATATGTATTTGCCTGGGGTTCTTAGGCCTCAATACGCCCAAACAAAGGATGGGCAGACGATTGAAGATCAGGTGTACTCTGAGGAGTTTTATGACTTGATTGGGGAGGGTCCAGGAAAAGAATCGACCTCTCCTCATAATTTGAATTTATTTCATGGGATCGGGTCGAACCCGATTAAAGAGGGCGATACCGAAAATTTTCAACGGTTTCAAAAGAGTCCGTATTTTAGTGCGTTGCACGATCAGTCTATGACGCCTCGAAATATTTTGGAAAAGTTGGACCCCAAATTTTGGTCAATGATTAATGATGGCGTTTCTGCGATTGAAGATACCAATGTGTCCGCTTTGTCTTTTGATCAATTAAGTAAATTTAAAAATCCGTACGGTAAAAATCACTTTGGCCTCAATTGGGAGGGAGTTGCAGATCCGTATAGCGACACCAAATCAAAGACATTTGATATTAATGCAGATTTCCATACGATAGTGAGTTCTCAGTTGTGGATGACTTGGGATGATTCCAAAATGTTCTCATTTGTGAATCGACTATGGGAGGCATCGACACGGGTGGATGATGTGTTGCGCGAAGTCGTGGGCAAGGCCTCTGCGGCACCCGTTGTCGAGGGCGCTGCCTCGACGGCAGGAAAATCGGCTGTGGATGTCGCTGCAGATAATGCGAAGCGGGCAACGAGTATGTTGGATAATGTGGATAAATGGTGGGTCAATGTCGGAAAAGGATTGAGCGAGGCGGAAATTCTTCCCTTTGGGTTGTTGGCGTCGTTTACTCCGTTGATGCAGAGCATGAAAGATTGGGGGAACTGGGCGGATCAGATTGAAAATCGAACCCAATTGAATAAACAAGGGGATTCGTTTGGATTTAAGACCCAGATGATTAGTGGCTATCTTAATTACGCAACCAAGAATTATGTGTTTAATAAATTTCAGGGGAATAGCCGGGTTACGCCAGAGCTTATTGGGGCAGAAAATGCCAAGTTGGGTCAGGCTATTTTTACAGACTTAAAGGATAAGGGCTATTTGGATGCTGCCGGTAAAGTAACATCGAAATTTGATCCCTCTGATCCTAATTTTAATTTGGCGATTAATTTTAGTGAGGGTGAAAAAACACGGGTTAGGGATGTGTTGCGACAGTCATCGGTGGGCGCATTTAGTTTGGATATTCAGGACAAGACGCTGGTGGGTGGACTCAAGCGTTCGGATATTCGGGTTCCTGCGGCCGATGGATCGATGCGGACATTGCCTGAATTGATTGATTTGATGAAGGCGGGAAGTACCCCATACGATCGTGTTAAAAACGCACAAATGGTCTATAACACGCTGTTTGATATGCACGCGGTGATGACGGGTTTGGATAAGAGTAATGACTCAAATGGCAAGCTGTTGCTAAAAACAGAGGCGTCTCGTCTGAAAATGACGGTATCGTCGGATGGCTCATGGAAAGAATGGGACACCAAGGTAGGGTGGATTCAGAAGCAAGGTCCCGTAACGATGACATTTGATACCGAAAAAGATGCAACAGCCTTTAAGGATCAGATACGAGTGTTAATGGCATTGTTAGAGCCGGTTGTTGGGACATTTGGTCCTGATGTGAAGACAGAAGGCGGCGTGCCTTTTCGAATGTTGGTTGATAATTCGGGTTCAACGGATTCGGTTAATATGATCACCGACAAGAGTTCTAATTATCGACTTTCAGTTGATTCCCAGTATGATAAAAAGCTCTTCGATAGTCCCGAATGGAAAATGGTGGCGGATAAATTGCAGGGCAAAGTTATACACACCGTTGTACTTGCGATGTTCGGTCGCAACGCGACTAACGCAATGGAGCGAAATGAGCATCGGCAAAAGAGAGATGACTATGAAACGGCCAAAGAAGATCACCAATTTAGTGAGGTTCAGCGGATCGTAAAGGAAATGGAAGCTCAAAATCTGCGTCGTCAAGAAGAACAGCTACAAATTCAACGGGCGAGGGAAGCGCGTATGCGTGAAGACGCGGAGGCTAATAAGCGGATGCAGGAAGAGCGTCAGCGTCGAGAGGCTCAGGAGAAAGCGAATCAGAAAAAGTAGCCATTTTGATTTTGTAGTAATGGTGGTGGCATTGTGACCCAACAGGTTGGAGCGAACGAATCGGACCAGGTATCTCAAATACTTGGCAATGAGTATTATCAAAAGCTACAGCGTGATATGAAAGATCGCCGGGTGGCGCAGACGGTTGCCCGTCAGGATCCCGGTGAACGTGATGTGGTTGAAAACCAACAACGTGTTGTAGCGGTAGCAAAAAGTGCGGCAGGGGAGTCGTCGGCGTCTAAGCTTGGATTTAACGATTCGGTTAGTATTCGATCGTTTCGATGGGAACGTGGCCACTCTGGCGATTTTGAATTGTCGTCTCAAGTGGAGCCTTCCCTTCCAACCACTGTTGATATCAAAAGTCGTCACGTGGATTCCGTAGGGGCAATCGGGTACAAAATCGATTTGAATGATAAGTTGGGGCAGATGAAGCAATCTCTGATGCAGAGTGTTGTTCAATCACGATCGTCCAATTTTTTTGTGGCAAAATATGCTGAGTTTAAGGTGGGTATGCTGGTCCGATTGCTCGGATTGCTCGGGGTGGAACCTCAAGAGTTGGGGGCTCTCCAGATGAAAGCGATTGAAGATGCGATTGCGGAGAATGTTCAGTTGATGGAAGAAAACATCTACAGCATGGAACTAACAGAGTTGGTATACGGAAACGGAAAAAAGAATCGTCGAAATCTCAAGATGTTCAAGGAAATTCAGAGGCAGCTCATGGGGCAAATGAGCTCACTAGGGCAAAAGGAATATTGGAATGAACGCCGTGTTTTTGAAGAGCAAGTGCGTCAGGTGCGACGGATTAAGGAAGAGTTCCAAAAGGAACGCGAGAATTTGATGTATCAGTACGAATTTTATTTTAAGTCACTCAATGGCTAACCCAGAAGGCGCGCCATCGTCGGATTTTGATCCTACAATTAATATATTTGAGCTGGGCCAGAAGATTAGAAAATTGGACGGATACATTGGGAGAGCGGAATTGCGATTAAAGAAACGTAATAAACAATTGGATAAATTAGTGCGAATGAGTGAAGAAGAAGAAAAGTTGTTGGCCATTGGCGTTCAATTAATCGATCCTGATAAAGCAAAGGGCCGTGAAGCTTAATTCGGAATCGCTGAGCAATGATCAATGTTAGGAGGTGCTGAATGCTAGGTGCAAATAGGGTTGGAGCGGGGGCAGAACGGCGTCAGTCCGTTGATAAACCTGATTCATTAAAAAATTATATTGAAGATGGTCTCAATCGAGATAAAGGCGGTGGCGGTGGGCGGGATGGAAGTAAAGAAAGATCGGAAAAGGTAGATAAAAATACACCGGCATCGATTTCTCTGATCACGGAAATGACCGAACCCAAGGATATTTTAGAGAATTTTGCCGAAAAGTTGGCGGGGTCAAAACATTTTAAAGAGCAGGTGGAATATCGGCAGCAGGTGCAGGCTCGCTTAAATGACGACGTCGAAAAATTGTTTAAACAGGAATTTCAAGATCGATCGTCAGATACCGTCGTGTTGTCGGCATCGACAGCCGTGTTCAATAAGGACGAAATAAAACGGGCGTCGTCGAAAGATAAAGATATCTTTCAAGAAACGGATCTCAAGGCACCCCAAGATGAAACAGTGTTGGATCGGCTAGAAAAACGGCTGAGTAACGGGTCTCGACCCATGGCTGCGGCGGCATCCAATGGACAACTTCAGCAGTCGGGTTTGTCTGAAGGGCCAAAGTCGACCGATCGGGATGCTCGGATTCATGAGACGATGCGTCAGTACGTATCGGCTTTTTCCGAAGAATTGATTCAGCAGTCTCCTGGAAAAAAGCGGGAAGTTTCGGAACTTCGGGAACGGTTGCAGATGTATGGTGTATCAAATAAACGATTGTCCGAGGTTCAATCTCGGGTTTCGTCCTTTGTTCGGAGTGAGCTTAAGGATAAAATAAAAAAGGGATTTACCCAATTTGCATTGTCCTATTCGGATAAGTTGACGCCAGAACTTTTAGCAAGCAGTAAGCAGTATAAAATATTAGAAGAGATGGGTTTGGATACCGGAATATTGGCAGATGACGATGATCTGCGGTCGCTCAAAGATCAGTCGAAGCGGGAATTGGGGGCGTTTGTTGCCGACGAATTGGATCAGACGTTGATTCGTGAAAAAACAAGAGGGGCGCCCTTTAAAGACCTTGTGTCGGCGTTTAACAAATTTAACGAGTTGGCGTCGGTGGTTAAATTTGACGCCGGAACTTATATGAAGGAATTGGGCAAAAAAATGGACAATTTGGGGTTCTCTCATTTTGTTCCACCCGAGGCGACTCGGGGGCAAATGGATACGGATTCCAGGGGGCAAGGGCGGGGCGGGAAGTCGCCCCAGTCGTTGGAATTGGATCCAGGTGTCATGACGGATAAGTTGCGTCGATTGGTGATACAGCGTGCCATCCGAACTGATATTCTCGGCTCGATTGAGGTCCGCTATAAAATTGCGCGTCTTCGAGGAAAGTTAAAAAAAGGCGGGGGACTCACGGATATCGAATTGTCGGATATTGAGCGTGAGGGAGATGCGCTAGCAAAGATTAAATTAATTGATTTGCTGCGGGAATCGTTAGAGGAGCGGGCGGCACTTCCTGCATTGGAAGGTCCGGCATTTGATTTGCTTCGTGCTAAGCTTAAAAAGGCCTTGCGTGGGTTAAAGCGACTAAATGCCCCGATTTCAAAAGAAGATTTTAATGGGATGCGGGACCAAATTAATCGAGGCATGTTTTCGGTCGTAAAAGAGGAGTTTTTGAAAATAGATGCGATTCTTGAGAATGCTCCCTCAAATAAATCGCTATCCCAGAAGAGAAAACAGTTGTTGGGAATTTTGCAACGATTACGTAAAGAGTCGTCGATTGCGGAGGACGTGAAGCCGGAGCAGTCCCGACGGGTAGTCGATAGTTCGGATGGTGCAATTGTTGAAGCTGCATAACTTGTTTTTTCGATACATTATTTGAATGGCAGGAGTCGATGGACCAGTATTGATTGGTAGGTTGGGGGATCTAAAAACGATGGGAGATATGAAATCCGATGTTTGACTTATATAAAAATATTCAAAATTCAATTGGCGGTTTGACCTCTGCACTAAGGATTGGTATTTCCAATGCGGATAACTTTAATACACCCGGATTTAAGTATACATATGCGTCATTTACGACCGTATTTAACACCGCCTTGTCGGCGGGTACCGATACCAAAAATCCGATGACGATTGCGGGGTCAATGACGTTGGGGTCCACAACGACGGACTTTAGACAAGGAAACATTGGCTTCGGAACCGGTTTGGATGCGTCAATTGTGGGAGAGGGATTCTTTATGTTGTCTCGGTCTGCCCAGGATTTTGAAGGGGGATCGTCAAAAGTGTTTTCTCGGGCGGGGCGGTTTCAGGTCGATTTTGGAAATAAATATTTGACTGATTCATTTGGCCGAAAAGTGTATGGGTATAAAGTGAACGCGACAGGCGACGTCGAGTCAGGGGATTTGGTGCCCATTCAAACCGGCGGAAATAGCGATATAGGGTTTATCGATGGCGGGGTGTTAGTGAGTGGGTTTCAAGCGAATAAAGATGCGATTGCGGCAGGCTCAGAAAACGTGCCTCCTCAAGTTCCGATGTATCGTATCGCATTGACGTCATTTGCGAACAAACAGGGATTGGTTATTGGCGAGGGGTCTGCGTACATGGCCACGGCAGCGTCTGGGGAACCTTTACCTCCGGATATCGCAGGTGGGGGTAGTTATGGCGAAATATTGGGTGAACGATTGGAGTCATCGAATATCGATGTGGCCAAGGTTGCGTTAGATATGGCACTGCTTAATCGTGGATTTACGGCGATTCAGGGGGTCATAGATGACGTTAATCGAATCTTATCTGGGTTAATCCAAAAGATTCCCGGTTAGTTTTGTTTCCGGTTGTGCTTGTGCTGAACTAGCGCCTGGTTTATTATTCGCCTATGTTTTCACGATTTACCGAAAAAGCGATCCAGGCCATTATGTTAGCCCAAGAAGAGGCTAAAAAATTTCACCATAGCTACGTTGGTACGGAGCATATTTTGTTGGGCATTATCGGTGAAGGGGATAATGTCGTTATTAAGGTACTCTCTGACTTAGGATTTACGGCGGAACAGATTCGAAATGCAGTTGAAGAACGCCTCGAATTTGGAGGATTGTCATCTGATTACGGAAACATTCCCTTTACTCAGCAAGCCAAGCAGGTATTGACCTATGCTTGGGATGAGGCCCGTAAGTTGGGTCATAATTATGTCAATGTTGAGCACTTGTTTTTATCTATATTTAGAGATCCTACTAATATCGCGGCCCGCGTTTTGAACGAGTTGGGTGCGGGTATTGGACCATTTAAAGACGAGTTGTTTAAGATCTTGGGGAGTAAGGTTGCGTCGTCTGCCAGCAAGTCCCAAAGCGCAGTGGCGACCCCCACGCTGGATTTGTATGGGCGTGATTTAACCTCTTTGGCGGCCGAGGGCGGACTTGATCCGGTCGTCGGGCGAATTAAAGAAATTGAGCGAATTATTCAGATTATCAGCCGCCGCACAAAAAATAACCCAGTGTTGACTGGGGAACCGGGCGTCGGGAAGACGGCGATCGTAGAGGGACTCGCTCAGAAGATCGTTAAGGGAGATATTCCTGAACGGCTTCGTGAGAAGCGTGTCGTAACGCTTGATCTGGGACTGTTGGTGGCTGGAACTAAATATCGCGGTGAATTTGAGGACCGTGTTAAAAAGGTTATGGAAGAGGTTCGTAAAGCCAAGAACGTCATTTTGTTTATTGATGAGCTGCACACCATTATTGGTACTGGGGGCTCTGAAGGCAGCTTGGATGCCGCAAACTTGTTTAAACCGGCGTTGGCCCGTGGCGAACTGCAATGTATTGGTGCGACTACCCTGGATGAATACCGGAAACATATAGAGGGAGATGGGGCTTTAGAGCGCCGTTTCCAATCAGTCTTGGTGGAAGAACCGTCCCCTGCGGAGGCGATTCAAATTCTTCGTGGGATTAAAAAGCAGTATGAAATATTTCACAATGTAACAATCACTGATGAAGCGATTCAAGAAGCGGTTCAATTGTCATCTCGGTATATCACCGAGCGATTTTTGCCAGACAAAGCCGTGGATTTGATCGACGAGGCCGCTTCTAAAGTGATGCTCCGGGTATCGTCAGCCCCTGAAGAACTCAAAATGTTGGCTAAGGAATTAGAGGGGCTTCAGATTGAAAAAGATGCCGCAACTCAGCGGCACGATTCGGTCGGTTTGGCGGCGTTGGCGCTTAAAGAAAATGAATTGGCGGACCAAATGAAGGCGTTTCCTGCGGCACAAGTTGCCTTGATGGACCGGATCGTTTCTGAGGCAACGATCGCTGAAGTGGTTGCGTCATGGACCGGAATTCCTGTTACCAAGTTGACACAAGAGGAATCCACGAAACTTCTTAAAATGGAAGCGGAGTTGGAGACTCGGGTGATCGGTCAAAATGACGCCGTAAAGGCGTTGGTCCGGGCGGTTAAACGGGCGAAGGTTGGATTGAAAGATCCAATGCGTCCATCTGGTTCTTTTTTATTTTTAGGTCCGACAGGGGTGGGTAAATCGGAATTAGCAAAAACCCTAGCCGAATATCTATTTGGGAGTAAAGATGCCTTGGTTCGAGTGGATATGTCGGAGTACATGGAAAAACACTCGGTTTCTCGGTTAATCGGATCGCCCCCTGGGTACGTCGGGTTTAATGAAGGTGGGCAGTTGACGGAGCCCGTCCGTCGGAAGCCCTATTGCGTGGTTTTGTTTGACGAGCTTGAAAAAGCCTCGCCGGATGTAATCAATGTATTGCTTCAAATTCTAGATGATGGGCGACTAACGGATTCAACTGGTAAAACAGTTAATTTCAAGAATACGATTATCATAATGACTTCCAACGTTGGAAGTAAGTTTATTGAAAAAGAAACCTCGTTTGGTTTTGTTGATAAGACTCGGGTAGACAATATTCAGTACGAAGGAATGAAGGCAAAGTTGCTGGATGAACTTCGACGCGAATTTAAGCCTGAATTTTTGAACCGTATAGACGATATTGTGATCTTTAAAACGCTCACAAAGGATCATATTTCTCGGATTATCAATATCATGTTGGATGATGTTCAGACGCGACTTAAAGAAAAGAATATTCACATTAAGGTGGATAAGCGGGTGAATGCGTATTTGGTTGAAAAGGGGTTTGATACTCGCCAGGGTGCAAGGCCATTACGTCGATCAGTTCAGGAGCATTTTGAAGACCGGTTGGCGGATTCGTTGCTTCAGGAAAACGTTCGTTCCGATATTGAGGTCAAGGCAAGTCTTCGGAAAGATGGGGTTCATTTTGTTATCACAAAAATCCCACCGCTACCTAAGTTTGTAGCACCAGTAGAGGTCGTGGCGGAGCCCGAATTGGTGCGTGGCTAAGCCCACGGCTATTCAATACGTCTGTACCTCATGTGGGGCACATTTCCTCCGTTGGGCGGGGCAGTGTGCCGACTGCGGAGAATGGAATACGTTGTCGGAAACCAGTGTCGTAGCTCGGCGGGATCGCGGGGCTGCGACACTTATCGGGGGACGGGCTGTACCGATCTCCAGTGTTGAATTTCACGCAGATACTATTATCCCGACTGGGATTAAAGAATTTGATCGGGTACTGGGAAAAGGAATCGTCGCTGGATCGGTGATTCTGTTGGGTGGGGAGCCCGGTATTGGAAAGTCGACTATTTGCCTGCAAATTGCGGCACGTGTCGCTCTCGCCCATCGAGTGTTGTACGTGACGGGTGAGGAGTCATTGAATCAGGTCCGGTTGCGATCGGATCGATTGGGAACCTTGTCCGATCAATTGTATGTGTCATCCGAGACAGATATGCTCGGTATCTTAAATACCATTGACGAGATTAAGCCTGATTTGGTGATTTTGGATTCTATCCAGGTGGTCGCCCATCCCGAGATTCCTTCGGTATCAGGGACCGTTAATCAAGTTAGATTCTGTGCGTCGGAATTGATTAAAAAGCTTAAGATAATGGGAGCGGCCGGGATTGTTGTGGGACATATTACAAAGGATGGCGCGTTGGCCGGCCCTAAGGTTTTAGAGCATTTGGTCGACGTTATTTTGTATTTTGAAGGTGAGAGTGGGTTTCACTATCGCTTGTTGCGGTCATTTAAAAATCGGTATTCGGGTACCCGTGAAATCGGCGTATTTGAAATGCAAGAAGAAGGCCTTGTTGAAGTGGCGAATCCATCGGGGCTTTTTATTGATGAAACGACGTTAAAAAATCCGGGGTCCATGGTCGTTCCTGTGGCGGAGGGTAGCCGGATATTTCTGGTCGAAGTTCAAGCGTTGGTTGTGGATACCGGGTATGGAATGGGACGACGAACCATTCTTGGGGTGGATACGAATCGTGCCAATTTGCTGATTGCGGCCGTTGAAAAAATTGTTGGTCTTAAATTATCATCTAAAGACGTTATTCTTAATATCGTGGGTGGGTATAAAACCAGCGAGCCAGCGCTTGATTTAGGGGTAGTTTTAGCGATGTTTTCTTCTGCTCAGGACCTTCCAATTTCGGGGCGTATTGGGGTTCTCGGCGAAGTGGGGCTGACGGGTGAGATTCGACCCGTTCCTCAGTTTGAGAGACGATTGATGGAATTAGAAAAGTTGGGATTTGATGGATGTATAGTCCCTCAGCGTAATATTACCGGAGTGGTGTCTGGCAAAGTAGCCTTGGTTCCGGTAGAGTCTGTGCAGGATGCATTACGCCGGTTAGTAAGTATAAATTCATGAAAGAACTTGAAGCTCAATTAAATCATTTGGTTAAAATGCTTCGCTCCGAGGAGACTCGGTGGGATGCTATTTTGGAATTGAAGCTGCTGAACGACCCGGAGATCGTGCCCCTTTTGATACGATTGCTAGAGGATCGTGAGTGGGTGATCCGGTGGTGTGTTGCTGAAAAGCTTGGAGAATTAAAGAATCCAACTGCAATTCCGTCGTTGACTCGGTTGCTTAAAGACCGGGACTTTCATGTTCGCAAAAATGCAATAAAGGCGCTGGTAAAGTTCGGGCCAGAGGTATGTTCGTATTTGGCGACTCAGTTTGCACACCCTCATTTTAGTGTGCGTCGTCATATCTCATTGATTATTTCTCATTTTGGGGAACGGGCGGTTCCCTATATGGTCAAAGACTTTACATTGCGAGATTGGGTGTCCGCCAATCGGATTGTATATGCGGTGTACGACATTGGGGCTGAGGACCGGGACGAAGTCTTGCTTGATTTGATTTCAAATTCAGATGTTCAAAAGCCCCTTATCATTATTATGGGCCAGGGTAAGGTCATCAAAGCAATTCCCCAATTGATTCGTTTGTACAAGCATTCCCAACTGAAGCGATGCGTGATTATGGCATTGAACCAAATGGGGGAGAAACGCGCGTTTCCCGTTTTAGTGACGGCCCTTAAAAAAGGAAGCCCGAACCTTCGTAATTTGGCGGAGCAAGTGATTCTTAAATTGGGGAAGCCGATGCTGACCTACTTGGTAAAAGGACTGATGGAGACCGATGCGCCGGTAGATAAGTTAATATATTTAATTGAAATGATAGGACCTGACCCAATTTTGCCGACCATTCATCGGTTGGCCACGAGAAATGCAGCGTTTCGTGCAGTTGCAAAACCGCTACTCGCCAAGCACCCCTACGAAGGATCTCCCCGAAAAGGGGGGCTGTTTAATATTTTTGGGGACTAATCGGGGAGGGGCTGAGTAACCGGTCAGTTAATCCAGTTGGCCAGTACCTGTTGAGCGGCGGGCATTGAATGGACCAGCGCATCGGGATTTAGTGCCGCGAGGACGGTCGCCGTTCGGTATCCATAGGCTAATGATATCGTTCGTGTTCCGGCGCCTTGGCCCGTTAGGATATCGGTGTCCCCATCGCCAATCATTACCGTGTTAGATGGGCTCGCTTCGGTGGCGCGGATAATCGCTTGGAGTCCGACGGGGCTGGGTTTCTGCGCGTCATAGGTATCTGGCCCAGCAATGACGTGAAAGTAGTGATCAATTTTGAACAAGGTGGCAAGGCGTCGGGCCGGTGTTTCGGGCTTATTCGTCAGGATGGCCATTTTGATGCCGACGCTATGCAAATAGGCAAGAATATCGCCTACCCCGTCATATAGCCGGCTATGGGCGTCTATTTGAGAACGATAGTGGTCTCGATATCGATTTCTGAATTCTGAAAGATTAATAGTGGTGGAATGTCGGATTGCCGAGCGAAGCATGTCGTCGACGCCATCTCCGATCGCATCCATCACTTCATGCCGTGATAGTGGGGGAAGTTGGTAGTGGTGAAGGGTGGAGTTGAGCGCATGGCCGATGTCATCAATGGTATCGATCAAAGTGCCATCGAGATCGAATACCACGAGTTTAATGGAAGTCATTCGTCTGATCCAAACTTGCCTAGGGTTGGGACCGAGCCTGCGGCGATTTTGGGTGGGGTTTTTACGCGACGAGTTCTTGAAATGATGGACTCTAACAGCAGGGACTGTTGGTCCGTATCGAGTTTGAAATCCGTACCGCTGGCGACGCGTTGTCGGGTAATTTCGTACATTATTAGTGCGGCGGTGACTGAGAGATTGAGACTTTGAACCAACCCGGCCATCGGGATTTTGATGGCCATTTCGCATTGGACTTGGGCGCGATCGGATAACCCTCGATGTTCGTTTCCAATCCAAATGGCCCATTTTCCAGGCTTAAAATCGATATCGAATATTGAGATGGCGTCGTCTCTCAACGTGGTGGCTACCGAGGTGTAGCCCTCTTGTTTAAGCTGATCAATCGCGGATTGGGTGGTGCGATGGGTGATAAAATCGAGCCATTTATTGGCGGAGGATGACGTTGATTTTCCGACCTTACGTGGATTGAACGGAGATTGCTGCTCAAAAATTAAATGGACCGTTTGGATTCCAAACGCATCGCACGATCTAAACGCCGCTTCCGCATTGTGGGGGTCGTGGATATCTTCCAGGACAAGAACGACGTCTTGTTGGCGATTTTGGACCAAGCGGCGTAGTTTTTCTAGTCGCTCGGTGGTAATCGGGGTGGTCATACCGGACGATAGGATTGATACGATTTTTCTTCGACAATCGCAGAGTTGAGATGGAGATTAATGTCTTTTTTGATCGCGGCACGTTGGTCGTTGGTGATATATACCGCCCGCGCCAATTCAATAAATCGAGGGCCAAAATCCTGGTGCCGTTCACAAATACGAATGTCGTCTTCAATGGTCCACAATTGCTGATTAACGGATTTTAGGGCGGTTTTTAGCGTATGGATTGTCGGGGTATTTGGGACGTGGGTCCCAAAAACAGTGGTCAATTGATGGAGCTCATATTCAATGTTGGTCCGTTTTTCTGGGTCTTGAATATGATTCAATTTGAGTTCCAAAATGGTGATTTTATCAACCAGTTCACCCGGAGATCCGGGGATAAGAATGTCTGTCATGGATATCCTAAAATGCCTTAGCTTCGAAGGCGATGCGGTATTGATGTTCGACGGGGGGCTGGTCTTGTACGTCCCACGGGGTGTTGATGATAAGGGGCGGATTAAATAATTTCAACGACGCAATTCGCGCAATAATGCTGAGTTTAAGTCGTTTTTTCTGGCTGAAGTTGTGGATGATGGTGACGTCGTTTTCTAAAAGAATCTTGGATAATCCGGGAGTTTTGAAGGATTTCCGGATGACTCGGATGCCCTTGGACTGGAGCATCGTTTCAAAGTGAGCGGCAGCTATGGTTGTAGTGGGGGAGTCGAGAATCAGTACGGACATGCTTCGGGCAAACCATTCTTTGAATTGGGCCTCGGGCGTTTCTATTCCGCCTCCGGCTAACAACCGCTTGGTTTTATCGACCATATCTCGGATAAGGATGGCATCGGAGCACACAGTAAGAATACAGCCTTCGTGGGGGCAGAAATGTGGGCAACTTTGGCTTTCCCGGACAATAAAATGGCGGTTCCGCCAAGGGGCCCATCGGGTGGGTTTTACTTTTCGCGACGGGAAGATGGCCAACATGGGAATGCCGATGCCGGCACCGATGTGAAACGGGCCGGTGTCGACGCTGACAAAGACCTCATAGTGAGCGATGATTCCCATCAAGTCGGTGATGGGGGTATCGGGGATGGTAAGGATTGGGCCATTTACTCGGTTTACAAATCGGGCGGAAAATACTTTCTCTTTCTCAGAAAATGGTGTGATGCAGATGTCGATGTCTCGTTCGGCTCGGAGTAGGTTGATGTAGTCGGCATATTTTTCGGGTTCGATGGCGCGGTTTCCAAATCCGACGCCAATTTGGATCCCGATTAGCGGGACGTTTTCACGTCGTCCGGCGGCATCGAGGAGTCGTTCCCCCTTTGTTTTATACTCATCGGGTACGGGGAGATTCAGTGGTTGAGTGGCATCTAGGGTAATTCCGATGCTTTTTAAAAGGTGGAAATTATATTCGACCACGTGCTTAGTTTGATCAAATGTTTTGAGGAAGGTGCCATGTTTTCGAAATACAGGCCAAAGTCCGAGCTTTGCAGTGTCGCCGATATGGTAGGGGATGCCAGAGAATACACTGGTCCAGACGGTCTCCGTTTCAGAATAAAAATGGATGGCAAGGTCAAAATTTTGGAGTTTGAGATACTTGATATACCGGAGTCGATCCAATATTGAATGGATTTTATTATCTTTTTTCCAGTCCAATATAATTTCATCGATTTCAGGGATATGGCGAATAATTCGGGCGTTATATGGCGAGGCAAGGACCGCCACGTGCCAATGGGGATATTTGGCCTTGATGGCCCGAATACAAGGCAACGTCAGCACCATATCCCCAATGGCGTCGGGACGGATGATCAGGACCTTTTTGATCTGATCAACAGGAATCATTTAGTTGTTAAATCCTGTAATGTAGGGCAACTGATTGGCGGTGTGTCGGACTTTATCGAGGTTGCTCAGCAATAACGCGGCGGAATCCCAGGTTCCGGTTACAAAGGAATGCCTACGGGAATCGGGGAGGGCAATAGGGAATTTTCGATCTCCTGCGGAGACTTCCCTGGTGTCGAGATCGATGGTAATTACGGTGGTTGGATGCGCCGTGATACATTCTTGGAGAGCCTGAATGGTTGATTCTGACGCAGTTGCCGTCGGTACGCCGATGGACGTGCAATTGCCCGCAAATATTTCGGAGAATGACTCCCCGATGATTGCCCGGATGCCATATCGTTTGATGGATTGAGGGGCATGTTCACGAGAGGATCCGCATCCAAAATTACGACCGACAACCATAATGGTGGCAGTTTTAAATGACTCGGTATTCAACGGATGGTCTTTGGGCGTCCCGTCTGATTCAAAACGCGCGTCGGCAAACAGATACTCCCCCATTTGTTCGAAGGTAATTTCCTTCAGAAATCGAGCAGGAATAATCCGATCTGTGTCGATATCGTTGCCCATGATTGGGACGGCGGTGCCTACGATTTTTGTAATAATGGGGGTCATGATTTCTCTCCCAATTCCAATATCATGTCGCGAACGTCGGTTACGCAGCCTGTAATTGCAGCTGCAGCGGCCATTGCCGGGCTCATTAATAAAGTGCGTCCAGTCGGGCTGCCTTGGCGGCCCATGAAGTTACGGTTGCTGGTCGATGCGCATACCTGGTCTCCGATCAGTTGATCCGGATTCATTGCCAAGCACATGCTACACCCTGCGTTACGCCACTGAGCCCCGGCGGCTTGGAATATCCGATCCAATCCTTCGGCTTCGGCTTGGGCTTTGACTTGCTGGCTACCGGGGACAACGATGGTTTGGACGGTGCTCTGGACAGTTTTTCCTTCCAGAATTCGGGCCGCTTCCCGAAGATCGCTGATCCTTGAATTGGTACACGATCCAATAAAAACCACGTTGACCTTCAGTCCTTTGATGGGTTGTCCCGGGGTGATTTTCATATAGGCGTACGCGTCTTCGGTGGTTTTTCGATCCGACTCCGAAATATCCTGAAGTGTTGGAATGGATTGATTGATACTAACGGATTGGCCTGGGGTAATCCCCCAAGTAACCATAGGTTCAAGGTCGGCGGCGTTAAAGTGCACGACGTCATCGTATTCGGATTGGTCTGTCGATTTGATGGAATTCCAATAGGCGACGGCCTTATCCCAATTTTCATCGGAGGGTGCGTAGGGTCGGCCTTTGATATAGGCATAGGTGGTTTCGTCGGGGTTAATGTAGCCAATTCGTGCGCCCCCTTCGATACTCATGTTGCAGACGGTCATTCGTTCTTCCATGCTCATCGCCTCGAACGTAGTGCCGCCAAATTCGTAGGCGTAGCCTATCCCGCCTTTGACGCCCAATGTTTGGATAATTTTCAGGATAACGTCTTTGGCGTAGGTTCCCTGAGGCAGTGGGCCGTCGAACGTAATGCGTCGGACTTTTAAGCGGCTCAAGGCCAACGATTGGGTTTCCAATACATGTTGAACTTCGGTAGTTCCGATCCCAAATGCTAAGGACCCAAACGCACCATGGGTGCTGGTATGGCTATCCCCGCAGGCGATAGTCATGCCCGGTTGTGTGATCCCCAATTCAGGCCCAACGACGTGGACGATCCCTTGTTTTTGGCTGCTGGGCCCAAAAAATGGAATCCCATACTCGGCAACATTGTGTTCCAACGCCTGAGCCATCGACTCTGCTTGTGAATCTTTATACGGACGAGCAATCGTGTCGGTGGGGATAATGTGGTCCATTGTTGCAAATGTACGGTGGGGAAAGGCCACGGTGAGGCCTTTTTCACGCAACGCCGCAAACGCTTGGGGGGTGGTGACTTCATGAATTAGATGTAAACCGATCAATAGCTGGTCTTGACCGGATGGTAATGTGGCGACTCGATGGGAATCCCACACCGTGTCATACAAAGTGTGTTTAGACATCACAGATACTCCTTGGTGATCATTGCGGTGAACAAAAAGCCCACCGATCGGTGGGCTTTTTTAGATCAACTCTCCTGCTGAGATTAGTTTACGTTTCGAAGGAATGAAGGAACGTCGAGGTCGTACTCTTCATCCCGCGAATCAAACTTGAAAAACGAAGATCCGCTACGTTCTTCTCGCTTTTCCTCCGCAGGAGAGCCCGTAAGCGCATCCTTGGCGCCGACTGGAGCTTCTTCGTTCGTATGAAGGTTGACGGAAACCGAGGCCATTATGGGCACATTGTTTTCAACGCCGTCAGATTCCCGGTGTAACGGTGTCGCTTGGCGACGGAATCCAGTGGCAATAACCGTTACCATAATAGAGTCTTTCATGTTTTCGTCGATAACGGAGCCAAACAAGATGTTGGCATCGGGGTCTACTGCACCATAGATTACATCTGCCGCATTATGGACTTCATGTAACGATAAATCCTCACCGCCGGTAATGTTTAAAATAACACCGGTGGCGCCGTGAATCGTTTCTTCTAATAACGGAGATGCAATGGCTTGGTTGGCGGCTTCTACTGCCCGGTTTTCCCCACTGGCCCGGCCGATTCCCATCATCGCTGATCCTGAGTTCAACATAATTGTTTTGACGTCGGCAAAGTCCAAATTGATCAATCCAGGAACCGTGATAAGGTCGGCAATCCCTTGAACACCTTGACGCAACACATCGTCTGCAATGCGGAATGCATCCAACATGGAGGTCATCCGTTGAACAACTTGAAGCAATTTGTCATTCGGAATGACAATTAACGCGTCAACCTGTTCCCGTAGCCGCTTTAATCCTTCGTCCGCCTGACGATTACGGACGGGCCCTTCAAATCGAAATGGTTTGGTGACAACGCCTATTGTTAAAGCGCCTAAGTCCTTCGCGATTTTTGCAACGACAGGGGCTGCACCGGTTCCAGTTCCGCCACCCATGCCCGCGGTGATAAATACCATATCTGCACCTTGCAATACGGATTCGATATCTTCTTTGCTTTCTTTTGCGGCTTGTTCGCCGACTGCTGGAATAGCACCGCCACCCAACCCTTTAGTTAATTTTGTGCCGATCTGAAGTTTGTTTTCAGCGAGGGAAACATTCAATGACTGAATGTCGGTATTAATGACACAAAATTCGACGCCGCGAACGCCTGAGCCGATCATTCGATTGACAGCATTTCCGCCGCCACCACCGACGCCCATGACGACTATTTTTGCAAATTGTTTCAAGCTATCAGAAGACAAAGCAGACTCCTTAGAGAAAGTGACACGACCAATAAAGTTGTACGAGTGTATCAGACGGACCTTTAATTGTGAAACCGCTTTCGAGCCGTTGGAGTGCCACAAAATCGCCAATGCCAAGGCTCGTATCCGACACCTTGGAGGTTGTCTTTTGGGAAGGATAATTCAAATCCGTGTGAGGGGGCATTGGCCAATAGCCATGCTGCGGCGGGGGTGCTTTCAAACCCAGGTTCGTCGTCAGTTTCGGGATGATTTTTGTCTGCCAGATCCAATGCGTATCCGGTGTGATGTTCCGAATGTCCCGACGGGGCGACCCAGAGACTCGCACTTTCGACACCGTGGCGGCGTTGGGCATCCTCATAGAGTTCAGTTTGAAATGCTAGGTCTCTAAATCCAGAAATAACGACGAGGTGAATGTCGACTATTTTAGCGGCGTCGCATAGGGAAATAAATGCGGGGAGAGTATCTCTGTGGCAATAAAAATGGCGTTGGTTCCGGCAGTACGCCAGAGGGATTTGAATTAGGTCTTTTTCTTCTGCACACTCATACGGGTAATGGATGGCCATTGGTTATAAAAAGAGACGATTAATCATGTAAATTGGGATTCCGAGGGCCAACATGGCCAACCCCCACAGTGAATTCATGGGGTCGTGGATGGCCGTGATCACAACGATACCCAGCATCATCACGATAAATAGTAATGGAATAATGGGGTATCCCCACATGCGATACGGGTCCGCGCCGGGGTCCATGGCATTTTTGCGGCGAATAACGATCAGGCCTATCACGTTGATTGCCCCAAACAGGACACTGGGTACGGTGATGTAGTCGAGTAATTGGTCGAATGTGCCGGAAAGCAAAAGGACACATGCCCAAATTCCGTGGAACCAAATCGCATTGGATGGGGTGGCATATTTAGGGTGGATGCCGTCTGCAAAACGTGGGAGTAATCGATCCTTTGCCATTGCGTAGATAACCCTGGGGCCGGTCAAAATAGTAGCGGATAAGCATCCGAGGACTGACACTGCCACGAGGCTTCCGACGATGGTTCCGATAGCGGGGTTAAATAATGCGGAGCTAACGGCGGTGACAATTCGCCCCGTATTGGCGGTTTGGGTGACGGGAATGCCATAGAGGTACAGTGTCGCAAGTAAGAGGTAAATTCCGGTGACCAAGCTGGCACCTAAAATCATCGATAGCGGAATGGTACGTTTGGGGTGGATTACTTCCTGGGCCATGTAGACCGTCGCGTCCCACCCCGCGTAGGTATACATGATGGGGACCAGTGCCAATGGGAGTGCAATTAGCACGGAGTGGGATAACGCCAAGTGCGTATGAAAATGGGCCCAAGCCCCCGTACCGAATCCAAATCCAGCGATTATTAGTGCGGCGATCAGGGCTAATTTGAGGAGCATAAACGTATCTTGGAGAATGGCACCCTTAAGAAGGCCACGATGGTTGATGTAGGAGATGCTGAGAATCAGTGAGATTCCGATGCCTTTCGCCAGCCAGGGGTCGGTAATTCCCGCGTAACGGGCAAATCCCATCGCCAAAAATGCGGCAGTGCCAGGGATGGTGATCATGCTGGCAGAAAACCCAGACAAAAATCCCATCATGGGACCAAACGCTTCGCGGAGGTAGATGTATCCGCCGCCAGCGCGGGGGAATCGGGTCGCAAGTTCAGCGTAGGCAAGGCCGCCTGCGATCGAGAGTAATCCACCGATGACCCATGCGGTTAAAATGAGGCCCGGGTGGGGGAGTAATGTGGTGATTCGCCCGGCGGTGACAAAGATGCCGATGCCGATCATATTGCCTGCGACCAGGAGGGTGCAGGATAAGAGGCCGAGTTGGCGTTTGAGTGTGGGCATTGGGTATAGGGTAGCGGGTGGTGTCTTAAAAAGTAAAATCAGATGTTTGGGGTCTGTTTTTTCGTTGGTCATTTTGTGCCTAAACCGGTACCCTAGACACCCATAATGAAGGTCACTATTTTAGATTACGGCGTCGGGAATTTAGGGAGTGTTCGCAACGCACTTCTGTGTCTTGGAGTGGAGGCGTCGGTGACCAGTGACGCCCGATTAATTGACTCCTCAGATTTACTGGTCGTGCCTGGCCAGGGTGCTGCGGGAGATGCGATGGCCGCGCTTAAATCACATGGATTAGTGGCGCCGATTCAAGACTACATTCGGTCGGGACGACCTTATTTTGGGATTTGTTTGGGGTACCAATTATTGTTCGATTTTACTGAAGAAGATGGCGGGATCCATGGGCTTGGGCTTTTTTCGGGTCAGGTTAAACGATTTGATTCTCGCGATATCAAGGTGCCTCAGATGGGGTGGAATCAATTGGATGTGGTGAATGATCCTTTGGAATTGGCGTCGGGGCTCGATCAGCCGTTGTTTGGGTATTTTGCCAATTCGTATTACGTCGAGCCCGAGGATCCATCGATTGTGTTTACTCAGACTGACTATGGCACGCGATTTGCCTCGTCCATCCAAACTGCGACTGTGCTGGGGTGCCAGTTTCACCCGGAGAAAAGTGGCGCTGTTGGACTTCATATTATTAAGGAATTTTTAAATCGTCATGCACACTAGTATCAAAATTCAAGGCGCTCGGGTTCATAATCTTAAAAATGTATCGCTGACATTGCCCCGCGACGCGTTGATTGTATTTACCGGATTGTCGGGTTCTGGGAAATCATCGCTGGCCTTTGATACCATTTTTGCGGAAGGGCAACGGCGGTACATGGAATCGTTGTCGTCCTATGCCCGGCAGTTTTTGGATCAGATGGATAAGCCAGACGTCGATTCAATCGACGGGTTGTCCCCGGCCATTTCGATTGATCAGAAAACGACCTCGCAAAATCCACGCTCCACGGTGGGGACTATTACTGAAATTTATGACTATCTGAGGCTTCTCTTTTCGAGTATCGGAAAACCGTTTTGTCCGACTTGTAAGGTGCCCATTGCGGGACAAAGTGTTCAGGAAATGGTGAACCATGTCATGGCTTGGTCTGGAAATGAAGCAGTGACCATCTTGTCTCCTATTGCGCGTAGTCGAAAAGGGGAGCACAAGCAGCAATTGGAATCGTTAAAAAAAGAAGGGTTCACCCGTGTTCGGGTGAATGGCACGGTGACTCGCCTCGACGACGTTGCCGAATTGGATAAACAGAAAAAACATACGATTGAGATTGTGGTGGATCGCATTCCCGTGTCGGATGAAAATCAGTCCCGGCTGTATGAATCAATCGAGACGGCGGTGCGGTATTCCGAAGGCTTGGTCTTGGTGGAAACGGCAGACCGCCAAGAATTGTTGTCGGAAAAATTGGCCTGTCCCAAGTGTGGCCTGAGTGTTCCGGAGGTCAGTCCTCGGTTATTTTCCTTTAACGCGCCGACCGGGGCTTGTCCCGAATGTAAGGGGTTGGGGCACCGGTTAGATTTTGATCCTGAATTGGTGATTTCTGATCCGGATGCGCCGCTTCGGGCCTGCGCTCCCAAAATTATGAATTTGGACGGTACCTATTATAGTGCGGCGGTTGGGCTAGTGGCGCGTCAGCATGGATTTGATTTGGATACGCTTTATAAAGATCTGACTGAGGTTCAACGGAATATTTTTTTATACGGGTCGGTTGATGCAGTGGATGACAATCCGTTTATTCATACCCAGGTGGGGGAAACGATCCATCGCCGGCGGAGTTGGGAAGGCGCGATTACTAATTTGCGCCGCCGATATTTTCAAACTCAATCCGAAGGGATGCGGTTATTTTTCCAGGGGTATATGTCGGCGAAGCCGTGTTATGGATGCCATGGTGCCCGACTACGTAAAGAAGCCCTGTTTTTTAAAATCGGTGGACACACGATTCATGAGTTAACGGAAAAGAGTATCGCGGACTTGGTCGAGTGGGTGGCGAATCTTCCACTGACGCCTAAAGAACGAGAAATTATATCGAAGGTTCATAAAGAAATTTCGGAACGTCTTCGATTTCTGAAAAATGTGGGTTTAGACTATTTGTCTTTAGGAAGGAAATCGGGGTCGTTGAGTGGGGGAGAATCGCAACGCATTCGTCTGGCCACCCAAATTGGGTCCGGGCTGACTGGGGTTTTATATGTGTTAGATGAACCCAGCATCGGTCTCCATCAGCGGGATAATCTTCGGCTGATCGAAGCACTGGTGCGTCTTCGTGATTTGGGGAATACATTGATCGTTGTTGAGCACGACGAAGACATGATTCGACACGCGGATTACGTGGTGGATATTGGCCCAGGTGCGGGGCGTCATGGCGGTAATATTGTATTTGCGGGGACCTTGGATGAATTGTTGGTCTGTGAGGCGTCCGAGACGGCGGGGTATATCAGCGGCCGGACGCGGTTACCGGTTCCCGACCGGCGGAAGATGGCAGAGCCAGAGCGGTTTTTAACCATTGTTGGGGCCAGCGAAAATAATTTAAAGAATATCACGGTGCGATTTCCGTTAGGGCAATTGGTTTGTGTGACCGGGGTATCAGGGTCCGGGAAAAGTACCCTTGTTAACGATATTTTGCATAATGCCTTGATGCGCCATTTTTATAAAAGCAAAGAAAAGCCGGGCCGATTTGAGCGCATCGACGGGCTGGCGCATTTAGACAAAGTGATCACCATTGACCAGAGCCCGATTGGGCGGACCCCAAGATCCAATCCGGCGACCTACACCGGATTGTTTGGCCCGATTCGGGATTTATTTACGGCGACTCGGGAGGCTAAAATTCGAGGGTATGGTCCCGGACGCTTTAGTTTCAACGTAAAGGGCGGCCGGTGTGAGGCCTGTCAGGGAGACGGCGTCGTGAAAATCGAGATGCACTTTTTATCTGATGTGTATGTCACGTGTGACCTGTGCAAGGGCAAACGGTACAACGATCAAACCTTGGAAGTGAGATACAAGGGGAAGTCTATTTCCGATGTCCTCATAATGACTGTCGATGATGCCTTAGAAATCTTTGCGGCGGTACCACCGATTATGAGCAAGTTGAAGACGTTACATGAGGTGGGTTTGGGGTATATCCAATTGGGTCAAAACGCAACCACGCTCAGTGGCGGTGAGGCTCAGCGTATTAAATTGGCAAAAGAACTCAGTAAACGGAGTACCGGGAAGACGGTCTATTTGTTGGATGAACCGACTACTGGGCTACATTTTGCGGATGTTGCTCATTTGTTGGAGGTTATTAATCGATTGGTAGATTCTGGGAATACGGTCATTGTCATTGAGCATAACTTAGACGTGATCAAGGCTGCCGATCATATTATCGATCTCGGCCCTGATGGGGGAATCGGCGGCGGCCAGGTCATCGCATCGGGAACCCCTGAAGATGTCGCTGCGGTCCCTGAGTCCTATACTGGGCAATTTTTAGCCCAGATTTTTCAACGAAACGAGTCTGAATATGTACATCATTAAAGGTAAACACGCGGTTCTTGAGGCGCTCAAAACCGGGCAGTCGGTGGATTCGCTTCGGGTGGCAACGTCCGCGCAAAACCATCCCGATATCCGAATCATTATGCAAATGGCTCGGGATGCAGGTGTTCGGACATCGATGGTGACCCCATCTGAATTGGACAAACAAGCGGGGGAAGGTAACGCGCAAGGTGTATTGGCCTATGTCCATTCTCGGAAACCCATTACGTTGGAAGAATTAATCGCCAAAGAATATCCGATCTTATTGGCGGTGGATCACTTAGAGGATC
Organism: uncultured bacterium; assembly: GCA_903864835.1. Taxonomy (GTDB): domain Bacteria; phylum Margulisbacteria; class Marinamargulisbacteria; order SXXA01; family SXXA01; genus CAIPHK01. Next base: position 93,068 of record CAIPHK010000022.1, on the reverse strand, counting down.
CGTTTAATTTTGGGGCTATTTTACGGAGCGCGGAATTGTTTGGTGTTAAAGGGGTCATTTTTCCTAAAGATCGAAATACAACCCTGAGCGCGGGGGTTCTTAAGGCATCTTCTGGCGCGATCAATTATCTCGATTTGGTGAAGGTTGCGAATATCGGAAATTCTCTTGATCGATTAAAAGCCAAGGGGTATTGGGTCATATCAACTGATGTCGAATATGGAATAAAACTCCCCGATTTTAAGCCTAATTTCCCACTTGTATTGGTGGTTGGAAACGAGGGGGAGGGTGTGTCTCATCGGGTCAAAAAAATATCGGATCAGTTGCTCAATATCCCCACAGTCGGGGAGTTGGAGTCGTTGAATGTGTCGGTGGCGACTGGGGTTATTTTGTACCATATTTCCCAAGCGCGATGACCGTTCCCGATTTTTTCGTTTTTACCCAGCGGCATTACGACATTCTGGTCAAGCAGGCGCTGGATAATTTGCCTCAGGAATCGGGGGGATTTTTGGGGGGGAAAGATAACGTGGTAATGGGGATTATGCCGACCCACAATCAGCATTTGTATAACCGGACCGATACGTTTGCGGTCACCTCCGATGACATGCAGCGCGCCTTCGATTTTTTTGCCAAAAACGGACTGAGTTATTTTGGGTTGTATCATTCTCATCCGAAAGGAATTGCGTATCCTTCACCGGAAGATATTCGGACGGGGCAACGGTATCATTTTATTGTGAGTCTGCGGAATCCAAAGGTGCCTGTGTTGGCGGCATATGAAATTATCAATCAACAGCCGCATCAGATTGCAATACGTATTGAGCCCGACACAAAATATTCGGTTAAAGATTTGACTGCAAAACCGACGGGCGCCGGGGCAAAGGCGAAACCCTCGCCTGTGGGGAGTGATATTTTAGAAAGTGCGCGCCAAATGGGGGCGGTCTTGGAGTCCTGGCGTCAAGAAAAGTCGCCTGAGTATCAAAAAATGCCTCCGAAATCGGCGGGGTCCGATTTTAGTACCCTTGCCTAAGGTTTTGGGATGGCGTTACCTTGGGGGACTTAGTAACAAAGGAGTGGTTTGGTATGACAATGCGACCTAATTCGCCCATTTCTATAAATTTGGAGGCGGGGAGTCATTCGTTTTGTCGGTGCGGTGCGTCAGCGACCTTTCCGATCTGCGATGGAAGCCATAAAGGGACGGAATTTGTTCCGAAGCGATTTAATTTAGAGTTTTCTCAATCAGTGTCGTTATGTGGCTGTGGCGCGTCGGTGAGTGCCCCGTATTGCGACGGGAGCCATCGGAAGAAGGGCGCGTCTGTCGAGTAATAATGTCCCGAAATAACAAGCGATATCCATTAAATATTGTTTTGGTAGGTATGCCGGGGAGTGGAAAAACCACTGTGGGTGTTAATTTGAGTCGGCTGGTTCACAAGCGGTTTGTGGATATGGACCGACTATTGATTGGGCATTTTAATATGCCTATTGCGGAGGTCTTTGCGACGCAGGGCGAACTTGCGTTTCGTGATGCGGAAAGTGAATTGTGTGAGCGGTTACTCCGGTTTCGACACTGCGTGATTTCGACGGGGGGAGGGGTGTTGCTTCGGCCGACGAATCGAACGTTGCTGCGGGCCTGCGGGAAGATCGTATATTTGTCGCCGACAATGGAAATGTTATGGAAGCGACTTCGAAATGACCGCCAGCGGCCGTTACTGAAGACGGAAAATCCCAAAGCAACCCTGGATGCGTTGTGGGCCGTACGGGATCCCATTTACCGAGACGCTGCACACCTCATCATTCCGATCACGGATCAAAGCCCGTTAGAGGTGGCCGAAATGATTCAAAAGCGCCTGATTGTGTAGAGTGGCCGTGACCATCGTAATGATTTATTTAAATAACAGATTTTAAGCAAGAAAGGACTGGCTGACATGCTTCATATTTCGGAATCCGACGCATTTGATCTTTACTCTATGGATGAGGCTTTGGCTGTTGTAGAGGCAGCAACCCGCGAGTACGGACTAGGAGACGCAACAATGCCGTCTAAAATATACTTGGAAATTCCAGGTCAAACCGGTGATTTTAGAGCGATGCCTGCCTATTGTAAGCAACTTAATGTAGCCGGCGTAAAATGGGTGAATTCTCATCCGGATAACCAACACCTTAATTTGCCGACGGTACGCGCATGGATTCTTTTGAATGATCCCGCTACGGCGGCCCCCTTGGCCTTAATTGATGGGACTCGTATTACGAGTATGCGGACCGGTGCGGTGGGGGGGATTGCTGCAAAATATCTATCGCGACCCCACTCTCATCGGGTTGGATTTGTTGGGGCCGGGGTCCAGGCGTACTATCAGGCGATGGCCATTTGTAAGGTTCGTCCCGTGACTGAAATTCGAATCTATGATCTATCTCGAGAATCGCAGCTTCGGTTCTCTCGCCAAGTTCGGGAGTTTTTTAATGGCAAGTTGGTGGAATGCGATACGGTGAGCGCCTGTATTAAAGACGTCGATATCGTGGTGACGTCAACGCCTTCCCGATCGCCGCTTGTGGAATTGGCGTGGGTCGCCCCTGGGACCCATATTAATGCCATCGGTGCCGATGCCCCAGGGAAACAGGAGCTGGACCCAATGATTTTGGTGAAGGGGCGTATCGTTGTGGATGACGTAGCGCAGGCGTCGCATTCCGGAGAAATTAATGTTCCGCTTCATAACAAGGTGCTGTCGAAGCATAAGGTTCAATTGTCGATCGCGGATGTGGTGAGTGGGCAAAAAAAAGGACGCCTTTCTCGGAATCAAATTACGATTTTCGATTCTACGGGCTTGGGAGTCCATGACATTGCATCTGCGGGGTATATTTACCGGAAAGCGTTGGATACGCAGATTGGCACACAGATTGTCGACTAATTCATAGCTGATCAGTTGTGGGTGGGGGGACGGCTTTTTGAAACAAAGTTGGTTGTAGAATCCCTTCTAAAGGCACAGTTTTGTACGGAACTTAAATTCGCGGAAAACGTCTTGAATTAGACAATTTTGCCTAAGTGTAAGACGGAACGGAGTGTACCTAATGCCCCACCCAGACTTGGATCTATTTGGAATCAATTCGGAGTTCCCCCCGAAAACGAGTATCCCCCTTTTTCGGGAAAAGTTGGCCACGTTGAGTCGCGTCGCCACTCCAGCGGTTCAAATGAAAGTGACCGAACAGTTTGTATGTCATTTATTGGATTTGTTTGGTAACGTTTTGGACTATATCGATGTGCTTGAGCAAGATGTTTTTGACCTTAAAGTTGTTCTGTCCACTACCGTTCAACACAGCACCGTAATCGAAAATGATCTGAGCTGCCAAACGGAGCAGATGAGTAATAAATCTCAAAAATTCGAATTTATTGTAAATAGTTCGGTGGATTGGATGGCCTTGGTCAATCGCGGCTACCTATACGAAGCGGCGAATGAGTCCATGGCGGCTATTTTTGGAAAAACGGTGGATCAACTGTTGGGCCGATCCGTCGAAAAGACCTGGGGAACCGATTTTTTTATTTCCCATATCCGGGGGTCGATTGACTCCTGTTTTGAGGGCCATGAAATCCAGGAGCATTTGTTATGTCAGTTACCGCGTCAGCCAGAAAGATGGTGTGAATTCACCTATACCCCTTACCGAAATGCCGCCAACGAAATTACCCATGTGGCCTGTATCGCTAGGGATATTTCTGCACGTCGTCGGGCTGAAAATTTATTGCGCGAACATACCTTGTATTTGGATAAGGTCAACGACGCTATTATTGTGATCGGCTTGGACCAAAAAGTGTATTACTGGAATAAGAGTGCCGAGCGGATTTATGGATGGAAACGGGAGCATGTCATCGACAAAAAAAGGGTCGATACTATTATTCCCAGCCCTGAAAAATTAGAATTTATTTTAAACGCTGTGAAAGAGTCCGGGGAATGGCGGGGAGAGATGGTCCATATCTCTAAATCGCGTAAAGAAATTGCTGTGGATAGCAATTGGATGGTGATCAATTCCCGCGAAAATGAACGGTTTATTGTTATTACAAACACGGATATTACCGAAAAAAAGCTGTTAGAGCAGCAGTTTTTAAGGATTCAGCGGATGGAGGGCATTGGATCCGTTGCGAGTGGGATTGCGCATGATTTGAACAACGTACTGTCTGCATTATTTATGTCCATCCGATTATTGAAGCCAAAGTGTACAGACGATAAAAGCGTCCAGATTTTGGATTTGTTGGACAACTCGGCCAAGCGCGGTGTGAATTTGGTACGGCAAATTTTGGAGTTTGCACGTGGGATTGACGGCAATGAATTGGTGATTCCAATTCCCAAAGTACTGACTGAAATTCAGGAGTTTTTAAAAAGCACCTTTCCTACTGAAATATCGGTATCTTGTCAGTTGCCGGTTGATTTGTGGCAGGTAGTGGGGAATCCCACCCAGCTTCACCAGGTTATCTTGAATTTGTGTGTGAATTCAAAAGATGCGATGACGTCGGGGGGGACATTGTTTTTGGCCGCAGAAAATGTGGTGGTCAGAGAAAAGCGGCGGCAAGGGACGTCTCAGGGGATTCCGAACGGAAACTATGTTCGACTTGTCGTTCGGGATACCGGTATTGGGATTTCGAAGTCTGTGCTTGCTAAAATTTTCGATCCTTTTTTTACGACGAAAGAAAAAGGAAAAGGAACCGGGTTGGGGTTGTCTACCGTTCAGACCATCGTGAAGAATCATGGCGGGTTTATGGAGGTGAAGAGCCGCCTGAATCGGGGGGCTGAATTTATGATCTATTTACCGGCGAGTCCCCAGGTGGTGGGGGGTTCCGGGGCCGATGAACAATTGAATTTTACTGCAATGCGTCTGGGGCAGTGGCGAGGGGCTTAACTAAAGCGCATTTATGGTGCTGAGATCGATCGCGATGGTAATCGTAACTTCATAACATTGGGGCTCGTCAATTTTCGGATAAATTAAGAGGCCCAGTTGGGCGTCATAGTCTTTGATAATTGAATGTAGCCCCAGTCCAGAAAGTCCCGATGTGGTGGCTGCAGTTTCCAATTGTTCGAAAAATAAGGTATCTGCATCATTTTGATCTAATTTGAATGCAAATTCGTTTAATTTAGAGGCATTTTCCTGGTGTGCGATGTTGATAGTTTCGATATAAATGGTGTGATTGGAATGTCTCAGAGACAGCGTCACCAGCTTGTTTTTGTCGATAGAAAATTTCACTGCGTTCTCAAGTAACTCGTTGATGATCGTTGAGAGTATCGACAGAGCCTTTTTGGGGTCGTTGAAACAAAACGAATGATAGTTCGCTAGAAAGTCGGATACGAGGCCGCATCGTCGCCATTGAGATACGAGTTCCAGTGGGACAACGAAATCGATACTGAAGTCTGCCCCCCAGGTTTTTTGTATGTCAGTATCTAATGATATTCCGTATCTGGTTTGTATTGGCATTTTTCACGTTAATGTAATCTCAAGTTTTGGCCACAGCCGTTTGAGCGACACGATACTCTTTTTTTGCCATGGAATTTCTTCCTTACCAATGATGAAAAAAGGGGCATCGTGGGTTCTCGCGACGATAATTAATCGGGCCAGAGCAGTAATACCCGAACTGTTGAGAAACGAAACATTTTGAATATCCATCGTCATGCTTTGGCCTTGGGAGATCGTATCCCGAATCGGAGCGAACAGGTCATCATAGATGTTCGGAGATTGAAGGCGTAATACACCGGAAATTATGACCTTGTTGGGGCTGTCAAAATGAATTTTGTAGTCGTCGTTATCCATAATTATGGGGTCACCTCGTTGAGATAGATCTTGGCTTTGACAGAGATTTGGAACGGGGTAATCGGATCAGCTGTAGTCTGGATTCTGCATCCCAACGTTACGGGATAATCATGCATCACACCCAATAGTCCGATTTGGGAGGCGTTATTAGAATCGGTGGCGGTTTTTTCGAGCTGTAGGAAATAGAGATCTTCAATATCTTTGTCGTGGATGATTTTGAAATAAGAATCAATGATCGTTGCGTCCTCTAGTCGTGCCCAGTTTTTGACTTCGCATTCGACCGTATTGTTTCGGATCGAGAGTTCAACATCGATTGGCTTTGTATCAATGGCCGAATATTTTACTGAATTTTCGAGGATTTCGTTGATAACGGTCGAAATAATACTGGCGGCGGCAGGGCTAGGAATTTCCGTGGAAGTGGCTAGAAAATTGGCCGTGATCCCGCACCTGCCCCAATGGCGCTTTAAGTCGCAGGGCAACATCGAGAGGTGCATTGGTTGGGATTTGGGGGGGGCTGCGGCCTCTGTTCCGTAAATCCCGTGGATGGTGTCGGATTGAATCATTGGTTGGCCGTGGGGAGCCGGGCGACGGCCAAATCAGATAATACGGCGCTGGCTTCGTTAATATAGATGTCTTTAGGGATTTGTTTGAGCCATTCTTTATATTCGGTTGCACGTTCGGGTTCCAATTGGTCAAACCATGCGGTATCCGGAATGACGGCCTCAAGGGCACTATGGGGTACCTTGATTTGTTCTAAGGCGGCGGATTCTTGCTTGGATTCGTGTTGCGATGCAACGGCTTTGACGAGGTTGAGTGGGTAGGATGAACTTTTTCGACGTGCTTTAAGCTTTGTTACCAGATCGGATATGGCGATAAAGTTGGGGTCGACTTTTGTCCGTTGAATTGATTTTTTCTGAACCGCCTCAGGGAGTAACTGGTCGCTCCATTTTTGAATTTTGGCCGCTGTTGTGGTGGTCCATGACAGGGGGTAGGCTTGGGTTTGCTCTCCGATATCCAAATAGTCATTGACGTCAGGAAGAACGATGTCGGGCTCAACTCCCTTGAACTGGGTGGACCCTCCGGTCACTCTAAAATATTTTTGATTAGTGACTTTCACGGAACCTGCGCCGACCGGTACTCCTCGGGTGGGATTGGGCCAAATGCTGTCGAGGTTAACGACCTGTTGGACGGTCCCTTTCCCATAGGTATGCGTACTGCCGATAATAACGGCGCGACCGTAATCTTGGAGTGCAGCGGATACGATTTCAGCTGCAGAGGCACTAAATCCATTCACCAAAACAACGAGATCTCCGTCAAATGTGACTGTCGGGTCTTGGTCTTCGTAGGAATATCCGTTGTTATTCCGGTCCCGGACCTGCACGATAGGGCCGTAATTAATAAATAGACCGGCAACCTTAACCGCATCATCCAACGCCCCGCCGCCATTGTTGCGAAGATCTAATATGACGGAAGTTGCGCCGGCTTTTTTGAGTCGAATTAATTCATTTCGGAGGTCATCGCTGGCGTTGTGGGCTTTTGAATTTGAGAAATCTCGGTAAAAACTAGGGAGAACAATATATCCAATTCTCTGATTTCCAGGCCCATTTATCAGTGCCGATTTGGCGTAAGACTCTTCGAGGACCACGATGTCTCTGATAATTGGAATGAGTACGATTTTTCCTTCCGGTTTTTTCACGGTCAGGATAACCTTGGTTCCTTTGCTCCCCCGAATGAGGCGAACCGCGTCTTGGACTCGAGTGCCGACGATGTCAACGGCTTCCCCGTCACCTTGGGCGACTTTAAGAATGGCATCTTGGGCTTTTAACTCTTTTTGCCGAGATGCAGGGCCTCCCGGGACGATCCGAGCGACTTTGATATAGCCATCTTCCTCCTGCAGCACAGCGCCGATTCCTTCGAGGGATCCTTTGATATTAATGTCGAAATCGTCTTTTTGTTGGGGAGCGAGGTATGACGTATGGGGATCGTTGGCGTTGGCAACGCAATCGATAAAGGCATCTATACGGTCGTTATCCGTTTCTTTCATGAGTCGGTCAAAATAAGTGTCCATATTTTTTTCGACTTTATGTCGAGCGGCAAGTTCATAGGCCGGGTTGGTTCGGGTTAGTGCTTCTTTTGCCTCGTTAGTTGTGGCACTTTCCGCATCTGCGATATACGTGGTGAGGACCTGGTATTTGATGAATTTACGCCAATCGTCGGTCCATGCCGTTTTATCCGCAGCGTAGTTTCGGCGATCCCAATCGGTTTCGAAGGTCTCATCTATGGATAATTCTTGTATGGATAATTCTTGGGGACTTTGGATGGCTTGTTTGTAGATGGCTTTGGACTCTGCCAACCGTTGCTTGAGAAGTTTGTTTGCGAGCGAAACAAATTCTAAATTCCCTGTTTTAATATCGTCGTCCAACTGCGTTTCGTAACGTTTCAGTTGCTCGATGTCGTCTTGGATAAAAAATCGTTTTCCCGGATCGAGACGCTTAAGGTAGGCCGAAAAAATCCGTTTAGAGTACGCATCGTCGATTTCTTGGGGGGCAAAGTGATATTTTTGAATAATTTGGACGACGGACCGAAGGGTGTCTGATGGACCGGACTCACTTCCGACATATAAAAATATCGCAACGCCAATCAGTGCCATTAGTCCCAAAAACGGGAGCGGTTTTCGCCTAAATGTCATGGCGATGAGAGTATCACATGTCGCTTTAATTTGGGAGAACAAAACCGGCTCCTTGGCGTTTACCCGAGATCAAATAGAAGTAAGTGGCTGTGCTCAAGAGCGGTGATATTTAACGGCTCGCCAGTCACAAATGCCGCATCACCGGCGGACATCATTTGGCCATTGGCCACGATCATCCCGGAGATGACGTGGATAAACCCATGCCGCTTTTCCGTGAGGGGGTGCTGAGTAGCGGTCCCTTCGGTGAGGGAAATTCCGTAGAGGAAGGCATCTTGATCAATGCTCAGTGAGCCATCGATTCCGTCGGGTGACACATAGCGTGTCCATTCATTTGTTTTGGAAGCGGACGAAAAATCTTTTTGTCTGTAGGACGGTGGTGTGTCTTGGGTTTTAGGAAATATCCAGATCTGAAACAAATGGATCGGTTCGGTTGTTGAGGGGTTGGACTCGCTGTGTGTGATTCCGGAGCCGGCGCTCATGACTTGGACCTCGCCGGGACGGATTTGTGCGGTGTTACCCATGCTGTCTTTATGCTCAAGAATTCCTGAAATAACGACCGTAATAATTTCCATATTATCGTGCCCATGGGTTGGGAATCCGCCGCCGCCGGCAATGATATCTTCGTTGAATACCCGAAGTTGCCGAAAATGAATGTGACTGGGGTCATAATAGGATGCGAATGAAAATGTGTGAAAGGACTGCAGCCATCCATGGTCGGCGTGGCCACGGTCGTTACTTTTGCGTAGGGTAATCACAGAATGGGGCTCCTTTTGGGTGGTTGTCGTTTGAATCGTGGGTTCGTTATGATGCGAGGAGAATTTCGCGGGTATCATACCGTCCTGCATTAAGGATTAGAAGTAAAGATGAAACATTGGATTCACGCGATGCGTCTTCGGACCTTGCCGGCCGCAGGGGCGCCATTGATTTTGGGTGGGGTTTTGGCCTATTTGGATCGTGGATTGCATTGGGGGATCATGCTCTGTGCGGTGGTGAGTGCTCTGGCGATCCAAATTGGGACCAATTTAGCCAATGACTATTTTGACTGGAAAAATGGGGCCGATACTGAACTCAGGGTAGGGCCGGTGCGGGTGACGCAAGCCGGATTGATTCCACCGCATCACGTGTGGTGGGCAATGGTGGCGTGTTTTGGAATCGCGGCACTAGCCGGAAGTGTGTTGATGGTGCGCTGTGGATGGCCGATCGTGGGGATTGGGTTGGTATCGATTGCGATGGGAATTTTATACACCGGCGGCCCTCGACCCTTGGGATATATGGGGTTGGGCGATGGGTTGGTTTTTGTGTTTTTTGGGCCGGTGGCCACCGCTGGGACGTATTATGTGAATGTGTTGCAGTGGAATCTGACCGCGCTGGTTCTCGGGAGTGCGTTGGGGGTGATGGCGACAGCGATTATTGTGGTGAATAACTTGCGGGATATCGACGAAGATCGAACTACTGGCAAAACGACCTTGGCAGTGCGCTTTGGGGCGACATTTGCCCGGTGGGAATATACGTTCTGCATGGCGGGGGGCTGTTTTCTTGCCGGAGGATGGGCGGTTGCAAATGGCCGTGGTTGGAGTGCGGTAGCTGCGGGGATGGTGGGTGCTGTGGCGATACGATTGATGCGTCAGGTCTGGAAACTGGACGGGCGGGCGTTGGATCCGTTGTTGGGGCAAACTGGGCGGCTGTTGTTGGCGTTGTCATTGGGATTAAGTTTAGGTTGGGTGCTTGGCTAAAATCGGGACCTCTGCTGATTTTGAGTCTGCAATTGCCTGTGGGGTTTCCGCGGAATTGGCCTTAAGGAAGATCTCCGCGTTTGAACGGTCACGATGGCTGACGGAAATTGCGGAGTGGATCGCCCAGCATCGGAATGAATTTGCGCTTGCGATTACTCGAGATGTCGGGAAGACGATTCGAGAAAGCCACGCAGAAGTGGCGCGCGCCATTGATACAATTACACTATCGGCGGAAGAAGCCCTTCGGATCGGTGGCGAAAAAATTCCAATGGATCGAACCCTGCGTGGGGTAGGGAGTTGGGGAATTACTCAGCGATTTCCGATCGGTCTTTGTGGATTTATTTCACCGTTTAATTTCCCTTTGAACCTCTCCGCTCACAAAATTGGGCCGGCGGTGGCGGTGGGGAATCCATTTGTTTTGAAGATGGCGTCTGTCGCGTCGAGAACCGCGCAATTGCTGACGGAGTGCTTGGCCTCTGTGGGAATGCCAGCGGGGTCCTGGTCGATCTTGATTGGGGACAGAGCAACGGCAGATGTTCTGGTGACTGATCCTCGGATTAAGTTATTGAGCTTTACGGGTTCTCCCGAGGTCGGATGGGCGATGAAGTCTAGGGCGGGGAAAAAGTCGGTGATTTTGGAATTGGGTGGCAATGCGGCCGTCGTGGTGGAAAACGTGGTGGATTTGGATGCGGTTGCGTTAAAAATTGCGATCGGGGCGTTTTCTCAAGCGGGGCAGAGTTGTATTAGCGTCCAACGGATTTTGGTCAACGCTTCGTTGATGTCGGATTTTTTGCCACGGTTGATCGCACATACCGAGCGACTTTGTGTCGGGGATCCGTTGACGCCGGCGACGGATGTGGGGCCGTTGGTATCGGAGTCCAGTGCCCGTCGCGTGGAGATCTGGGTGGGACAGGCGGTGGCCGCGGGTGCAACGGTGCTAACCGGAGGGCGTCGGGAGGGGGCGTTTTTCTCTCCCACGCTTTTGGCGGATGTTTCGTTTGATCAGCCAGTGATGGCGGACGAGGTATTTGGACCCGTTGCCGTAATCATTCCTTATGCTGATTTTGATGAGGCTTTACGGATGGTAAATGAGTCAAAATTTGGGCTGCAGGTTGGGCTATTTACCTTGGACTATACCGAGATTATGACTGCGTTTGAGAGATTGGATGTGGGTGGAGTTATCGTGGGGAATGTCCCTGGATTTCGATTGGATCATACGCCGTATGGGGGAATCAAGGACAGTGGATTTGGCCGCGAAGGGGTTCGATCTGCGATTGCCCATATGACGGAAGAGAAGATCTTGGTGTTGAACCCGAAATGAGTAGCCAAAGGCGTAGTACGCCGCGGCCCCCTATATCAAAGCGTCTCCCGCAATAAACCCCGTGGTCCATGCGTTCTGGAAGTTGAATCCGCCAGTGATGCCGTCGATGTCTAAAATTTCGCCGGCGAAATAGAGGCCGGGGCACACTCTGCTTTCCATCGTTTTAAAGTTGACTTCGTTGAGGGGGATACCGCCGCAGGTTACAAATTCTTCTTTGAAGACGCCTTTCCCTATAACTTCGTATCGGTCTCGAACGAGGGTTTCGATCAATTTCCGAATTTGTTTTTTACCGGTTTCAATCCATTGGACGTCGCCATTTTCGATGGATTTACGAACGAGATATTCCCACAGGCGGCCCGAGATTTCGGGAAATAACGATTTGCTGGAAATCCATTTTTTGGATGAGGCTTGGAGGTCCATCAGCGTGGCCTCAATTTCCTGCTCTTTATAAGCGGGGAGCCAGTTAATCGTTAGGGGTAATTGATAATTCGACTCCGAAAACTCTCGGGCCGCCCATGCGGACAATTTGATAATCGCCGGGCCACTGAATCCCCAGTGGGTCACTAAAATGGGGCCGGTCTGTTTCCAGGTTTTTGAACCGGTGAGGGTGGCCGTTGCGGAGGCGACGGATACTCCAGGTATCGCAATGAGGTCGGGATCGTTGATTTTAAATGTGAATAGCGAGGGGACCGGAGGAACAATCGAATGCCCTAACGATTCGGCAAACGCGTAGCCTTGGCGGCTGCTTCCCGTGGTCAAAATGATCGCATCGCAGGGATGGACGGCTCCGGCGGACAAGGTGATCAAAAATCCACCGGATGGACGGGGCTCGATTGTGTCGACGGCGCAACGGTTCCAAATGGAGATTCCGAGTTCTTGGGCGGCGGTTTCAAGTGCATCTACGATTGATTGCGACGAATTTGAGATGGGGAATACGCGGCCGTCGGGCTCGATCTTGAGGGGGACGCCACGGGTTTGGAACCAGGTCATTGTGTCTCTGGGATTGAATCGTTGGAATGGACCGATGAGCGCTTTCCCACCTCGGGGGTAATAATCGGCCAATTGGCGGGCGTCAAAACACGCATGGGTAACGTTGCATCGTCCGCCCCCGGAAATTTTGACCTTAGCCAATCCATTTTCTGATTTTTCAATCAGCAGCACGTCATGGGCGGGGAATGCCGCTTTGTGGTGGATGGCAGCAAAATATCCGGCGGCACCGCCACCGATGACGATGAGTTTCATCTGGAAATTATACCCTCCCGCTTCAGGGCTGCAACCGTTGGTATCCTTTTACAGGTCTGAACGCGCCGATTTTGGGTCAGTAATTTTTTTGAAGGCAGTTTTGAATTTTTGGGACGATGTTAGGTCTTCGGCCGTTAGACCCGCACTCACCGTAGAAAAAAAATGGTGTCCGTTGGATTTGATATCACGCAGTATTGAGGAAATATCGGCCTTTGCTTCTTTCTTAAATTGTGGAGAGACCCCTCGTAATAAAGTTTCCACAAGGTCTGTTTTGTGATGGTCAAAAGTGAGCTTCCATTCGGAAGCGGCGGACGACAGTCCGACTTCCCGAACAAAACGATATACGGATGCCAATACACCACTATCCCAGCGAGCGCTCCAATCGCTCGTAATGGTTTGTATCGGCGTGACGGTGTGGCTACAACAATTTAAAGCGTGTTCGCCGGCGAGGCGACTGAGGGGACTTGTCGCTAAATGGCCGACTCCACCCACTGTGGCCATTACTTCGGAAGGGGACAATTTAGACGATAGTGTGGCAATACTGTCGCAATATTGGTCGTTTCTAAGGTTCATTACTTGAATGTGCGCGAACCAATAAAGGACTGTCTTTTTTGCATAGTCGAAAGACAGGTTTTTTTCAATTTTAAAAACTAACGGTGCAACCACATTTGAAACTTCGCTCATCCCGTCGATTGTCCTCATGGTTTTGGGGGTTTCAAGTGTGGCAAGTGTGTCGGTCAGTGATCTCAACATTGCCGCGCGGGGCGGTTTTTTTGTGTCGAATACGGTTCTTCGTAATGGTAAAGACGTGGCGACTTGATCCCCGGACTCGGTATTAAAAAATCCGGTAAATGCACGTTCGGCAGCAACCCATTTAATGGGCGCGGCTCCGGTGATTGCGAGTGTTTCGTTAAGGGCTTGAGCGTAACTTTTTGCCCAATCTCCTTCTGAAACTCCCGAAACGTCAGGGAGTTTCCAATAATGTTCTGGCGAAATGTTAATTCGATGTCCAGGGATGCCAGCTGAAGGATTGTGTTGTTCGCCGATGCAGATCACTTGAGCAGCCGACGCCCCGGGAATTTGGGCTAAAAAGGCGATGATGGTGGTTAAGATGCTGGCGAGGAGCACCGATAAACACACTGGGTTTTTAATCGATGGGGCGCCAGTCGCTTGTATGAATGGTCGGAGTGGATGGGTGTTCGGGGAGCTGATGTGTTTGAAATGCATGTGGGTCTCTCTATGGTTGGGTATATTTTAATTAAACCAATTAATTATCGAAGTATTATTTTTAAAATTTCAGTTTTACCGCCTGTCTAAAGACCAGGCCTTGCCATGTTATAGTTTGAGTATGACATTATTAGCGGTTCAAAACTTAAGTGCGTCTCGCGGCGCAAAACAATTATTCGATAAAATAAATTTTTCTGTAGAAAGTGGCGAGAAAATAGCCCTCATCGGCGTCAATGGGTGTGGGAAAAGTACCTTGTTGTCGGAATTGGCGGAGGCCATTACCACTCCCCATCCGAATATCTCGGTGACCCCCGGTTTGGCGGTGGCGATGTTGGAACAAATGCCCGTATTTTCGCCAACAGATTCTATTTCACAACATTTATTTCGCGGCGATTCGGCGGTAACGCAAGTGATTCGGGAATATCACGAATGCTTGGATCAATTGGAAACGGATCCCACCGAGGAATTGTCGGCGGCATTTGCGGATTTGGTGGTTCGAATGGATTTGGCCAATGCCTGGGAATATGAGGACCGGGTCACATCGATTCTGAATGAACTTCATATTGACCACCTCACCCAACTGATGGGCACCCTCTCTGGAGGGATGGTTAAAAAAATTGCGTTGGCGCGGTTGTTTTTTGAAGATGCCGATTTATTAATTTTGGATGAGCCAACCAACCATCTGGATATTGAAACCATCGATTGGATGGAGGGAATGCTGAAGCGGAGTCGGGCGACGGTGTTGATGGTCACCCATGATCGGTATTTTTTGGATCGTATTTGCACCCGGATTTTTGAAATTGATCAGCAATCGCTGTTTATTTATCAGGGTAATTACCCTGTATTTTTGGAGTTGAGGGGCGAGCGATTGGCGGCCCAAGCGCATCAGGAGCAATCTATTCAGTCGGCAATGCGGGTAGAGCTGGAATGGCTAAAGCGGGGGCCTAAAGCCCGATCGACGAAGCAAAAAGCCCGAAAAGACCGCATTGAAGCCATGCAAAATCGCACCGTTTACCAAGAAGATCAGGGGATTGAGTTAGGCGTTGCCGGTCGTCGAATGGGCAAGAAGATCTTGGAACTCAAAGAAATTAGCAAATCCTTTGAGGGGCGACGGGTCATTAATCCGTTTTCCTACACATTCAAAGAGGGGGCCAAAATTGGGATTCTGGGGCCCAATGGTGCCGGAAAATCAACCTTGTTTAATCTGATTTCAGAGCGGTTGAAGCCGGACAGCGGAGAGGTGGATCCGGGGGTAAATACCCATTTTGGCCATTTTGAGCAACAAAGTGATGCGATGGATCCCAACGTGACTATTTTGGGTTACGTAAAGGGGTTCGGGGAACAGCTGACTCTGCACGATGGCACGCGGGTATCCGCCACCAAATTGTTGGAACGCTTTTTGTTCGCCAGTAGCAGTTTTGCCACGCCAATCGGCAAGCTTTCGGGGGGTGAACGTCGGCGACTTCAGTTGGTCTGTATGTTGTTGGAAAATCCCAATTTTCTACTCTTCGATGAACCGACCAATGATTTGGATGTTATGACCTTGTCGGTGCTCGAAGACTTTTTGTTGAGTTTTAACGGGTGTGTGTTGATTATTTCCCATGATCGCTACTTCGTGGATCGGGTTGTGGATCACTTGTTTATTTTTGACGGGAAGGGTGGGATTGCCCCGTTCTGGGGGACGTACTCGGATTATGCGGAGTCTGAAAAGTCTGCGCCTCCACAAATTGAAGTTAAAGTAGCAATGCCCGAACCCAAGGTTCCGCAACCGATTGGTGCGGTTGAGAAAAAAAAGCCACTCAGTTTTAAAGAACGGCAAGAATTTAAGACCTTAGAATCCGATATCGAGACGTTGGAGTCAGAAAAGATTCAGTTGGCAACGTTGTTTTCGACGGCGGTAGGGTCAACTGAGGAATTCGAAACTGCCGGTCGACGATTGGCAGAGATCGATATTCTTTTGGGGAAAAACATGGCCCGTTGGGAATTGTTGGCCGATCGGGCTTAACTTGTATTTGCAATTTACCCTCTCCACGAGAAATCGTTGAGAGGGTCGCATGCAATGCGGGGTGAGGTCGTTCTAAACCCTACGAGTTTATCTTTTTCCAGTAATAATAAGATCCAGCAAATATCGCTAAAGCGACCATTGGCATGGCGGTGTGGGCTGTTGGATCATGGGATGCGTAATGAGAAACGGACGCGGAAATCATCATAAATGCGAATCCTGCGTAGGCCCATTCTTTGAGAGTCGTGAAGCGATCAGCGATAATTGCGATAACGCCGAGCAATTTAGCGACGACCAATATATAGATAAAATAGTGCGGGTACCCCAGGTGATAGATTCAATGATATGAGAATCAGAAAATGATACTGAAATTGGTGTGTTTTGTCATCGGTGGCGAAGGCTGCCGGGGGGCCGTCAATATCGATGGCCATTACGGTTTTTTGTGGCTACTATTGCATTCATGAGTTATCAAAATAAATGGGCCTGTTTTTTGTCCGGGATGGTTTTTTTGATTGGGGGGATTTCTGCTTCGGTTATAGCGGCGCCGTCCACCGATATTCCTCAAGATTTAATGCGGTTAGTGTCTCAAAATAGCGGGGTGCTCTTGGTGCCGGAATCGATTCAAAAATGGCGAGATTCTGACTTTAATACTCGGTTTTTTTCGCCATGGCATCGCAAAAAATTGGCGTTTAAAGAGGGTCTTGGATATTTCGTTGGGACGATCACGGCTGCGACTTATTATGGGGAAAATAAGTTGCCTATTCCTCGGACCACGATTGCGGGGTTTGTCACCAATATGGATGTGGCCCATTACCCTAGCCTTTTTAGAAAGGCGATTACTGTGGCGAATACCAACCTTCGATTGGCACCGACTGGGCGTCCGTTTTATTTGTCATTTGATTTGCCGGGGGAAGGCTACCCATTTGATTACGGTCAAGAAACGGGATTGTCGGCGAATACGCCCGTCGTGGCGACTCATTTTTCAAACGATAGAGCATGGGTGCTGGTCGAAACGGCCGAGTTGGCGGGATGGGTGCCCGTGCAAGATATCGCATGGGTGACGGATGCCCAGGCTAAATTGTACGAAAATCAACCGTATGTCGGGATGATTCATGATCAAGTCCCCGTATATGATCCCTCGGGTCAATTTTTATGGACCGCTCGGGTGGGGATGATGATGCCGGTGGTGCGGGAGACTCCCCATTTTTATATTGTTCGGGTGGTTAAAAGAAGTAGTGGCGGGATGGCGATTATAGATAGGGCCGTGGTATCAAAATCAGATGCGGGGCGTAAGCCGATCGCGTTAACTGCTGAAAATTTGGCGCGAGTGGGAATGTCGTTGATAGGTCAACCGTATGGGTGGGGGGATCTCTATGGCGATCGAGATTGTGCATCGATGATTCAAGATATGTTTGTGCCCTTTGGAATTTGGCTTCCTCGCAATGGAAATGATCAGGGGCGATATGGCGGCTATTTTGTGAATCTCAAATCGTTGGCCCCCGCGGACAAAGAAAAAATGATTTTATCGAATGGGGTGCCGTTTCTGACGCTGTTATGGCTGAAGGGCCATATCATGGTGTACGTAGGCTCCCAAGAGGGCCGGGCGTTGGCGTTTCACAATATCTGGGGGATCAGAACCCGTTCTGCTGACGGGAAGGAAGGGCGGCATCTGATTGGTAAGGCGGTTATTACCACGCTGACACCTGGGCAGTCTGTTCCATCAGCGGATCCCAATGGAGACCTGTTAAAACGACTTGAGGGGATGGCGATTGTGATGCCTCGGTTTTATTAAATAAATTGGTTTGAGTAGAGGCGAAACATCTTTCGCCCTGTATTTTGTATTTGGAATACAAAACGGGAAGACAAAAAAAAACGCCCCGATGAGGGGCGTTTTTTGTCTGATGGGTACCCAGTCGCGGGTAGGCCTGGGAGAAATATCTTTCGCCTCTGCAATGCTACAGCTTGCTAGCGTCGGAAGTTACCTTGGCCTTTTTGCGGGCGGCCAACACATTTTCAGCTAAAAGCGCTTGGCGTTTTTGAGTTGAAAGTGCATTTTGAATTGCTATTTTTGCTTGTGGGAAATCGACTGATGATTCAGGTTGGATTTCTAGAACTTTAATCACGTGGTAACCGAATTGTGATTTTGCAACGACAGGGATATGCCCGGGTTTGTTGCTAAATGCGGCCTGTTCAAATTCAGGGACAGTTTGGCCTTTAGTGATCCATCCGATGTATCCACCGTTTGCGCCAGATCCAGGGTCTAATGATTTTGATTTCGCAATTGAATCCATAGGGGTTCCGGTGCGGATGCTGGTAACGATTCCGTTGGCTTCAGCATCTGTTGCAACCAGTATTTGTTGAACATATCGGCGTTCGTCTGAACGGAATTGGGCTGGATTTGCTTTATAGAACTGGAGGGCGTCTTCCTCAGACACTGGAGCGGATTGAGGAATATTCTCACGGATGTAAAGGGCAACCAAAATTTGGTCTTTTGCAAGGTCCATTTGGGTTTTGAAATCGGTGGTTTTATCAAGGCCGGACCGTCTCGCAACGTTGAGCAATACTTGTTCGTTGATTAGTTGTTCCAGCAATTGGGCCTTGCCTTCTTTGGTTTGGAAGGTTGCTGCATATTGAGCTGGAATAGCTTTGAGTCGTGCATTAAATTCGTCAACAGTAATTGAGGCGCCATCAACCGTTGCAATTGGGGCTGCGGCGGTCGTCGTTGCGCTTGCTTTTTTTGCGGGTAGTTTGTCTGCTCCAAAAGTGTGTGCGCAAGGTAGGATTGCCATTGATAGGGCTAAGGCCATAGTAAAATTACGTCGGTCCATTGATTTTCCTCCAAGGAGTGTGTGGATGATTTCCAAGGCAGATATTACCTGACACTAGGCCAAATGTGGTAGTCCTAAATAATGCCACTATAGGGTTGAGCGGCGGCGGGGTTGGATTTAGCCTCATTTTAAGGCTGACATCGGTCCCAAAAAGCCCGTTTGATGGGGGAGGCCAAAGCTGATTTTTTTACAAATACGCCAACCTCTAATGAGGGGAGTGGCGGTTGGAGAGGAATAACGGTAATCGAATCCTTGAGATGACTATAGTCAATGACTATTTGAGGTAATACGGCCCCGCCCAGTCCGGCGGCGACCATGGCTAAAATGGCTTCGTGTCCTTCGACGTAGCTATGCACTTGGATGGGAAGGTTATTGGTTTTTAGATACCCGGTGATAATAGTCGCCAAGTCACCTTGTTCGGGGAATATGAGGGGAATCCCTTGGATATTTTGGGGGGAATGGGGTTTTGGAACGACGAATACTAGCGGGGTTTCGAGGATTTTTTTGCAGAGTAAGTCTTGATGGTGGGGATAGGTGATAATGCCAATCGCAAAGTCAGCGTCGCCACTGGCAAGACGGGAGTATCCTCCTTTAGCGACTCCGGTTTCGAGATAGGTCATGACGAGTGGATATGCGTCACGAAACCGTTTGACGAGGTCCGGCATGATTGAATACGCCGCCGTAACTGTGGAGTAAATCTTGATGCTACCCCGCAATTGATCGGGCGTCTGACTGTGAACGTGGCCTTGGAGCGCGTCATACGCCGTGATCGTTTGGCGGGCAAATTCGTAGAAGTGGTGGCCGGTGTCTGTGAGCGAGACGGATCGTTTGTTTCGGTCGAATAGTGACGCGCCCAGGGTGTGCTCGAGCCGTTGAATCGCTCGCGTCAGTGCAGACGGCGTCATGTGGTGCTGATCGCTGGTTTTTCGGAAATGGAGCTGGTCAGCCAGGGTTATAAAAACGGTGAGGGTGTGAATGTCCATATTGTTGTTGCATTTTGAGCAATACAGAATTTCATTTTATTCTATTTATTTCAATAATTGGATCTGAGATACTTGCGATCTGTTATGAAGGATCGTTTTAAAAGGAGAAAAAAATGAGTCTTACATTGTATTACGACAAAGATGCGAATCTTGGTCTATTAAAATCGAAACGGATTGCTATTCTCGGCTATGGTAGCCAAGGCCATGCGCATGCGTTGAACCTTAAGGATAGCGGCGTTACAAATATTGTTATTGGTTTGAACGCGGGATCCCCTAGTGCGGAGCGTGCACGGTTGGCAGGCTTTGAAGTGGCGACGCCGGTTGAAGCCGTAAAAAACGCCGATATCATCATGATGTTGGTGCCAGATGAATACCAAGGCGACCTGTATCAATCGGTTAAAGATGCAATTAAACCAGGGGCGGCATTGGCGTTTGCCCATGGATTGAATATCCATTTTAAATTGATCGATGCTCGGGCTGATTTGGATGTGTTTATGACTGCGCCGAAGGGGCCTGGACATACGGTTCGTAGTGAATACCTTAAGGGTGCTGGCGTTCCTTGCTTAATCGCGGTGGCGCAAAATGCGTCGGGTCAGGCGAAAGACCTTGCATTGGCGTGGGCATCTGGTGTGGGCGGCGGCCGATCTGGAATCATCGAAACGACGTTTAAGGACGAATGTGAAACCGATTTGTTTGGTGAGCAAGCGGTCCTTTGTGGTGGGGTTACAGCGTTAATGCAAGCAGGATTTGAAACCCTAGTTGAAGCGGGATATCCACCGGAGATGGCCTACTTTGAATGTCTGCATGAAATGAAATTGATTGTCGATTTGATCTACGAAGGCGGCATGGCCAATATGCGCTATTCAATTTCAAACACGGCTGAATTTGGTGATTATTTGGTAGGCCCTGAAATTATTACGGCACAAACCAAGGTGGTTATGAAAGCGGCTTTGGAGCGAATTCAGTCCGGAGAGTTTACTCGGCAATTTATTGCGGATAGCAAGGCAGGGGCTCCGAAGTTAAATGCGTGGCGCAAGGCCGGTGCTGAGCATCAACTTGAGGCGACTGGCGCGCGACTCCGCGAGCTAATGCCATGGATTAAGCAAAATAAATTAGTTAAGGAAGCGCAACCGGCCTAAATTCCGATCTGCACTATTTTCGCCGGACCTTGTGTAGCGGGGCTACACGGCGTCCGGCGAGAAATCGCACATCTCCGGGATTTAGACTCGGTTGCGGGCTGTAGTCAACGAGAAACCGGCCCGTATGTGCTTGGATTTTCTCCCTTTTTCCGAATTTTTGGAGAGATGTCGATGGTGAGTCAGTACTTAATCCCAAATGACACATAATGCTGTTGTGCGTCTTGATAAACGTCGGTCGTGTCGTAGCCATATTCAATTGAGAATGATCCTAAGTGGAGGATGGCGCCTGCGGTAATCGTCTGTTTGAGGCTGGAAATCACCAGTTTATCCTTGTAACCCACGCTGAGGGACAATATCTGTGCTTCCAGCGGATAGACTCGAATTCCGATGTTTTTGGCCAGCGAATCGATCCCGTCGATGTGCTTGATCTGGGCAAAGATTTCGGAGTCAAAAAAATAGGACGGGGTCGATTTATACCCAATCGACCATTGGCGGGCCAGTGTTTCATAGGTGCCGTCGGTGAACGTGATGTGGTTGCCCAAAATGTTTTTCCCTGTGGCAATGAGATCACCAATCGGGGTCTGACATCGTAATCCAATGGTCCAATCGGCACCTGATCCGTGGATGTCGTAGAGATTGCTGGCGTAACCTGTCCATGCGGCACCAATGTGCACCGTGTCTAATAATCGATAATCGACACCGATCGCAGTTTGGATAACATCGACATCAAATTGGGAGTTGGCGACGTATTCGTTGGCGTTGTTGGTACTGGTGACATCGAGGCCCGAACTGCGTTGGTATGCAGCGCCAATGGCGATGGTTAGTTCGGGTTGGGGGTTAAAGCTAAATGCGCTGGTCATATAGTCAGCGCCGCCGTTAAAACTGGTATAGAATCCAGAAAAGCTGTTTTTTGCGTAGCTGAGGCCTGCGGGGCTTTCTAAAATGACGGACGCTTGTTGGGAAAATCCCTGAACATTTCCAATTCCCATCATTTCAGCAGAGGTTCCCACTGTGGTGATATCGGTGTAATATCGGGCGGCCGTGAGTGATCCAATCCCTGCGCAGAGAATCATTGCGACAATTAATGCTTTTGTTTTCATGGAATTCATCTCTCTTTCCGTGTTACTGGGGCCGGACGACGAAGCGTCCTTTGCCCACGACTTTGCTATTGGAAATCAAGATATAAGGGTAAACCCCGCTGGGGAGGTCTGTGCCAATGATATCTCGGGAAATGGGAACTTTGTTGTATCCACTTTTTGCCCCGTCATCGACTCCAGACACGAGCGATTTTCGGAAGACTTCTGAGCCAGTGGCGGTGTAAATTCGTAATTCAATGTCGGCCGCGTTGTTGAGCCAGTATCCGATGGACGTTCCGGTGGTTAATTTGAATGGATTTGGGAAATTAAGGGGGCGGGAGGCGAGTAAGTCGCTACTGCTTCCGACGACGGCTATGGTTCCTTCGGTTTCGAATGCACTGGTGTAACAGCTCATCCGGGAATCCAGTTCCGGGAGGACAAACGTGGGGATGCTTGCGATATGACTTTCTTTACTCGCGATATGAGCGGATCGGTTGACCAATACGATATGATCGCCTGGTTTGGGGGAGTACCCACTCTTTTGGATGATGATGGTGCCGGAAATGGTGAGGAGCCCTGTACTGCTTAACAGTGGCGTCGCGGTTGAGACACTTTTGTTGCCTGACACGAGTGCCGGATTAGAGTCTTTAAGCGTGAAGGCAACGGTGCCGGAGGCAAATTGGACGTAGTTTCCGGTAACGTTGACGGGGCGATCGCTATCCACTTCGAGGGTGCCGCTTTTGTTGGTCAAATCACCGATGACACCGCTGGTCTGGAGGGTGCCTCCAGTCCAGTCAAATGTTCCGGTGCCTCCGTTGGCGCCGATAACAATCGTTTGGGCTTTTAATGTGCCTCCGCTGAGGGAGTAGTTGCCGCTGCTGGTGCTGTCGCTGCCCAATGATAGGCTTCCTGAAATATCGACCATTCCATCGGATTGAAGGATGTTGCCTGCGCCGCCGCCAGATCCCAGTTTGACGTCACCTTGGTCGACCCAAGAGGCGTTGTGCGATGAAATCACGATGTTCCCGACCGAGCCTGAGCCGACGCCTAATTTGGTGCCTGAGGAGGTGTGCGTGGCACCGATGTTGACGGTTGCGGAGTCTGAATTTTTTCCAATTTCTGCGTTGACGACGGGATTGGTGACATCCGTGGTGATCTCCAAAGTCCCTTTTTTGACTTCAGATCGATCTACTAATTTGACCAAGGTGGGTTTGGCATCAACCGTGACACTAGTGGATGCTTTTTCACTGACATTGCCAAAAGCGTCGGTAGCGAACAGAGAGAAGTAATAGGTGCCATCTTCGAGGTCGGTCAACGTGTAGTTGGTCGTGGTGGTATTTTCCGTAACCAGTAGCCCATCGGTAGGCAATGCAGGTATCGCGATTCTGCTTTTGCGGAGTGCAACGGCGGAGGTGTCATTTGATAGGGACCATCTTAGTGTCACGCTGGTATCGGAATTGGTACCTACAACGCTGCTGGGTGGGGTCGGCGCGGTGGTATCAATCGTGTTCGAAGTAGTTACACCGGCAGTCGAGGTATTTCCAAACGAATCGACCGCAAGTATCGACAAGAATGAAGTGTCGTAGATTCCGAATTGCGTCAGCATGGTTTGCTGAAGAGTTGAAATCGCTGCGCCCCGATCGGAGATTTCACTAGCGAGCCCGTTGGCCGTGGTGGTGACCTGGCTTTGCAATCCAGTTACTGCACTTGCTCGGGTGGTGGCTTCGGCGTCGATATTGGTTTGAAGGAGGGCTTCTGCCGTCCCGCGAGCCGCAATTTCACTAGCGAGCCCGTTGGCCGTGGTGGTGACCTGGCTTTGCAATCCAGTTACTGCACTTGCTCGGGTGGTAGCTTCGGCGTCGATATTGGTTTGAAGCACAGCTTCGTCGACCGCTCGGTCGGCGACCTCCGCATTAAGTTGCCCTTGCAACCCTCCGATATCAGCATTTTCTTCAATACCAATGGCGGTGACTTGATCGTTTACGTAGTTCCTCAACGCAGTAATATTCCCCCAAATATGCTGGTTTACCTCAAAACGATTGGCATACCCAGGGAATGTTTCAGGTCGTCCGACGAAGGCTTCGACGGCAACATCGTCGCACATGCTAAACGAGCTGGTTGCGTGCATATAAAGCATTGTAAAAAAAGTTTTTTCAATTGCACTTATTGATCATCGAACAGGAATTCCGAAGACCATATTATTTGGGCTTGAAGCGACACAGCAATCGAGCCCAGTCCAAAGATCAGAGCATGATGATGTACCCGTTGTGATTGCAGAACAATCTACTCCTCCCAGGAGTCCCGGGATTCGAGCATCAACATAGGTCGAGACCTCCGATCGAGACATCGATGCTGCTAGCCATGGAAACGTTCCACATCCTTGAGGAACTACAGGTGTCGCCGAATCCACAGCCGAGCAATCGATGGTCCCGCAAACGGTCAGCAGCCTCGACCCATTCCGGAGGTGTTGGCTCCCTCGAGCGGTTCCAAACTGTGACACTAACATTACCCATTGGAGGAGTCGAAATACTCTAAGGAAATTAAACGGACGAAACTCAGCAGGTGCTTTTGTTTTGGCAACGGAATCGGCTAACTGTGGCCCCCAGTATAATGAACAAAGACCTATCCCCATCCCCCAGATTATTCGGACCCAATTTGAAACATTGGGAGGCGTCGATGCCGGAACTGAATCTGAAATGGATACCCTGCGGTTCAATTGAGTCCCCATGTAGTAAAAGTATACACCACCCAATAACGGTTGGGGTATCTTTTTTGCGGGCGGAGACCCTTGTGGTTTACTCCGATTTTATGAATTTGATGGCGTCTTGAACCGTCGTCATAAATTGCGCTGGGAAGATAATCGTAGAGTTCTTTTCCGTGGCGATTTCGGCCATGGTTTGCAATGTGCGTAACTGTAATGCAACCGGATGAGCTGCGATGATATCAGCGGCTTCGCCTAATTTGACCGCGGCCTGGAATTCTCCCTCGGCACCCACGATTTTGGCGCGACGTTCCCGTTCGGCTTCGGCCTCTTTGGCCATGGCGCGCTGCATGTTGTCCGGCAATGTGATGTCTTTGATTTCAACGATAGTGACTTCGGCTCCCCAGGGCTCCGTGTGTGCATCGATTACGGTTTTAATCTGTGCATTGATTTGCGCTGTTTGAGACAATAGCTGATCCAGAGAAAACTGGCCGACAATATTTCGAACGGTCGTTTGGCTGATTTGGCTTACCGCATCGTATACATTTTCGACGGACACTACGGACTTTTTGGGATCTGAGATATGAAAATAGGCTACGGCGGAAATGTCGATAGAAACATTATCTTTTGTAATAATTTTTTGTGAGGGAATATTCATCGTGATAGTCCGCAGTGTGACGCGGGTCATTTGTTCAAGGATGGGGACCAGAATGATCAGGCCAGGGCCTCGGACCCCGGTTACTTTTCCTAAGAAAAACACGACCCCTCGGTCATATTCTTTGACGACTCGAAGCGATTGGGCGAGAAAAATGATCAACAGGGCAACGGCGATAATTGTGATTGTCATGGGGCGAGTGTACCGGGTGTTGTGATAAACTGCCACTATGACCGAATCGCAACCCAATAACCCGTCGCAACCCAATAATCCCCTACATGGGATTACCTTGGAAATGCTTCTTACCGAGCTGGTGGACCACTATGGGTGGGAGCAGCTCGGCGAGAAAATTAAAATTCGTTGCTTTAACTTTAATCCCAGTGTGAAGTCGAGCCTGACATTTCTGCGACGGACCCCATGGGCGAGAGAAAAAGTGGAAATTTTATATATGTTGTACAAGTGGCCGGAGCAGTAAAAGAAACGAAAGGGGATTTTCATCCCCTTTTTTTTAAGAAGACCTAGTCTTCTTCGGTTTCGCCCAAGATTTCTAGTATTTTATCTAGCTTGGCATTGATCGCTTCGAATTGTTTTGCAGATTGATCGGGGCTTTTGTATGGGGTTGACGAGGATCCGCTGTCTGAACCATATCGCTTTGGTTGATCATCAAATGAACGTCGAGGTGCGGAGCTTCCGTCCCGTTTGAAACAGTTGTTACAGAACACAGGTCGTTCACCTGATGGTCTGAAAGGCACTTCGCAAGCGGACCCACATTGGCTACAAGTGGTTTTGTGCATGGTGTTTGTTTTTTCGTAACCGCCGCCATAATCGCGACCGCCAGAGTCTCGGCCGCTACTGAAGTCTCGGCCGCCGCCAAAATCTCGTCCGCCAAAATCTCGTCCGCCGAAGTCTCTGCCGCCGCTCGGTTTGCTTTTGCGATCAAATGTTTTCATAGAATAGTTGTCCTTTTATTTCCAAATTGAATGTTTCCCTCAAGAGTTTAGTTGGTAAATGGATTAGATACAAATTATTCGCCCTCATTAAACCTCGAGAATTGGACGGGGTGACGGGTGATAACTCTTCTTTTGAATGTTTGAAATTTCTTAATATATCAATAAAAAATAAACGTAATTAGGAGAACTGACGGGGAGCGGCTATGATGCGTTGTGTTCAGGTTCAGTAGAGGGGAAAGCAGTAAAAAGTTTAAGGAGAACGTGGGGATATGGTGATGACTACACGAGTCCGTGATCGACTCTTTTTGAGGACGCAGGGCTATGACTAAATTGGGACACGGATCTGATATTTGATATTCTGGGTTGAGATGTCAGGTATAAAGTCCTTTTACACCCCGGATGGCAGTCTTGTTCAGCATTTAGTGTCGTTGGACAACGACCGGATACCTGGGGACATCGTTAAACAACATGGGTCGGTTTCTTCTGCCATTCGGTTTGAATTGGTGGAAACTGACCATGATTTTAAATTGATCGATGGCCAGCAAGATCGGATTGTTGCATTAACCAGAGAGTTTGTTGGTTTAGGGACTTCGGTTTAGATCGCTGTCCTAGAGTAGGCGGCGACGGCTACCTTTAACTCCTCTTTTTGCCGTTGTATGGCCTCAACCTGTGTTGGATTTAGGGTGTTAAACCCTTTTAATGGTGTTCTGCAGTCAGCGCTGCTACAAAGACATTGGCCGCCTTTGTCACCGTCGCCATTAAAATGACCGATTACCGGTTCCGTCCAGTCGTAGGCCCATGTAATTTCCTCGGTCGCTTCGATGCCTCGGCGTGCGAAAAAGCTCCAAGAGTCACCCACTTGTAGTGGTCCGGTGTTAGGGTTGCAATGATGATTGATGGTCTCCGCGATATGATTGTATATATATTCATTTCCATCGGGTCCCGTAATGCTGTGGATACTTTTTTCGGCGGGTTCTGTTTGAATCCCAATAACCACTAGTTCGCCGGCTTTAAATGCTTTTTTTGCAAATATCCCCTTACCTATGAACTTTGCCATGCCTTTGATGTCGACCACCTCGCGGTTTAAATCCTCCGTTAGGTCGATTCTGCGTTTGAGGGAATCTGCCTTTAAAGCAGGGCTGTCAGATACTGCCGCGATTATTCTGTGCATACAGGGCCTCCGATTGGGTGGTTTTTTTGACGCCATTATTTTTAAGGGGGAAGGTGAAAGGGTGTCGGTAGTGTAACTCGTTGGGGAGGGTGGCTAAAAGGTAGATAATCTAAAAGATACTTATTGACCCGCATGTAACCATCTGGTTAATTAACCGTTTAGTTAAACAAATTCAGCCCTTTAGTATGAGTATGCCGGCGATTACAAAACACTTGAAAGTGTTGGAAAAAGCGGGGCTGATCACACGAGAGAAAAGCGCGCAACGGCGTCCTTGCATTATTCGTCCCTCGGGCTTTCAGTCCGCCAGCAACTGGATTCTGGAGCATCAGAATCAGGTCTTTAATGACTCGCGCGCAGGGATGACTGGCGCGTGGACGGGGTCTTTGGATCGTTTGGAAGCGGTTTCCGTATGAGGCTATCGATAAAATGAACAATTCTAGGAATCCCAAAGTTGAAAATGTGGCCCAAAAGGGGTTTTTGAATGAAAATAGTAGCGATTAAGCAAACTGCGTCTGGCCATAACATTCATTTTATTTCAGATGAATATTCTGAATATACGTTGGATGACTTACTTGCCCAAGGGGATAAAGTTGCACTTGAGAATGTGCAGGTTTTTAAGCCAAAATCAGGCAAGGAATCGGTGCGTTTAAAAGCCGATAAAGATAAATTCAATAATTTAGAAAATTTGGCTATTACCTGTAATGAGGGAGATTATCTGTTTTTTGATCGGCATTATTTACACCTAAAAGCCCGAAATGGACGAACTAAAAAAAAGTGGACGGCCTTTTCTGGCCATTCATCGAGTTCGATTACAGATCAACCCAAGGAGGGCTACGGCCCGTTGCCAGAAGATGAATATAAAGTTCATTTTACTCAGACTGTAGATGCAGATAATAGCGAAGGCCTGTGGGATACGCTGAAGTGGCTAAAAAAAAGCCCGGCATGGGGATTAGTCGCGACTCCTTTGGAGCAGATAAAAGGCAACGCTTATGGACGCGGGAGTTTCTATATTCATGGGGGATTATTTAAGGGAACGGCGGGGTGTATTGAAATTAATGGGACTGAAAACGGTCATTTCCATGTATTTATGAGGTTGTACAAGAGAGATTGTCGATTAATTGTAAGATATTTAAAATGATTTTTCGCCGCCTGTATAAAGCCGTTTCTTTCATTTTTATAGGATTCTCTTGCTGTATTGCGTGGGGTTGGGCGGAAGTACTTCTGGTGCATCCTCGGATTAAGTTTTTGCTTGATGGATTTTTTTATATTCCTTTTGCTTTAGTGAGCATCTTAGTACCCGCTTATTTGGGAATCTCTTTTTTATATAGGGCAGTTCCAGGCAAAAGATTGTTAACTGTTCAAAAATATATAGCGGCAGGGATGTGTGCAGTTGTTCTTGCCTTTGTGGTTAGCTGGAACACCTATTACTCATTAATGACGAGGCCGACATGGGCCGTCGGAAACCTAGTTGCAATGGGGGTGTTGATATTAGGCGGGATAAAAATATGGAAGCTAAATTAGCTGTATTTAAAAGGTGAAAATATCCGAGGTATCATTTGTAGTCACCGATTCTTGAGTGGAAGGGTATCTATGACTAAGGCTTTTTAAATCGGTGTTACGAAATAAATCCGCATAGTGCGGCCACAACAAGCCAATAGATCACCGGGCGATATGTCGTGTTGCCGGCCCATCCTTTTGAGAAAAACAAGGCAAAACAGAGGGGCCCGATTGGGTTTTTGTTCTAAAAGAATCGCTTGTACTTGGCGATTAAACACCAACGCCTTCTGATCTATGACAGTAGACCGAAACTCAAAATCCATCTTTAGGGAGTGCTTTCAACCAATCAAAAAAGGAAGGGATCCCAAAAGGGAAACGCTGTTTCCCTTTTGAACGAAGGAAAACGAGCAACGAATGTAATGAGTGTCTGAGTTGGCTGGGGAGGAAGGATTCGAACCCTCGAATGGCGGTACCAAAAACCGCTGCCTTGCCACTTGGCGACTCCCCAATATGCACGCAATAGTGCGAAGAAGCGGGGTGAGTATACCGTAATCGAGCTCACTTTGGAAGACTAATAACCTAACTGACCCATCCTCTTTTTTTGCGTAGCCATTGGCGGATTTTGCCCACATCAAGGCTGGGGATTTCTACCGTAAATCGGGTCCCCTTTTCGAGGGCGCTGGTGACTGTAATGCGGCCTCCGTGGGCTTCTACGATGGATTTAACAATCGCAAGTCCGAGCCCGGCACCGTCAGAGTCTGTGTAGTTGAGGCGGTAATACGCGTCGAATATATGCCGCTGTGCGATGGGATCCATCCCACTTCCGTTGTCCTCAACGATCAGGGTGGCCAGACGTCGGGTGAGGGTGAGTGACACTCCGATCCGTCCCATTTCACCGGTATATTTTGCGGCGTTATCTAAAAGATTGCGGACCACTTGGCGGACTTTGTCGGGGTCCGCTACAAAATCGGCGGTGTCGGGCAATTGAAGATGCAGTATTTTCTGGGGATATCGTCGGCTGATGGAGCCTACTTCTTCGGTGAGGATGTCCGAAAAATTAAAGGGTGACGCCATAATGATTTCGGATCCAGCCTGACTCCTGAATATTAATAGGAGGTTGGCGACCAATCGCTTCATCCATTCGGCTTCGTCACGGATGGTGGCCAATGCCGTTTCGTAGTCGTTTTGGGTATGTGTTTTTAATGCGATCTCCGCGTTCCCAATAATGATCGCCAATGGGGTTCGGAGCTCATGTGAGGCAAAGCTGAGGAACCTGCGGTGATTGGTCATGACATTATGGGAGACAACCGCATTGATGCTGTAGCCGAGAATAACGACGGTCAAAATAGTCATGACGGCGATGATGTTTCGGAGGATCTCCAGGTTGTGGTAACTCTGGGTTGTGGGTAGCCCAACAACGACATAGCCCAAATTTCGTCCACGAACCACGATGAGGCGTTGATACACCTTCAGTTTGGTTCCATCTGCAATTTCAACATCTTTGATGACGTCGTCTTCCCCGAGTGTGAAGGGGAGGTGAAATGAAATGAGACTGGGGGATCGGGAGCTTAATTCGCCGTCGAGGGACATGAACTGAACCAATACGGCGCCAGATGTAAATTCATTCGTCGAGCTTGCGAATAAAAAGTGGTTGGGATCGGCCCGAAATTGGGAGGGGCGTTTGGCGATTGCCGATAGAATATTGTCGGCGGATCGAACCATTCTGAGCTCAAGGCCCTTGATGAGCTGAACCCGGTAATAGGAATACATCATCATGCCAGAGGTCAGGAGTGCAGCGGTTAAAAAAAAGCTGACCCAGACCCTTAGTCGGATTCGCATAACCGATAGCCTACCCCGTGAATGGTCCGAATCAATGGAATATCAAAGCCTTTGTCGATTTTGTCTCGGAGATAATTGATGTACACCTCGACGATGTTGCTTTCGGGGCTAAAATCAAAGCCCCATACTTTTTCTAGGATTAATGCGCGAGAGACGACTCGATGAGTATTTTCGGCCAAAAATCGGAGCAATCGAAATTCGGTCGAGGAAAGCTTAATGTCTTTGGTCCCTCGGAGGACCCGGTGGGTTTCAAACGAAATTTCCAAGTCACCGACCTTTAACGCGTGCTGACTGACGGGGGTGTAACGTCTTCCCAATGCTCGGACTCGGGCGACTAATTCTTCAAATGAAAATGGTTTGGTGAGGTAATCGTCTGCCCCCGCGTCTAACCCAGCGACGCGATCCTCCACGGAGTCCCGGGCTGTCAGCATAATAATGGGCATTCTCTTTCCGGCTTTTCGGGCCATTCGGCAAAGCTGCATGCCATCCATTTTGGGAAGTCGGAGGTCCAGAACCACCAAGTCGTAGTCCGTTTCTGTTAGCATAAAAAATCCTTCTTCACCGTCGGCTGCACGGTCAACCGAATAGCCTTCACTTTTGAGGCCACTTTGGATGAATTGAGCGATTTTATCTTCGTCTTCGACGATGAGGATTTTCATGAAATATGGGGGTGAAGGATACCATAGTCGTGAGATTTTTTTGATGCTTTCTGATACCGTAGTGGGTATTGTTTTCCCCCGTTTTGTTTATCACTACTTATTCTGGAGGACGTCATGACATTTGATATCGATAAAATTCGGTCTGTATACGCCCAACTTTCGGCTCGGATTGATGCCGTGCGTCTGTTGCTGGGGCATCCGTTGACTCTAACTGAAAAGATTTTATACGCCCATCTTTGGGCTGGGGCGGTGGGTCAGCCCTTTGTCCGGGGGACGGACTACGTCGATTTTGCCCCTGATCGTGTCGCGATGCAGGACGCGACGGCGCAAATGGCATTGCTTCAGTTTATGCAGGCGGGGAGGGCGTCTGTTGCCGTGCCTTCGACGGTGCATTGTGACCATTTGATTCAGGCGGAAGTGGGCGCTGCGGAAGATTTGTCTGTGGCCGAAGTCACCAATCGGGAGGTTTATGACTTTTTGGCGTCCGTATCCAATAAGTATGGAATTGGATTTTGGAAGCCGGGCGCGGGGATTATTCATCAGGTGGTGTTGGAAAATTACGCATTCCCGGGTGGGATGATGATTGGTACAGATTCTCATACTCCCAACGCCGGAGGATTGGGGATGGTCGCCATTGGTGTGGGTGGGGCGGATGCCGTGGATGTCATGGCGGGGCTTCCCTGGGAACTTAAATTCCCGAAGATTATCGGGGTTAAATTGACCGGTAAGTTGTCCGGCTGGGCGTCGGCAAAAGATGTGATTTTGAAGCTGGCGGGGATTCTTACGGTCGATGGGGGAACGGATTCGATTATTGAATATTTTGGCGAGGGAACCGCCAGTCTGTCATGCACCGGTAAGGGCACCATTTGTAACATGGGTGCTGAAATCGGGGCGACGACCTCCGTGTTTCCCTATGATCATCAGATGGCGGCCTATTTGAACGCGACGGATCGTGCGGATTTGGCGATGGAAGCGGATCGTGTGGCGGTCCATTTGAGGGCAGACGATGAGATTGCTCTTGCCCCTGGCCAGTTTTATGATCGCGTCATTGAAATTGATTTGTCGACCTTGGAACCCCATGTGAACGGACCATTTACCCCTGATCGTGCCTGGCCGTTGTCCCAATTTGCGCAGGCGGTAAGGGATAACCATTTTCCTGAAGTCCTGTCGGTGGGGTTGATCGGATCTTGTACCAATTCCTCGTATGAGGACTTAGATCGGGCGTCGTCGTTGGCGCGCCAGGCGACGGCCGCAGGGCTTCGTGCGACTTCTGAATTTACAGTCACTCCCGGCTCGGAGCAGGTGCGTTACACCACCGAGCGAGACGGTCAGCTAAACGCATTTTCGGACATGGGCGGGCTCGTGTTAGCCAATGCCTGCGGGCCTTGTATCGGGCAATGGAAACGTCATGGCGCGGAGGCCCAGCCTTCCAATTCGATTATCACCTCGTTTAATCGAAATTTTTCAAAACGGAACGATGGCAATCCCAATACCCATGCATTTGTCGCGTCACCGGAAATTGTGACGGCGCTGGCGGTTGCCGGGCGACTGACCTTTAATCCAATGACGGATTCCTTGCCGACTGCGAATGGGGGCACGTTTCGATTTTCTCCGCCGTCGGGAGACCAACTGCCGAGTCGCGGGTTCGAAGTAAAAGATGCCGGGTTTCAGGCCCCCGCAGCCGATGGGCAATCGATTGAAGTCCGGGTGTCTCCGACGTCCGATCGCCTCCAATTATTGGATAATTTTTCGCCATGGGAAGGTACCGATTTGCTCGATTTGGCGCTATTAATACAGGTGAAGGGTAAATGCACTACGGATCATATTTCGATGGCGGGACCGTGGCTGAAATATCGAGGGCATTTAGATAATATCTCCAATAATATGTTGATTGGTGCCATGAATCGATTTACCGAAAAACCAAATAGCGTCAAAAATCAGGTGTTGGACGTGACGATGCCGGTGCCTGATTCTGCCCGATTTTATAAATCCAAGCAGATTGGATCGATCGTCATTGGTGAAAATAATTATGGGGAGGGATCTTCCCGGGAACATGCCGCGATGGAGCCCCGACATTTGGGTGTTCGTGCGGTGGTGGTGAAGTCGTTTGCGCGGATACACGAGTCCAATTTGAAAAAGCAAGGATTATTGGCACTGACATTTCAGCATCCGGCTGATTACGACAAAATTCAAGAAGACGATCGGTTCGATATTATCGGGCTCACCGAATTTTCTCCCGGAGTGCCGTTAACGATGGTATCGCATCACCGAGATGGGTCTTCGGATTCGATTGGTCTGAAGCATACCTACAATGAATCGCAGATCGAATGGTTTAAGTTGGGCGGCGCATTGAATCAGATTAAGCGGGATCAGAAAGTCGGTTAACGCACCCGGTCAATAAAGGCCCTGACGTAGGCGTAAGTGAGGTCTTTAAAGTTAATGATAATCAAGAGCATTGCCATTGCTTGCAATACTCGGGTCATCGAATTTTTTTGAGTTTTTGTTCCGGCCAGTATTTTAAAATCGATGGATTCGGTTTTTGTTGGATCGGGTTGTGGGGTCGCGATGACTCTTCCAAAGCTAAAGTGGATTGAGACACCGGCTCCCTTTTTGTAGACGGGCAGTTTTTTGTCGGCGGGGGTAAGGGGGCGTCCGAATACTTCCTGTGTTGCTTGATAGTCGCCAATAGTTGATAACGAAGCGGTTCGAAACATTTTTACTAGTCCTTTGTAGAAATGCGCCTCAACATCAATGACAGTATAGGGAACATTGTATTTTGCTGCGATCGTAAGTAACTCTTTTGTAATGCGAGCGGTATATAGTTGGGGGTTTTTGAGTTGTCGTTCCCACAGCGCGCTGAATTTTTTTATCTGAGGTATGGGGACCCGTTTCGCCATATCGGAGGGATTTATTTTTAAAATTGCCGATGCAATGGTCTTGGATCCGGTTTGGATATCGATACAATGTATGGCTATAGACTTCGGCATCTCTTGGATCATTTGGCCCCCGAAGCCGCGATACGTTTCTAGATCGGCGATATGAACAAATCTCCCCAATGGGGCCAACAAGCGGGCTCCGATTTGGATTGTTTCGGACACGTTTTTGATGCAATCCAACGAATTAAGTCCAATAATAAGATGGACGGGTTTGGGTTGAGTTAAAGTGGGCGTTAATTCTGGGAGCCATTGGATTTCGGGCCATGCCTTTTTTCCGGCGGCGGTGATCGATGGAGAAGGCTCTACACATACCCAGTCAATGCCCGGGGGCAAGTCTGCTTTTACCGCACTATAGATGGGCATTATGCCAGGGCCCAATTCGATGACTATTCCGGATGAAGGCAGCCCGGTTAGGACAATCTGACAGAGGCCCTTTTTCCAGGCCGCTAAAACGTGGGCCCTTTCCCGGCTGAAACCGGCTAAATCTCCCGGCGTCCAGGCAGAGGTTGCTGCAATCCGTCTAAACATATTCAGTTATCGTGTGAAATAGGGAATGGATTTCAATTGATTGTCGGGATATCGAAAGAATTTATATCGGCATTTTTAAGAGCCACCCTGGAGCTTGGCAAATTTGCAGATTTTGGTCAGTGAAATACAGATCCTTGGGGGTGAGTGATTTTGTTAGGGTGGTTTTCCCGGTTTGCCGAGGGCCATCTACGCGCACGATTTTGTTGTTTAGGTCGGTGGCTATTCGATCGTTTAATAGGCGTTTCATTCTGACTTTTATGGATCGTAATCCCGATTAGTCAAGACTTTTCGGGATTCTAGTCCCGATTAGTCGTGGTTTTGGAGTGGTTTCATTCCCGCGAAGGCGGGAATGACACACGACTAGACTGTCAGAGAATGAATGACTCCAGCACACCGTCCGCAAAGTGTTTTACTATCCACCGGCAGTACCTTCCAACACCGTCCACATTTTTCACCTTCGGCAACGGAGACTTCAATCCTATTTTCTTTTAAAGCGGGGTCTTGAATCCATTCCACCTGACTGACGATAAAGATGGATTCGAGATCGGCGTTAGGCCGTGAATGAGGGGATTCAATTTTAACTTTGGCCTCTAAGAAACTTTTGACGATCTTATCTTTTCGGAGAGGTTCCAGTTGTTGGTATACCTGATCTTTAATGTCTAACAATTTGGCCCATTGTAGGAATATCTCATCATTGAACCACTCGTCAGGTATCTCACTCTGAGTATCCAAATGAACACTCAATTGTTTATTCGGAGTATTAAAATGCTGATATGCATCTTCCGAAGTGAATACCAAAATGGGGGAGACTAATCGGATTAGATGTCCTGCGATATGGAATAACGCGGTTAGCGTGCTTCGCCGCGTAATTGACGTCGCCCCATCGCAATAGAGTCGATCCTTGGTCATGTCGAGGTATAGCGCACTGAGCGTCACCGCACAAAAATTGTGAACCTGATGGGTGATCGTATGAAAATCGTATGCTGCGTAATAACTGTGACAGTCGGCTACTAACTTGCTAAGTTCCGCTAACGCCCACTGGTCGATTTCTTGGAGATTGGCATAGGCGACAACGTCAGTTTCAGGATTAAAGTCATAGAGATTACTCAAGCAAAACCGAATGGTGTTGCGGACTTTTGAAAAGGTGTCGCGGCTTTGTCCCAAGATGGATTTTGCGACGCCAACGTCATTTTTGAAGTCGGAACTGGCGACCCACCAGCGCAAAATATCCGCACCGAATTCCTTGATGACCGATTCAGGGGCCACCACGTTGCCATCGGATTTGCTCATTTTTCGACCTTTGTCGTCGACCAAGAATCCGTGGGTGAGAACGGTTTTGTAAGGCGCTTTGCCTTGGGTGGCCATTGCGATCAGCAATGAGGATTGGAACCATCCGCGATGTTGGTCGGAGCCTTCCAGGTACATATCGGCGGGGAACTCACCGGGCTTGAGGACACTGCCAAAGCTCGCACCAGACTCAAACCAAACGTCGAGAATATCAGTTTCTTTGTCGAATTTTTTTCCTCCACATTGGGAACAAGCGGCCGTCGCTGGGAGAATCTCGGACGCGGGGCGTTCAAACCAGGCGAGGGTTCCGTGTTGGGCGACCAAATCGACGATGGCGTGGTTAAAGTCGACAGTCATTTCGCTATGTCCACATTGCGTGCAATTAAAAACGGGGATTGGAATTCCCCAATACCGTTGGCGGGAAATACACCAGTCGGGTCGATTCTCGACCATCGTGGCGATTCGATTTTCGCCCATTTCAGGAATCCAGGTGGTGGATTTGATTGCGGCTAACGCACTGACCCGAAGCGTCGTTCCGGTGTGGGCCATCGGTTTATCCATCGCGACAAACCATTGCGGCGTCGCCCGGAAAATCACCGGATTTTTACATCTCCAGCAATGGGGATACGAATGAGAAATAAATTGAAGTTTTTTAAGTGTGCCACGGGCCTCAAGTTCTTGGCCGATGGATTTGTTGGCATCGAATACTTTTTGGCCGGCCCAAGGCACTTCGTCCGTAAACCGACCCTTGTCGTCGACGGGCATAATCGTCGGGAGGTTGTATTTCAGCCCCACGATATAGTCGTCTTGGCCGTGGCCAGGGGCAATGTGAACGAATCCGGTTCCGTCGTCTTGGGTGACATACTCCGCCATCACGATTCCTGATGCCCGGTCGAATAACGGGTGCTGTGTCGCGGTTCCATCGAGTTGGCTACCGGAAATACTCCGTCGATCAGTCACTGTCAGTTCGAGCGTTTGAATGAGCTTGTCGGCCACCGCTTCAGCTACCACGAGGTTTCCGGTCGGTGTTGTGAGAACGGCATATCGAAAGTGAGGATGGGCGGCAATGGCGACGTTCGCGGGAATTGTCCACGGGGTCGTGGTCCATACGAGTACATCGGTCGGAGTTTCGCCGATCAATGAAGCCAAATCGGGTGACGGCGTTGTCACTTTAAATGTCACAAAAATCGATGGCGATTTATGATTTGCATATTCGATTTCGGCTTCGGCCAAAGCGGTTTCGCAGTGCATACACCAATGGATGGGTTTACGGCCTTTGTAGATCACCCCGTTTTGCGCCATTTCTCCAAATAGTCGAATAACGGCAGCCTCATAATCATGATTTAACGTGAGATAGGGTTTGTCCCATTCGGCCCAAATTCCGAGACGCTTAAATTGCTCGCGCTGGGTGGTGACATAGCCGAGTGCAAATTCTTTACATCGGTTCCGAAACCAAGCGATATCATTTTTTTTGTCTTCTTCGCCCTTGGCTTTGAGTTCCTTGATGACCTGGGTTTCGATCGGCAAGCCGTGGCAATCCCATCCTGGGACGAGATAGGAACTACGGCCCATCATCCGTTGGGATCGAAGAATAATGTCTTTTAATACCTTGTTAAGGGCATGGCCCAAATGGATATTTCCATTGGGGTATGGGGGGCCATCGTGAAGTACGAAAGGGCTGTGGGAGTCGGTAGATTCTTTGACCCTTGCGTAGGTGGTGTCGGTGTCCCATTGGTTCAATAGAAGGGGTTCTTTTTGTTCTAGTCCCGCGCGAATGGGGAACTCGGTTTGAGGGAGGTTTACGGTGTCTTTGAAGTTGAGTGTTTCGGTCATGCGCGTCGGCTCCAAACAAATGATTTTTGAGGGTTTAGAGTACCATGACGGGATTTTTACGGACAGAAGGGCGTGCCGGCCGGGCGATGTGTCCACGCAAAAGAGAGAGTCGTTACGATCTGCAATCACTAGGAAATCGATGATGCGTGCTATTGACGATCGATTTATCTATAGGATACTTTCGTCGGACTATGGTGGGGATCCGTCTATGTTCGGTGGTTTCTGTTGGCACGGTTAAGCGCCCTCAAGGGCTATTCCGATTGCCCGTCCGTAGTGTTACAAGTCCGGCCACTCCGGCGTGTTCCTTTTAATAAAATCGGTCTATTGGATGAAGACCGGGAACTGTATTCGGCGACGAACTTTAATTTAATAAGATGTTCATGGGATGGCACGCGCCCGATGGAAAATTGCATCGGTATGTCATCAAAAAATACCCGATGTCCGAGTGGTATATGCTGCGTAGGGAAGTCGCGACGGTATATTCCTCGGTAATGTTGGTCCTGGGGGCCCATGCCGTTAAAACCCATGCCTATATTAGGGGGAATGATGCCTTTTTAGTTCGCCGGTTTATTCGTGGAATTGATGGGTTGGATGTCGCAAATCACCCTGAACGATACCCCGATAGTTTTATTTCTAACGAACGGTTGGCGAGTCTGTACGTGGCCTACAGGGTGATCATGGGCGATGCGGATTACAATAACAGTCGCAATATCGTCTTGGCCCATAACTCAGGCGTTGTGGGGGAAATGGCGGGGGCAACACCGGGCCCGACGGTAGTAATGATCGATGGTGAGGCAAATTTCCCGAGTGACGAATTGTTCTCTAAACGAATCGTCCCGACGATGGGTGTGCCTTGGACGCCGGGGATGCCGTATGAGGGATCTGTTGAATGGCGGCATGCGCTCGTCTCGAAAATTGGGAGATCCGAATTTATTTCTAAATCTGTGGCGCTTCAAGACCCTCTATTAAATTTGTTGGCGCACAGGCTGACACCGTCAGGGGTACAGAGGTTGGAATTGTCCCGTCCGGCAATGATAAAGATGGTCAACGGTCTTGAAGACACTCTTCGGTATTTGGGTAATTTTCAAGTGTATTCTAAAGCGGAGCTGAATGACCCCAAATTGCCGATACGGTATGCGATGCAATGTTTACATGATGCGTTGGTGGTTGAAAAACCGGTCACATTGGGGGATGCGATTGCTGGATTTTTTTCAGGTTCGGAGTAGAGCCGAACCACTTTGCATCTCTACCAACGCATAGAGTAACCGGAATTTAAATTGTAAATTTCCGGTTTAAATATCGTTCAAAGGCATGAATGGACAACGGTTGCCCTGTTACGGTTTCTACCAATTCATCGGGGGTTTGTGAGCGTCCCACCTGATGAATATTCGTTTTAAGCCAGTCCCTAAGTGGCAAAAAGTCCAACCCACGAATCTGGTCAGACAACGCAGGGATATCACGTTGAGCCGCCTCAAAAAACTGAGCCGCGTATAAATTGCCCAACGAATAGGTAGGGAAGTAGCCAAAGGCCCCAATCGACCAATGGACATCTTGCAGCACTCCGTTGGCGTTGGAATCCGGTCTAACTCCCAAGTAGGCTTCCATTTTTTGATTCCAGGCATCCGGTAAATCACCCGTAGAAATAGTATTCGAGAATAACAATTGTTCAAGTTCATACCGAATCAAAATATGAAGGTTGTAGGTAATTTCGTCGGATTCCACGCGGATTAACGTGGGGGACACATGGTTTACAAACTGATAAAACGTGGTCCAATCGATGGCCTTAAGTTCAGGGAATTGGCCGCATAAAATCGGAAAATACCCTTCCCAAAATTCAGGGCTTTTGCCAACCATGTTTTCCCATAACCGACTTTGGCTTTCGTGAATTCCCAGGGACATACTGCTTCCTAGCGGTGTTCCAAAGTAGTGGATGGGAAGTCCTTGTTCGTAGAGGCCATGGCCCGCTTCGTGCATCGTGCTCGACAGATTGTCCATCAGATCGGTGGCGCTAAATCGAGTGGTAATTCGAGAGTCGGTAGGATGGAACGCGGTCGAAAACGGATGGGTCGAGACGTCTAATCGACCCCGACTCAGGTCGAATCCCATCCGATTGAGCAGATCGTCGCTCAGCCATCGTTGACGGCCCAAATCAAAGTGTTGGACCGGAAGCGGGGGGTGTTCTACCGATGCCATTCGCTTTAATGCCGTTTGAGTAACCCCACGTAATTCGGAAAAAAGTGGATCTAATTTTTTCACGGTCATTCGGGGTTCAAATGGATCAAGAAGGGCGTCGTACGGGTTCTCTGCAAATCCAATGTAGTCTATTTTTTGATAAGTGAGTCGAATGACACGATCTAAGACGGGTTTGAATCGGTCGAAGTCATTGGTTTTTCGGGCGTGTTGCCATTCGTGTTGCGCGAGAGATGTTGATTCTGCTAACTCGGAAACGAGGGATGACGGGACGGATACTGCAAATTTCCAATCGCGATGGGCCTCGCTGATCATCCGCTGTTGAATGGGGTCAGTGATCGCTGGATTGATCGTTTCCGTTGCGAAGTCTATTAAGGGGGATAACGCATTCCGAAAGTCTTTACCGGACAAAATAGAATGGGACAGTTCGGATAAAAACGCGGTTTGTTGGGCCCTAAATTCAATGCTCCCACTGGGCATGTAGGTTTCTTGATCCCATCCGATGACGGCGTTGACGCTGCCGAGCATCACGATTTTTTTATACAGTGCGAGGAGCGGGGCGATTGATTTCATTGGCATGGGGTTAGAATAACAACGCGATATGAACTACTGCAACGGCAGCGAGGTAGGCTAGCCCAACATAGGCAACGGTAATTGCGGCTGGAATTTTCCAACTCCCGGTTTCTTTTTTGATCACTGCAAGCGTGGATCCGCATTGCATCGAAATCATAAAAAAGACGATGAGTCCAAGGATGGATGGGGTACTTAGTAATGGTGCCGCGCCGTTGGAAAGATGGACCCCCAGCTGGGCCTGGGAAATTAACAACATTGACGCAAGTACCGCAACAAAGACCTCGCGAGCGGCAAATGATGCCAATACCGCTACCCCGACCCGCCAGTCCCATCCCATGGGGGCAAAGAGGGGGCCCACCCATTGGCCGATGTGGGCCAACCATGAATTTTGGGTGTTGGGATATTGTGATAGCCCCCATAGCAAAAGACTGATCGCCAAAATAGCAGGGCCTGCCTTTTTTAGAAATTCTACCGTTTGGGTGATTCCGTTTTTAAAAATCATGGGCCAATACGGTATTTGCCATCGGGGCAGTTCAATATAAAAGCTGTTATTGGGGACTTTGTAGCGGGTCGAAATGAATTTCCCAATAAGGATTGCGATGCTGATACTAATGGCGTAGATAACGACCATGCCAACGGCGCTTCGGAGTGGATGACCGTGAAATAATAAGGCTAAAAGCAGTCCGTATACTGGAATTCGTGCGGAACACGGCATCAACGGGATCATCCACAATGTAATCATGCGTTGGGTTTTGTTGGGGAGGGTGCGTGTGGCGAGAATAGCGGGAATCGCGCAGGCCGAGCCCGAGAGTAACGGTACAAAACTCTTGCCGGATAGTCCCAGCCAAGAGAGAGGTCGATCGACAATAATGGCAGCTCTCGCAAGATAGCCGGTGCTCTCTAAAATTCCAGTTGCAATAAACAATAACAAAATCTGTGGTGTAAAAATTAAGACCGCACCGATATTCGCAAATAGTCCGTCGACGAGAAGTGACGACCATCGGGATTGCGGGACACTATGTCGAATGAGTTCGGTGAGCGATAGCCATCCCGAATCGATGCCATCCATGAGCGGTTGGGCCCCCAAAAAAATTAAGAAGAAAAATAGGCCCATGATCAAAACAAACAATAGCCCCCCTAATTGGGGATGGAGAATCCAACGGTCCAATTCGTTTTTCGCCACGGGGGGGGTGAGGACTTTTCGGACGGTCATGGAGGCCCAGCGTGCCGAGGCTTTCCATCCCGATTCAGACTCAAAGAGGAGGGGTTTGTAGGGGGTGTTGGGAATGAGGTTTCGGAGTGTATCGATACTTGGAAGTCCCGATCCTTTGTGGCTGCTGACATAAAATACCGGACATTGGGCAAGTTCTGACAATAACTCAATGGCGATATGTCCCCCATATTTTCTCATCAGATCGGCTCTCGTAATCATCAAAACCACCGGATAGCCCTGGGATTGAAGCAATTTGAGTCCCATCAAGTGACGTTCGAGCTGAAACGCATCGGCCACATAGACGATGAGATCGGGGTGTTGCGGTGCGGCAGCGTCAATGGATGAGAGATTGGTAAGTACATCGTGGGTGACGCGTTCGTCGTCGGACCCAGGGGAGAACGTGACGACACCGGGGGTATCTAGCCAATGCGTAATTCCGGTGGCAGTGGAGGTGGTCGCGGTATTGTATTGGACCGTTGAACCCGGATAGTTTACGGCTTTGAAATTAGAGTGGGTGAGTGAGTTGAATACACTGGTTTTGCCGGCATTTGGGTATCCAATGCAGGCAATCCAAACCGGATTAGTTGACGGACACATGAATCAGCGCGGCGTCGTATTCTCGAAGCGCGATTCGACTTCCTTGCACGGTAAATACCCGAGGGCCACCCAAGACAGATCCTTTGAATAAAGAGACTTCGGAACCCGGAGTAAATCCAAGTGCCAGTAGTCGCATCGCATGATTATTTTCACCGATCACGGTTTCGATAATGGCGGTTTGATGGGTGTTGAGGGTGCTGAGGGGAGTCATCTCGATCTCCTTGTTGGATATGAAACTGAGTATCAGTATCAGGTTAGTGGATGGGGTAGGTCCTGTCAATTATATTCCCTACTTATCCCAAGGTTTTGACCGGGTTCGAAACGGGAAAATGATACTGGCCCAATGACACCGAGAGGAGCGTGCTGGTATGCCAGAATTTTTGGATATTCAACGGTTGCAACGGGTCCATGGGACCGTGAGTCCGTCTGAATCAATGGACGTGTCAGTGGCGTCCGGGGGAGATTCTGCGTCGACGGTTCTTTGTGACTATTTTCGCGGGTTAATTCCTAAAGGTGTAAAAAGTGTGTTGGTATCGAACTATTCCAAGAGCAAAAATGATCGGTATGCGATGCAGCTGGATGGCAAGGGATTAACCATCAAATTAGATGTTGATCCCGTTAAAGTGATTCGATTTGATCTGGCGTCCGGGGAAGCCTTTATTAATTCACGGCCGTTGGCGCAAGAGCAATTTGTTCGATACTACCAAAAAATTCAGGGCGACTTGCGGGCAAATCGGGCGGATTATTTTGAGGAAAAAGCGGGGTAAGGCGTTATTCTAATAGGCCCTGAGGGGTGTATTCCCCCTCCAGTTTGGCGATTACTACGGTGGCAACGGCATTCCCTACAAAGTTGGTAATGGCTCGGGCTTCCGACATGAATCGGTCAACGCCCAATATCAACGCAATCCCACTCACCGGAAGGATGTGGTTGGGCAGCGCGTAAAGCGTTGCTGCCAAGGTAACAAACCCAGAGCCGGTCACTCCGGCGGCACCTTTAGAGGTGAGTAACATGACGCCAAGAATGGATAATAGTTGGAGTAGGCTCAGGTGGATCCCATATGCTTGGGCGATAAATAGTACTGCGATCGATAGATAGATTGAGGTGCCATCCAAATTGAATGAATATCCAGTGGGAATGACCAACCCAGTGACCGAATCGCTGCACCCGGCGGATTTCATTTTTCGAATGAGGCTGGGCATTGCACTTTCCGATGAAGAAGTACCCAATACTAAGATGAGTTCGGCTTTAATGTAGCTCAATAATTTTAGAATTCGAATCCCGGAAATGCGGCAAATGAGACCTAAAACCACGATGATAAATATGGCCATCGTGCCATAGCTGCAGGCAATCAGTTTGGCCAGTGAGGATAGCGACCCAATTCCGAATTTTCCGATGGTATACGCCATCGCGCCGAAAACACCGATGGGGGAGAACTTCATAATAATAGCGACAATTTCAAAGAAGATATGATTCGTCTTCTCTAAAAAAAGCACCACCGGTTTACTTGCATCGCCGAGGCGGGCCGCGCCGAGTCCAAACAACACCGCGAACAAGAGAACTGGGAGCATTTCTCCATTGGCGAGTGCGCCGATCACACTGTCGGGAACAATGCCCGTTAGAAACGACACAAATGAATGGTGGGTTTGGCCACTGGTATATTTTTCGATATTGACGCTGGCCGCGGCAGCGGTCGAAAATCCTGCGCCGGGTTGGAGAGCGTAGGCCATTGCCATTCCAATAATGAGCGCAAATGTCGTGACAATCTCGAAATAGACGAGGGACTTAATTCCGATCGACCCCAATTTTTTCATGTCGGACATGTGGCCGATTCCGGAGGCGACACTCAAGAATACGATTGCGGGTATGACCATTTTAACTAGGCGAACAAATGTGTCCCCCAGGATCTTAAGCTGCCCGGCAAACTCTGGGGCAATTAGGCCGGTTGCAATTCCAAATAGAATCGCGATGCCTACTCGGACCGTTAGGTTATTCAGAAACCGGGTCATGGTTAATTTTCTCCAATAGGACGCGGATATGCAGGAGGGCCTGGTCATGGGAGGTTTGAAGTCGATCCAATTTTTCATGAAGGATTCGAATTTCTTGTTCCGCTAAAATATTAATTTTGTAGTCGTTGTCTGCATGCTCACGGTCTTTAATCTCTTGCCGATTTTGGCTCATCATAATGACAGGGGCTTGTAAT
This sequence comes from uncultured bacterium, assembly GCA_903864835.1. Taxonomy (GTDB): domain Bacteria; phylum Margulisbacteria; class Marinamargulisbacteria; order SXXA01; family SXXA01; genus CAIPHK01. The sequence goes on along the minus strand of CAIPHK010000022.1, from coordinate 48,223 downwards.
GCAGCCAAACAGGATAGGACCAGGTTGAGGAGAATAAATGGGTATGGATCGAATGGGTGGGAGAGTAATTTGATGTTGACGATGATCCAGAGCGCCATGATCATCAAGAAAGAAATAATGAACGTCCAACTGCCCCCAAATTTGGCGACGGCATCGGATATTTTTTCCCCGAATGTCAGGTCCGATTGGGTCTTTCGCTTCACGATAGTCCCGGTCTAATAATGCCAGGCCTTTCCGACCGCTTCGGCGACTTTGTAGGTGACTGATTTATCCAACACCGACGGAAGAATTTCGTTAACTGACGGTACAATTGAATTGGCTAATGCCAGGCTGGCTGCGATCTTCATGTTTTTGGTGATGATCTTGGCTCGGACATCCATGGCGCCTCGGAAAATGCCGGGGAAAGCGAGAACATTGTTGACCTGATTCGGGAAGTCGCTGCGGCCCGTACCGACAATAAATGCGCCGGCTTCTATCGCAAGATTCGGCATGATTTCGGGAATTGGATTGGCCATTGCAAACACGATAGCCTTAGGTGCCATTGTTCGAATCATGTCTTGACTGAGGGCGCCGGCAACACTAACTCCCAGAAACACATCGGCATTGACTAATGCGTCCGACAGTTGGCCTTTGCGTAATCCCCGATTGGTTTTCATCGCAAGGCGCATTTTTTCGGGGAGGGAATCTAAGTCAGGACGACCTTCGTACAAAATCCCTTTCGAATCACAAACCAATATATCCTTGAGGGCGACGGGGAGCAGGGGATCGTGTCCGAGACATAACAACAATTCGGCGATTGCCGTACCGGCGGCCCCTCCGCCGTTGATGACGACGGTCAGGTCTGACAATGCTTTTCCTGCGACCTTTGCGGCATTTAATAACGCGGCAAGCACCACAATCGCAGTGCCGTGTTGGTCGTCATGAAAAACCGGGATTCCAAGGTCTTGTAGCGCCAATTCGATTTCAAAGCATCGGGGTGACGCGATGTCTTCCAAATTAATTCCGCCAAAAACAGGCGCGATATTTTTGATGATATTGATAATTTCGATGGTATTTTGTGACTGAATGCAGATGGGGAACGCATCGATGTTGGCGTACTCTTTAAATAAAATGGCCTTCCCTTCCATCACGGGAATGGCGGCGTGGGCCCCGATATTTCCGAGGCCTAATACGGCGGATCCATCGGTGACAACCGCTACCGTATTTTTCTTGATAGTGACCTCAAATACTTTTTCAATGTCTTTGGCGATTTCTTCGCAAACCCGTGCAACGCCGGGGGTATACGCGAGCGAGAGATCCTCACGACTTTCAATTTTGACCTTGGATTTTATTTCCAATTTCCCGCCGTTTTGGCGGTGCATTTCTACTGATTGTTCGTAAACATTCATCGGGGACTCCTTGGTGGTTGGGGTTGTAGGCATTTTAGATATTCCTTTGTTTCTTAAAGTAAATTTAGGTATTGAACCCGTTGGTGGATGAAATAACGGGCTGTAGGTTGGCATTGGGGTCAAAAAAAGTTTCGTAGACCAATGAGCCTACTTCATTAAGGCGTACTTGTACTCGGTCTAAATAATCATGAACTCCAAATCCAATAATTTCATCGACCTCAATATAGTCCAAGTTGACCTTCATTCGGCCGATTGTTTTTTCAATCGGCAATTGGAACGAGCCAATATCGTTGCCGGTGATCGAATGGAGCGACTTTTGAGATTGCTGGAGGCAGTAGCGCAGTGACCTTGGGAAGTAGGGGTTGAGGAGCAGAAATTCCACGATTCGATTCCATCGTGGCTCACCAAATTCTTGCAGGTACATTTCGTAAGAGGACGTGGATCTCAGAATGGCAACCCATTGAATAAGCTCAAACGTGGAAAGTTTGGATTGTTCTTTGGGCAGAAGATAATAGCTATGAACATCCAATATTCGAGATAGTTTGTCGGCCCGTTCTAGAAATTGGCCCAAGCGCGCAAAATGCCATCGTTCGGTATGGGAAATAGTGTTGTGCGCGATGCCTTCAATTCGGTAGCAAGACTGCTTAATTTCTTTAAAAAACTCAAACAGTTCTTCGATGCTCCACTGGGACTGACGTTGTCCTTCTTTGACGCGTAGGTAGAGCGTGTTGATGGCTTCCCACATCTCGCCTGAGATTCCTTCTCGAATGGAGCGTGCGTTTTCTCGGGCGGACGAAAGCGCGGACATCACCGAACTTGGATTTTTGCTCTCGAAGGTCAAAAAATGAACGACATTTTCTCGACTATAATCGGCGTGAGTCTCTTGAAACAGAATTTCGTCACCGGCCGTTTGGATCAATGGCAACCACTGTTCCTCAAAGTCGGGGGTGAGTTCGAGGTACATATTGAGGTTCACTTCGATAAAGCGGGTGTAGTTTTGCACTCGCTCCAGATAGCGATTCATCCAATACATCGATTCAGCGACGCGGCTTAGCATGACAACTCCTTACCGGGCCAAGACCCATGTATCTTTACTGCCCCCGCCTTGAGACGAATTGACAACCAATGAGCCTTTTCGAAGGGCGACACGGGTCAGTCCGCCGGGGAGGATATTGATATCTTCGCCGTATAAAATGTAAGGCCGAAGGTCGACGTGGCGGCCCTCAATGGAATCCTCAAAAAATGAAGGGCACCGTGAAAATTGGAGGGTGGGTTGGGCGATATAATTTCTGGGGTTAGCTAATAACTTGTCTCTAAATTCGTTTTGTTCGTCTTTGGTGGAGTGGGGACCGACCAACATGCCGTATCCACCGGCTTCATTTGCGGCTTTGACGACCAATTTGTCCAAATTTTGGATGACGTGTGTGAGTTGAACCGGATCAGAACAAATATAGGTTTCAACATTCGGAATAATAGGATCTTCGTTGAGGTAATATTTGATCATTTTTGGTACAAAACAGTAAATGACCTTGTCGTCGGCGATGCCCGTTCCGGGCGCGTTGACCATGGTGACGTTTCCTCTGCGGATAACGTCAAAAATACCAGGTATCCCCAGCATGGAATCGGCGTCAAATACGGTGGGGTCGAGAAATGTGTCATCGATTCGTCGATAGAGAACATCTACTTTCTTAAGGCCCCGGGTCGTTCTCATCATGACGTAGTGGTCCCGAATGACCAAGTCGCTGGGTTGGACCAATTCAATACCCATTTGTCGGGCCAAGAATGAATGCTCGAAATAGGCGGAGTTATAAATGCCGGGGGTCAACACTGCGCAGGTGCTCCGGTCATTGGCAGCGACGAACTTGAGGAGTTCGAGCAGTTGGGTCGGGTAATTCGACACCGGTTGAATTTCGACTGATTGAACCAATGTAGAAAATGCGCGTTTCATAATTTCACGATTTTCAAGAACATACGCTACACCGGAAGGACACCGAAGATTGTCTTCGAGAACATAATATTGGCCATCCCGATCCCGAATGAGGTCGGTTCCGGTGATATGGCACCAAATTCCCCTGGCGGGGTTAAGCCCTGAACACTGAGGAAGGTAGCCCTTACTCGAAAGGGCGATATCGCTGGGGATTACCCCGTCCTTAAGAATTTTTTGATCATGATACATGTCGTCGATAAAGAGGTTTAACGCAGTGATTCTTTGCTTGAGACCTTTTTCTAAAAAGGCCCATTCTGAGTTGCTGATAATGCGTGGGATAAGGTCGAATGGGAAGATTCGTTCGGTTCCTTCTGAATCGCTGTACACGTTAAAGGTAATCCCAAGGTCCAATAGAATTTTATTGATATAGGATTGACGATCTTGTAGTTGTCGAAAGGATTTGGTTTGAAGGTAGTCGGCAAGCGCTTGATAGTGGGGGCGAATGCTCCCATCTTCAGTGACCATTTCGTCAAAAAAATGGTGTTTGTCGTAGTCGGAAAATGTAATGGGCATCACGGCCTCCGTTACTTCCCCGGCCGGTTGGCGAGTTGCAAGAGTCTTGCAATTCGTTCCTCGACCGGTGGGTGAGTGCTAAACAATTGAAGCAAGGATTTTCCTGACAACGGGGACACAATATACATGTGGGCCATCGCTGGGCTGGGCAGGGCGTGTTGGGGATTGATCTCGTTTTGATGATGTAATGTCGCCAATGCGGACGCCAGATCCTCGGGGGTTCCGTGAATCGCGGCTCCGGTGGCATCGGCCTGGAATTCGCGAGATCGCGAGATGGCCATTTGAATCAACGATGCGGCAATTGGTGTGACAATAATTGCGACAAGCATTCCGATCGGATTGTTATCTCGATCATCTCTACGACCGAATATCATGGCCCATTGTGCCATGTTGGCGATCATCGAAATTGCGCCTGCAATACAAGCTGCGATGCTACTGATGAGGATATCTCTGTGTTTGACGTGGGCGAGTTCATGGGCGGCAACTCCGGACAACTGGGCCGGAGTTAATGTCGTAAGAATCCCCGCACTAAATGCAATTGCAGCATGGTCGGGGTTTCGGCCGGTGGCAAATGCATTGGGGGCATCATTGGGAATAATATAGACCCGTGGCATTGGGAGCTCAGCACTCTGAGCAAGCCGTTTGACCATTTGCATGAGGTCAGGATGAGTGTCGTAGGAAATTTCTTTTGCTTTATGAATGGCCAGTACGATTTTGTCGGAAAACCAATAGGATCCGAAGTTCATCGCTATGGCCAGAACAAAAGCGACTCCCATGCCTTGGTCGCCCCCGATCCACTGGCCTGCCGCTAAAAATAGACCCGTTAGCAGGCCGAGGAGGAGGTTGGTTTTGACCATGTTCGGCATTACCTATATGAGGCCGTAGGCTAACATCGCGTCGGCGACTTTGATAAATCCGGCGATATTGGCCCCTTTGACGTAGTCAATATATCCATCTTCTTGGCCGTAGGTTGCACATTGATGGTGGATTCGGCTCATGATTTGTTGGAGGCGGGCGTCAACTTCGTCTCGGGTCCAGCTCAATCTCATGCTGTTTTGTGACATTTCTAATCCAGAGATTGCAACCCCACCGGCGTTGGCCGCTTTCCCAGGCGCATACAAAATTCTGGCCTCTCGGAAAACGTCGATTCCTTCGAGAGAGGTGGGCATGTTGGCACCCTCAGACACCAATTGGCATCCGTTTTTAACCAAAATTTCAGCGTCTTCACCTGAAATTTCATTTTGGGTGGCTGACGGGAACGCCAAGTCACCGGCGATGATCCATGGGCGTTTACCCGGATAATACGTCGCTCTTGGGTATTGCTTGGTGTATTCAGAGACATCGACACGACGAACATTTTTAAGATTGATAAGGAACTGTAATTTTTCTTTGTTAAGGCCTTCTGGATCATGAATAAATCCAGTGGAATCCGAAAATGTTATCGGTTTTCCGCCCAATTCGATGAGCTTTTCGATGGTGTATTGGGCAACGTTCCCAGCTCCGGAAACTAAGCACGTTTTTCCAGAGATCGAATCGCCTCGGGTGGCCAACATTTCTTTAGCAAAATAGACGGAACCGTATCCCGTGGCTTCGGGGCGAATCAAACTTCCGCCGTACTGCATTCCTTTACCTGTCAAAACACCGGTAAATTCGTTGACGATTCGTTTGTATTGTCCAAAGAGGTATCCAATTTCACGCGCGCCGACGCCGATATCTCCCGCAGGAACATCCACGTCTTCGCCGATGTGGCGGTACATTTCGGTCATAAATGCTTGGCAAAAACGCATGACCTCATGGTCATTTTTACCTTTTGGATCAAAGTCGGATCCGCCTTTTCCACCGCCAAGAGGGAGTGTGGTTAAGCTGTTTTTTAAAACCTGCTCAAATCCTAAGAATTTGAGGGTACCTAAGGTAACCGAAGGGTGAAATCTGAATCCCCCCTTGTATGGGCCGATTGCATTGTTGAATTGAACGCGGTACCCAATGTTGACTTGGGGAACGCCATTGCGGTCTTCCCAGACGACTCGGAACATAATGACGCGATCCGGAACCGTCATGCGTTCGAATATTTTTGCGTCTCGGTATTTTGGCTGAGTTTCGAGAAACGGAATGATTGATTCCGCTACTTCTTGAACGGCCTGATGAAATTCTGGTTCGCCAGGAGAGCGGCGTGCCACGTCATCCATAAACTGGGCAACTTCGGCAGATATTGGTTTGTGTACTTGAGCGGTCGGCATGATTCCCTCCGTAGGACGTGGATTTGATCAGCGAGCAATCCTACCGGATTCGAGTTAAACTGAATAGCATAATTTATTCGTAATCTAAGGAGCTTGCTATGAATGAACGGGTATTGCTGGTTGATTTTGAAAATGTACAAACCCTTGATTTATCAAAGTTAGCCGATGATTTTAGTATCACCATCTTTGTAGGTAATACTCAAAAAAATATTCCGTTTGAGCTTGTAATAGGAATGCAACGGTTTGGAGAACGTCTCAGTTGGATCAAGATTGACGGGAACGGACGTAACGCACTGGACTTCCATATTGCCTACTATTTAGGAGGGATGTCGGAGAGAAGTCCGACTTCTGTTTTTTTTGTATTGTCTAAAGATAAAGGATTTGATCCGTTGGTTCGCTATATGACCACGGTTGGGTTGTCTTGTCGGCGAATCAATAGCCTAATGGAATTGGATGCGGCTCGCCCCGGGCCCGTCACCGATGACCCCAATTTAAAACGGGTCGTTGATTTGCTGAGCCGGGTCGAAAAAAAGTCTCGGCCTCGCCGACGCAAAACATTGACTCAGTCGGTGTCCGCTCTGTTCCAAAAAAAGTTGCCGGATGAGGAATTGACCCGGTTGGTGGATATGTTGTTCGTCAATGGGTTTGTGACGGAATCCGGTGGCGCATTGTCATATGGGGATAGCTAAATTGTTTTTCAATAAAGATCAATGAAATCATTTGCAGATAAATCCGATAAGGATAGTAGTTAATGGGTAAACTAGTCTGCAAAGGGGATCAACTCTATGTAGTTATCTGCACCGTCGTCCCAACCAATTTCGAGAATTTCCCCACCGCGTAGCCTGTTTCAACGATGTATGGGATGTCTTTCACGTCGGCCTGTGACGACGCCCCCGCTAGCGCAGCCGGGCCAAATGGCGGTATCCAATCCGTTGCATTCGATCTCGCCTTTGCGGCCAGAGAGCGGGCGTCGCTTAGTTCCACGGCCTCCAGAAATGCCACCCCAGCCCGGTTTCTGTTGTTTCTTCTGATAGTGAGGTTTTGAAGCGGGTGCCGTCAACTCGGGTTGACGCGGTTTCGATTTTTGGAGAGCGACCGATGGGGTTTGTCTTTAAAACCGAACAGTTTAGGCGGACCCAAAGTAGCGTGTCCCGCCGCGCGTTGGTCGCGGCTGACGCGCCAGAAATGCCGGATTCAGATTCAAAAGAATGGGGCGTCGACGATATTCAATCCGTGTTGCGACGGACGGACCCCGATTCGGTTCAGGTGCTATTTTCGGCACTTAGCCGAGGTGTAGTAACTCCAGAAAAGACGGTTGATGACACCGAAACTACCGTACTGACGTGGGCGTCGCGAGAGCTCGGACGGTGTCATACCGACGTCTCAAAAAAGAAATTGAGTTTACTTGTGAAATACGCAAAATCCAGCACCGATGGCTTTGCGCTGAATGCCGACGTATCCCGAGTCATTTCAAGGATCAGTGGTCACCCCGATGACTTGGAGGAGGGGCTGACGACAATGCTTAAATTGTTGATTAACGATAAGGATTCGGCGACGATGTCTGCGATATCGGAGGGTGGGTATTTTTCTCGTAGCCAACTCGACTTGTATCGTCAGGTTGCTTTTATGATTTTAAAAAGTATGGAACTGCCGACGGAGGTTGTAAGTAGTATTGATAAAAGCCAGAACGCGATGGCAATTTTGAATTCGATGGAAACGGATATTTCGTCGGTGGAGCCGCTGTTGACCCAGGTTCTCAGTGGGATAACTCCAAAGGAGTTTTTGGAAATAGGGGGCTTCGGGTGTGCGGGCCACTCTGTTGATATTTGTATTCGTCGGCCTGGTTCTCGCGGACCCTTTGAGCTGACGGTGTGTAATCGAGGGTTTGGCATGATCGAAGGGCAATCCTTTGTGACGTATTCGATCGACGATGCGGCATCCTTGGCAAGGCTAGCTGTTCAATTGCGGAATGAAAAATCATCGAAAGATATGGCGACTATTCATCAGCTAATTGCGGGCATAGCGACGCCTTTGAACGGAGTGGGAGCGCCACGGGTATCCCCACAAAAAACGGGGAATTGTGGATGGGCGAGCCTCTCTGCAGGGATTTTGTACGGGCTATACAAGCACGATGAAGCGAACTCGACGCGCTTAGTTCATGATGTTTTTAAGAAAATGAAGCCTCGGATTTATGCTTTTTTGAAAGATAAACTTGGGAATGTACCTGCTTTAACCGATTCGGTGAGGCAATATGAGATACATAAACCTATTCGTGCTGGATTTCAGATAAAAGTGCGCCAATTGGGCCCCCGACTGCACAGCCTGACACCTCCGAATATTAAAACTCAGGTCGCGGAGTTGGTCTTTCCGATACTGCGGGAACTCGCAAAAATTAACGTTGGGAAGGAGATGCCTGAAACGCCCTCCAATATTTCAAGATCAGCAAGATTGATATATTCGGTAATTCATCCTGTGTTTTCGGCAGGAAGAGATGCTCAGGGAATCCCATCGGACTTTGCAGTGGATAGGGCGTGGGTCGACATTATCCAGGCCCTCGCTGGGGTTTCAGGTATCGATTATAAGCTGGATAGCCCGGTGATGATCGAAAAAAAATTGCAAAAGTTCGGCTGTCAAATAAATGAAATTGAGGCTCGTATCGGAATAGTCTATGACTGGGAACGACGGGTAGATGAAATAGATGCCCCAATGGCGGCGATTCTGGGTAGAACCGACAGATCGAGTGATCAGATGTTGGCGCTTATTCTTCCGCTGGTTGACGGCCTAATTACTCAGTCACAGTTGGGGGCACCTGTCGATCAGGGCGTGATATCGGAATGTCGAGATTATCTCTTGCAGAAACTGGAACCAATGAAAGCGTCCGGCGATCGGGAAATTATAACTTTAGCAGCTAAATTGCATAATTTGTTGATTCTAGATTTTGAAAATGTGGGCCCGATTCAGAGCGAGTTCTTTGCAATTAAACAAGGGGTTGCTCAAGAAACTGCGGCAAGAGTCGATCTCGCGGAATGGGCTGAAACCCTGCCGAAACTGGAATCGGATATTTCGCGCCTTGTCAAGGAAAATCCGCCTCAGCTCGATTTAAAACTGCTTGAAGTTTTTCAGCCATATGTTACCCGTCTAATCGAAAAGGCTTCTGGTAATGAAAGCGGGGGAAATGCGTTTGTTGAGAGGGCGGTGGCGTTCCAATTGGTGTTGGGGCGAGTATTAAAAGCGTCTAAGGGTGCACCCGTGGCCAGTTTGTTGTGGGCCGTCCATAATCTTGCTGGGTGCGAGTCATCGGCCGTGGGTGGAAAAAAGGCGGCGATGCAGCTCGAGTGGGATCACCTTATTGCCCAGGTTGGTGAGCTGGATACCTATCGACAGCAAATGAATCACTTTAGGGGGGCACTTGGCACCGCCTTCCGGGAAAGAAAACTCGCGGTAATCCAGTCGTTGATTACGGAAGAAATTGCTGCGTTAAGCCCGGGCCGAGACGCAGAACTAACGGATAAAAAAAAGTTTCTTTTGGGGACAGCCATGTCAGCTGCGTGTACCGAACTTAGTCCACTAGTTAAGAATACAAGTCCGGTTGATGTTAAGTGTTTCAACGCGATAGTGGATGCGATTAATCTTTTGGCGAAAAGAGGTGTGTCGTAAAATGAGGCTAAATGGTGGAGCCATGCGGGATCGAACCGCAGACCTCTTGCATGCCATGCAAGCGCTCTCCCAGCTGAGCTATGGCCCCAAAGTGGTACCCTAGTTTACCCGAAAATCGACCGGGGCAAAAGGGGTGGTTTAACCCTTCGTTGTTCGATGGGAATAGACCTCGTCGAGCTCATAGTAGTCCCGGATCGGTTGGAGAGTGATATGAACACTCACCAGGCCTGGAATTTCTACAATGACCCATCCGCTATTTGCGTTGCCGCAATTGAGGACATCGGTGGTTTCAAATCGTCCGTCTTTCGCTGATTTCTGAAGGTCGGTGGCGATGGCTTTGATCTGAATGGTGTTTTGGGCACTACAAATCACTGCAAAATCAGTGTATTGAGGCGCACTTAACTCGTAGGTCGCAATATTTTCTGCTTTTTTGTCTTCACATATTTCAAGAACTGCGGCGATGCCGGGGGGGAGTTGTGTCACGAGGTTACGGTTTTCCTTTGGGTTTGGGCTTGGAAACGGTGTCTTTTCCGATCACAATCGTCATATCGATCGACTTGTGTTGTTTATCGTAGACAATGATCTTGGCAGGGTCAATCGACAGGGTGTCGGCGAGTATCACACTATCGTCTACTTTGCCTTTCCAGTCGACTAGAATGGTGTGGTCATATTTGAAGGAGCCGGCATTTCCGGTTCTTTTGACGCGGATTCCTAGCTTTTTAAGTCGACTCGCCAATCGGTTGGCTTCTCCGGGGGTGCCGCTGCCATTGAGGACCTCAACTACCAGGCCGGCATGAAGGGATTTCGCCTTGACCTGTACAGGAGCTTCCGATTTGCCGGCGATGTCCGTTTGGCTCGCAACGCGGGTGACTTCTTTGAGGGTAACGGATCGGCGCGAATCCTGACTGGCTTCTTTGTCGGCGGTTTCAACCTTGGTTATTACTTGATCATCGGATTGATTGATTCCCATAAGGACGGTTCCGATGGTTTTATCGAGTTCGGAAATATCGGGCTTCCAGTAAGATACCCCGCCGACCATCGCGATTGTTCCTGGAACGGTGCCTGTATCAATTCGGTTGGCACGTAACGCGTCTCTAAATTGGACTGCAAGTCCGGTCATTTCTTTACCAGACATATCGGTTTCAATTGCGTAGCTTAGTTTGGTGATGACACGGGGTAGATCGAGCTCTTTTCCAGCGTTTACAAGTCGCTCAGCAAAGGATCTGGCAAAAAGTTGTTGGCGTTGAATTCGACCGATGTCGGATGCGCCATCATGACGGAATCGAAGAAATTGGATCGCCTGATTGCCGGCCAAATGTTGTTGCCCTTTTTTGAGATTGATATAGAGGTCTCCGGCATTATCGACGTAATACATATTTTTGGGGATATCGACGTCAATGCCTCCCATGTCGTCGACGAGGTTTTGGGCGCCATCGAGGTTGATTTTAAGGTAATAGTCGATGGGGATTCCTAGGAATTCGATGACACTGCGTTTGAGCAATGGGACCCCGCCATAGGCGTAGGCATGGTTAATTTTGGTCAGGCCCACGCCAGGAATACTGACCCGCGAGTCGCGGGGAATGGACAATACGCCAATCCGATTTTGGTCAGAATCGAGATGTAGCACCATGATAGTGTCGGATCGTTGGACGTCTTTTGTGTTGTCAATGCCCATGACCAACACATTGACGCCGTTTAATTTTGTTTTCGGCATTATGGTGATTAGGAATTCGAGGACATACGCCCGGCTTAACGCGGTTGATAATAATAATGCCCATGCCAGATAGAAAATCAAGAAATAAAACGGGATTTTGAGAACCCGAAACCACCATTTTCGGCGATATTTTCGGTACCGAGATCTGACTTTTTGAAGCATGAATCGATTCGACATTCGCGGTGACATTTGGGGCTCGGTTACGGTTCTTTTCTAAAGGTAAGGGTGAAGCAAATGGACGATCACTTTAGCATCCTTTTTGGCGATTTTGCTAAGGTAAAAATTGTGGCATTGGATCGATTCTGGAAAAATGGGAATTTGGCGATTAATTAGTTCGGCTAGCGACAATCGTGCGAGTGCGTAAGTCGCCTGATCAAGGTTCGAATACGCTAATTTTTCAATAAGTGGCCGAGTTTCAAAAGGGCGCTGGGGCTCGATGTAATCGGCGAGAAATACGATCTGTGTGAGTGGTGCCATGTCAGCGGTTCCCGTCGTGTGCCAGCGGATGGCGGCGAGTATCGTGTCGGATAAAGACGGGAATGCTCCCGCAACGATATCTGCCCCGGCATACTGATGCCATACGAGGGCGAATTGATCCCACACTTGATTGGTTTCGGGGCGGGTCGGTAGGTTTTTCTCCCTACATTTATCAGGAGACAGCATTTTCGCGACATCATGGAGTATTCCTGCGATCTCTGCGTGGTCTTGGTCAAGGCCATAGTGTTTTGCCAGATCACGTGCTGAATGAGCCACCCGGAGTGAATGATCAATGCGCGACTGCGGCAAGAATTGGGAAATAAAGGAAATGAATTCTGCGTGAATCATACGGGAAGTGGCCACCGTGAGGTGGCCACTGTATCGTCGGTTTTAGAAAAATGCGCCAATTTGCAGTGCATACATCGGATCAGGAATATCGCCGGGTTTGGAGCCCAGTTCTCGATCGTAGTAGGCAATGTCGACATGGAGAACTCTGAAGTCGAAGCCCACTCCCGCAACGAGATACCCTTGCTGAATTCCTCCGCGAATATGAACCACGTCGTAAAATAGGTTTTTTTCAAAGCCCATTTTGAGGCTGTTGTACATGTCGTCAGCGGGAGCAAATTGATAGTCAATTGCAAGTAGGACGTCCCCGATCATCGGGAGCTTCGGTGTGACGGACAATCCAACAACGCTGACCACAGGGAGTGCGGTCGTTACCGTTCTACTGATAATTGAGTTTCCTGTACCCACGTCTTGCTGGCCGGTGAGAGTGGTGCCGATGTTTCGGACAACTGCCCCGACGGTTGCGGGCATATCGAATATTGTTAAGTCTGATAAAAATCCGACGTCGATTCCGACCCCACTACTCATGTATTGGGAAAACGCGTCCGGCAATGAGCCGTCGTTGATTCGTTGGACTAAATCACTTTCGCTCAAGTGGATTTCGGTTCGTCCGGTGAGTTTGTCGTAAACAGTTGCCCGAGAGACTCCTTTTAATGCGACGCCAATGTCGATATTGGTGTCGAATATTGAGATTTGTCGTGCAAACCCGAGTCCGGCAACTCCGTCTCCGTAGCCCGCCATGTCCAAACTGCCTTCGCTATTAATTTGAAGGTGAAAGTCCGTTCCGCCATAAGCGCCAAGTCCGAATCCTTTGTTGGTGAGGGCCACCAATGGGGCGAGTCTAAACCGGACGCTCCCTTTGGTACCAACAAGGGAGTCGATAATTTCGAGGTTGTCATCGTTGGCCGATTTTAATTGGGACAATTTGTCGGAGGCATCCCAAAAATCGGTGCCAATATCGAGTCCGACGCGAGGGGCCTTGACTGTTGCGCCTTTTACTCGTGCCAATCCTGCTGGGTTAATCATGATGGCACTGTCATCGTATGTGATGGTTGTGGCTGCGCCGCCCATTCCCATCCGACGAATGGTATCAAATGAAATGTCGCGGACAGGGACTGCGTAGAGTGGGACTGCAATTGTGGCTGTGACGAGGAGGGCGGCAATGCGTGAGTTAATACGGTATTGCATCTTAGTTGCCTCCCGTGGTTGCGTTGACAATTCGAGTTAACGCGAGCATGTACTTTGTATCAAGGGCGGTTCCGGTCTCGCCGTTAAACACGATCGTTGAAACGGTACTCCCGTTCCGATCTTTTAGGGTAAATGTTCCCGTATTACTTGCAACTGCGACGGCATATAAATTGCGAAGATTGGTTCCGATGGTTTTAAGATTGGTCAATGAGTTCAGCTGGTTCGTGGTTAATACCCCTGATTTTTGGAACGCATCAATGGCGTTATCACCGTAATATGCGACGCCCCGAGCGGATGTTCCTAGATAGATAACCACGTCTCTTGGGGTCACCGAACTTGATATCGCAGTGCTATTCAATGTCACTGTAGTCGTAGAATCGACAGTGATGTCCAAATACAGCGTGACCATCTTTACGACAACGGTGGCATTGGCCACGCCGCGGCGAAATTGAGTCGATGAATTGAGTGACGGAGAAAGTGCTAAGTTGGGTACTGATGTTACGGTTTGTATCGATATTGGGCGGGATGCCGAAGATATCCCAAGTAACGACGCAATTTCCGCAGGGATAACGTTAATGTTGGTACTGGTGGAGAGGTCGTTCGCATAGTTTAAAAGATCCGCGACGACGATCGATGCACTGGGGGAAATGGGTAAACTGTTATTGAGCTGAGTCACGATGTTTGCGGAGGCATCTTTGGACAGGTCTACGACGGCTTGCAATGTGTTTTGGGGCAAACTGTTGTTCTGGCCCATAATCGCTGTGGCTTTAACGGAGACCGCGTCTTGAGCGTCTGAACCCGTTTGAACACGTTGAATGACAGCCTCGGCTTGGTGGATTGCTGCCGAAAAGTCGCCTCGTTTTAATAGATCTTCAGAACTTCGCTCCGGGTCTCCAGCTAGACCTTTAAAAATATTTTGGCCGCAAGCCGATAACATTACAGGTAGAATTGCAATCCAAACCCAGCGTGCCACTTGATTCGATCGAATCATTTGGAAGCTCCTTTTGATATTTAACTTTTTGGCGATTTTTCCTCGTTAAAGGATTTGCAACTCTACAATGCCAACGATAGATAAGTCTATTTGGGCTCTGGATGAGTAATTGTCCCCGGCACAATAAGTTCCAAGTGGTGGAAATAACAGCCTTGAGCCAAGTGAGGATCTGGCTTCGCCAGTCCGAACGCGTTTCATCTTAGCGTAGGGAAGTGAAACAAATCTAAATAGCAACTGGCTTCGCCAGTCCGATCTAAATGGTGATCCGGGCGGGACTCGAACCCGCGGCCACCTGATTAAAAGTCAAGTGCTCTACCAACTGAGCTACCGGATCGTATATTTAGGATCGGATACTTTATCGTGACTTGGCGGGCCATGGCAAGTATAACGCCAGTGAAGTAGCGTCGGTTTTTAGGTGCGGTGAGGACTCTCTAGTTGAGCAAGAAACCTGTGTACAGGAAGAGGGCGTGTTGCCGTGTATTGATTTCTGAGTAAATAGCGACTCATTTCTGCCCTGTTTTGGGCAATCCAGTCGGTATGGGGATGAATTGTTTTAAGCGCCAGTTCGATCGATGGGATAACTTTGTCGTGATCGGTGACAATGATCATTCGTTCTATAGGCAGGGGGATCAAGAGCTCAATGTCACGGATATCGGTTGAGACAATTGCGCATCCACATTGAATGGCTTCGTATTGGCGGTAGGTCCATCGGTCGTTCCCGGCGGGGGTCAATGCGATTTTTGATAGACACATGAGTGCGCGGTAGAAGCTAGGGCCGAGGAGGGGATGGCGTAGGGCGGTTGGGTTTGGGAAGTTTATCTTGTTTAGGGGGATTGCTGGGGTGTCTAGTAGGCCGGTGTGTAATCGAAGTTTGGAGCGGGTGTCTCTGCATTCTTTGACCCAGTCACATCGTTGTAAATACTTTCCTTGATATTGGGTGGCCGCGCCTACGAACGAGGCGTCCCATGGGCGTAACGACGTCGGTATGTGGCCGAGGACTGATTTAGGGAGTGGATTGAATCTGAGAGGGAGTAAAAGTAATGGGAATGGGGAAGGGGTGTGTTTGTGTCGTGATGTGACTAGGAATCCTGAAAAATACCCGTGGAATCGCTGAGCGAATTCGGGGTTTGGGTGTGGGCTATCGGAGTATTCGGCGAGGTAGAGGGTGGAATATGTGATTTTTTTTAGGTCGGTCAACTCGATCGGCGAGGGGCAAAATAGAATAAGGATATCGGTTGTGAAATTGGGGAGGGCATCGAGTTCTGAATAGGGAATGAATTGGCTTTTGGATAGCGTGGGGAATGTGGTGAGGAACTCGTAGAGTCCGTAGCCTTGTTCGTTACGGCCGCTGGCGGTCCCGCCGATGATGGTGATGGTTAACATTGGGGGTATTTTCCGCTTTTGGCGGGGGATGTGTCTAGTTGATCAGTGGTGGATTTTTTTGAGGTCGCAAATTTAGACTTCAAGTTTGTTGTTTTTTCAAATGGGTATTAGTGGGGCGGCACCCCCACACCCCCGGGAGGGGAAGACCCCTACCCCTTTTTTAACGGCCAAATCTCGCGCCAGTCGTCACGCCTAACGGCGCTCCTTTATGGCACTCACTCAGTTTGGCCTGATTTTGATGTCGGGGGATGGACCTGTCCCACCGTTTATGGATTATAGGATGCTTGTTCCACTTGCCGAAAAAACCTCAGGGTGGGTTTTAAAATGGGGCTGACTAAAGTTTTTTTGGTCAAATTCTGCGGGAGAGTGAACTTCCATCTTGTGAATAACCCCCCTTTTTTTGATCCTATTAGCTACCGTATTTTTGATTTCTTGATCTGCTTCATTTTTTGGATTTTCTACTTGTTCAATTATTTTTTCAGTAACCGTTCGAATGTCTCCAAAAAAATCTTCAAAATTAAGGATGAGTTGGTTTGAGTTTGGTTCTCTATTCATATGGATGGAGGGCCTCCCATGAGTAAATAAAAATCCGGATACTGAAAAATTATGAAGTAACGGGCATCTTACCAGTTTGTATAGGTTTGCCTGTGAATATCGCTTTGTTTCTTCGAAAAGCGTAAGAAAGTGTTCAAAGTTGGCTCTCTTCCCATCTTTACCTAGATATAGGCTACAAATGGAATCGGCAAGGACGAATGTCAGCACAAATGCTGAAATAGCGGCATCTGCTTTCCTATAGCAGCTTTCAATTTGTTGAATAAAGATCTTTAAATGTTCGAGTTCATTGTGTGACATATAGTTTTATTTCTCTAAATAACTTTGGTGAGTTCTCATGCATAGGCCTATTTCGATCAGCTTTGATGTCGCATTTTTTCCCCTCTATGCGCTCAGCGTAGAGTGGGTCCTCAATAAAATACGGGGGTCCCCTGAAAAGTACACAGAACGAAGTGAAGGACTTTTTGGGGGGATCATCTGCCGCGTACGGGGAATTTGGGGAAGAGGGTGAGTTGTTCCAACCTAGCCAAAGGCGTAGCGAGCCGCGGCGAGCTGCAGGGAGGCTCAATCTGGCTTAGCCAGTTGAGGGGCGGCAGCCCTATTTATAATGTAAATGGAGCGGGAAAAGGGATTCGAACCCTCGACCCTCAGCTTGGGAAGCTGATGCTCTACCAACTGAGCTATTCCCGCTTAAGTAGGGCTATTATATGATCACTGCCGTGCATCCACAACTTTTTTTTCGTGAATGGGGTTCTGGCTACCCTGTCGTTGTTCTCCATGGGCTCTTTGGGGCGTCGGATAATTGGGCGACGGTCTCCAAATTGTTGGCTGTGCGCTACCGTGTAATCGCGGTTGATTTACGAAATCATGGACTTTCTTTTCATGATCCAATTCATCGTTATCCGGAAATAGCGGCCGATGTCGCTCGCCTGTTGGATGATTTGGGTATTATTTCTGCATCCGTCATTGGACATTCGATGGGAGGGAAGGTCGCGATGCAGTTTGCGGCGGATTTTCCCCATATGATTGATCGCCTGGTGGTGGTGGATATTTTTCCGTTGGCGTACGAACCTCACCATGACGATGTGTTTGCTGGGTTGAAGGCGGTTCCGTTGGATCAGGTTCGTCGTCGGACGGAAGCAGAATCCGCAATGGAACCTTATATTCTTGATCATACCCTTCGGCTTTTCTTGCTTAAAAGTCTCGGATTTCGCCTTGAGGATGGGTCGGCGTATTGGAAATTTAATTTAGAAGGATTGATTAGTGAGTACCTTTATATTGTGGCCGCACCACATATTGTTGCCCCCGTGCTGACTCCGTCTCTATTTCTTATGGGAGAGCTGTCTGAATATCGTGTGGAAGAAGGCGACCGCTTACGACGCGCGTTGTTTTTGAATAGCGAGGTGGAGGTCATCCCGAACGCGGGGCATTGGCTCCATGGGCAATATCCTGAGCGTGTGGCGGAATTGGTTTTTTCTCACGTCGGCGAGTAGAATTGGGGGGACTTAAAAGTTCCCTTTTTTTATTCAAGGATGTACGTATGCGCTATGCTGCTCTTGCCCTCGGTCTAATCGCGGGGTTGTCCGGGTGTCAAAAACCGGAAATTACCGTCATCGACGTTCCCAAACCCCGACCCGTGTCGGCGGTGGCATTTAGTTCCAAAGCCAACCAATCCCGTTTTCACTATCAATTGCCGACCGGGTGGACGGAAACTAACCCCGGACCCATGCACTTGGCCCAGTTTTCTATCCCCGTAGACGGCGAAGTGGTGATGGTATCCGTCACGACCTTAGGTGGCGACGCAGGCGGGTTGCTTTCCAACGTGAATCGCTGGCGGGGTCAGTTGGGTTTAACTCCGATTAACGACGATGGATTAACGAAGATTAAATCTGAAATTTCGGGTAAGCGTCTCACGTTTACGGTTGTGGACATGGTGAATCCAGGATCGGCCAAACGAGTAATCGGTGCCGTGACTCGTACCGAATCCGATACTTGGTTCGTGAAGCTTGAAGGAACCTCTGCGCAGCTGGATCGTGTGAAACCCCAATGGGACGCGTTTATTCGCACGGTGGAGGTGCAGTAATGCTTAAAAAAATACTTCGGACGATGAGTTCGTTGCGAATTACGGTGACGTTGCTAGTGTTGCTGGCGATCTTGATTTTTGTGATGACGATGGCGCAGGTAGACTTGGGGATTTTTGAGGCCAAACGTCGGTATTTTGATGTTCTATGGGTCATGTTTCCGACGCGATTTGGAACGATTCCGTTGTGTCCCGGTGGGAAGTTGTTGGGAATCCTATTGTTTTTAAATTTGTTGGCGGCCCATTTTACACGGTTTAAATGGACGAGGGCAAAAATTGGGATCGGATTGACCCATTGGGGAGTCCTCCTTTTGATTGTAGGTGCCGGTTACAGCAGTATCCGATCAACCGAAAGTCAGATGACGATCGCTAACGGTGAATCAGTAAATTTCTCAGAGTCGGCCCAGGATGTGGAATTGTCTATTACCCGGGAGTTGACGCCCACGATGGATCGGGTTGTACAAATTCCTCAGTCCTTGTTTAAAGCCGGGGCGGTAGTCACTCACCCGTCGATACCCTTTTCAATGAAGGTGGTGGCGGCTTATCCCAATTCTCGTTTGCAAATGAACGCGGAGGTAGGGGGCGAATTGCCTCATGCAACGACGGGTGTTGGCGCCGCAATTACGGCATTTCCGATGCCGATCGTAACCCGGGATGACTATCGGAATGTGGTTGCTGTTTTTGTTGAAATTGTGTCCAAAGAAGGATCGAAGGGGACTTGGCTATTATCCAATGGGTTGGGTGCGCCGCAATCGGTGGTGGTCGCGGGACAGACCTACTCTATGGTGATCCGTCCGGCTCGGTTTTATGTGCCATTTGAGTTGGAATTGGTAAAATTTACGCAAGAATATTACCCTGACACCACGATCCCAAGGCGATATGCATCCGCGGTGAAGCTTCATGATCCGGCCCATCGCGTTGAACGCGATACCACCATTTATATGAATAATCCCCTGCGGTATAGCGGACGAACCTTTTATCAGGCGAGCTTTGGTCAGGACGGAACCTCCACGGTGTTGCAAGTCGTGCAAAATCCGGGGTGGTTGATGCCGTATATTTCTTGCGGAATTATTGCATTGGGATTGGTGATTCACTTTTTGGGATCATTGGGTCGATTTTGGAAGCGGAGGAAACGGTCATGAGTCGTCGATGGATTCCATGGTTGACGTTAGTTGGGGTAGTCGCGGTGATTGCGACCCCGTTTTTGAGTCGGAGTCATAGTCCCTATCACTTGGATCAGTTGGGACAAGTACCGGTGTTGCATCAGGGCCGGGTAAAGCCGTTGGATACCGTGGCTCGGGCGGAGTTGTTGGGGTTGCGGGGTAAGCAGATTCTTCGGGCCAAGGATAAATCCTACTCCCCAATGGAATGGCTCGTTGAAGTGGCGGTGCATCCTGACATAGCGGATACCTTGCCGCTGGTCGCTATTGAAGATTCGGAAATTTTGGGAATGCTAGGGCAAAAAACAGAATCTAAGCCCACTTTATCGTTTAAGGAACTGCTCCCCTATTTGGATAAAATAGAGGCAGAAGCCGGTATTGCCGAACAAGTTGAGGCTCGGGGCCGAAGTCGATATCAACGGGCAATTATCGCACTGAAGTCCAAGTTGGTGGGCTATACCCAGCTTAAAAATACGTTCCGGCCGGAGGGGGTTCGTGATTTTGATATTTACGCGCAACGCTATGTTGAGCAGGTTCCCGGTGCCCGCTCGCAATTGCAGGCGCATCCGGTTCAGCCCGAGCTTAATCCTGCGACGGTTCAGTCGCTCAATGAAATTATGTTGTACTTTAAGCAGTTTCATTATATTTCTCGGGCCGCGCTGTTTCGGACTTGTCCGCCATTGGATGGCAAGGGCGACTGGATGACATTGGGCGATGGCTATCTGGTCATGCTTAAGCAACCGGGGGCGCATCCTGCGTCGGTATTTTTAACGGCCGCTTTCGGTGCTGCGGAACATGGGGACAGCTCGAAGTTTAATAGGGCAGTGGAGTCCTATCATCAGGTGGTAGCAAAATCCTATTCCGGGCCGATGTCCAAGGTGAAGTTAGAGTTTTATTTTAATAAAAGTCAGTCGTTTTATGGGTTGATGGGCGTGTATCTTCTGGTTGTGTTTTTGACCTTTACGAGTTGGTTAGTTAATCGGGACTGGCTTCTCCGGGTGGCCTATTGGCTCACGATTTGGGGTTTCGGATTTCATACCCTGGCTATAGCGCTTCGGATGTGGATCGAGGGTCGTCCTCCGGTTACCAATTTGTATACGTCAGCCGTGTTTGTGGGATGGGTGGCGATCGCCCTGGGATTGATATTGGAACGGGCGTATCGCAACGGAATTGGGGCGATGGTGTCCGGAATGATCGGATTTTCGACCCTGATTGTGGCGCATCATTTATCCCTTCAAGGGGACACGATGCAAATGATGCAGGCGGTGTTGGATTCCAATTTTTGGTTGTCGACCCACGTTGTCACGATTTGTATCGGATACGGAGCGACATTTTTAGCCGGATTTTTGGCCATTGTATATGTGGTTCGCGGTGTATTTACCCCGAGTTTGGATGAAGACACCCGCGCCAATTTAATTCGAATGATTTATGGCATCGTGTGTTTTGGGTTGCTGTTTAGTTTTGTAGGCACTGTGTTGGGTGGGATTTGGGCGGATCAGTCTTGGGGCCGGTTCTGGGGATGGGATCCAAAGGAAAACGGTGCGATGATCATCGTTCTTTGGAATGCGGCAATTTTGCATAGTCGGGTAGGGGGCTTAATTCGGGATCGCGGGTTGGTTGCGATGGCGCTGTTTGGCAATGTTGTCACCTCGTTTTCATGGTTTGGGGTCAACATGTTGGGGGTGGGCCTTCATAGCTACGGGTTTATGGAGCAGGCATTTATCGGTCTGATGGCCTTTATTTTTAGTCAATTAGTATTGATTTGGTTAACGTATTTGCCAACACGCTTTTGGAGGAGTCAACGATGAGTCTGAATCACGGGGTTGCGTCACTGTCCGATGACCGTTTTGAATATCATTTGGACCGATTAGAAGAATGGCTCCGGTTTCCGAGTGTGAGCGCGGATTCCGGCTATCGATCCGATGTAATGGCCTGTGCGGCGTATACCGCACGTCGCTTAGAGGAAATCGGGGCGGCGGTGACCTTAACCGAAACTCCTGGATTTCCGGTGGTCATTGGAAAAGTAGCGACGGATCCATCGAAGCCGACGGTGTTGATCTATGGACACTATGATGTGCAACCCCCCGATCCGTTGGGGTTATGGGAGACACCTCCTTTTGAACCGACCCGCCGCCAAGGTCAGATTTATGCACGGGGGGTGTCCGACGATAAAGGTCAGATTTATTGTCATATGGCGGCGGTGGAGGAATTGCTTAAGCAAGGGCCCTTGCCGGTGAACGTGATTTTCTTGATCGAGGGAGAAGAAGAGATCGGCAGCCCCAACTTGGTTCCGTTTGTGGAAGCGCATAAGACTGATTTGCAGGCGACAGTGGCCTTGGTGTCGGACACCCCGATGATTGCGAAGGATCGCCCGTCATTATGTACCAGTTTACGTGGCTTGATCTATTTTGAGCTTCATCTTCGGGTTTTGTCTGGGGATTTACACTCGGGCCAACATGGGGGCACGGTTCCCAATGCGATTCATTCGTTGGTGTCATTGATTTCAAAACTTAAAGACGACGATGGGATCGTTCAAATTCCCGGATTTTACGATGAGGTTCGACCGCTGTCCGCCGAGCAAATCCAATCCTTGGAGGATCTCCCGTTTAACGAGGTGGAGTATTGCAAGACGTTGGGGGCTCAGAAATTGGTCGGGGAGCCGGGATTTCATCCCTACGCCCGACGGTGGTATCGGCCCACGTTAGATGTGAATGGAATTTGGGGCGGTTATACCGGAGAGGGGTCCAAAACCGTGATTCCGGCCGTGGCATCCTGCAAGGTCAGTATGCGATTGGTGGCCGATCAAAATCCGGACGTCATGATCGACAGAGTGAAGTCGTATTTGGCGACGATTTGTCCGGTGGGGTTGTCGGTAACGGTCAAAGAACCGGGCGCAATGCCGGCACGCGTAGCGACAGATCATCCAGCGGTTCGGGCGGCGGCGCGAGGCCTAGAGACGGCATTCGGAGTTAAACCAGTGTTCCAAGGAGAAGGCGGCACCATTCCGATTGTGGCTGAATTTAAGCGAATATTGGGCTTAGATACGGTGCTTATGGGGCTGAATCTACCCGATGACGGAATTCACGCACCAAACGAGCGGATGAGTTTGGCGAATATTCGTAGCGGAATTGTGGCGTCAATGGCGTTTATGCAGGAGTACTCAAACTAACTAATTCGCATTTGCGATGTTGCAAATTGAGTATTTAGCAACAGAGCCATGTTTGCCATTTGAAAAACCAGGGCACTTCTAATCATCGTAGAGCAAAGGGAAGAAACTCGAATCTGTAGTGGCGTAACCCGCCGCTACAGGGTTTCTATTCGGACGGTGTAATCGGAGGTGCTGCATGACATTACATTCCTCAGAGTTATTTAACGATCCACGATTGGCCCAAGCTCGGAACTTGGTTCTCCAGGCGCTGTCGGATCACCAAAAAGGGATCGTAGGCATTCGTCCAGCAACTCCAAATTTGGTATCGGGTGTTGCCGATCAAATTGCCCAGTTTGCCCAGGATCGCGGTGGACCATTGTATTACCCCTACATTTCAAGTGGCTTAGGTAATGGGGCATTGATTGAATTGACCGATGGCAGCATCAAATATGATTTTATTAATGGAATTGGGGCCCATTTTGGGCATAGTCTGCCAGGGGTAGTGTCCGCGACATTTGATGCCCTTTTGGCGGATACGGTAATGCAAGGGAATTTGCAACAATCGTCATCGACGGTGGACATGATTCATCTTCTGACTACGGTATCTGGTTTGGATCATTGTTTCCTCACTACCTCGGGCGCAATGGCGGCTGAAAATGCCTTGAAGATGGTGTTTCAGGCCAAAATGCCACGACGTCGATTATTGGCGTTTGAAGGATGTTTTATGGGGCGCACCATTGCGCTCGCTTCGGTGACCGATAAGGCCGCTTATCGGGAAGGGTTACCGATTGCAATCGATGTCGATTATGTTCCATTTTTTTCCGAGGACGATCCTGAGGGAAGCACCTCGCGTGCAGTGGCTACCTTAAAGTCCCATCTCAAACGGTATGTCGGGGACCACGCCGCAATGGCATTTGAATTGGTTCAAGGCGAAGGGGGGTATTACACTGCGCCAAGGTCTTTTTTTGTGGCACTGATGGACGTGCTAAGGGCCCATGATGTGGCGATTATTGTGGATGAAATCCAGACCTTTGGCAGACTCTCTCGATTGTTCGCGTTTCAACATTTTGAATTGGACGAGTATGTCGACGTCGTCACGGTTGGAAAAATTACGCAGGTATGTGGCACGTTGTTTCGGTCGAAATTTAAACCCCGTCCTGGGCTCGTTAGCCAAACATTTACTGGGGCATCGACGGCCATTGCCGCAGGAATTTATATCATTAACCAATTGATCGCTTGCGGCTATTTTGGACCCCATGGGCTAAATATGACATTGGGCACATATTTTTCGGACCGATTGGAGGAATTATCCCATCGGATGCCGTCTGTGGTTGGGGGGCCGTTTGGTACGGGAATGATGGTTGCATTCACGCCTTTTGGTGGAGATGCGGCCAAAGTGAAACAGTTTTCTTTGGATTTATTTGAGGCCGGAGTCATTGGGTTTACGGCGGGAAGTTCCCCGATGCGGATGCGATTTTTACCGCCATTAGGCGCGGTTTCTCAATCGGATATTGATGCAGTGATGGCGTGCATTGAAGGCGTTATCTCGAAAGGGGGGATCTGAAATGTTGCATGACTATGTGGTTCGTCCAGCGACCCTTCACGATATCGATGCGATTGATCGATTGGCGCATGATGCCAAACTAGGAATGACCTCGCTTCCTCGGGATCGCGGTGCGCTTCAGAAAAAATTGATATTATCCCATCGGGCCTTTCATGACCCTGTTAAAGCCCCCAATGGCGAAGTGTATTTTTTTGTATTGGAGCATGCGATTACTCGGACAGTGGTCGGGACATGTAAGTTAGTGTCGCGGGCGGGCGTGTCGGATCCATCGACTGCGTTTCAGATTGAAAAGTCGGTTCAGCGATCGGTGTCGATGGACAAGTCCGTTGCAACGACGTTGTTACATCCCAAAATCCATTTTGGCGGGCCGACAGAAATCGGGGGACTCTATGTGGATAGCTCCCATCGTGAGAAGGGGCTGGGGCGATTGGTCTCCTTGTCCCGATTTCTATTCTTGGCGATGCATCGGGAACGGTTTGCAGACAATGTCATGGCCGAAATGCGGGGTGTAATTACCCCAGACGGAACCTCACCCTTCTGGGATGCGGTGGGTCGAAAACTATTTGATATGGATTTCCAACAGGCCGATTATATGGCGGCAGTGGATCGGTCGTTTATACTGGATTTATTGCCCCATTTCCCCATTTATGCGGATTTGCTGCCGGACGCCGCGGTATCGGTTATTTCTCAAACCCACGAGGAGACAGTTCCCGCGCTTCGACTACTCCAACAAGAAGGGTTTCGAATTACCGACTTAATTGATGTTTTTGACGCGGGCCCCAAGGTCAATGCCCCGGTTGATGATATTCGGACGGTTCAAGAGGCACGGTTTGCGCGTGTCGGGAGTGTTGTCTCTGAGATGGATCGGATTTTTGTCGAAGGGACCCATTCCGATGAGCCGGTATTTTTGATGAGTAATGGTAAACTAGAAAACTTCAGAAGCTGTATGGGATATTTGGATGTGGATGGCGATACGATCACATTATCGCGGTCGTATGCGACATTATTAAATGTAAAAGCCGGGGATGTCATGTGGTTTTCTCCATTGATTCCCCATTCGTTTTTAAGGAGATTTGAACGATGGTATTCAAAGGTGCCCATTTTATCGGGGGACGCTGGTCCAAAGGCAAAGGGGAGACGTTCCGTTCGTTAAATCCGGCGGATGGCTCCGTAATTTGGGAAGGGGCGGCGGCAGTCCAGACGGATGTTGATATGGCGATGATGGCCGCTCGGGAAGCCTTTCCTTCTTGGGCGGATGTGTCAGTAGACCAACGAATTGAGTTGGTTCGACACTATCAATCCCTATTGACCCAACGACGGGCCGACTTGGCCCAATTGATATCCGAAGAAACGGGCAAACCGTTATGGGAAGCCGAAGGCGAAGTGGGGACCATGTTGGCCAAGGTGGATATTTCGATCACCGCCTATCACGAGCGTACCGGCATTCGGTCGGTGTCTGCTCAACCGGATACGATTGTGGCCCACAGGCCGCATGGCGTATTGGGGATCTTGGGCCCATTTAATTTTCCGGCCCATTTGGCCAACGGTCACTATATTCCGGCGCTGATTGCCGGAAATTCAGTGGTGTTGAAGCCGAGTGAGCATACTCCCATGGTGGGGTTGTTTTTGGCGGCGCTTTGGCAGGAAGTTGGGCTGCCTAAAGGCGTGTTTACTGTTCTCAACGGGGGTGGGGTCGTGGGCCAAATGGTTGCCGGGCATTCAGAATTGGATGTGCTGTGTTTTACAGGAAGTGCGTCTGTGGGGCGTCAATTGGCCCATTCGTTTGGCCGCACGCCCGAAAAATTGTTGGCGATGGAAATGGGCGGAAATAACCCGTTGATTCTCCATTCGGCGGAAGATGCAGATGCGGCGGCGTTGGCGATTGTTCAGTCGGCCTTTGCAACCTCGGGGCAGCGGTGTACCTGTGCCCGACGCCTCATTGTCGTGCGGTCGCCGCATACCCAACTCATTGTGGAGCGGCTATTGGAATGGGTAGGGCGTATTCGGGTGGGACGGTTTACGGAGCGCCCAGAGCCATTTATGGGTCCGGTGATATCCGAATCTGTCGCCCATCGGTTGTCGGGCGTTTTGGCCGAATGGGAGCGCCTAGGGGGCTGTGTATTGGGGAACCGGCGTGCCCCGATAGGGGCGTTTGTATATCCGGTCGTTGTCGATGTGTCGATGATTTCTCGGCGAAAAGATGATGAGTATTTTGGACCCTTACTTCAATTGATTGAAGTTGAGTCTATTGAAGACGCGGTGCGTGAGGCAAACAATACAAAGTATGGATTATCGTCGAGTGTATTTACGATTGATCGACGTGTATTTGATTTTTGTTCTCGACGCATTCGTGCAGGTATCGTGAATTGGAACTCACCGACGACGGGGTCGTCGAGTAAAGCGCCTTTTGGCGGGCTGGGTTGGTCAGGAAATCATCGCCCGACTGCGTTATATGCTGCAGACTATTGTGCCTATCCGGTGGTTTCAACTTTAAATGAATCATTAGTTATGCCGTCGGCGTTGCCATTGGGAATGATGGGGTAATGCCGTTTTTTGAACTTAATTTGGATGGCCTTCCGGGGCCTACTCACCATTTTGGGGGATTGGGATATGGCAACCGAGCATCAAAAGTCAATGCACATTCCGTATCCTCGCCACTTCGGGCGGGGTTACAGGCGATTGAGAAATTAAAACGAACGGTGGATTTGGGGGTGGTACAAGGTGTATTGCCGCCGCATCCCCGGCCGGTCGCATTGGCGAATGGTCAACGGATCTATTCGTCGTCCGCCATGTGGACCGCCAACGCCGCGACGGTCACGGCTGCCCGAGATTCCAAGGATAGACGGGTTCATTTTACACCGGCAAATTTGGTATCAAACCTTCATCGTGCGGTTGAAACCCCGTTTACGACGCGTCTCTTGCGCACCCTATTCGCCGACCCCTCGTTTTTTGTGGTTCATGATCCGGTGGTGCTATCGTTCCCCGACGAAGGGGCCGCCAATTGGACTCGATTACAGGGATCGGATGGAAACGGCCTCTATATCGCAGTCTATGGCCGATCTGTCGGGAACCCAACCCCCTTACCGCCGACTGTTGTTCCTAGGCAAAGTCGGGAGGCGTTGGAATGGATCACCTTGCAGCATGGATTGGATCCATCGTCGGTGCTCATGGTTCAACAGGCGCCATCAGCGGTGGAGTCCGGAGTGTTTCATAATGATGTCATTGCGACGGGCTTCGGCGAGTTGATGATGATGCATGAGTTGGCGTACACAGTGCCATTCGGCGACATAGCGGCGGCCATTCGCAATAAATTACCGTCGGCTCGGGTCGTCGAATTTTTAAATGAAGAGCTAAGTCTGTCGGATGCGGTGGATAGTTATTGGTTTAATTCTCAATGGGTTCAGACTCCCGATGGCCGACTGGTCATGATCGCTCCGGACTCGTGTCGACGCCTGCCTCACCGTGATCGACTTGAGCGGCGCATTTTGGACGCGGGGATTTCCGAAATTCAATGGATGGACTTGAGCGAGAGCTTAAAAAATGGCGGTGGGCCCGCCTGCGTCCGGCTGCGTGTTCCTTTGGATGAAGATGCACTTTCGGCGGTCCATTCAGGAATTATGATGAATTTATCCCGATTAACCGAAATTTCAAGCTGGATGAAACGGTGGTATCGGGATACCTTGAGCGCTGCGGAGCTTGAATCCCCCGTGCTTCACCAAGAAGCCTGCGATGCGCTCTGTGAATTAGGCGATATTTTAAACTTGGCAGAGCTCTTTAATGACCCGTATAATTTGGAGCTCAAAATCTGATGAAACTGCATATCTCTCACCGTACCCGGTACCAATATTCTCAAAATGTTCGGCTCAATCCACATGTGCTTCGCCTGCGTCCGCGTTCGTCGAGTCGACAGAAGGTGTGGTCTTTTACGTTGTCGGTATCTCCTGATCCGGTGCATACCGTAGTGATTGATTCGATTGATGATAGTTTGTGTCATCGGTTGTATTTTGTTGGGCATACGAATTTACTCGAAATCGAAACAGAGTCGGTAGTCGACGCAAAACCATCGATGGTTCCGGAAGATTTACATTTGTTTTCTACGACGGCAATGTTGCCGATGTTTTATCCTGAGACGGTATATCGGGGCTTAACACCGTTTTTGGAACCGATTCCGGATTCGGAGGGCGTGGCTAATTTTGCGGAGGCCCTTGCCGTTCGGTTGCAGTTTCGAACCGATGAATTTTTGATGGAATTAACACGATTGATCCACCGTGAGTTTTCCCACGAATATCGGGAACAAGGCTGGCCCATGTCCCCACGGGAAACCCTGATTTATCATGGGGGATCGTGTCGTGATTTGGCCTGGCTGTACGTGGCCTGTTGCCGGCATTACGGGTTGGCGGCGCGATTTGTATCCGGCTATGTATTTGATGAAGACAAGAGCGACGATGGCGGGGAACTGCACGCCTGGGCCGAGGTCTATCTATTGGGGTACGGATGGGTGGGCTACGACCCCAGTTATGCCTGTCAGGCCGGAGAGCGCCACATCAAGTTGTGCGCTGGCGTTTTGCCGCAATTATGTTCACCCGTAGATGGATCGTTCATCGGAGGGCCGGGGTCACAATCGACGTTGGAGACCCGGGTAATTATCCGACCGGAAAACGGGGCGTCGATCGTGGCGGAGGTTTTACCGACGGCACCGTAACCGTTCACCGTCACGGTTTTTGTTCGGTAGAGCCGCAAAATGTTTCATCGCTACGATCCATGGTTTCGCCAAATGTGCCGATGAATTTGTTTTATTCCCAAAATTTTTGGGAATGATCCCTACATATTTTTGTGGGAATGATCCCTACATATTTTTGTGGGAGGGAATTTATATGTTTGGGTTATACGGATCAAAAAGTGTTGGTTCTTTGCCAAATGTTAGGCCGGATTTGAGTTTAAATCCTAAACAGGTTGTAGATTCATTACGAAAAAAAAACGGACTTCCAGATATCAGGGTAGTGATTAGTGCAGTTGATAAAGCGAGCAAGCCGGCGGGGAATCGAGCACCAGATTCTCGCCATCAATTGGTTCAGCAATGTATTAGTTATATTGATCAAAATCCTGGAGAGAATCGGATCGTAGACAACCAATTAAAAGCACATTTGACTGCGTTAATCAGTCCTCCTGAATCTGCAGGCGCGTCTACCTTGATGGCCGGACGGGCATCCCTAGCAGCGACTCCTGTTGCAGAAGGTTCTTTACGAGATTCGATAAAGATACGAGATTATAAATCAAGTTCTATAGTTCATGGAAAGTCAAAACATGCGGTTAACAAAGCGACTGAATATCCTAAAATGGCAACTGAAATTTTTGTTCAATATCTTTCGGGAAAATCTGGAAAAGAGCGTGCTGTATTCGATCGCGCTGCGAAGCTAGGTCAGGCAATTCTGGTAGCGCAACCACCTGAGGCAACGGCCGACTTACAAGTCGCCTTTAATCAAGCGATCGTTCGAATCGGTAATTTGGAATCCGCCCCAACATTGTTGGCCGGAATACATCCAGGCAATTCTCCCGAACAGTTATCAGAATTTTTCCTTCATGCGATGGGAGACCATGTTAGCAAGGCTCTAGTAGATATGGGGCCTATATCTGCTAGTTTTGACTCTGTCGCTGCTCAAAATATACTCACTGTCGCCGCCGGAAAAAAACAGTTTTTTAAGGATATTCAACGGGGGGTTACGATCAACGATAAGGTGGTGACGGACAAAAGTGCGAGCCGTGCCCAAGCGTATGTTCAGTCATTAGATCCGCCTGTACAGAAGTTTATTTATCTATTTGCAAATCAGCAGAGTGTCGCCGCCTTAGTGGCCGCTGGGGATCTCAGTCTTCAGGAACTATTAGGCGACACCATAAATAATTCTGGAGTTCGCGTAATCCCAATGAATGATGAGCATAGTGGCGCCAGTTACGATATTCATGAAAATGATGGCGCTGTAAGTCTCGATATCCCGGCTCGTATCGGGGTGATGCCAATGGGCATGACCGATTTATCCCCGATTCAGATTGGTGTTGCGACGTTGCATATGGAACTGGGTGTAGAGACGGTCACAGTTACTTTTGTTCCAGATGCGCATACAAGGTAACCCGTATTCTGCTACTTTTCAGTTCGACCTCGGGTCGAATAGTCCTTTAAGAGGATTTTTTTCGAGAAACCCGAGCCATCGGATTTTAGGTGGAGGAGTGGGTATCAATTCGATCACCAAAAGTTCCGAGTATCCCTTTTCGACATATAATTTGATGTGACGATTGAATCTGGTTTTAAATTCCCGCGGGGTCTTAACGTGTGATTCTTGACAGTCCAATTGCTCAACCGCGGTAGCCGTTGTGGCGTCGGTAAGAATGTCATGAAAAAAGTACTCATGCTTGGATTTTCTCAGACCGATAGCGTGAGATTCCTTGGTTTCTTTGTTGTTGACGATCACGATCGCCGTATATGACTTTTTTTCATCCAAACTTTCCCAAGTTGAATGGGGATCCGGTTTATTAAAATCAAGGTTTGAAATGGCGGTATGAAGTGTATCCGCCGGGTTACGTGGGTCAATCTGGAAGGTCGCACTTCGTGCCTGTTTAAAATCTAATTCGTTTTTAAGCCACGTTGGGTCAAAATAATCAATTCGCTTTGGAACCCATTGCTGGCCCACTTTGCCGTCTAACGAACGGACCGCGTCAGCGTCGGGCTTTAGGCCCCGGCAACAGCCACATTTTAAATAGGTCAATTGAACGGCGACACATTTGTCGGAAAATTCTGCGGCATAGGCCACACGTCGTTTGAACAAACCGCTCATGATGTATTCCCCCTATCTGACGTTTGGTATCTAGTTGTCGAAAAATACAAATTTTTATTTCACTTATTGTTAACCCAGATTATCGTGGATGCAAATGTGTTTTGGCCGTCAGCCGGACCTTTGCTACGATATCTGTCATGAATGGTGGTGAGTCGTGCGCAGAATAATCGCTATTGCGGTCGGAGTCTGGTGTGCCGTTTTCTTTGTAAAACCACTCATGGCTCAGGTTAATATCGAACGGCTTCGCCCTTCCTTGGGCCCAGGGGTGATGTCTCAGTCGTTGCGGTTCGGGGTTACCTACCTGACCGGAAATTCCGATAGTTTGGAGATACAGCCAGTGTATCGATTGGACTATAGCGAATCGGGGTGGAGTGCATTTGTTATTGGTGACGTTCACTATGGAAATCGCAATGGCATTAATTTTGTGAATCAGACATTTTTTCACGGTCGGATTATGGTGCCTGTGACCGATTACGCCACACTGGAGGTGTTTGTTCAAAAAGAGAGAGATGACTTTCGTCGGATGCGGGATCGGCAACTATTTGGAGGGAATTACAGGCTGGCGTTGTTAAACTCCCCCTATCTACAAGTTGCGGCTGCATTAGGCGTAATGCTCGAAAATGAAAACAATACCATTGAGGGGGAAAGTTGTTTATTTCGTTTAAATAGTTACGGTACCGGCCATTTTTCTTTGGCTAATTTTAATGGCACGACTACCCTGTATTTTCAGCCCGCTTTGAGCGACTTTTCAAATTTTCGATTACTGATGGATAATTCGGCAACCGCCATGATTGGGGAGAGTAATGTCGGGCTCATGATGTCTCTGAAAGTTACTTACGACCACAATCCTCCAGAAACAGTTAAGCCCTTGGACATTAGCTTGACGTCAGGGCTAGAACTCAAATTTTAACTGCTTTATACCTGTAGTAAATGAATCGTCTGATTCCGTCGTGACCCTACTGAAATCAACGTAATTGGCACGCCGACCTTGGTCGACACATATTTGGAATACGATTTGGCAGTTTCGGGTAGCTGATCATATTCAGTGATCTGTGAAATATCGGTTTCCCATCCTGGCAACTCGTCATACAACGGGACGCAATTTGCAAACTCATCATAATCGAGTGGGAATTCAGTTAGGACTTCGCCGCTAGCTGTACGATATCCATAACATATTTTGATGGTTTTACAGTCATCCAAAACATCGAGTTTGGTGAGGCAGATTTCGGTAAGGCCATTGACCCGAACCGCATATCGAAGGCCGACAAGGTCAAGCCATCCGCACCGTCGGGGTCGGTTCGTCGTGGTTCCAAATTCGGCGCCACGTTGCCGTAGCATTTCGCCCGTGGCATCGGTGAGTTCCGTTGGGAATGGCCCTTCGCCGACGCGTGTGACATAGGCTTTGGCAACACCAATAACATGATTGATTTTATGAGGTCCGACACCCGCGCCGATACATGCGCCGCCCGATACCGGGTTAGAGGATGTTACATAAGGGTACGTGCCATGGTCCACGTCTAACATCGTTCCCTGGGCACCTTCGAGAATAATGTCTTTACCCGCGTCGATGGCATTGTTGATAAAGAGTGAGGAATCAATCATGTACGGTTTTAACCGTTGGCCCAGTTGGTGGTATTGATCGATGATCCCGTCAATATCGAGTTCCGTATTGAGTAGGGTATTCCAATTGCGTTGGCGAATGAGTTTGGCCAAACGGTCTTTGTTGACCAAGTCCCCCACGCGAACGCCATTGCGACTAATTTTATCGGCATAACAGGGACCAATGCCTCTGCCGGTTGTTCCAATTTTATTTTCGCATCGGTCGGACTCTTGCTGAGAATCCAGTAGTTTGTGGAACGGAAGAATGACGTGGGCGATGCTCGATATTTTGAATTGATCAGGTGTGACCTCAATTCCTTGGGCACGGAGGGTGGCGAGTTCTTGGAATAAGACTTCGGGGTCGAGTACGACACCATTGCCAATAACGCAGGTGCAGGTTTTATACAGTACGCCAGATGGGATTAAATGTAGTTTGAAGGTGGTATCGCCAACGACCACGGTATGGCCTGCGTTATTGCCGCCTTGGTAGCGAACAACCAGATCCATTTTTTCGGCCAGAATATCGGTGATTTTTCCTTTGCCTTCATCGCCCCATTGAGCGCCAACAATAATTTTTACAGTCATAATGTATCCTAAATAAATGAAGTGCCTGAAAATCAGAGGCCCCGCTGCGCTGTGTCTCTGTTATTAGACAGCCAACGAAACAGCCGAGGGAGTATATAATTTTTGGTTAAAACGGTCCATGGTGCAACTCAAGATGGATGGGTATAATTTCTTTTTTTATTGATTAAATTGATATTATCCTTAAGGAGATTCTACCGTGTGGCAAGGTTTGATTCATCATTACCGTTCTTATTTACCTGTTTCGGACACCACTCCTATTGTGAGTTTGTGTGAAGGGAATACCCCGTTAATCCCATTGGACAATTTGGCTAAAAAGCTCAATATCCCCATTCGATGGTTTGCGAAGTTCGAAGGTCTCAATCCGACTGGTTCATTCAAAGATCGAGGGATGACGATGGCGATTACTAAGGCTAAGGAGGCAGGCTCCCGTATCGTCATGTGCGCATCGACCGGAAATACATCGGCTGCCGCTGCCGCCTATGCCGCTAAGGCGGGAATGGGTGCGGTTGTTTTAATTCCTGAAGGGAAAATTGCCTTAGGCAAGTTGTCGCAAGCGATGATGCATGGCGCATTAGTTCTGCAGATCAAGGGGAATTTTGATGAAGCACTCAAACTTGTTATGGACATTACCAATAATTTCCCAATTACCCTTGTAAATAGTGTCAATCCATACCGAATCGAAGGCCAAAAGACGGGCGCATTTGAAATTGTTGATGCGTTAGGCGATGCCCCTGATTTTCATTTTATTCCAGTAGGTAATGCCGGCAATATCACCGCATACTGGAAAGGGTATAAGGAATATTCTCAACTCAGAAAGACTACCAAATTGCCCAAGATGATGGGCTACCAAGCTGCGGGATCTGCGCCGATTGTTCTGGGGTATCCGATTGAAAATCCCGAAACCATCGCCACGGCGATCCGGATTGGAAATCCAGCGAGTTGGACTGGTGCAACGACCGCCAGAGACGAATCTGGCGGGGTCATCGAGGCTGTAACGGATGATGAGATGACCCAAGCGCAACAGTGGATGGCGGCGAGCGATGGCGTATTTTGTGAACCCGCGTCTGCGGCGGCGATTGCCGGTGTGATTAAGCAACACTCGATTCAACCTTTTTTGCCGGGGCAAACGGTAGTTTCTGTATTGACTGGCCATGGTCTTAAAGATCCAAATCGTGCGATCGAAATTTCCTCGCGTCCCATCGAGGTTAGAAATTCCCGGGACGAGGTACTGAAAGCCATCGGCCCGTTGTTGGAGGCCTAGGCGGTGCGTCGATATATTGTATGTCTAGGCGATGGAATGTCAGATTTGCCGATTCCCGCCCTTGGAAACAAGACTCCCTTGGAGTATGCCAACACTCCTAATATGGATTGGATTGCGCTCAATGGGCAGGCGGGCTTGGTAAGTACGGTTCCCAAGGAGTTGTCCCCGGGGTCGGATGTCGCCAATATGGGGATTCTGGGTTATGACCCACGGCACTATTATTCGGGGCGCGGGCCAATCGAGGCCGCCGCTATGGGGATATCTCCAGGCCCGGGCCAGGTTGTGTTTCGATGTAACTTGGTGACGATTCAAGATGGCCTTATGGTCAGTTTTACCTCAGGACATGTTGAGAGTGAGGACGGCGCCGCCTTGCTTGCTGAATTAAACGCTGCGTTTTCTGGGTCGCTGATCCAATTTTTCCCTGGCGTGAGCTACAGAAATATCGCGCTATTCCCTGATGAGTTGGTGGGCGTTGAGACCACCGCTCCACATGACATTACCGATCAGTTGGTGGCCCCCCATTGGCCACGTGGGGACGGCGCCGTAGGTGTTGCCGATATCGTCGCAAAAGCCCGCGCGATTCTAGCTGCATCTCCGGTTAACGCCAGACGTGTTCGCGCGGGGAAATTGCCGGTCACGGATATTTGGCCATGGAGTCAGGGCAAGATGCCGGCATTGCCCAGCTTTAAGACTCAGCATGGAGTAACTGGTGGAATCGTAACGGCTGTAGATTTGTTGCGGGGGCTGGCGCAGCTTACTGGGTTGGAGTATCCCCTCGTCGATGGTGCAACCGGATTCTTGGACACGAATTACACCGGTAAGGTGGCTGCGGCATTTGAGATTTTGGAGCGGCATCCATTTGTATTTATCCATATCGAGGCCCCTGATGAATGTGGGCATTTGGGGGATCATGATAAAAAAGTTCAAGCGATTGAAGATTTTGACCGCAATGTGGTGGGACCTGTATTAGAGTATCAGCGGACTCACGGGGATGTTTCTGTACTGGTAATGCCCGATCATCCAACGCCTTGTGTTCTTAAGACACATATTAATTCGCCAGTGCCGGTCGCTGTGGTGTATCCTGGTATCGATCGCGATGCTGCGGCGATATATTCCGAAACCGGAGTGTGTCCTGGACGCTTCAATTTTGATACCCCTTGGGACATGATGAACGTGTTTTTGAGCTGGCATGGTAGTAATTTGCACGGGGCCGATGGCGCATGATACCATTCCCCGACTTTGGCTTTATTTTAAGGAGACCCTAAATGGCAGTGATTGGTGAAAAAGAAAAAAAAGACGTGATAGATCAATTTCAACTTCATAAAACGGATACCGGATCATCAGAAGTGCAAATCGCCCTTTTGACTGAGCGGATTAATCATTTGGTTGACCATCTTAAAATGCATCAGAAAGATCATCATACCCGACGTGGGTTGTTGATCATGGTTGGTCGCCGCAAACGGTTTCTAACCTATTTGCAACGCACTGACTTAGAGTCCTTCAGAAAACTAACTAAAAAACTGAAATTAAAAACAAAAGAATAGCTCAATCTCCAACGATGGCCGTTGGGCATCATTGGGATGAGCAACGAAAGGGAGTCAATGTTAAATCGAGAGATTGATAGTGCTGTCGTCATCGCGGGTCGTGAGGTTATTGTATCAACTGGGGTTATGGCTAAGCAGGCCAATGGGTCTGTTCTCGTTCGATGCGGAGATGCCGTATTGCTCGCGACGGCCGTTATGTCCAAACAACCCAAGTTAGGTATCGATTTTTTTCCTCTGACAATTGAGTACGTGGAAAAAATGTACTCGTCTGGAAAAATCCCCGGTGGATTTTTTAAGCGGGAAACTCGACCTAGTACCGGCGCAACATTAAATGCTCGACTCATTGATCGCCCTTTGCGTCCGTTGTTCCCTAAAGGCTTTTACAATGATGTTCAGATTGCGGTAACTGTTCTTTCTTTTGATCCGACGATTCCGATGGATTATCTCGGGATTGTTGCGGCGTCGTCGGCGCTTTCAGTTTCGGATATCCCCTTCAACGGACCAGTGGGCGCAGCAGCAGTTGGCCTTGTTGGCGGACAATTGGTAGTAAATCCTTCGGCCGAGCAGATGGCTACGGGGGACCTTTATATCGTGGTTGCTGGAACCAAGGATGCCATTTTGATGGTGGAAGCCGGTGCTAACGAAGTATCTGAAGAGATCATTTTGGATGCAATTGCATTGGCGCATACGGCGATTAAAACATTTGTAGCATTGCAAGAAGCATTGTCTGCGAAGGTTGGGAAATCGAAAGTTGAACTTCCCGAGGCTGTATTTAATATAGGACTCGATTCACAAATTCGTGAAGCGATGGGTAGCGAAATTGGGCAACGGCTTCGGTCAGGTAACAAACAAGATACAGAGCAGTTTTTGGCCGAGTTAGAAACAAGGATATTGGCACAGTTTACCGATCTCGAAGCGAATAACGCGGGCGAAGTTCGGGGCGTGTTTAGTCGGATTAAAAAAGAGCAAATTCGACATACGGTGATTAAAGATAAAATCCGTCCAGATGGTCGGGCGCTAGATGAGATCCGTCCGATTGAAATTCAACTGGGGCTTTTGCCGAGTTGTCACGGTTCGGCGTTGTTTACCCGGGGAGAAACCCAGAGTTTAGGGGTTTTGACGTTAGGAACTTCGGATGATGCACAGATGGAAGATGGGTTAGCTGAAACGTACCATCGTCCTTATTATTTTCACTATAACTTCCCTCCTTATTCTGTAGGCGAGGTCGGCAACATGGCCCGTACTAGCCGGCGAGAATTGGGGCATGGGGCCTTGGCTGAACGAGCGATCAAGTCGGTATTGCCGTCTGGAGATGTGTTCCCTTACACCATTCGATTGGTATCCGAGATAATGGAGTCCAATGGATCCTCATCAATGGCCTCGGTCTGTTCAGGTATTTTGGCATTGATGGATGCGGGTGTTCCAATTAGTGCTCCGGTATCCGGAATCGCTATGGGTC
This sequence comes from uncultured bacterium, assembly GCA_903864835.1. GTDB lineage: Bacteria > Margulisbacteria > Marinamargulisbacteria > SXXA01 > SXXA01 > CAIPHK01. The sequence goes on along the minus strand of CAIPHK010000022.1, from coordinate 10,564 downwards.
TGTTGATCGATGGAGATGACTATGTCGTGTTGTCCGACATTCAAGGGCTAGAAGATCACTACGGGGATATGGATTTTAAAGTTGCTGGTACTCAGGCTGGCATTACTGCCCTACAGCTTGATATTAAAGTTGGCGGATTGACCCAAGAAATTCTTCGTCGGGCGTTGGAACAGGCCAATCGCGGGCGGTTGTTTATTCTCTCTCGTATGGTGGATGTCATTTCTACCCCGCGGACGGAATTGGCTGCTAATGCGCCGAAAATTCAAACTATTATGATTGATCCTGAAAAAGTCGGACTTTTGATTGGCCCAGGTGGCAAGATGATTCGGAAGATCGAAGAAGAGTCTCACGCGACGGTAATCGTTACGGATGGGGCGACTGGACAAGTCTCGATATCGGCGCGTAACCAGGTCGATTTGGATAAGGCCCGAGATACCATTGTTGCCTTAACTCGAAATGTTGAGCCAGGCGACATTTATATGGGCAAAGTATCGCGAGTGACTCATTTTGGGGCATTTGTAGAATTGGTTCCGGGTAAAGAAGGCTTGATGCATGTTTCAGCGATGGGACGTAGCCGGATTGAAAAGGTGGAAGATGTTGTTTCCACTGGCCAGCTCATTGAAGTCCGTGTCAAAGAAATAGATGCTCAGAATCGAATTAACTTAGTACCGGTGACGCCTTTAGTGGATTAAGTTTCTTCAAAAGGGGGAATAGGGGGGTAGCGATTGTTGCGGTGAGGAGGGAATACTATGAAATCCTTGGCCTTTCTCTTCGGGGTTTGCTGGATTGGTTTGGCACTTACGGTTTCTGGGGCGGAGAAATATGAGTCACTCCGACAGTCGTTGGAGAATTTTGCGTATACCCACCCGGGGAATATTAGTATTTCGTTCACGGATCTGACCAATAACCGGAAGGTCGCGATTGCAGAGGATCGCCTTTTTAATCCGGCGAGTGTGATTAAAGTGCCTGTTATGGTCGAAGTCTACAATCAAGTATATCAGCACAAATTGTCCCTTGATGATCATCTTGTGTTGCGGAAGTCGGATAAGATTTCTGGATCAGGCTCATTGCAGTTTCAAAAAACGGGTAATGCGTATTCGATTCGCACATTGGTTGAATTGATGATTACGTTGAGTGATAACACTGCGACTCATATGTTGATTGAGCGGGTAGGTAAAGAAAATATCAATCGGACCATGCGTGAGATTGGATTGAAAAATACGCTTATTGGAAATAGTGATTTGCTCAAGGCGGAGGGGCTTAATTTCTCGACGCCAGGTGACATGACGTTGCTTCTGACTAAAATCTATCACGGTCACGTGGTTAGCCGATTGGCGAGCGACGATATGTTGGCGGTTATGGGGCGGCAGCATGTCAAATGGGGTATTCCTAAATATTTGCCGAGCCAAGTTCGCGTGGCCAATAAGACGGGCACGTTAGCCTACGTAAAAAATGATAGCGGGATTGTTTTTGTTGATGATCGGCCTTACGTTATTTCTGTGTTTACATCGAAGGCACCGAGTCGCCCATTTGGTACGACATGGGTCGCACAGATTTCTCGTATAGTCTATGACTGGCGAATGGGTGAGTCCGAATTGGAATATGGGTATCTTAACTAATCTTAATGAAACGCAATTGAGCTCCACTGTGATTGCATCTGGACGTCGGTTGACGTTTCGAGAGGATGAGATTCGTCTCCCAAACGGAGTTGTGAGTCGGCGAGAGATTATAGAGCATCCCGAAGCGGTGGTTATTGTTCCGATTCTCGCTCCTGGTAAAATTGTTTTAATCAGGCAATTCAGAACTGCGGCCCGGAAAGTTCTACTGGAAATTCCAGCTGGATTAATTGAAACGGGTGAAGTTCCTGTAGTCGCGGCTCAACGGGAACTTAGAGAAGAAACAGGTTTTCGAGCGGGGGCGCTATTGCCACTTTTTGATGGATTCCCGACGCCCGGATTTTGCACCGAATTTATGTATTTTTTTTTGGCGCAGGACTTGACGAAAGATCCTCTTGAGGGGGATTTCGACGAAATGATAGACCCTATCGTAATGGATGTTGTGGATGCATTGGCCTTGGTTGGCAGCGGCGGTATTGTTGATTTGAAGACCATTGCTGCGCTGTATGCAGTTAGGGTTCTTAAGTTTGGGTAACAAGCAGTTAGCTGCATTTCGAGCGTACCTACTCGGCGTGCGTCGATTCTCTGAGCGGTCCATATTGGCCTATGTGAAGGATGTGCGCGATTATCTGGCGGCGTTTGGATTGGGGGCGGGCGGCGCGTCGCTTCAGGCGTTTGTGGACACCTCTTCTCATTTGTCTGCAGCAACCGTTCGGCGGAAAGTGGCGGCTGTACGATGCTACTTTCATTTTTGTGAAACAACGGGGTCTCGGATGGATTTGAGTGACGTCGTGATGCTGCCAAAATCCAAGGCCCGTCTGCCTAGGTGTTTATCGCCCGATCAAATGACTGCTTTAATGAGTGTCCTTCCAATTGTTCCTCTTCGGGATCAGTTATTGGTACAGCTTGCTTATACTGCAGGGCTTCGTGTGAGTGAATTGGCGAGCGTACGCCTTGGAGATATTGATATGCATCGTGGCGTCATTCAATTGGCAGGAAAGGGGGGGCGTGAGCGAATTATTCCGATTGGACTTGAAGTTGGACGGCTGATCAGCCAGTATATACGCATTCATTCGTATCAATTTTCAGGGGTATCGGACTTTTTGTTTTCATCAACAAGGGCAGTTGCTTTATCGACAAGGGCTATTCAATTAGTGATAAAAAGGGTATCGGTTATGGCGGGTTTGCCGGGATGGGTCTCACCCCATTCGTTGCGGCATTCGGCAGCAACTTATTTGTTAAAAGATGGTGCGACGGTGAGAGATGTTCAGGCGTTTCTGGGGCATCAGCGGCTTTCGACGACACAGATATATACCCATTTAGTCTCTGGGCAACTCCGGCGGGCAGTTCAATCTGCGCATCCTAGGTATTAATTTGTGATTATTGCGTGGGTTGTTTTTTTTATCATGCTTTTGATGTCGGTTGTGGTGCACGAAGTGTCTCACGGAATGGTTGCTGCTTTATTGGGCGATCCAACGGCGAGACGTTTGGGGCGTTTGACTCTGAATCCTATTGTTCACCTGGATTTGGTTGGGTCGGTGGTCGTTCCGCTTGCTATGCTTTTGATGCATAGTCCGGTTTGGTTCGCATGGGCGAAGCCGGTACCTGTTAACGTGTCTTATCTTCGCAATCCGGTGTCGGACATGATGTGGATTGCATTGGCTGGACCGTTGTCCAATATATCTCTCGCTTTTTTAGGCGGACTGGGGTTGCACTTGTTTCGAATGGTCGTCGGCCCCATTCCCGAATGGGCGGGTGTCGTTGGCTTTCAGTTTGTTGCATTGAATCTTGGCCTGGCAGTGTTTAATTTGTTACCGATTCCGCCACTCGATGGGTCGCGGATATTGGTCCGGTTTTTACCGGTGACGTGGCGGGTATCGATGGTCAAAGTCGAACCATACGGAATTGGAATTTTGTTGGCTCTTTCTTTTTTTAACGTTCTCACGCCGGTTGTTTCAGGGATCAAAGGAATGCTTTTACCATGGTTTATCTATGGAATCTAAAATTATCGATACATTATTCAAAATTAAGAGGACGATCATAGCCCATGAAAAGGAGTGAATGGTGAAACCAAAACTAGGCAACTGCGTTATATCTATTATCTATATTCTAGCCCTGGTATTTCTGTGCCCATCCATGGGGTATGCTCAGTTGCAGTGGGCACCAGGAACCACTCCTACTAAACTGACTATTCAAGCGACATTGGTTAACCAAAATACCGGCGTCCTTAAGGGACTTAAGGACGTAACACTTCGTATTTATGATGGGACTGTTTTGCAAGGGCAAAGCAAGCTCTACAGGGGGGTTGCTTTTTCAAATGGGGTATTTAGTCTCACCTTTGATGTTAAAGAATTAGTCAGTCAGCAACAATTTTTGGGCTTGGTTGATCCTAAGTTGAATATCGCGGTCGACGGTGATAATGCAACCGTTCCATTGTATTCAACCCCTTTTTCTATTCAATCGCGGGTCGCTGAGACCGCACTGTCGGTGGATGCTTCCGGGATATCTGGTACGTTTACCTCCGCTAACATCGTGGGGGATTTGGTGGTTAACGGGAATGCTCTTGTTGTCAGTAGTAACGTTAATCGTGTAGGAATAGGCACGTCGTTGCCATCTACCGCTTTGGACGTCAGTGGGATTGTGAACGCCAAGGGATATAAGGTAGGCGGGGTTGATTTGGAGTCATCGTTTTCTTGGATTTCAAAAAATCCTAATTCGTCAACGAGTCAATTATATTATGACCGTGGATTTGTCGGAATTGGTATCGTAACGCCATCCTATATGCTGGATGTTGCAGGGACGGTTAATGCGAAAGAATTCCGCATTAATGGATTGAATTTGTCGTCATTTTTGAGAGCCGAACTTGCCTGGCAGAATGGCCCTGGGGACGATATCTATTTTGACGATGGGGTGTTGCCGAACGGAGGATATGTGGGGATAGGGACCACTGATCCTCAAGAAAAATTGGATATTCGAGGGGGGCTTCGCGTTGGAAAGTCACGTGAATTAAGTCCAAAATCAGGGACGATTCAATATGTGACGGACACCTCAACCGGTAAAGGGGATTTTTGGGGGTATAACGGCACCGAGTGGTTGTCGCTGACCGGTATTCAGGGTTCAGGGACCTCTGGAAATATTTCGTATTGGAAAGATGGGCGAACTTTAGCGGGTTCGCCTAATTTGTTTTGGAATGCGGCGAACGGGTACCTGGGCGTGGGAACTAATATTCCTGACGCTCGATTAACTGTTCGTGGGGGATCTGCCACGGCCCCTGTATTTAACGTCGTATCTCCGACCAATGAATCGTTATTTTATGTTTCCCCTATTGGGGTCGGGATTGGCACAAGTACGCCGATTCAAAAATTGGATGTTAAGGGGATTGTAAATGCCCAGGGGTATCGAATTAATGGGAAGCCCCTAGAATTTGCATTGTCATCCGATAGTTATTGGCTTTTGGAAAATGACGGGCGAATTTTTTATGACAAAGGGTTTGTGGGAATTGGAACCACCGCGCCAAGCAATATGTTGGAATTGGCAAGCGCGACCGGGAATCCTTCGATCACGTTTGGGATCGCTGGCCAACGGTTGTTTACCATGGGAATTGGGGCCGACAATCCAGATGCATTTATTATCGGAAAAGGAGTTGATTTGTCGATTCCTGTATTTACCTTCAAAAATCAAAACATTGGGGTAGGGTTGAGTAATCCCCGAGCGAATCTTCATGTCAGTGGAAATTCCGGTGTGATTGTCTCTGGTGAATTTGGTGGATCTACTGTGTTAACCGAACAGGGAAGTGGATCTAAATTTATTTGGTACCCAGGGAAGTCCGTAATACGGGGTGGGTATGTTCAACGGGATGAATGGGATGATGCCAATTTGGGTCTTTATTCCGTGGCCTTTGGATATGGAACAGTGGCCAGTGGAAATGCCTCAACTGTTTTCGGCGGATATCGAAATCGTGCGATTGGTGCGTATTCTGCGGTAATGGGCGGTTTGTTTAATCAAGCTAATGCTGACTATTCATTTGCTGCCGGACACGAGGCTATCGCGCGGACGCCGGGGTCTTTTGTTTGGGCGGACTATACGCCTACGTCTGATGTGAGCTCTTTTATGAGTTCTGCGCCGAACCAGTTTTTGATTAGGGCCAATGGGGGGGTGGGTATTGGAACCACACTAACCGCAGGTGCAGCGCTTACTGTCGTTAATCCCCGTCCTCGGGAATATATTTTTAACAGCACTGGCGTGAAGGGGTTGCCGGTGATGGTGATTACCACCTCTGGAAATATGGGGGTCGGTGTTGCTGATCCAGGATCGGTCCAATTGGCAGTGAGTGGATCGATAGCGATTGGTACGACGACACCGAAAGCGTTATTGACGGTAATGGCGCCGGCGGCAAATACCGCAAATTTGCTGTTTATTTCGCCGCCTGACACGCCGACAGCAGCGTTGTTAATCACGGCGTCGGGGAACGTTGGGATCGGTATAGTCAATGGTAATGTGTTTGGCCCATCGGATATCAATTCACTGTTTGTTGCGGGTGGAATCAAAGCATCCGAATTTAAAGTGGTGGACCCAAATGATCCTAATCAGACCATTACAATTCAGCCAAATCCAGGGTCTCCTTGGTCTGATCCGAGTAAGAATGGCGGAAACACCTATAGAAGTAATGGGTTTGTTGGAATTGGAACGCCGTCTCCAAATAATTTGTTAGAACTATCTAATCGTAACGCGAGCGGAAATATTCCGGTGTTGGTATTTGATATCAATGGATCCGATAAATATTCATTGGGGGTAGTTACCCCAAACGGAGCTCCTGATTCATACTTATTTTCTATTTCTCCGGGGGGCGGTCTGTCTTCTGCACCGGCCATGATCATTGCATCCTCTAGTATTGGGATTGGAATTGGAATTGCGGTACCCAGCGCAGCGTTGCAGGTTTCTGGAAATGCCATTTTTAGCGGGAATGTTGCGATTGGGACGAGTAATATTTCATCATTGTATAACTTGAATGTCGGTGGCGCGTTGAATACGGGTGAATTGTTTATTGCGGGCCAGAAATTTGAGAATAAAGATACCCCTTGGCAGTCTTTAAATCTTAATATTTTTTATACATCTGGGAATGTAGGGATTGGCACATCGGTACCTAGCCAGAAATTAGATGTTGCCGGAACAATTCGGGCCAATTCGTTTATCACGAGTGACCCTATTAGAATCGATGGGGCTTTGTATTCAAAGGAATTGTTGTTAAAAAATACGACGGGCAATGTCTATGGCAAATTGTTTGTTGATAACTCTCAGCTAAATTTTGCATCCCCGCCCGATTCATTTGGAATGGTCACGACGAAAACAATCTCGTCACCGCTGCAAAAGGCGACGGATAATGTGGCTCGGAGTGGTCGGCTAGCCTATTTTGCAAATGATTCGACTTTGGGACAGGCTGAATTGTATTGGAATCCGACGCTTCCTCAATTACTTGTTTCTGGCAACTTTCTAGTCCATCGGTTGTTGGTCGATAGCGGGATGCATGTAACGCAGAATGTTGCGTTTGGTGGGGCCACCGCTGTCGTGGTTAGTGCTAAATTGTCCCATGACGGTAACTTGGCTCTTGTTCGTGGATATACGGCGCAAAGTGTGGATGTATCTATTGATAAGAACTGGGGTAATTTGACTACGGCTACTGATGTAAAGGGTTTGGATATCAAGATGCAAACTCAAGGATCAACCGTATTGAATTATGCGAGCGTAGTGGGGTTGAATGTTGACGTATCAAGAGTTACGGTTGATTCAACCAGCGGTGGCCGTAAATATTCAGCCATCTTTATGGGGGGTAATGTAGGGATCGGGACAACCCGACCTCAGGCTGAATTGGAAGTTGTTGGGACCGTATCTGCCAATTATTTTAATTTGACAGGCGGGCTTAATGTTCCAGAGTTGGTAGTCAACGGGGGACAAGCTGATTCGGGTACCTTTGTTGCTCGAACTGCATTGGTGAGTGGGAAATATTTACCGAGAGTTGGCGTTGGGATCTCCAATCCTGAAATTGGGAATGTTGAGCTTGCGGTTAATGGGGTTATCTCAGCCAACGTTTTGAATGTTTCTGGCGGGTTGACTGCGACTACTATTAATATCAATTCTGGTGGATTTGTTGTTAATTCCTTAGGAAACATTGGGATTGGGACCTCATTACCCGAGAGCCAAATTTCTATTCGTAAACAGATAACTGGTGTTCAAACTGGTGAAATTATATCTCAGCGTGTGAACTTGGTGATTGATGGGGCTCGGCCAGGATCCGTATTTTCTTTGGATCAAAATTTGGTGGGTATGGATATTAATTTGAGTTCTGAGACGGGGAGCCAATTAGCGAGTACTGCCAAAGGATTGTCGGTTAACCTGGCCGGTTTGGCGGTGTCTAATGCAAGTAGCGCTACCGGGGTGTATGTGGATGTTACTGGTACGACGGGCACTCGATATGCGGGTATTTTTCAGGGTGGCTACGTGGGTATTGGAACCTCTACGCCGCAAGCCGAGCTTCACGTATCTGGAAATATTAAGGCGGATAATTTGTTGCTCGCAGGGACCTTGTCCGCCGATTCAGCGACGTTTAATTCGTTGGTCGTGGTCAGTGGAGCCACTCTGAATGGCGTTGTCACTGTGAATCGATTGATTGTGCAAGGTAACTTGACCGCTAATTCTATTGTTATTCAAAGTGCGATTGTAGCCCCAAAAGCAGTTTTCTCTGATTTTATTTCGAATACAGTGTCTGTCAACTCGACACTTCGTGTGCAGGATATCGCGGTCCAAGGTAAATTGACGAGCAAGACCGGTTATTTTGACGCCGTTGGTATTGGGACAACTATTCCTTCCGCAGGGCTTTCTGTATCTGGCTCGATTTTGGCAGATAATATTACGGTTCAAAATCAAATGACTCTCGCTGGCGCCACGTTAAATGTCAATTCAGGGGCGTTGTATACAGACGCCAATTATTCGCGAGTTGGGATTGGTACTACAGCGCCATCGACTGCATTGCATGTTGTTATGGGGGGAACCCAGACCTTTAATGAATCGAATACTCTTTCTTGGAATCCTTTGACGATACATAACCGGAGTACAAATAGTGGTACTGCCGCAGGGATTTTGTTTACAACCGATTCGTTGGTGTCCGCAAATACGGGTGCCGGAATAGTTGCTGTGCGGTCGTCGAACGTGATCGGTAATCCCGGATCTCATTTAGCCTTTGTTACCGATCCAGAGGAAGATCCTTTTATTACGGACAGCGGGAAAGCTGTGGAACGGATGCGAATTACGTCTGCGGGCGACGTGGGTATCGGGACGTCTCTTCCGTCAGCTAAGTTGCATGTTGTGGGTGGCGTACTTGTTCAAGATTCTATTTCGGCATCGTCTTTAGATGTTGCCAGTATTACTAATTCGTCGGGCACGCTTAGTGTGTCGTCAAACTCGACGATTGTATTTAAGGGAACCGTGTCCGCTAATTCTGATGTAAGAGTAGGCAGAGGGGTTTATTTTGACTCCATTGACCTTCCGAGCGATGTGGTTCAATACGGTCGATTATTCGTGAATAAATCCAATAATGGGTTGTATTATTTGCCGCCAGCTTCGAGTACGCCGTTTAATATATCGAGTGCGTATACTGGTAGGGCAGGGCGGATACCGTTTTTTGATGACTTAGGTAATCTGTCTGATATCGCACCGGTAGTGTGGAGTACTGCGAATAATACGTTGGTGGTGGGGTCCGCAAATCAGTTAACGCGATTCCAGCTGTCGGCAACTGTGAATAATTCAACATCCGGTGGTACGTATGCAATGCATCAGATGACCATGCGTTTTGGGGATCGTTCCAGTTATATTCAGTCATCAGATACTCAATTTACTGGGCTGGATCTGTTAGTTACCGGTCAAAATCCAAGTAGCCCAACAACGTTTGGGCGCTTGGGACAAGGGGAAACCGCGGTAGGACTGCGAGTGGATATGACGGGTCTTCAAGCGACCCAATATGTGAACGATATTGGGCAGACTCAAGGCTATAAATACGCAGCTGCATTTATGGGTGGTAACGTCGGGGTAGGAACCACTCGGCCGGATGGCGCGTTGCATATTGTTCAACAGAGTGGCAGTGTTCCGTTCCGAGTAGATACCCAGTCTCGATCGAATGCTCTGATGGTGTCTTCTAAGGGTTGGGTTGGTGTTAATACCGCAGCCCCAAGTGCCTCGCTAACGGTGGTAGCCACTGACAATTCGTCGTCTGGGACGGTTTTTGAAGTTGCTAATTTTTCTGGTACGTCGATTTTAAGGGTTAAAAATGATGGGAAAGTAGGGATTGGAACATCTACTCCAAAGTCTACATTGGATGTTAACGGAACTGTTCAGGCGACCAGTGGCCAGTTTACTGATGTCCGATCAACGTCGTTAACGATTGGTACCAATAACGCATTTGTTGTTACGGATAAAGGAAGTATTGGGATTGGGACGTCTCAACCATCTGGGAACTTACATTTTTATAAAGCAATATCGCCTTCGAGTGCTGAAGTCGGTCAAACGGGACCCTTTGTTGCTCAAAAATTGGATTTGTCTGTAGGAACAGATCAGGCGCAGACCGAGTTTTATTTTGCAAGAGACGTGACGATGCTAGATATTTCATTGGCTTCTCAGGCCGGGTCTAAATTGGGGGATAATTCATCTGCAACTGTGGCGCATGGTGCCGGGGTTAGTATTAATATGACGTCATTGACACTCGCTTCTACCGCCACCGCTGTGGGGTTAAATGTGAATGTAGCTGGAACAACGGGAAGGCGATACGCGGGGATCTTCTTAGGAGGAAACGTGGGTATAGGGACCAGTAATCCGACAGTGGCGTTGGCAGTATCTGGAGATATCAAAGCGGGAAGTCTATCGATTACTGGAAATGTAGAAGCATTAGGAGTAACGGCGAG
>CAIPHK010000021.1 GCA_903864835.1 uncultured bacterium | reverse complement strand
GAGGTGGCCATCCGATAGAACTGGCTATGGATATATGGAAAACTTCAAAGCAAGTTTCCCACATCCCCACAGCCACTACGACGACTGATTTTATATCTCTTTTTTGGACATCTCTGGTCCACCTTCAGGGGGCAAGCTCATAGTTCAACGGTAATCGGATTTGGATTGGTAACATTTCCGACAACGCCACTGTGGATTTGAAGGGGAATAGAAACACCTTGCGCATCTTCGAGGACTATCAACGGTAATGAACTGGCGGTGAGGCCATTCGTCACAACCACTGAGCCCGATATTATCGCCGACGACGGTCGAACGGCCTGGTATGAATCGACCACTTTGACGTGGTACCCAACGGACACACTGGGAGCGTTCCCCAATATCCCCGCGTGAATCTCCCAAGTCATCGCGCCAGACATATCATTAAAAACCATTCCTGGGGGATATTGCCCCGGCAGATACCCATCAATAGTCAATTCATAATGTTTGCCGTCCGCTCCTTTATCCGAATCAATCGGAGGAAAGGAATGGCGCAAAATTTGTCCTGGGGCGCCGGATAACGTGTCAGATGATTCGTATTGAAATGCAGGGCCTTCCGGGGGTTGAATCGCAAAGACCGACGACGAAAAGGATACCGGCTCAACGCCAGCCACGGGCGCGTCGTTATATATTGCGTGGGCGGTCACATCTAAAATGTATCGTTTTCCCAAAAGGTCATTTGGAACATCCCCCACCACAACATCGGCTGAACCTACCGCCGTTTGACGCAAAAAAGGTTGGGTGCTGGACACTACGGTGGATATCAGAGGCACGTCAACCGCCGCCGACCCGCCCACTTCACGGAGACTGAATGCGTACCCAATTGGAAACTCATTGGTCGACCCCACTGTGCCTGACGGAACGCTGACCGATTTTCCCGAATTTTTCCCAGTACCCACCATGGGATCCGGCATACGGAATAACGACGATACCAATCCTGAATTAAAGGTCAACGGGTCAGGAGGAACTGATACATAGATCATAATTGGAACCGTAGCACCGCCGTCATTTTGCAGAAGCTTACCTTGATCATCTTGCGCGGCTAACTCGATAGTAACTACTGTTCCAGGGGCAGTTTGGGACCCCAACACCGGACGTCCCTGTAACTCCCATTTCCCAGCGACCTGGACCACACTATATCCGGACGGCAATTCTGCCGGTGCATACACTCGACCCCCGATCATTTCGATAGGGATCGGATATTTTTCGATCGCCCCAATATGCCATACCAATGGAATTGAGGCCGTTGGCAGAGCAGCGGTCAACTTCGGTAAGGGATGGGCGATCGCAGTCCTAATAAGTAGGGTTGCGATGCCTGGGCCCGTTTCTTTTTGGACCCTGTCGTTGTACTCAATTCGAATGGCTCGATCCGAATCCGAGAGAAGCACATCTCGCGCAGATGCGGGTACCGCCCCACGAAGTACCAACTCGAACCCTTCGACAGTGGGCGTCAACGGTATCGGACCCGTGATCGTGAATCCAGCGAGAGCAATGGGATGGTCATCCACCACAAATGACCCCATCGGCACTCGAATCTCGATTGACTTCCCCGGAGTTGCCGACAAGGTTAACTCCCCTCCGGAGGCCGCCAAGGATACGCCTGGCACAGCCACAATCGCCAACGACGTCGCATTAAAAACAGGATCTGCGTCCGCAACCACAGTTGATGAAACATAGGTCACCAGGCCCGTCGCCGATTGAACCTGAAGATTATATGATTGGGACCCCGACACCAGAGGAACTTTTGAACGTAAAATGTAGGGACCTACGAGGTCCTTGGTGCTGGGGCCTTGGCCGTCGATCAAAATCGTCCCCCCGTCGCCAGCAGCAACCACCAATTCGTCGCGATCTATCACCAACGATCGTGCGTTGGCTCCCGGCGCCAAAGGGAATTGCCCAACCTGAGACAACGTTATGGCATCAAAAACAGTCACTGTCTGGCTGACATATCCCACATATAAAAGACCTTCGGATGTCGCGATGCGGCCAACGTTAACCGAACTTGGAATAATGCCTTTAAACGCCCCGTTTTCATCCATCGCAACCACATTGGAGATCGGAATACTTGAAATAAATATCCTCTGAATCACGTTACCCGATTGGTCCACATGTTTTAAGTAGGCAATTTTACTCGCAGCGTTAGCCGATACTGCCGCCAAAGGCACGCCAACAGAACTCCCATCCCGATACCGGATCACGCCGGTCGCCGTCAGTACATACAAGTTGGTCTCACCATCTGAGGCAATGCCTTGAACCGTATCTGGCGCCAATATATAAGTGACCGATTGAAAATTATTGCCGGAAAAAATCCCGATAAATCGTTTTCCATCCCAAGTCACCATTCGATCATTTGAATGGCTCGTAACACCCACCAACCCCAACCCCGCCCCACCTGGGGGTGTGGGTTCAATTTTCATCAACGAGTCTCCCGTTGAACTAAAGACATCGATATACGGCCCTTTTATCACTGCAATTTTGTTCCCGATTGTGGCGAGGGACACCAAATTAGAAAACGTATCATTAAATGCGCCAGAGGGGTCAGTGTATTGACTGACGCTCCGAATAAGACCCATCGTTTTATCGAGAATTTCGATTCGATCGGCGGTGCCAAGAACGGTCGTTCCGTTGATGCGGCCAATACTGCTCGAATAATTACCACCAGCTGAAAATGGAAAATAAGTCGATACATTTCTCAAATTGACGGGAGGGGATGAAAGATCAAAAGTACTATTTCCGTCCGATAACGTCGCATTAACCCTGGAGCCAATCGGAAACGAAAAATAAAACTCCCTGTAAAATGGATCCCCCGCCCTAACGGTTGTAACCGGCAATGGCGGGTTATTCGGTACCGCCGACAACATCCGGGCCGACCCACGAAGCGTCTCAGCACCCACGCTTCCAGCCCCCAACACCGCCCCTGTAAAAAGCCCCAGTTTCCACAATGATGCCGTCGACGCCCGATGTCACCCAGACTCGTGACAGACTGCCGTTAACTTCGATTTCTTTTCTTCGTTTACCAACTCCGTCGGGGTATTAAATACGAGCCCCTCTAACTGAGTAGACGTAAACTGGGTCGTTGCATCTGGCCATTTAAAACACTTGTATTCCGTGTCCCCTACCGTTAATTCCAAAACAGACGCAGACAATTCTCTTGCCGCATCATAATCTGTTACTTTTTGAACCCTTCCATTGGAATCCGTCCGAACGTATAAAGTCCCTGATCGATCACAAACGATATCCCCCAGTCTGGATTTTTTTTGATCACTCAGGTCTAAATACTGATTCCAAAACCAATCCGTAGAAACGGGTTTAACCAAATTTTTTACGTCAAAAACTCTTAACACCCCGTCTTTTTTTCTATCGCTAATCCACAATCTATCTATTTTAGACTGACTTTTTAAAATGGGTGGAGTCGGTTCCCTTCTATTGGAGCCAAGGCCCATTTGATATGCAGAACATGGCAATGCCGAGGTTACGGCTAAACCAGTAGACATCATTTTCTATCTCCTTTTAGACTCAAATTAATATTCAAAAAAACCAGTAACGAACACCGCATCATTGTCACTAAAGGGGTCCGATGGCTGACCAGTCGTTACGGTAACGGTGTTTCCAGCACTACAATAAGCCGTCGCCGATCGAGATTCGGTGGACGAAGTATTATAAATCCGAGCTGAGAAACTCCCCCCATTTAGCGGAGTGTTGGGGGCTACCGTAAACGTAAATGATGATCCATAAGACACGTTTACCGTAAATTTAGCTGAAAAAAACTGTATGTTGCCGGCCATCGTTTTATAACGCGCATAATTAACCGACCCTAAGGTTCCACCGCTTAATGTGGGTGAAAAAGTCGTCCAGGATGTCGACCCCACATTCGTCAGCCTCGATCCGTCACCCGCAAAAAAGTTGGCAGTTACTGTTCCATTGATCGTTACCCCACTGTTGTAATTCGATGTGACCACCGTCCCCGCGATGGAAAACGTGGTGCTGTTGAGGCTCAAACCGGTTCCGGCGGTGTAGGTTGTATCCGTATCACTTCCGGGGATTCCCAACCCGGTGATATCCGCTTTGATGATGGATAACTTCGAAAACGGGATTGCTGCGCTTCCACTGATATCCGCATCCACGATTGTCCCGTTCACGATCTTCGCCGACGTCACGGTGTTGTCCGCTGGGGTTCCTTCAGGGATATTGGTTAATTTGGACCCATTGCCATAAAAATAAGTTGCAGACACCGTCCCATTGATTGACACGTTACTAGCGTAATTTGAGGTGACGATGCCCGAATCGATTGATAAAGACGGGACGGATACCACTCCGTTGCCATCAATCGACAAACCGGCCCCCACCTTAATTCCACCTAACAAAATCGCTGTCGCTGTCGGAATTATCTCTGCCGACTGGGCCAGCAATGCCGTGTCCGAGAATCGCGCCTGAAGCGCATACGGTACCGCCATCAAGTCCACAAACTGGACCTCTCCGTCATCGATCACAAAGCCAAACTTAGAGTTAGTAAGGTTAATATTTGCGGTCGTAATGGGACTTATTTTCCCTACCACCTCCGAAAAGACACCTTTCGACAAGGTCTTAGAAAACGTCTCCTGCCATTTCAATGCGCCGCTCTCATATATCCCAACTTTAATCACATGAAATCCACTTAACAATGAGCCAGAATTGTCCTGAAAAATGGCTTGCACCGTCATATATCCAGGTACGCCCCCCCAAATTGGACCGATCAAACCAACGAGAAATACCGCTACCCCTAGGCCCCACTCAATTAGTCGTTTCATTTTTGTCTCCTCTGTATGCATTGCCTGGGGTTACAACCCAACGCCGATTGAAAAATAATGGTGATTTCCGTCGTCCTCGTAGTCACCCTTTTCATATGAATATTGGAGGGTCACTGAACTCATCGAAAGCACTGTCCCGACACTCATCCGTGATGTTTTTTTTCCGGTAGTTGTCATCATCTCGGCCCCGCCCGCCACAACAGAAAAACAATCGGAAATAATCGCCCATTTAATCCCGAGCGAATTTAAAGTCGTGGGCTGAACACCGTAAATCCATCGCATTTGGCCCACCAAGGTGAACGGATCCAGCGGGACCCACAGCGACGGAATCACCTGAAACGATTGCTTTTCAGTTGCCCCGGACCGATACACCGCTTCCATCGGCAGAATATTTCGGACAACGATCGAATAAGAAAATCGATCCAAATCCTGAAATATCCCGGCCTCTAAATTCCCAGCGACAACCGAATCCGAGCCCAGATCTTTAGATACCACTACCGCAGCAACGCCGGCCGATACTTCCGGGGAAATATTGGACTGCAGCCCTGCCCGAAAAACGGATTCTGACACCGAAAATTCCGGCCCCGGACCCTGTCCCGACGAATATTGGCCCGTATAAATTAGACCGGAAATACTACTCCCGTAATACCCCAGCCCCACCACACCCGCGCCCGTTCTCATCGCCACAGAAACCCCACGATAGGTTGCGTCAATCACCTGGGAAGAAAAAAAACCAACTCCCATAGACTTAATACGAGCAAGTCCGGCCGGGTTTTCAAAGATCACATCTGCCGTATCACTAAACCCACCGAAGCGGCCCAATCCGATCATCTGGGCCGAGGTTCCGAGATCCGATATCACCGTGTACTCCTCCACACCCCATACCGAAAAAGGTGTCAAAATAACGCCCAAAACCATTCCCCACAGGAACCGCATTAGGGGATCACCACCATCTTGCATTTTCCGAGCAATTTCCCGTTAGAAAGCAATAAAACGTAATACACCCCAGCCGAAAGGTGTCCCCCGGCCAAACTCCGGTTAAACGTCCACCGAGTCACAGAGGGATCGGCATCGATAGTGTCGGTACAAACCCGATTGCCAAATTGGTCATATATTTTGATATCCACCGTCAACGATTGATTCACCTGAAATACCAGAAGCGTATTTTCATACGAATGAAAGGGGTTAGGATAATTCAAGACGGGTCCCACAAGTGCCACCGTCACGGCCCCCGACGGAGTGGACGCCACAATCTCTAAATCATGAAACGTCTTTGCCACAATCTGATCCGATGTCGACACAAATATGTCGGTTTGGATCACCCGTAGCATCGATGGGGTCGTAACCGATTCGGTATCAATATGGAAGGGTGCAAATCCAAAACTATTAGCAAGAATAGAGATGGCCTCGGTGGGTCGGGCAAGCGCAAGAACCACAGAAATAACCACCCATCCCACGTAGAATTCGGAACGCACTTTCACAGGTTATTAACCATGACACGCCGATCAAACACTCCAAATTCTTCTAATAAATCAACCCACATATATTCAAATCCCCTCCAGAGGGGTATTTAAGATCAATATGGGAACTTGGCATATCCTACAAAGGTACTGTTTTTATAGGTAATCAGTACTGATTTTTAGAAATAACTAGGAAGTGCTTAATCTTGCAGCACAAATGAGCGGTTGGATCGGTTTAATTGGGCAAAACAATCGATAGGAATTAAATGCGATTAATTGCGCTGACAACCGCCTTAATTGAGGCGGCGCTGATATTGGGATCGGAGCCCGCGCCGTAAACGACACGTCCGTTGGCAATAACTTCAACGAAGGCGATGGCCTGGGCATCGGCCCCTTTGGTGAGCGCGTGCTCGGCGTAATTAGTCACTGCCACGTGGACTCCGGCGACCTGGGCAACCCCGGCAATGAACGCATCGACGGGTCCATTCCCTTCCGCGTTAAATGCAACCGGCCGGCCATCGATAACGACTTCGGCCTCCAGGGACGTGGTGCTGCTTCCGGACACAATCTTATATTTCTTGAGCAAATTGTCGTTTAACAAATAGGTGCGATCAAAGGCGTCATGAATTTCACTAGGCTGGAGTTCACGACGCGTTGAATCGCTGATCTTTTGGACGGCGAGGCCAAAATCCGGCTGCATCCATTTCGGAATCTGGATACCAACTTCCTTCTCCAGAATATAAGAAACGCCGCCCTTCCCCGATTGGCTATTAATGCGAATCACACCCTCAAAGGTGCGCCCAATATCCGATGGCTCGATGGGAATGTAAGGAACATCCCAATAGTCGCGCGGATGTTCGGCGTGGTGTTTCAACCCTTTTTGAATTGCATCCTGATGGGACCCTGAAAAGGCGGTATAGACTAAGTCGCCGACCCACGGATGCCGTGGATGGATGTCCATACCCGTGCATTGCTGATACACCTCTGCGATATGCGGCATGTTACTGAGATTAAGTTTGCAATCAACGCCCTGCGCGTAGAGATTCAGCGCCATGGTCAACAGATCCATGTTCCCGCTGCGCTCGCCATTGCCAAACAATGCGCCTTCAACTCGTTGTGCGCCACCCATGACGGCGAGTTCGGCGGCCGCAACGGCACAGCCACGATCGTTGTGCGTATGCACGCTGATAATAATGGCCTCACGAGGTTTTATGTGACGGCCGAACCATTCGATGCGATCGGCGTAGATGTTGGGGGTCGACAACTCAACCGTAGACGGAAGGTTGATGACGATCGGATGGTCCGTCGTCGGGTGCCAGGTATCGATGACGGCCTGACAGATCTCTAGTGCGTAGTCTAGTTCGGTTGCAGTAAAACTTTCGGGGGAATATTCGTACCCAATTTCGGTATCACCCATTTGCTCGGCCAACGATTTGATGAGACGCGTGCCTTCGACGGCAATGGCCTTTATTTCGTCCTTGGTCTTGCCAAAGACGATCTCGCGCTGCGCCGGAGATGTGGAATTGTACATATGCACAACGGCACGCTTCGCACCCCTCAAGGAGTCCATTGAACGGACGATCAAATGCTCCCGGGCCTGCGTCAAGACCTGAATGGTGACATCATCGGGGATAAGCTTTTTTTCTATTAAGGTTCTTATAAAATCGAATTCGAGCTGGGAGGCCGAGGGAAAACCGACTTCAATTTCTTTAAAACCAATCTCAACGAGCAGCGTGAACATTGTAAGTTTCTGCTCGATATTCATGGGCGTACTCAATGCCTGGTTACCGTCCCGCAAATCCACACTACACCAAATCGGCGCCTCGGTAATGCGACGGTTTGGCCATTGCCGGTCAAGCAAATCGACCGTGGGGTAGGCTTTATATTTTTTTAAGTGTTGGGGAGGCATACTCTGGGAAGTGTACACCCTTTATTTGCAATCTTTAAGACATTTTTAGGGTGGGATTGAGGGAAGGAGGAAATTGTCGCTGTGACCGTAGCCAACCCATGATTGTGAATGGTTTTCAGGGGGCAGGTCAACCCCCAAACAACTCAAACAACCGTACATTCAAAAACAACGTTTCCCGCCCCACTTTTTTAGACTTCAAAATCCCAATATCCTCAAGTTGATAAAGATATTCCGAAGCCGTTTTCCTTTTTGCCAAGCCATGATCTTCAAGAAATTTGATCTTACAGTAAGGCTGCTGAAAGATGACTTCCACAAGCTCTTTTGAATAAATTTTAGGAAGTTTTTCTTTAACAACCACAGCTGCTTCTTGCATAAGAGTTTGAATGGATTTTATTTTTGAAATCGTTTCTTTTGCAGATTCTTCGATACATTTGAGCATATATAAAATCCAAGGCTCATAGTCTTGTTTGAAGGTGCAGTTTTGCAGCAGCCGATAATAATCTTCCTTGTGCTGAATAATATAGTGACTCAGATACAAAATGGGCGGCTCTAACAAGTCTTCATAAATCAGATAAAGAACATTCAAAATCCGTCCTGTACGACCATTCCCATCATAATAAGGATGAATGGACTCAAATTGATAATGCACAATAGCCATCTTGATTAACGGATCGATGGATTCGGAATGTATATAAGTTTCCAAATTTTTAAGTTTGTCTAAGATAACGTCTTTGCCCACAGGGGGCGTATAGATAACTTTTCCTGTAACTGCATTTTTTAGTGCCGTTCCGGGTAAAGATCGAATTCCAGCATTATTGTTTAAAAGCGTTGCTTGAATTTCATTCATAACAGATGTTGTTAAAACACCCCGTTTTTTGAGCTGATCAAATCCTTGCCACAAGGCGTTGCGATACTGCAAAACTTCTTTCGCCGATTGTGTCATCATTCCGTCTGAAACAGAAAATGCCTGATACAGCTCGTCGGTAGTAGTAATGATGTTTTCAATTTCAGAGCTATATTGCGCTTCTTTAAGGCTAATGGTATTGATAAATATACTTTGGTTAGGAATCGTCTGTGCAATCCCTTTTAGTTCGGCCAACGCTTTATTCGCTCGAATAGCGGCCTGCATAACAGGTATCGTTTCAAGAGACTGCTGAAATGGCAGTAGTGGAAGCTCGTTATAGGGTGTTTCTGGATTTATGTGCATGCCAAATAGAATATGTGTATGGCGTGGGCACGTCAATATAACATGTCCAAAATTATGGACTTTTTGGACATGTTTAATATAATAGACCCACTTGGGCAGGTTTACGCTCCTAAAATTGTGCAGTTCTAATTCAATTTGTACTGCGAAACTGTCCGTTAAAAACGAGTGTTCCATCCGGGCAGATAGCCGCCATCCATAGTAGTTTGGCGAACGAAAGAAATTGGGTGTAAATGGGTAAATTAGTGGATGTGTGAATTTAATGATGTAATATCAATGAGTTGTTACGCCATTAAATAATCAGATACCCTATTTAATTCACCCATTTTAACTACTAAACACCTTAATCAAGCCCGACAACATTTTGGCTAAATGGTCGGCGGTAGCCAGTGTATCTGCAGGAATGTCACCTCCATACAAAATATCCAACCCCGCAACACATTCATAAACCGAGGCGCGCGCAGTCACGTAAAAATTCCGCTTATCTGCCTTGTGAAATCTACCGTAGCCTTCGGCGATGTTGAGGGAAATCGAGAGTGAGGCTCGTTTGAGTTGGTCGGTGATGAAACGGTCGGCATTTTTCTCTGTTAGTCTTTGTTTAATGTCACGGTAAAAATTTTTGGAGAGGATATAGACGTCGGTGTTGCGGAATTCAAAGGTCATGGGGGTTCCTTTTTAATCGAATTTGATTGATAAAAAGTGGCCGCGAATTGAGTGGGGGATGGCGAATGACGGGGGTGTTTTTTTGGTTTTCCTTATTCCTTATCCTTATTCCTCATCCTTATCAAAAATTGGATGGAGAGAAATTTTAAGACAGGAGGAGGAATGAGGGGGAGGAGAGAGGATCAAAAATTTCTCTTCGTTCAATTTTTGATGGTGGGCCCACTAGGACTTGAACCTAGGACCTGCCGGTTATGAGCCGGTTGCTCTAACCAACTGAGCTATGGGCCCCCACACGCTCCGAAAAGGAGCGCCTCAATGCTACCATGAGACATTAACGCCGTCAGCCCTTCACCGCCAGCGCACACTCATTCATTTACCCCCTAATTGTAGCGGTTCAGGGCATCTCCAAATCCACTGAAATTTTTTTTTGAATTTTTCCGATAACAAACAGAATCATTCGCTTTTTTGGGCAAGATCCCAAGACGGCATTTTTAGACGTTACGCCGTATTTAGAACTTCGAAAGGGGCCCCTACCAAATGACATCTGAACACTTTAACAAACCTACCCTCCCCCACCACCGGTCGATGGACCTTTTGCACCGGCGAGTTGCAGTTAGTTATGTTTATCCCCTAATTAGAACACTATTGACAAATTCCACCACATCCGGTCCCCTACGCATGTGGCCGGGCGTTTATTTGGGACCCTATAACTATAAAACCGCTTATCCAACCCCTAGCGCCACCACTACAAATCAACCACACCACACAGGGAAACAACTACTACTCGAAAATACCCCCACCGCCACCCGGGAAGGCTTCCATCCAAACCTCAGCCCAGATAGATTCGTAGATGGTAACTCTCGATCAACTCATTCAGCGGCATCTGCCGCGCAACGTCCCGCATTCCGGTATTCTAAGGTAAACGGAGAGCCAATAAATACCCCTTTCAATGCGACGGGATTGGGCCGTGTATTAAGCGTTGGCGTCAACCAAATCCTTGCGGCACTCTGTGGCTATATCACCCCAGCAGAACGATCGCTACGAGAAGATACCCGCAATCCAAGATTGTTTGATCAATATCTAGCCAAAGTTCAACATGGCCCCAACGCTACATTCTCCAAAGGTTGGGGCACCGCGTCTGCCCAAGATCGTGCATTATCGGCCATTACGGACCTCACCAAAAGCCGTGAATTCAAGGCATTACCCGTCAATAGACAACTCCAAGTCACCCTAGAATTGATGAAATATTCAATCAAATATGTTGATAAAAACACCGCTCAAATCGTCAAATTCCCCACCATCGAGATGGCAGAGGCATTCGACAACCGCATTGTAACTGCGTTAACCCAGTCCAAACTCAAGGTAGCCCCAACCCCTGAAAACAGTATAAAAGTCCAAGCAATCTTCAATGAAGCAATCCAAATACTTAATACCACGATTGAGCCCACGGACGACACCCGTCATCCGTTGATGGCCGCGAGATATGTCTCTGGACCGGTTGTCGCAGACATCGCTCACCAAATGCTCCATCCTTCGGCTCCCCCAGCAAGGACGTGGCTATCTCCCCGCGAAAAAAGCACCGACCCTGTTCGGGAAGCCCTTAAGGGTCTCGATCGAATCCAAATGCGAGAAGTCCTCGTCCGCATTGTTTTAGATTTAATTGCATCCAACTATGAGTTTGATCCCAAAAACAGGATTGAACTCGGTATCGCATCCCTGGCAACTCGCATAGACACGGAGACTTCATCAACCTACCTCCGCTTGAGTAAATTTCAAGCATGGGCAAACTCCAAATCGAAAAACACTCAGGAAAGCGCTTTAATCTCTCCCAATGATGTCCTTCGATTTCTCTATACGCTCGACAACCATGAGGCGGAAAGCCGCAGCATCACGGCGAAAGACATTGTACAAAGGGTATTTCCAGCCATCGGAGACCTCGCGTCCACAGTAACCTATCTTGTCCGACGATTTCCGTTGATCTTCAATACCGACCCAAAAACAGGCACATCGCTAGACGAGCCACCAATTACACCCCCGGAGACAATGCACGATAATGGAGTCTCCGAAATCCGGAAAAGTAGTCATCCATATTCTGAGTTAGCGGTCGAAGACATTGCCGTCGACATGGCCCCTCTGACGCGATCTACCCGATGGTCGGAACTGGGATTCCAAGATTTCGCCATTTTCGAAAAGTTCCGCAACGCGGTACATGGGCATTCGGAGGAGGAGTACGACGTCCTCACTCGTCCGACTTACGGTCTAGGAGCGGATCTATTGGCCGCTGTACAACCCCTCGACAGACCCACACTCACCCAGTTCGTCAACGATATACTTCCAACCGATACAGAACCCGGCCAAGCACCAAGATCCAAGTCACGCGCTAAGTTATTAATCGAACATCTATTTCCGGGTGAAGTAACGCCATCGGATGTCGATTTGGTCCCTTCATTTCGGGAAAGTCCGGTGCCATCACTTGTCGATTTGGACGAAATTTTTTTAGGACAAATATCCGACTCGCCCGAGTCCAAGGAAAGCGACGAGGGTGACTCCCCATTACGTGTTATCCTCCGGCCCGTGGAAGGAAGTCTGTATCATACTGGGACCGCAGTTCCCCTAGTAAACGTCCCCCTACAGTTATTTTTAGACACGCATGCACATGCGTTAACAGAACTCGGCTTTACCTCGCAAGATTTTATTCAGTCATTCGGTCAAACCATTGTCAGATTCAATAGTGCCAAAAATGAGGCCAGTCTCCACTCCGACTTCGAGATTGATCGTAACCTAGTCGAATCTTGCACCACCAAATGCACAGATCCTACAATTAGAACCAAGTACGTCCTATTTATTCGCTCCAGGGTTACTCAACCTACCCGGGCTGAACTGTTGATAGAACGGCTACTTTACGATGCGACCTTTACGAGCCCTGTAGACCGCCATGGAGTCGTCCATGTGACCGACGTGGCCAGCCCCGCCTCCTCGGAATTATCAGCCTCGGATGGGAGCAGCACGGGCAGCCTCTCGTCCGCAACTGTATTTACGCACCCCAGAAGATACGACCACTTCGGGGAGATAGATCAAGTCCGCGGTACCGGCCTCCTTACAAATACTGCAGAATTTAGTCAACGTGTAAGCATTTCGATTGATGCGCTAACTATTACCTTTGATCGGCTCCCCACCGCGGCAGACGGAAGTTGTGCGTTGCATTCGCTATACGCAGAACTAACGACTCTCCGCGAACTTGGGCACTCCAAGCTGGCACACGCCAACCCAGCGGAACGTCGAGATCAAATATGCGACACGATAAACAACCGCCTAGGTGACGACACGGCAATTCCTATTCGCCTATTACAAGAAGCAGCCGGCACCCCAACAGACGACCGCGGCCAACTAATCGCCGCAATCCGTGACACGTTCAACACCACCCGACGAACCAACGACGGAAGCAAAGACCAACCCAACGGGCAATTCGAGGTGGGGGAAGTCAAATTGATGGCCAAACTGTCCGGAGACAACGTATGGATTCTTCACCCGGTAACACATGGAAATGTTGAGACCATGGTACTTTGGAAATCGCGTCCGGACTCGGATCAGGTTCCACCATTCGTCGTTGTCCACACCGGCGGAGCGCACTATGAACGGTGGAACATTCCTCCTCAACAAGGAGTTTAATTGTGAAATCCGCCAGCGTAGCCATAACCAATATTTTCACACGCCCCACTGCGAATAGTGCCGCAAAAACGTACACCCAATCGGTCATAAAACCCTCCGGCACCGCGAATCCGACCACCGAAAATATTCGATATTTCGAAACCAAAAGCGGAGGACATCTCACTGTAAGTAACACACCAAAGTGCATCCAGAAATTGGGAAAAGTAATTCGCCTGGCTACCGATAACCCAGCCATTAAATGGCGCACCGATCCATCAGAGGCAGGAATTCCGATAAAAGCGGGATGGGACGCTATTGGGGGTAAAACCCCGCCCAGGCTCTGGCTTCAGTGCGACACCAGTATGTCGGGTCACCCTACCGTCCAGCGACCGGCCACTCATTTTTCAAGTCTATATCAAACCCTCGAATCGCATCTTGCCCAGGGAGAAACCCATCTCCCCTTATTTTCAGCATGGGGAAATAGCGACTATATGGCGGGATTAAACACAGAATTCGCTCTAGTTCACCCCCAAAATCAACCCATATTCTTAGCGGCCCTCAAGACAGCGTCGCCCGCGGTTCATCAGGCCTTCGTTGAATGGTTGGTCATTAACGCTGGATCCCCCACCCACAACGGATTGTCTCGCGATATGGCCCAAACGATTCGCGAGACCCAATCGCAAATGGCAACGGCGTCCAGTGCCGAAAAAATCGCCCTCACAAAAACTCTGTTGAGCACTCTAAAAGCGACACACCCCAGACAGTATGCGTTTCTTCAATTCATTGCGTTGACGGCACGAAACCAGCTCGACAAAGACAAGTCCGACGATCGACTCAAGTCCCTCAGCAAATCACTCGAAAAATGGGGTGGGCCAGACATGGCTAAGGTGCTCATCAAGTCGTACTACGAGGTATTCCCGGATGTACTTAAAATAGACCCCGAAGATGACAGACCGATACTCCCCCCCCCCTAGCCAAATGACGAACGCCATCCATCGCCAATGGGCAGAGAGCGGCAGTCTTTCCTTGAAAACGGTACGCGAAATTGCGGGAGGGACGGATCAACGGCAGACAGAAATCATGGTCTCCGATCTGTTCTATTCAAATACGCCAAGGCGAGCGGCCGTTATTCGTAACGAAGAGAGATTGTTAGACCTATTGGGCAAAAAAGATGACTGTTGGATCACCAATGCTAATCAAACCATTGTTACCGTACTCCGCAATCGAGAACCCGCACCGTTGATACGATGTATTTTTGACCGAGTTACCGAATTGATTCGAGAACCTAAGGGCCTGACTCAGGTCGCGTTGCTTCTCCGCAAGGTATACGGAGGAGAAGTGTCTCAGTGGGAATCAGTTATTAAAAAGCCTGCTCAACTCGTTGAGACTGCAATCCCACTTGCAGACATCATGAACCACGACTCACTCATATTCCATGTTATTACGGAAACCTCCGGGGCCAAAACCGCGCTCGAAATTCGGACCGAAAAGGCCGAAACCGTGTTGATGGATCAAATTTACGATCAGCCAGACCTTCACGACGCAGCTGCCACCCTACTCAAGGGTGCGCTTCGTCCAATATTGACCGATGCTCCCAGCGTGATGATCAGTATCAATCCAATCCGAGGGGCTCAGGCGGAACTCGCTCAATTGGCCGCCGAATGGGAGAAAATATTACCTCCAATGTCTGATCTTATTACTCAATTGATTGAGCATCCTAAATTTAGCACTGCCGCTCAACTCACTTTTCCGATCGCCCCTGACGATACCCACGCATTAAAGATCGTCACCGACCATGTAAACAACCCCGAGTGGACGCACCTACACCATGATTTTTTAAACGCACTCGGTCACCTCTCACATAGCCCCACGTTGCCAAAAACAACCCTGACTAAGGTTAAAACCCAAGCCGCAACATTGTTAACCCGGTACTTTGGACAAACCATTGATTATTGGCAAAAAGTCATCGACAACCCCAATACTGCCGACATAAATCGCCTTTCGACCGAGCTGGTAGGATTGGATACGCTATTATTTAACATCGTCGGAAGTATTCACACCCAAGACATCGCAGATCGACTCTATGCCGAAGTAAGTATCCGTCGAGAAGAAAGGGAGGGAGTCTCGTTCCGTCTAGACCTTTGGCACAGGGAGAGTACGCTATCGGAAGACGGTAGTGACTCAGCTTCATCTGGGGACGCGTCAGACTCAAGTGGTAAAATTAGTATCCCGGTGCCCATCGATCTCTCAATTGCGCACTCAGCCGATTCCATCATTGAGGTGGCACGCTCCCGTTCGTGGAGTATAGATAGCGATGCAACCTTGGAACTAAACCATCGGAACCCATTTAATTCGGAGCCAATGACCAAAAGGGAAGTCTACGATTATTTAAAAAGCATCCTTCCCAACTACACTCCCAAAGACCTACCCACTGACGAGTCTGACAGATCACACACAAAACCCATGACGCGGAAAGTCAATCCATATTCAAACGGCCAGTATGGATACGATGATGATATGACCCGGGCATTAAGCCAGCTGTTTTAAAAACAGTGGATCAAATCCAAGAATAGGCGATACACTAGGACCGTCGCAGGAGACCAACCGCTTCGATTTATCGAAGAGGAAAGTCCGGGCTCCACAGGGCGGGATGCCTCCTAACGGGAGGACGACCTTCACAGGTTGATGGAAAGTGCCACAGAAAAGATACCGCCCGCCATAGCCTTGTGCGACGGCGGGTAAGGGTGAAAAAGGGAGGTAAGAGCTCCCTAAGTCCACGGCAACGGCGGACTTCGGAAAACCCCATCTGGAGCAAGATCAAATAGGAGAAGAGAAGCGGCCCGCTTCGTTTGGATTCTCGGGTTGATCGCTGGAGTCAGTTCGCGAGGACTGACCTAGATAAATGGTTGGATAACAGAACCCGGCTTACCACCTGCGACGACACCGAATAAACGACACGATTGCGGCGTTATTTTTCTCTCGGGTGTCCTCATGCTATTTACATAGCACTCCGGGACCCTCATTCAAAATGCCTTGCACTCCTGCCGTTTATTCGGTGTCGGATATTATTGGACCGATTGCGGCGTTATTTTTCTCTCGGGTGTCCTCATGCTATTTACATAGCACTCCGGGACCCTCATTCAAAATGCCTTGCACTCCTGCCGTTTATTCGGTGTCGGACCTGAGAAGATCGTAGTTAAACGGTACCGAATCCTATTCCGGTATTTAAAAAAAGGGCGCTCGTCTTACCCCACCTCACCCCGCCCTTCGGGCCCCCCTCTCCATTGACTACGTCAACAGAGAAGGGCTGTCGGATA
Source organism: uncultured bacterium (assembly GCA_903864835.1). Lineage (GTDB taxonomy): Bacteria > Margulisbacteria > Marinamargulisbacteria > SXXA01 > SXXA01 > CAIPHK01. The sequence continues at coordinate 151,366 of CAIPHK010000021.1, read as the reverse complement.
TTTTTATCGTGGCCCGTTAGACGCCAGATATTCGGTGTGCATCATAGTCGGATCTCGTACTATGAAATTCGCCATATATTTCGATAATTAGAAGTCGTTCGGCACAGTAAAAGTCGGCAATAAAACAGTGGGGTTCCTCGATATACAAACGTGATCGGATATCGCCAACGAAACTTTGGACCTAGACCTCCGTTTTTTGCGGTATCCCATAACTGTTTTTCTTCGGCCGTCTGGGTAGCTCGCTGTAAACGAGCACGTCCTTTTGCTGTCATAACAAGAAACTTAGATAAAAATATTACCTACAGCCCTTCTCTGTTGACGCAGTCAATGGAGAGGGGTGCCCGACGGGCGGGGTGAGGTGGACGTCCCTATTTCTGGCGCTTTCCATTCTCAGAAAGACCGGACACTACCAGTACCGAATTACATAAGGGGGCCCCTCGGAAAGTACACTGACCGAAGGGAAGGACTTTCTGGGGGTAACATCTAAACCCGTATTGGCGCCCCTTCCACCTTCTTGCATTTGGGAAAACCAAGAAAATATATTAAAACTAAATATTAATATAAATATAATTTGACAAAAACCATTCAATACATTTAAATACAGCGACCTTCTCACGAAGGCCACCTCATCTTGGGTCTGATCGAGTTTCAAATCACCAATTACCAACGGATGAACGGGTAACCCCCACCATCACCCATCCGTCCACGACACTCCATCCAAATTTCAGACCCGGGCTCGTTTGATTAATTCAACCCCACGAGGAACCCCACTTTGACTATCACCACTGTCCCCAGTGCCACCATCACTGGGCCAACCGCACATCTTGTCTACGTCGAGGTCAGTTGCCAGCCGGGGTTACCCAGTGAAACCATCGTCGGACTCCCTGACACCGTCGTCAAAGAAAGTCGCAGCAGAATCCGATCGGCCATTCGACACTGCCAATTTCAATTCCCGGCCCGGGCAATCATTATCAATTTAGCTCCTGCTGAACTTAAAAAAGAAGGCCCGTTTTTTGACCTACCGATCGCCGTTGGAATCCTCCAAGCAACGGGCCAAATCCCCACCATTACCGATACCCTTTTTGTTGGGGAACTCGGTCTCGCCGGCGACATCCGACCCGTACGCGGAATCATTTCCATGTGCGCCATGGCCGCCCGACATGGCTTTAAACAAATCGTCGTACCCGCTGAAAATGCCTCTGAAGCGGCGTTGATGAAGGGAATCACCGTCATCCCGATGTCCACCATCTCCCAAGTCAAAGAATGGGCCACCGGACAATGGACCCCGCCTCCCCCTGATCCACTCCCCTCCCCTCCACCCAACACCCACCTCTTGATCGAAGACGTTAAAGGCCAATGGCTGGCAAAAAGGGCCATCGAAATAGCAGCGGCCGGCAGCCATAACCTTCTCTTTATCGGTCCCCCAGGATCCGGAAAAACGATGTTGTTACACCGACTCCCCTCCATTCTCCCTGACCTGACGTGGGAGGAGGCCATCGCCTCACTAGAACTGCATGCGCTCATCCCCGGAAACCACGGCAAACACCTTCAGTTTGCCAGGCCCTTTAGAACACCCCACCATACAATTTCTTACGCCGGGATGGTCGGAGGCGGGACCAACCCGTTACCCGGCGAAATCAGCCTATCTCACAACGGAATTTTATTTTTAGACGAATTACCGGAATACCCTCGGACAATATTGGAACTCCTCCGCCAACCCCTTGAAGACCGGCGAATCACCATCAGCCGAGCCACTGCCACGGTCACCTACCCTGCAAATTTTAGCCTGGTCGCCGCAATGAACCCTTGCCCCTGCGGATACTACGGCGACCCCGTGCGCCCCTGCACCTGTCACCCTGGGCAAATCGCAAAATATGCCAAACGAATATCGGGTCCCTTGTTAGACCGAATCGACCTCATCATCGAGATTCCCCGCCCCGACGCCCGCGACTGGCAACGCGCCACTTCCGACCGGCCCGAGTATCACACCGACAATATCCGTACCCGAGTCCGAGCCGCCCGGGAACGACAGAACCTACGGGGTGCCCCTAACGCCTCCCTGTCCCCGGGCGCGCTTCAAAAACACCCCATCACCGACGGCGCCCATACACTCATCAACAGCTATCTTGCCCGCGGAATCCTCACGGGCAGAAGCCACGACAAAGTACTACGCGTGGCTCAAACTATTGCCGATTTGGCTCATTCCGACATCGTATCGGAGGCCCATATCAGCGAAGCGCTACAGCTCAGGTGTGCGATTCCAGGGGAACAGTCGTAATGACCATATCCACCGCAAACTGTCCCATCAACCGCTGAGTGACCACCCCGGGGACACCAGATCCAATCACGTTGTCATCCACCCGTACCACTGGAACAATGTTACGTGTCGACGACACAATAAACGCTTCATCCCATGAATAATCCATCGGCACCGATTCCTCTTTGACCACTAACCCCATTCGACCGGCCGATTCAATCACGCTCATCCGGGTAATCCCCTTCAAAATCCGCCCATCCGCAGCGGGGGTCACCAGCTCACCATTTTTGACCACAAAAAAGTTAAAGGTCGAGCCTTCAAGCACTTCAGGATTTTTTCCTTCGGTAACAAATAATGGCATATCTGCATTATGATCTTTGACCACGGTCTGATGGGCCAGTACTGCGCCAACGTAAAATGTTAGCTTGATCTCCGGAAACAGCCGCTGATGAGGGAATGTCGCCAACACAATTCCACGGTCATACCAATCCGAACTCGGCAATTTGAGCGGAAAAACAACCACATACACTAGGGCCGGCCCAGTGGGAGATGTGCCATTCGCAGCGGCTGGACCGCCGGAATAAAAGATCTCGATTAACCGTTCACCAGGCTCGCTCTTATTTTTCTCAAGTGTCTCGGCCACCAAGAGACGCAAGGTCTCTTGAGAATGAGGCAATTCCATCCCCAATTGAGCGGCCGATTCCCACAACCGCTTAATATGATCATCCAATCGAAAGATAACCCCATTTACCGTCTTGCATGCGGTGAAAATTCGAAATCCACGAATGGTTCCAACCGCATCCCCAACCAATGGAAACGCCACCTCATCCGTGGGGACGAAGCGACCATTTACATAGGAAATCATGCGCTAACGGATGCTTCTTGTGACACAAATAAGCGATTCAATCGTTTTTCTTGGCGCCCTACCCAGTTCTTTTTGTGGTAGCCATATCCTGCGATTAATGGGAACGCAATCGTTGCCTCAGAAAACACCATTTGTTCATAAACCGTATCAACCTTCCCCCAGGAACACGCTTCCTTTAACGTCGATCCAGACAATGCGCCGTCCCGTTCATCTGCCACTGTAATTTGAATGGCATATTTGTGCATCGCTACTTCCGTATCGCGAATCACTTCCGCCGCAACGACGATATCTTGTACAAAATTCTTTGGAACCCCGCCGCCCAACATAAAAATTCCCGTGTCAGGATGTGCCAATTTAATTTGCGTAATTTCCAAAAAATCCGCCGCTGAATCAATCGTTAGCTTCGGTCCCTTGGCAAAATACTGATGGTGCACCAATCCAAATCCGGCTGAACAATCAGAAAAGGCAGGAACAAAAATGGGGACATCCTTTTTAAACGCGTTATAGACAATCGAATCGCCCCGAAACGGTTCAAACTTTGAATCAGAATCCAAATACCGTCCCATTTCCACAATAAATTCTCGTGAAGAATACGGACGACGTTCCAGGTTGTTACAGATATTAGTGATTGTTTCATCACAAATACGCAAATCCGCCTCGTCGATATAGGTATCGTAAATTCGATCAATCGCTAACTCACGCAACTCATGATCGTTGACGAACGGGGTTCCGATATAGTGATAGAACCCAAGGGCTTCAAAAAAGTCTTGGTCCACAATATTCGCACCCGTCGACACAATGGCATCGACCATATTGGCCTGAATTAACTGAGTAACGATTTTTTTAAGCCCGGCACTGATTAAACTACCCGCCAATGTCAAAAAAACCACACAGTCTTTATCGGCTAACATTTTGTCAAAAATCTGTGCCGCCCGGCTCAAATTACGTGCCTGAAATGCGGTTTTACCCATCGAATCGACCATATTAACGACGTCAAAATCCTCAATCGTTAAATGAATAACCCGATCCTTCAAAAATTCTGATTTGCGTGACTGAGACATAACTATTTCCTCCAACTATATTCTAAATTTTTTGATCCAACAGACCAACCACTTCGGCCATTCGTTGAACGACAACCGACTGCCCCAATATCCAGATCAATTCCGCCAAATGGGGCCCAGATGGCTGCCCAGATGTCGCGATCCGAATCGGTTTAAATACTTTACCCTTGCCCAAACCCGTTTCCGTAACCACCGTTGAAATCGCCGCTTCAATACTGGCCACTGTCCAATCCGTTACACCCACGATATGTGCACGAAACGACGAAATCACGGTTCGATCGGTCTCACCGAACCCATATGCTTGAACCTGGGCTATAAATGACGTCGGTTCCATTGCATATACTTCCAAAAATGAGTTGCAATCCGTTAACACATCCAAATTATCCCGAATCGAATAAATCGCCGACCGAAACCGATCTGAGCCCAACGCATCTAAGGCGAGTCGAACTCGGTCGGACAAATACGGCATGACATGATTCAAGAGTTCATCGGGAGTTTGCCGCCGAATATACTGCCCATTCATCCATCGCAGCTTTGTCACATCAAAAACCGCACCCGATTTTGACACGCGCTCCAACGTAAACCGGCTAATAATTTCGTCCCGAGTCATGAGTTCTTTGCCATCCGCTGACGACCAGCCCAGCAACACCAGATAGTTAAATAACGCATCTGCCAAAAATCCTTGAGCCTGATATTCCGTCACCCCAGTCGCCCCGTGGCGTTTCGACAACTTGCTTTTATCGGGCCCCAAAATCATCGGCAAGTGGGCAAATTTGGGGACCATATATCCCAAGGCTTCAAACAATAATATTTGCTTAGGGGTATTCGAAATATGATCTTCCCCTCGGACCACATCGGTTATCCCCATCATTCCGTCATCAACCACCACCGCAAAATTATACGACGGCGTCTGATCGGATTTAACCAAGACAAAATCCCCAATAAGCGATCGGTCAAAATCAATATCGCCCCGAATCACGTCTTTAACCCGTACCGCTGGCCCCGTTGGAATGGAAAACTTAACCGTAAATGGAATCTGGGCGGCCATTTTTTCCTGAACATCCGAGGACGTCAGTGCCTTGCAGCGACCCGAATACACATAGGGTCGTTTATCGGACTCTGCGGCGGCCCGTTCTTGATCCAAGTCAGCCTCGGTACAAAAGCAGTGATACGCATGTCCTAACTGCAACAACCGATCCGCATGGGCTTTATAAAATCCCAATTGATTGCGCTCGGTTTGGCGATATGGACCAAGCTCTCCGCCTTGAAACGGACCTTCGTCCATCGTCAATCCCAACCAATCCAACCCCTGAACAATATTAGTTTCAAATTCAGCTTGAGAGCGCGCCAAATCCGTATCTTCGATGCGTAACACTAAGGTTGCACCGATTGCTTTGGCATAAATCCAATTAAATAAGGCAGTCCGCAAGGTACCAATATGCAAATTGCCCGTTGGGGACGGCGCGAACCGAAGTCGAGATTCGCTCATCGAATATCGATCCGGTGATTGAGACAGGGGAATTGATTTCGCAATACCTGTTGTCCGTAGAGATCCAAGTCCGCGATCAAGACTTCTTCGGAATTATCCCCGCCACGCGCCAAGACATGGCCCCATGGATCAACGATCAAACTATTCCCGTAGGTGGGCACCCCACCACCGCCGATCCCGACTTGGTTTGGGGCAATTACGAAAATCAAGTTTTCAATCGCTCTGGCCCTCACCAATATTTCCCAATGTGCTTGCCCAGTTGGTCGGGTAAATGAACTTGGAATACACGCTATTTTAGCCCCATGGGCCGAATAATATCGAAACAATTCGGGGAACCGGAGGTCATAACAAATACCCAAGCCCACCGGAACATCGTCAACCGTCGCCATCACGGGCTGGGCCCCGCGCTCGAAGGTGTCCGATTCCCGAAATTGTTGCTGCTCCACATCCACATCAAATAGGTGGATTTTACTGTACTGAGCGGCAATCACCCCATCATCATTGATAAGGACCGACGTATTAAATAATTTGTCTTGCCCAGGGATAACCTGAATCACACTTCCCAACAAGATCGTTACATTATAATTTTTAGCGAGATCCTCAAAATCCTTGGTACTTGGACCCGGAATAGTTTCGGCATTCGCTCGAAGGACTTCCTTGTCCCCCCTAAAATTAAAGGCCTCCGGCAATACGATAAATCGGGCTCCTTTTTCAATTGCTTGAACCGTTAATCGTTTCGCATTTGTAATATTCGCGGCTTTATTCGCCTTCGCATTTAACTGGACCGACGCCACACGTAAATTCGATATCATCGTCACTCTCTACTTCCAAATTAAAATTTATGCCCCGACTGGCTGAGCCCCAAAAAACGTCGGATGGCCCAACACCATCAGGTCTACCTCGTCCTTAAGCATAGTCAACTCGCGACTCATTTGGTCACGATAGTCTTGGGTGTAATCCACCAAAAACGGGATCATTTGGTAATAAAACGCAATCCCATCCTCAAGATTGGCTTTAAACTCCTGAAAATAATCCGTTTTACGCTCCACTATTCCTAAAACTGTATCTCCAATTTGGCGACCCAAATAATCAATATACATTTTGAGTTCCGAAATAAACATATTGGAGCGATAGGTATCATTTAATAAATTACACCGGCCGTAGATATGCCCCACTATTTCGGTCAGAGTCGAAATTTTGGAGAAATACGCCAAGTTGGGCCCCGGACACACCGCTGGCGCCAGTGCACGATGGTTATCAATTCCGTATTGAACCAACGCACCCGCCGCCAAATCTTCACATAAGCAGCTCTTATCAATCACTTTTTGGTACGCTTTTTGATATTGTTCCGGGGTCAAATGGGCCTCTTGAAGCTGGGCAATTTTCTTCTTTTGATACACCGTTGACGCGGTACAAATCGGCTTCCCGGTAAACTCTGTATTGGAAACGAGATACCCTTTGGGGCAAGGGCTTCCTGGCTTCCCCTCTAACGCACGGGCAAGCTTGAGTTTATCGCTCGCCGACCCACGATACGTATTGAAGGGCACTCCCAGAGGACTCACACCGCTCAAATACAGGTCTGAACTCGTTGTTGCAGCCAGTTCCAAACGAGTCGCCTCGTCTAGTGTTGTCACCTCGGGAACCAACAGGAACGGCGTCGCCCACCCGGTTCCATCGGCCTTAAAATGATTCAACAAGAACTGGTCTTCTTCATGGGTTCCAATCCCACCCTGAACGGTAATTCGGGTTTCGGGAACAGCCACAAAGGGGTGGCGCCCCCGATCCGTCAGAACCCCGTTGCATATGTCCATCAATTGATGAACCAACTCATCTTTTTTCCGACAAAATTCATCCAAAATGGGCCCCATCAAAAAACCATCAGTGGCAAATGCATGCCCCCCACAATTTAGGCCGGACTCAATTCGATGCTCAGATATCCAAACCCCTTTTTTTGCAAAAAACTTACCCTGGGTAAGCGAGGATCGGAAATCAGAGACTTTAAGAATAATCTTCTTTTTAATGCGTCCCAACGAATCTGGAAAAAAATCCGAAAATTTGTCAACGTACGCATAAAGACGTCGATTAAATCCAGCAGAAAAAACGATGGCCGACTCCAATTTACTATTGGCATACCCCCGAAGGGCCGCCAACGCATCGGAAAATTCCTCCGGAAGTAATTCCCCACGCTTCGAATAATTAAGACGATCAATTTTGGTCATGATATTGACGTCCAATGATCCCGCAACAATGGATCCCCGCAGTTCAGCTTCAATCGCAGCCCGCTTTATAGAATCGGCTTCAGCTTTCATTTCTAGGTATCGGGAACGAAGCGCACTATTATCCGGAAGCAACTCAAAATACTTTGATAAGTCGGTACCCTCGCCAAACGTCTGCGCCTTTAATTGAGACACCTGCAAAGTGACAATATCGTGAACCAAGTCTAAATAAGCCGTAATCCGACGGGCACGAAAATCCTCGTCCCACTTTTTGATCGGCTCAAATGGAATCGCATATTCTTGGCAATAATGGCGTCGCATCGTCTCGCACAGTTCATCGTCTCCAATTGACATTACCGACGAAATCCCAAAACGAGCGACCTTAATCGGAGTATCAATCGTAAATGCGGTCCCCATAACTGGGACATGAAAGGTATGAACGGGTGAATATGTCATTCGTGATCCTGTATTTGGTTTAGTAGTTTATCTTTTTGGAGCAACCTAAAGGGGCACACCTGCAAGTCCAACAAAAAAAGGACTCAGTTTACACCAAAAGACCCCATTATGTATACAAATTCCGAGACCTGCCGCCACCGTCAGACAACCCGTTCCTTTTTAGTATTTCATTGGCTATAATCGAAATTGTCCCAAAACTTTGCCCCTCAATTAAAAGGAGAATTTCATCTCATGAACAAGTCAAAATTTGTTATGGCCGCACTCGCTGGAGTTGTCGCCGTATCTGTCGCATCCGCACCCGTATTTGCAAACACTGACGCAGCAAAGCCTGCTGAAAAAACCACAAAGGTAACAAAAAAAGCAGACAAAGCGGACGCTAAGGCGACTAAAGACAAAAACGCATGCAAAGGCAAAGAAGGCTGCAAGAGCAAAGACAGCTGCAAAGGCAAAGAAAAATGCAAAGCCAACGGTAAGCATAAAGAAGCAAGCAAAGCGAAGTCTACTTCTACCGAAACAAAAAACGCTGAAAAATAGATTTTTCGAATGAAACCAGTTGATTCTCTGAAGGGGTTTGGCGTAGGTCTTAGACCCTGTCATTACGCCGACTTTTTATCGAATCAACCCAAAGTCGACTTTGTAGAGATCATTTCCGAAAACTACATGGTCACTGGCGGACGTTCGATTGAAACTCTTCAGGAAATTGCAAAGAGAAACCCCGTGATCCCTCACGGGGTTTCTCTTTCTGTAGGGAGTTCCGACCAACTCGATTGGGACTACCTTACCCGTTTAAAAAAGTTAGTGGACACGCTGAATCCCCCGTGGTTTTCAGACCATCTGTGTTGGAGCCGCCACCAAGGCCACTACATGCACAACCTGCTCCCATTGCCTTACACCCATGAAGTCGCAAAATTCGTGGCCGAAAAAGCCCGAATCATTCAAGACTTTATGGAACGTCCCTTGATCCTCGAAAATGTCTCCAGCTATATCGAGTACACCGACTCCGTCATGACCGAGTGGGAATTCTTAACGGAAGTCGTCACCCAGGCCGACTGCGGACTCCTACTCGATATCAATAACATTTACGTATCCGCTGTGAATCATACCTTTGACCCGATGGATTACATCCTCGGAATTCCAGCAAATCGGGTCCGCCAACATCACATTGCTGGACATAAGAATAAAGGGACATTTCTTCTTGATACACATGATCACAACGTACCTGACCCAGTCTGGGATCTCTATCGCCAAAGCATCCCAATTTTTGGTGAGGTGCCACTCATCTTAGAGCGCGATGACGACATCCCCACGCTGGACGAACTTCTTATTGAATTAAATATTGCGAGACAGATTTTTAATGCAACCCACACCCAACACACTCACACCTCCGCCTGAACTAGTCGATATCCAAAACTGGCTAAGCAAGGCCGTTACCTCGGGGAAATTTGTCAAAAAAGAGGCCAATCTCCGATTGACCCATGCTAAAAATCGATCGTCTTCGGACCGTCTGATGACCTACATCGACGACTATTGGCCACGATGTCTGGAGTCGTTAACCGATGACTTCCCCCGCACCGCCCGAACCTTGGATGATGAATGGGAAACCGTCTGCGAAGCGTACCTTGCAGCCTACCCCTCTACTCAATTCACGTTATATTACCTAGGGAAACAATTCCCTCAATTTATTGTCGAACAGCAGCTATCCCCATGGCTACGTGACCTGGCTCAACTTGAATGGGCATTGCTTCACTCGGAAATATCGGCCGTTTTGCCCACTCTTGCCATTGATGAGCATACCATTTTAAAGCTCCAGCCCCATTGCTCGCTCTTACAATTACAATTTCAGGCCAACGACCTAGTTAACGAAACGCCATCTCCCGAAGCGCCCCAGGCCGTCATGGTCTATCAATGGGACGGCGACGGAACATTCGAACCGTTAGATCCTCTAGCAACCCGAGTATTTAAACTCTTCGAAGCGGGCACTTCTTTGTCTGAGGCATTTGATTCGTTAAGTGAGCAAGAGTTGACGGATGACGAATTGACAACTATTTCTACTAAAATCCAATCATGGATGTCCATGGCCACCCAATGGTCCTGGCTGACCCATTACCCCCCCAAGGAGAATCTCCAATGATCACCCTCTATGACCAATTAGTCTCATGGATCGGACGCTATGTCTCAATACCTCTGTTATTGGCCCGACTTACAATCGGAATTATTTTTATTCAATCGGGATTCGGAAAACTGACTCACCTCAGTGACGCCACCCAATTTTTTGTGGAACTTGGCATCCCATTCCCCCACCTCAACGCCGTATTTTCATCCTCAACGGAGCTCCTGGCGGGCGCATTTATCCTACTTGGATTTCTGACCCGACTTTCGGCGATCCCGTTAATTATCATCATGGTCGTCGCGATTATTACGGCACAAGCGCCCAATATCGCATCACCGTCCGAGTTCTTTGGATTGCAGGAATGGGACTATATCGTCATGCTGGCCGTCATTCTATTTTCAGGCCCCGGAAAAATTAGTATCGACTATCTACTCCGTAGAACACCCCGTTAAAAAGGACACCCCTATGTTAACCGTCGGATCCCCAGCTCCCAGCTTTAGCCTCCCCGATCAAACTGGAGAAATTGTGTCACTGGCGCAATTTAAAGGTCAGTGGGTGGTCGTCTATTTTTATCCAAAGGATGACACCCCAGGATGTACCCGTGAAGGGATTGGATTTTCGGAAAAAAAATCCGAATTTTCCGCCAAGAACGCGGTCATTTTAGGCGTATCCAAAGACTCTCAAGCGTCCCATCACGCGTTTTGCCAGAAATACAATTTAACGGTCACACTGCTCAGTGATGCGGACAACGCCATGATCGATTCTTATGGCGCGTGGCAAGAAAAAAGTAACTACGGAAAAAAATATATGGGGATCGTCCGCGCCACTGTATTGATCGATCCGAATGGACTGGTCCATTCGGTTTGGAACAACGTCAAAGTGGATGGCCACGTCGACGCGGTACTCTCAAAACTACAGTGACCATTACCGACAAAATTGCAGGTCACTACCTCGAAATTCTCAAATTATTAGGGGAAGATCCGCAACGTGAAGGATTGAAAGCCACCCCACTTCGAGCCGCAAACGCGTTACTCGACGCCGTTGAAGGCATGACTATGAGCCCGGCCGATGTAGTCGGGAATGTCTTATTCAAAACCTCGTCTCAAGGGATGGTAGTTGTAGCCCATATTCAGTTTTTCTCGACCTGCGAACACCATCTCATGCCATTTGAAGGGGTGGTTCATATTGGGTACATCCCCAATGGCAGTGTCTTGGGACTGTCCAAAATCCCACGAATTGTTCAGATCTTTGCACGTCGACTCCAAATTCAAGAACAGCTTACGGAGCAAATTGCGGACGCCATTCTGACGTCAGCGGCTGCCCTCGGTGTATTTGTCGCCATATCCGCCAAACATTCCTGTATGAGAGCCCGTGGCGTCAAAAGTGACGGGGAAATGATTACCACATTTGCGTTGGGGAAATTCATCGACAATGCGGCACTTCAAGACCAATTCTGGAACTCCGTTCGTGCGACGTCTCGCGGTTAGTAAGCGCTTCGAATTCTCGGCCTCTCACCGGCTCTATGACTCCAAATGGTCTCGCGAAAAAAACGAGGCCCTATTTGGGAACGATTCCCGGGGGCCCTATGGTCATGGGCATAACTTCGTGGTCTTTTTTTCGTTCGAAGGGCCCATCGACCCCGTCACGGGAATGGTCGTAGAACTCTCGATTATCAAACAAAGAATTAGTACCGAGCTGCTCGTTCACTATGATCATTTTTATCTGAATGATCTCCCGCAGTTCCGGGAAACACTGCCGACGGTGGATGCGATTGCAGCGGCATTACTTGCGGACGCGATCACCCTATTTTCAACCACCCCATATACGCCAACTTCGGTTCATCTCATCGAAACGCCGACGAGTTCCGCCACCGCCTATCGTGACGGAGTGGCTCCATTTCCAGCGGTTATTCGCCGAGACCATCATGACGAAGGAACCATCGAAACGCGACAAGACGGTCGCGCATTTGTTGAAGTACATTCGCCCTTCACAGCCACCCATCGCCTGATCAGCCCGACCCTATCGATCGACGAAAATCGTCGGTGTTTTGGAAAATGTGTCCGTCCCCACGGACATATGTTTGAAGTATGGGCCACGTTCGACAATCACGTAATCACACTCGAGGATGCCAATGCCCACCTCAAAACAGTGCTGTCCCCGTGGAACTATGTTGACCTGAACGAATTAGAAGAATTTAGGGATCAATTAGTCAGCGTCGAAACCATCATCCATGTGCTGTGGGATAAATTAGCCGCAACGGCACCACTGGTCCGGCTCCGACTCCTCGAAACCCCCAATAATCGATTTTCATTAAGGAGCTCCCAATGACCAAAATATCCATTCATTCCCTGCAAATCGCCACGACCATCGGCCAATATGCGTTTGAACGAACGGCCCCGCAATGTATTACCGTCGACTTAGACTATTGGACCGACACCGAAATAGCCGAAACCACCGATCAAATTGCAGGCACGGTAGATTACGCAGCGGTCGCATTAGCCATCCGAGAATTTGCCAGCGCATCCCACTTTCAACTATTGGAAGCATTGGCCAGAGGAATTCTTATCCATTTAGATGGCCTGTTCCCATTTCAAAAATTGACTTTAAAACTAACAAAAATAGGATGTGTCCCCAGCGCAGAAGGGGTATCGGTTGAAATGAGTCTCCCTCGGTGAGTATCATCGTTGCCCTCGACCTGGGAACCACCGGGAATCGGGCCATTGCGTTTGACTCAAACGGGCAGATCATCTGCCGTCACTATCAGGAATTTACCCAAATATACCCCCAACCCGCCTGGGTGGAACATGATCCGATGGAAATCTGGCGCAGCGTCCAAACGGTTTTAGGGCAAACAATTGCACAGGTCGGCAGGGAAAACATCGCTGCAATTGGAATCACCAACCAGCGTGAAACCACTGTTGTCTGGGACCGCAATACCGGACATCCGGTCTATAATGCGATCGTCTGGCAATGTCGCAGAACCGCCGACCGATGTATCCAACTCTCTGACCATCGAGAAAAAATCCAGGCCAAAACAGGACTGGTTCTGGACGCCTACTTTTCTGCGACCAAAATTGAATGGATTTTAAACCATCTTCCGCCGGGAACGGATCGTCAGGCCCTCAAATTTGGGACAATTGATACTTGGATACTGGACCGTTTGACCGGGGGAAATGTCCACGCCACCGATCCCAGCAACGCGTCACGAACGATGTTATGGAATATTCATACCCGAGACTATGACACCGAATTATTGGATCTCTTTCATGTCCCAAAATCGATGCTCCCAGAGGTACTGCCCAGCAATAGTCGTTTTGGCGTCACTGCGGACACGGGAATCCCCATTACCGGAATTTTAGGAGACCAACAGGCCAGTTTATTCGGCCAGGCAGGATGGGAATCGGGAGTGGTTAAAAACACCTACGGGACGGGATTATTTGCAATGACCATTTGCCCTGATTCGACGTCCATTACGCCCAACATACTAACCACAGTCGCCTGGCAAATCGATAACGATATTACTTTTGCAAAGGAAGGCAGCGTATTTATTGGGGGGTCTCTGATTCAGTGGCTTCGAGATGGGCTAGGTATCATCCAACACTCAAAAGACGTTGAGGCGCTCGCCCTTGAGTCAGGAACCGCCGATGGGGTCGTGATTGTCCCCGCATTTGTAGGACTCGGGGCACCGCATTGGGATGCCAATGCTAGGGGATTAATTATCGGCATTACTCGCGGCACGTCAAAATCAAATATTGCCTATGCGGCATTAGAAGCCATCGCGTTTCAAAGCAGAGACATTATCCAAGTGTTAACCGACACCCATTTCCCCCCTCAACAATTAAGAGTGGACGGCGGCGCCTGCCAAAACAATCTCTTGATGCAACTTCAAGCCAATATTCTCGGCATGCCAGTGGAACGTCCGGCCGTGACCGACACCACCGCCGTCGGGGTTGCAATGATGGCGGGACTCGGTGCGCAAATTTGGACCCTCGCGATGCTACCGCAGATTCGAGAAGTTGATCGTATATTTGTCCCCGGACATCACTTAGGCACGCCCCTCACCCGATGGAACGACGCGGCAAACCGATCCAAAGGGTGGGCAAAGTCCCTTTAGCTCATTATTGTTCGGAAGGGGTTGTAGGGGTAGTCGGGTCAAACAACGACCGAGGCAAGTTCGTCCGAGGCCTTGCTCCATATATTGTGGATACTGGCTTCGGGTACCCAGGCTTCCATCCGGTTATCCTTATGATGGGGGTAACCGCCTTCGGGGACGATTCCGGCCGCCGATATTCGATCCAGCCCCGAGCAAATTCAGTATCCGAAGTTTGAACTATAACGATACCCTTGGCTTTGGTTTTTGGCGCGGACCTCCATAGGGCCATCGACCCATCCTCTAAGGGCGCACGATGCACCATGGTAATATTTAATTTAAAGACAACTGCCATCAATTTAATCTCACCCACCGAAAAGGGTACGGAACTATCCTTTAGGACTCTAAACCGACTGACAATTGCTGAAATCATATCAACCGTTGTCGCCCGTTGGTTGGCCCCCGACGCTTCCCGCAAAACCAAATCGTTCACACTGCTCAGTGGGAGCGGCAATCCCGATGTTGCCCCAGAAATCAGATCGCATACCGCTTGACGTTTTTCCTCTACTCGGTGGCAACCATACCGGCCAAACACCCTACCAGAGACGAGTATCGGCGCTTCTCCGAACAGAGAATGCAACGCACTGTTATAGCCCCCGATCGTATTTTCACGATGAATGCGATCGCCAACAGAAGTCCGAATTCGGTAAATGGAGGAATTGGAATCGCTACCGACATCCGACCATCCATAGTTCCGAGCCCGCGGCGTACTCAGTTCGGATAAATGAGGTGGGCCACTTATTGATAACGGCGGCAACGGAATGATTGAAGTAAATTCACCGGAAGCGGCATATCCACCCGATACTTCCTCGGCTTTTTTTGTTCTAACCAAGGCTGAAGCAGACGACGGTAATTGCGCGTCTTTGCGAAGTTGTGCTTCAATTTTTCTGTAAAATTGGGTTTTACGCAAAAACCCATATTTGGTTAAAAACGGAAGGGAGGGTCAGTGTCCAGACCGGCTGAAAGCCGCCCGAAGGGGTGTCAGTGCCCGGGTAAACAACGATAAATCGGCCGCCGTTTTCCCAGACCGTATATCCTCCGCATTATACCGATAGCCCAGATCTCCACCAAATTGAATCAAGCCGGCAACCACCGTCTGACACGCGGTAACCGGATCCAATTGTTCTAAAATCCCCTGACAGGAATCAAGAACACGTGCGGTCCGGGTCACATCTTCCGCCTTAACCGCGAGAAACCCCTCCTCCCCCAATTTAAATTCTTTGTCATTGATAAATCGATAATAGGGTCCAAAGACCAGCATCTTGCTCAATGGATACGCCGCAGCGGTCGTATCAATTTTTCCGGGATCAATACATTTCACAATGTTAGTATCTGGATTCAAAATCATATTGAGAAACGTTGTATCCGTTGGCAACGCCGCAACCGATCCGGCCATCAGCAACGGTTCGAGTCGGGAGTACAAGGCTTCCCATCGACTACTCGCCAGGCTGAGCTCTTGTTTAAAATCACCCGCATTCGGCATCAGGGGCGCCAACGCGTCAACCGTTGGCTGTAATCGATTGATAATCCGATCAAAAAAAAGTTGTTTTCGAAGATCTGCAGCCTGATCCCCACCCCTCACGTCCCCGCAAATCTCAGTAATCGACCCTGCCACACTCTGAAAAAAAGAACTCATTGTGTGCAACGGTTCGGGAGAATCGGACATCACATGGTTGGCAAGAACAGAGCTGCCCGCATATTCCAAATAGAGCACCAGCCCTTCGTCTTCACTGCAGGTCTCGTGATACAACCCCCCAAAAGTATTTCCGAGTGGCATGTTACGCAATTGTTGATACGTCTTTAAATCATTTTCCAACCTCCCCTGCTCCAACTTCCATTCCGCTTCATTTTTTTTGATCTCGGGACTTACATATTTTTTTGCATATTTGACGCCCATGCTCTCGCTTTTGCAAATTTCAACCGTGGCCTTGGATCCACCGCGACAGGTTTTCAAAATCGCACCGTCACTGGGAGGCCACGACGAGAGTGGTTGAGGGTCGACAGGGGAAATCAAAACACGGCTTCGACTATGGGCATCTGCAATCGACCCGCCCGTAGGCGGGGAACCCATAGGCGGGGAACCCGCCCCATCGGTTATGGCAACGGGTGAAACGGATGGAAGAAACGCGGGTGCAGACTCTGACTTTTTGAGCACCGGCGACGATTTACCTAAATTTGTAGATGGGTTAAATTGCATATCAAACGCCTCCCGGAAGGCTGACACCCAGATCGCTGAACACTTAAACACGATTGTTTCAGCTACGGTGGATGGCCCAAGGTAACTTCAGGCCAATTGGGTGAGCGTAGTCGCGCCTCTGACGGAGCTAGGCGAAGCTATGCGAGGTCGAGGGCGACGCAGTGATGGGTCCCAAGGCCGTTGGCGATGGTTGGAGGGGTCAAGGGGAGGAAGGATCTATGCAATGGTCCTTCCTCCATTTGCTGATTATTTTCCAATCAAAAAAGAAAGCGACTCCGACCCCAAATTAAGCGCCACGGTCATTGGCACCTGATTCCCTAACGGACCCCACAATTGGCGAGGCCCCGGACTCGAAAACACATCAGACCTCGCCCAAGCCTCCCTCCGGGACTCAAAAAACTTAAACGCAGGAGAATCCAATTCAACCAATGCTTTTTTAATCACCATGTGATCGCCGCCGGATCGACGTTCAGTCGTAATCAACCCTGCCAACGGAATCGCAATTCCTTTCCCACCCGACCCAATAGCGGTTACCCCCGCCATATAACCCGACTTCCCCCGGACCGCGAGTGCCCCGGCAACCAACCCCAAGTTATAGGTATAAACCGCATCAAACCGCGTCGGCGCGCCGCAGCGACCTTCATATCCAAAAAAGTGGTTCAGCGGCGCAAACTTTACCCCTGGATCCAATTCAGCTACGCGTTTCTCGGTCAATTCAATAAACAATTCTTCCGACGGAATTTGCGACACTTGAAGGTTGCCATGGGAATCCCGGTCCATGAGCAATTTGGTTTGAATCGATTCCGGTAGCCCTGTAAACAGAGTCTTCATCTCTGAATTGAGTGACTTACCAAACATCTCAACACGCCCCGCCATCGACGCAGTCGCCACATCATCTCCCGCCATAAATTCGTTGGAAGCCCGAACTAACGCCTTAATTTCAGGAATAAATTCGATGACCCCCTCAGGAATCAACACTACCCCATGGTTAATACCGTTGGCCGCCCGAGACACTACCGCAGATGCAATTTGCTCAACGACCTGACTCAAACTTAATTTTTTGTCCGCAATCTCTTCAGAAATCAACGTCACCGCCGGATGCGTTTGCAACGCCACTTCCAACGCCACGTGACTCGCACTTCGGCCCATTAATTTAATAAAATGCCAATACTTCCGTGATGACGGCGTATCTTGCAAAATATTTCCAACGATCTCGCTATAAATCTTAGTCGCCGTATCAAATCCAAACGAAATCGGAACCAAATCCCCCACCTGCAGATCTCCATCAATGGTCTTGGGGACCCCAATAACCCCACATCCATGCGGGGCCAAAAAGTCCGCAATAAATGCGGCATTTGTATTCGAGTCATCCCCACCGACGACAATAATCCCGTCCAGTTTAAATTTCTGAACCGTCGCCAATACCCGAGCCATATCATCCGCCGTCTTAATTTTAGTCCGATCGGACCCCAAAAAATCAAATCCGCCGGTATTCAGAATCGCATCCACATCCGATAGACCGATTTCGAAGCAATCGCCCTTCATTAGTCCCAATGGCCCGGCTTTGACGCCGAACAACGTATTCCCCGCCCCCAAAATCCGGCGAATCCCTGCCACTACGTTATGCCCACCCGCCGCAGGGCCCCCTGAAAACAACACCGCCACCCGTTTTCCAATCGGTGCCACGTCGGATCGAACCGCGGTCAACACCTGATTCCCCGTCAGTCGAGAAATATTGGGAAATGCGTCCCGGGTCAGGTCTGCACCATCGGCCTCGACTACCCGATTGGTGATCTCAAAATCAGGGCAACTCAAGCCGCCATCGTGTTCAAATTCTGCGATTACCGGTAGTTCGATCCCCCGAATCGCACATTCAAACGGAGACTGATGGGATTCAAACAAAATGAGTTGGTCAACAAGTGCTTTTTCATTAGTCATAGTCATAAATATTCCTTTAATGGTGAGTTTCCGTCGCTTCCAGAATCCGATCCAATATCCTAAACATACTCTCCGGGAAATCCGCCCGATAAATATCGCCAGAAATCACCGTTACGCCGGTTTGCTTCGACACCACATCGACCAAATCCTGACCGTATTGCGGTTGTAATACAATCACACACCGTTGGCTTTTTTTTGCAGTTGCGATGAGTGTTCTTAGCTGGCGTACCGACGGGGGACGTCCATGGGCTTCAATTGGCAACTGCGTAAACCCAATATCCCTGGCAAGATAAGACAACGACGGATGAACGACAATTACCAGAATATCCCGTCCCTTAAACTTGTTGCGATACGTCGCGGTGCGATCCCTCAACCGTTGAGACAGCGCCTCCGCATTGCGGTGATATCGATCCGCTTCACCCGGGTTCAGAACCCCTAATGCATCGGCAATCACAGTCGCTTTACGCGCCATCATCATCGGCGACATCCATACATGAGGATCTCCACCCGCACCCTCCCCATGGTCGTGATCGTCGTCATCCAAAAGCACTTCCCCCGCCGTGAGGTCAACGATCCGAGCGCCTGGCGACAACCCATGCAACCGCCGGGGTTCGGCCACCCCCAACCCCAAATTCCCAATGGTCACAATTAACCCCGCATTGCGTAGACCACGAACCACCATCGGCGACGGTTCATACACATGCGGCGATGCCCCTGGCGGCACCAATGTTGACACAACAACAGACTCCCCCCCGATCTGACGGACCATCTCAGACACTGGGGCAATCACCCCCGACACAGTCACCTTTGGCGCCACCGCGCCAACCCCGACACTCATCCCCATCCAAAGGAGCATCACCCCCAATCCACTACATCGATTCATCTAATTTTTCCTCTGAAAAATGCACAAACAATTGCCACGCCGCCCGTTTAAGATCCGGATCGTCCGTCAACGCATCGCAGGCATCCGCATGCGCTCTAATTCGCTCCACGATTCCGCCACTCAACCCAATGGCCAATGCCATGTTGTAATGGGCCACCGGGTCATCATCTACGTGGCTCAAATATTGAGCGAGCACCAATTCCGCATCCTGATGGCGCTCATCCAAAAGCAATGCCTCCGCCAATTGCAACATGGCCACCCGATGCCCTGGAACGACGCTCACAAACCGTTTCAAAAACCCAATGCCCCGCGCCCAATCCCGTTCTGCCAACGCATGATTCGCCAAAAAAGATAAAATACCCGGATCATCCGGTCGATACCCTAATTGGGTCTCCGCCTCCAACACGGCAGGATCCGGTCGCCGCGCCCATAAGGTTTTTGAGACCACCCCAGTGCGATCTAGTACGGCCGCATCCCCCGAATGCCGCTGCTCGTCATGCGCCACCGACGATACTTCCGCAATTTCCCGACCCAAATACCGCAACGGATACCGGCACTTTGAGCAGCGTCGTGCCACCGGCGGATGACCCGTCAACTCTTCATTAAAATGACATTGAATACAGAAATAAAAAGGCAATCCGTCCGGCTCCTATGTCAACCCAAGTGCAATGGAGGCCTGTTTTGCGGCCATTTGCTCGGCATCCTTTTTGGATCGCCCCGAACCCTCATACTCCCGACGGCCATCGTCACCAGAGACCGTCACCACGACGTAAAATAGTTTGTCATGTTCTGGTCCATCTTCACGAACCGTCTTGTAATCGGGCAACTCACGTTTTCGTCTCTGCAAATACTCCTGCAACGCCGTTTTGTGATCCACCACATACTCTTGAGCCAACAATTCCTGCTCATGCCGAATTAATAACGTCGTAAAAAACTGATGGACCGCAGGCAACCCACTATCTAAATAATACGCGCCCAATACCGCCTCCATTGCGTTGGCCAAATTGGATAACCGCTGTTTTCCACCGGTATTTTTCTCCCCATGGGACATCATTAAAAAGTCGCCCATTCTCAATTTTTCAGCTAGAAACGCCAAATTTTTATCCGAAATTAATTGGGCCCTGATTTTCGTCAAATCGCCTTCGGACGCAGACGGAAATTTCTTTAATAAATACTCAGACACAATTAATTTCAAAACGGCATCCCCAAAAAATTCTAGTCGTTCGTTATCCTGAATACCGCCTTTTTTGGCATATCTCGCGTATGAACTATGCGTCAACGCTGCCGACAGATATCCGGGATGCTTAAACGCAATTCCCGCTACTTTCTGGAATTCAATTAATCGACCGGACCCTATTTCCGACGTTGCGTGACAATCCATAGTCCCGTTTTCCCTGCAATACTCATTGCCCCTGATACCAATATCCCAATCGAAATCCCCAATACGCCCCGATAAAGAGACAATTCCATCGGCGAATGAATATGACAAAATGAATTCAACACCGAAATAAACGCGACACTACCGACACACAACAGCGCCCACCGCCACCGACGCAACAGATGGTGGGGCCCAACCAGTAGCGCCGCCATCAAAAAGGGATACCCGACCAAAATTTCTTTGGTCCGTGGCCTCACCAAAAATACGGTTTCCAACCATTGCCTCGCGCTTTGCTCAGACGACCCAGTATCGACCGTTAAATAATTCCCACTCCGAATGATATACACGGCCAAAAACACCACCCCTACCCCGGCAATAATCAACGCTGAATATCGGACCGGCTCATCCAGTACCCGGCGAATCATCTCTCCCAAATGAGAGAGCCTCCGGGGGCGAATATAATAAAAATAAAATGTCATCCCGATTGGGACTATAAACGCAAATTTTACGCCTAAAAAATGCCACGCCCCAACCAAAAAGCCATAATCAGATAATAGTCCAACCACCATGAGCGCACCCATCACGGTCACTAAAAACCCTGAGAGAATTCGTCCAGCCGCGGTCACGAATCGGACCAGCCCATTCCCAGGTGGAATGTCGTCGCTAAAAAACACCACCATTGCCATCGTCGGCGCGGCAATCGCGGCACCCAACGCCATCAATTGGGCCCACAAAAAGTCATGATCCCCCCAATGGGCGGCGACCCCAGACCCCAATGCCAAACCCAACGCCCCCGCCAACGACCACCCACTCCCACGAATAAACCCAAACATGGTCACCAATGCCCAGCCCAGCACCGCAACGCCACCCCCAATCATCCATCGTTCCCACACCTTACCCGACAGATAGTGGTCGGATACGGAGCGATCGAAGCGCTTCACACCAATCCCCTCTGCCCGGAGACGACCCACCACCTTTTCGAAATAAGTGATATTCGCCGATACGAGCGTCGCACCCAAAGAATGATGTCCCAACGCAAAATAGGGCTTTAGAAAAATCACTTTAATATTGCGTTCTCTGGCCGCCCGAACATACCGGTTAATCACCATATCCGTCGGCAAATTCTCAATCTCAGCGTCCGAAAAACTATGGACCCGGACAATATGATTCGGAAGCCGATGGGCCAGCCCTGTCACACCTAATTGATCGGCAAATTCAATCACCCCAAAGTTAAGTCCACGCTGAGTCAGTTCATTGGACACCGCATTTAGTTGTCTGGGATATCCCAATACCGTGGTCCCTTCAAAAATAATAGTTGTGATACCGGCATCCGCTGGCAGGGTAGAAAACTTCGTCGTCACCACCGCCGAATTCACACGAACCGAATTACGAAATCGAGGAATAATTCCAAAACCACCCGATCGAACCAGCTTAATCTTTCGATCAGAAAATCCAACCCCCAACTCCAGTAGATCTTTGGGCTCTCCAATCACGGACACCGTCATAATGTCCGAAAAAATCTGAACACCCGCCGGACCCATTTCAGCCAAAAACACCTTGCCCACACGATCAAAATCCCTACGATCTTCAAATATAATGTAATACCGATCCGGCAAAACAACCGTCGTCCTTGCTAACTTTTCCAAGATCGACTGCGATTGCGATCCCAACCGAGAGAGCCTCACAATTTCCGCGCCACTCAGGAATGTCGCTTGACCTTCCGCCACCAAATCCTGAATCGAGTCCTCTTCTACCGCCACAGACGACACAACCTGGCGACTCTGAATCTGGGCCATCACCTCTGACAACGGAACACCGGCAAGACGGCTCAGCTGGGCCATATCCCGAATAGACACCACCGTTTCGACGGGGGCATTCAACCGTTCAAACAGCCATCGGCGCGCACCCACCGACCCCGCGATGACCACCGCCATCACAAGAATTGCCACCGCAACACGACGAACCAACGGACTAACTTGATTTTTGATTTTTAAGTTGTGCATGAATAAATCGATCCAAGTCCCCATCCATTACCGATTGAAGGTCCGTGGACTCCACCCCCGTTCGGGTGTCTTTTACTAATTTATAGGGATGAAATACATAATTACGAATTTGATTGCCCCACGCAATATCTTTTTCTACCCCCCGCAAGTCTTCCAGATGCTGCTTGTGCTGGGTCTCCATTAGCTGAATCAACCGTGCTTTTAATAAACTCAGTGCCGTTTCACGATTGGAAATCTGAGACCGACTAGCCTGAGACTGCGCAACAAGCCCGGTCGGAATATGGGTAATTCGAACCGCAGAATCGGTTTTGTTAATATGTTGCCCCCCCGCCCCCGTCGCCCGATACGTATCGACCCGAAGATCCTTGGAATCGATGACCACATCCGAAAAATCGCTACTCAATTCAGGAATCACATCCACCGCCGCAAACGACGTCTGCCGCTTGTCATTGGCATTAAACGGGGAAATTCGGACCAACCGATGAACCCCAATTTCAGTTTTTAATAATCCATATGCAAATTCCCCGGCCACCTGAAGAGTCACCGACTTGATCCCGGCTTCATCCCCTGGCGTTTCATCGACCAATGAATAGGTAAATCCGGCCTTATCCATCCACCGGGTGTACATTCTCAACAGAATCTCAGTCCAATCCTGAGCATCCGTTCCCCCAGCCCCCGAATTTAAACTAAAATAACAGGGCAGCCGATCGTACTTTTGGGACAAATACGACCGAATTTCAAGGGTATCGATCCGGTCGACAAACCGCTTTACATAGTCGTCCAACTCGGCCAGTGCCGCCTCAGATTCGCCCTCTTCGCGGATCAATTCAATATACACGTCGGCATCTTCACCGATCCGACGAATATCCTCGTAGCTCGCCACTTCACTTTTTAAGCGCGTGAGATCAGTGAAAATACGCTGGGCGTCTGAGTTTTGATCCCAAAAACTATCCTGACTAATATCCGATTCAAGGTCCTTAATTTTGGCCCGTTTATGATCGATCTCAAAGATAGTCTCCGAGATGCAAAAGTTTATCCCGATACGACTGTAGCTGCGCCACCGACTCCGAAATCACGACAGCTGATCCATGTCGACAAAGGGAGATACCGCGTCCGAATCAAGGTCATTTTCCATCGAAATTTCAGTCCGCAAAATCATCGAAATGGCCTCTTCCGCCAAGCTCAATAACAATGCACGATACATATCAAATGCTTCCATTTTATATTCGACCAACGGCTCCCGCTGACCGTAGGCCCGAAGTCCGATTCCTTCTCGAAGGACATCCATATTATGAAGGTGATCAATCCACTTCCGATCCAAGGTCGACAATAGAATTCGCTTGGTCACCAATTCTTCAAACAACTCGGACGGAACCTGATTCTTTTTGTACTCGTACAGCTTAATCATCGCCTCAAGAAGCCCCGCTTCTCCGGCACCTTGGGTAGCGACTTTTTTTACTAAATCTGAAAGATTGTTCACTGGAAATACGGTTTCCAAATATAAAACAAAATCATCAAATGCCTGGCCCGATTCCTGAATCCCCGTCTTATCAAACGCGTCCTTCACCGCCGACGACACAATCAGGCCAATCTGTTCCTTCACCCGAGTTTCCAAATCCAATTTCCCCAATATTTGCCGACGGAACTGGTACACGGCTTCCCGCTGCCGATTCATGACGTCGTCATATTCCAAAATCTGCTTCCGAACCCCAAAGTGATATTTTTCAACCTTAGACTGCGCCCGTTCAATCGATTTTGTGATCATCCCATGTTCAATCGGGGTATCATCCGGCATCCCCAAACTCTCCATAATCCGAGCGATTCGATCGGAGCCGAATAACCGCATAAGGTCATCTTCCAATGATACGTAAAACCGCGAGGCACCTGGATCCCCTTGGCGGCCGGCCCTTCCCCGTAACTGATTATCAATTCGGCGAGATTCATGACGCTCGGACCCAATGACACACAAACCGCCCAATTCGGTGACGCCCTCGCCCAACTTAATATCTGTTCCCCGACCCGCCATATTCGTCGCAATGGTCACGCCATTTTTTTGGCCGGCCATCGCAATAATTTCAGCCTCACGCTCGTGATACTTGGCATTTAATACACTGTGCGTGATTTTTTCTTCTTTAAGCAACCGAGACAATACCTCTGAATTTTCAATGGAAATCGTCCCCACTAACACCGGCTGCCCCTTGGCATGAAGGTCTTTAATTTCGTTCACGATGGCCCGAAATTTCTCAGCTTTGCTCTTATATACCAAGTCTGGCAAATCCGTCCGCCGTACCGTGGCATGCGTCGGCACCATAACCACTTCAAGATTATAAATTTTCCCAAACTCAGCTTCTTCAGTCATCGCTGTCCCGGTCATTCCCGCCAATTTGGGAAACATCCTAAAATAATTCTGGAACGTAATAGACGCCAACGTTTGGCTTTCTTCGCGGACCTCAAGGCCCTCCATGGCTTCGATCGCTTGGTGAAGGCCATCCGAATATCGACGCCCCTCCATTAATCGACCGGTAAATTCATCCACAATAATGATTTCGTCTTCTTTAACGACATAATCCACATCACTCCGAAACAGATTCAGCGCCTTTAAACATTGAATAACAATGTGGGGTATCTGCATATTTTCAACCGAGTAAATATTATCGATCGACAGAAGTTCCTCTAATCTTTTAATTCCCGGCTCCGTCAAAACGACGTTTTTATGCTTTTCTTCTAAGGTAAAATCTGTCCCTCTAACCAAGGACCGAACCACCCCAGCGACCCGGTCATATACATCGGTTGAATGCTCCACGGCCCCGCTGATAATCAACGGCGTCCTCGCCTCATCAATCAAAATGCTATCGACCTCGTCCACAATGGCGTAGTGGCGACGCAACTGGCAGCACTGGCTAATATCATGTGCCAAATGATCCCGAAGGTAATCAAATCCAAACTCATTATTCGTCCCATAGGTAATGTCACATCGATACGCTTCCAGTCGTAATTCGGGAGACATATTCGATTGAATCAGGCCTACTGTTAACCCCAAAAATCGAAAAATTTTTCCCATCCACTCACTATCCCGCTTGGCGAGATAATCGTTTACAGTAACGATGTAGACCCCTTTACCTTCCAGGGCATTGAGATACGCCGGCAACGTCGATACCAGGGTTTTTCCTTCCCCGGTCTTCATTTCAGATATTTTCCCTTGATGAAGCACCATCCCCCCGATCAACTGAACATCAAAATGACGCATTTCCAGTACGCGGCGAGAGGCCTCCCGCACGACGGCAAATGCTTCGGGCAACAGGTCATCCAACGATTTCCCAGCAGCGAGTTCGGATCGAAACCGTTCTGTTTGCGCGGTTAACTGCTCGTTTCCCATCTCTGAAAACCGAGATTCCAATTCATTAATTTGATCGACAATGGGACGATAATCTTTCATCCGACGCTCGTAAGGGTCGCCAAAAACAGTTCTTAAAAAACGGGCAAAAAATGACATTAAATACTCCAGTATTTCGAACGAAATAGGCGTTCAGATCTCTAAAAATCAATAAACGCGAACACGTATTTTACACGCAACCGCTCCCCCCCCACAATGGCGCACCGTTTGCGAAATGCGGTGGTAATAATCGCCAGTCAACCGCTCCCCCCCCACAATGGCGCACCATTTAGATCTATTTAACATCGAACCTCCAAGAATAATATCCCAATTAAGGACAGCCCTGAGCCTAGGGAGGATCTGGCGGTGCCAGTCCGACTACGTTTCATCTCAACGAGCTAAAAGCGAAGTGGAGTGAAAAAAAATAGATATAAAGTGGAGTGAAACAAATAGATATAATAGAATGGCGTCATGACAATCAGAGTTGGATCGCCCCTCAGTCAATTCGCGAACAAAGTCGGAAAAGTAGCGCCAGGGAATTCAAGTTGGGAAC
Source organism: uncultured bacterium (assembly GCA_903864835.1). Lineage (GTDB taxonomy): Bacteria > Margulisbacteria > Marinamargulisbacteria > SXXA01 > SXXA01 > CAIPHK01. Next base: position 124,437 of record CAIPHK010000021.1, on the reverse strand, counting down.
GCATTTTTCGAACCGGCATCATCAAGGTGGGGTATGCGAACGAACGCCCCTTTTCTTACCGTGACAAACCGTATGGCCCGATTACGGGTGAATCTTGGGAAATTGCTCGGGTGGTCCTTGAAAAAATGGGGATCCGCCAAATTGACGGTATCCAAACTGAATTTTGGTCCCTGATCCCCAAATTATTAAACCGCACCTATGACATGATTGCCGCAGGGTTCTACATCACCCCCACTCGTTTCAAAGAAATCACATTTTCCTACCCAACGTATAAAAACAAGGAAAGCGTCGTCGTAAAACTTGGCAACCCACTCGGCATTCGTACATTTACAGATCTCATTCGTCATCCGTTTGGCCGAGTCGCCGTTGTATTCGGTTCGGTCACCGCCAGTCATATTCGGATGTACAACCTCCCTCCCAGCCGCATCGTCCAATTCGCTGATGGCGCAAGCGCCGTCAAAGGCATCCGAAATGGCGAAGCCGACATGTTCGCTTCGTCGGGAATTTCTCTCAACGAACACGTCACTCGCGAGGGGAGTGCTCACCTGGAAATAGTTCAGGGCTTCGAGGGGTTCGTCGTCAACGGCCAGCCAATGATTGACTACGGCGCATTTGGATTTCGAAAAGACGACATCGAGTTACGAAATCAGTTCAATACCCACCTCAAGCCATTTATTGGATCGGACGATCATCTTTCCTTAGTGGGCCCGTTTGGATTCACACGGGAGGAACTTCCGGGAGAACTCCCCTTACCCATCATTAAGATGTTGGAGTAGCCCCACAATGGACACTCGCCTAAAAATCGCGATCATCGGAGCCACCGGCATGATTGGATCACCCGTAACGGCCGCATTAATCGATCGAGGCCATGACGTCACTATCGTCACTCGATCCCCTAAAACTGCAGCCCTCCAATTTCCGACGGCCCGCATTGTCCACGGCGATTTACGGGATGCAGAAAGTCTACTCCGGCACATTGACGGACATGACATTGTGCACCTCAACTTATCGATCGCCCCAGGAACCAAACCATGGGAGTTTGTATCGGAACGTGACGGAATCAGTACCGTTATCGATTGCGCCCGAATCGCTGGAACACCGCGACTCAGCTACGTCAGCTCATTGCTCCAACGCATTCAGGGACACAAAAAATTCGACTGGTGGGTATTTAGAGTTAAGTCCGCGGCGATTGACGCCATCAAAAAGTCGGGGATCAATCACGTTCTGTTTTACCCATCCACATTTATGGAAAACATCGACCATGGTCCGCTGATTCAGAAAAATCGAATTATTGTACCCGCCATTCGACAACGCGGATCTTATTATATTGCAGGCCGTGACTTTGGAAACCAGGTATCCACTGCATTCACCATCGACCTTCCCGAAAACGCCGAATTTGTCGTCCAAGGTCCTGACCGACTGATTCCGATGGTCGCTGCCCGACAATTTGCCGCCCATTATCCCCATCAAACCCTCATCCCCACTCGAGTACCGATGTGGCCGATCCGATTGGCCGGAATCGTGAATCCTCGCCTGCATCATTTTGAACGAATGGTCACGGCCATCGGCCAGTTCGAGGAAACATTTCTTGCCCAAGGAACTTGGAAAACATTGGGAACGCCCGAGATCACCGTCGCCCAGTACGCCAAAACCCATGCCCGAATTCTCCCATAGCTCCCGTCCGAATTCTGAGATACACTCCAATTTAATTTTTCACAAATGAAACACGCCATACCATATGCATTAATTGCCATTATTCTATCTGGACTAACCGTCGGGATAGTTGCTGTTGACTCCGACAAAACAGTATCGGTGAGCAACGAATTTTTAAAAATAATCGTTAATACACAGGCCCAAGATCAGGGTCGATTTGCGATTGAAACGACCGGCGGCGATCCTGCAAACCCCAGCGATAATGATCAAAGTCTCATTTACGGACGCCCCACTCCATGGACTTCCTACACGACATTACGCATTAACGACGCTGACTTTATTTTTGGGGGGCCCAGTCGAAAAATGGAACGGCGTACGGGAAAGGAACTCAAAACGGGGATACCGATTCGTCAATTTACCGGGAATGATCGAATTGTTACAGACTTTGACTACGACGGAATAATTGCCAGACAGACATTATCTTTTTTTCGAACGCCCTCCACGCGAGTCAAAGACTCCACTCTCATCGAGTATGAAATTACCAACAAAACAAAATCAACCGCCACTGTCGGCATTCGGTTGATGGTTGACACTAAACTGGGAAGTAACGACGGCGCCCCATTTCGAATTGGAAGCCGTGCTGTGACCGGAGAAATCCTGGTCCCCAAATCCGAGCTACTTCCGTATTGGCAAACATTTGATAGCCTCACGGCCCCAACGGTTATTGCACAAGGCACATTGGATTCCCCCGACGACGGATTGACGCCCCCCGATCGCCTGATCTTAGCCAACTGGGGTACCTTGGCCGATAATCCTTGGACCGCCGACTACCAAGAGGGCCGAAGCTTTGTCCGCACCGGTGAAGAAGAAAAAGACACCGCGTTGGCGATGTATTGGGAACCAGTGACACTTCGCCCCGGTCAAAGCAAACGGATTCGTACAGTGTATGGACTAGGTGGATTGACCTTGGCCGCTGGCGATTTGAGTCTAGGCCTCACCGCACCGGCGGAAGCAACCGCAGGGTCCTCCCGCGAATTATTCGTCGTGGCCTATATCACGAATACGGGGGGATACACATCCCACGATACCACTGTGACATTGACACTCCCTAAAGGGCTTGAACTCGTCAATGGTCGGGCGTCCGTTGAACTCGGCCAATTGAAGGTCGGGGATACCCGTCAAATTCCGTTTCGGGTAAAAACAAAATCAGCCCACAAAGGGAATTGGCCAATCGTTCTTAAAGTAACGTCGTCAACATTGGCCCCCAATCAAATCCAGCGATCTATTATGTTATTCGCACCCCAAACAGCATCCGCAAAATTAGTTTCCCCCCCGACGATTGATCCGATTCGATCACCCTATATTGAAGCGTCGGTCGTCGTAACCAACCCCTACGATCTCCCCCTCGAAACGATCTCAGTCACTTTAAAAAGCCCTGCCCAGGCTTGGTTTGAAATTCCATCCAAATCGATCCCGATACTGCCACCCGGAAAGACCGTGACATTAAACTGGCTCATCGGCCCAATTTCTGGAGATAGCCCCACACTTAATCTCGAAGCCTCGATCAGCAGTTTTCAAATGGACCCCGAAAAACTAGGCAAAAAAATCGACGTGACACCCACCATTCAAAAATTGAGCGGCCGACCTAGCCGGACCACCCTTCATGTTGGCGACTACGGATATTTGACGGTATTCGGTCAACCCGGGAGTACGATTTCAGGACGGGTGACTTTGGATGGCACAACCCTACGCCCAATCCGCATTACCCCGGACGACTGGGCAAAATCAATCCTATTCGCCCCGTCAGAAACCGACCTTACCCTCACCCACATTTATATTCCAAAAGATCACAGCGGATCCATTGTTCGATGGCACTTCAAGGCCATGGCACCGGGCACAGTCACGTTTAATATCACATCAGACGCGGGAACTGAGGCCATCCCTCTGACCGTCGTTGAATAACAAGGAGAATTCCCATGAAATATAGTCTCCCCTGCATTTCCACTGCCCTACTCATTGCATCCACCCTATCTGCGCAACAAATTCGAGATGTCCCACTCACTGATGCCGGGTATCCCGCTGTCAGTAGTGCCGTCAAAATGGGGTATCTCCCCCTCAGCTCGGACAACACATTTCAGGCGGATCAAGCGGTTAGCCGAAAGGAAATGGCCATTATTTTGGACAAATTATTGTCAGGCGAATCCAAGGCTGACCTAACGAAGGTTCAAATTCAGGAGTTGTTGGGGCTGTCAAAGTCCTTTAAGGCCCAGGTGGTCCAATTTGAAAAAATCCAAACGGATCTCACGTCAGCGCAATCCCGATTGGACGACGATCAAAAAGCACTCCATGGCGACATCAGCCGATTAACAGAACAACTCACCTCGGCCAACGCCACCATTGAGGACATTAAAACCAACGCTGCCAAACAAACCAGTGGAAATATAGAGATTGAAAAACTAAAAAAAGAAAGCTCAGACCAACATTTAGCCATGTGGGTCGCCATTGGGGTTTCATTTTTTCTCGGCATTGTAAAATGACCCCTGTCCTGTCGCAAGCAACCATTGACCGACTGCGGCAAATTGCTTCCGGCAGTGCGATTAGCCATTGTTATCTGTTAACCGGCCCTGCGGCGGCGTTCAGGAATGATGCCATTCGTTTGTTCGAAATGCTGTTGCACTGCACGCACAAGTCAGCATGTGGCGACTGCGTTCCATGCCAACGCCTCGAAACAGAAAATGACCCCGATACCCTCACGCTGATTGCGGACGGGGCATCCATTAAAATTGAGCAAGTTCGTGACATGATCGACCGAATCAAATATGGCCCCACATCCAATTCGTTTTTTACCGTCAAAATACCGGACGCACAGACGCTTACCGCCCAAGCCTCGAACGCGGTATTAAAAACACTTGAATCCCCGCCGGAAGGCGTCATCTTTCTGCTGGGGGCTCCCAGTCGTGCGGCGGTTTTAACAACCATTACCTCACGGTCCCAAGTCATTCCATGTACCCCATCCTCACCCGAGCAAATTTCGAACTATCTATTATCGATTGGATTCACTAATACAGAGACGTGGCAGGCATCGCCAAATGCCGCATTAATGGCATCAAAAGCAGGGACCAAACTTCCCCATTCGGTACCGACTTTGGCAGAAGTGCTAAACACCCCGCCCGCTCAGAGAATAATACTTACCCATCCCCTTGGAAAATCAAAAGATCTTGTGCATATTTGCCTTATCAAATGGAGTGAAGAACTATGGCAAAGCATTCAAAAAAATCCCACGGACCCCGACATTCCGCAGGCAATTCGGCGACTGGATTTGCTAGTCGAAAATATTCTTCAGTTGCGATATAATCTCAACCCTCGGTTGCACTTAGACCAGATATTAGTGTCACTCTAGGTCTCGCAACCCATCCACGTCCCGATCCTTTACCCCATTCCATCGACAGGATTGCCAAGCATGACCGACTGTATTATTTGCAAGATCGCGCAGGGAACTATTCCTGCCCAAAAGATTCTTGAAACCGATACCGTCGTGGCATTCATGGACATCGCGCCTCAAGCACCTGTTCATGGGTTGGTAGCACCAAAGGCTCATATTCGGAACGTGGTTGAACTGGCAGCTCACAGTCCCGATTTATCCCAAGAACTGGTCGTTGCAATCGCAGAATTTGCGCGCCAGAGTGGGATTTCGGATGACGGGTTTCGAGTAGTGGCGAATACGGGTGATGACGGTGGCCAATCCGTTGATCATCTTCATTTTCACGTTCTTGGTGGCAGGTCTATGACATGGCCCCCGGGATAATTTTAAGGAGTTGAACCCATGGTAATGCAGGAAAAAAAGCCCGGAGAGTCCATTGACTCCGTTCTTCGGAAGTTCAAGCGCAAAATGAAATCTGAAGGAATTCTTCAGGAACTCAAGAAACGCGAATATTACGAAAAACCGTCCGAAGAAAAGAAGCGGCTCGCTAAAGCCGCTAAACGTCGAACCGTACAACAACAACGCGCAGACGAATTATAAACCCAAGTGGGCCACGCGCATTGTCTGCGGTGGCCCCTTAAAAAGGGAGTCGCGTGGTTTCGCTGTTTCGACGTATACCTATAATAGATCGTTATTTCTTTGGGCAATATTTCTGGCCATTTTCTCTTGCTATCGGGGCATTCGGTATTATTGGAATTGTGGATATTGTTTTTTATCTCATCGAACTGTCGGTCCTGTCTGGGATCTCAGCTAAAATCGTCTTCCAATTGATCCTATTTAAGCTTCCCGCAATTCTCGTCCTCTTTGCCCCCATCGCGGTCTTATTTTCAATAATGCTGTTGTTGGTTCGCATGATTAAGGACCACGAATTATTGGTACTTCTATCTTCAGGCGTTTCTTCTATTCGGATCATTACCCCATTGCTATTATGTGGCGCATTAACGAGTTTTTCAGCGTTCGTGGTTAACGAATCATTGGTGCCATGGACCAACCATCAAGCCAACGATATTATCGCCCGCGAAATCGATCGAAAACCACCGCCAGACATTGCGGAAGACGTGGTATTCAAAGGGACCGATGACCGCTTTTTTTATGTTCAGCAGGTTGATCGAAAAACCGGCGAAATGAGATCGGTCCTTATTTTTGAGGATACGGGACAGTACCCCCGAATATTAGTATCTGAACGGGCACAGTGGGGGTTAAACGAATGGCATCTCTGGAACGGAAAAACCATTGAGTTAAACTCCGACGCCGACATTGAATACGTCAACACGTTTGCCCACATGAAAATCAATGTAAACCAAAATCTAAATTTCATCGACGGAAATTCAAAATCACCCACGGAAATGGATTCAAAGGAACTCCGAACGCGTATTGCCACTTTGGAAAAAGGCGGTATTTCAACCCAAGCCCTCAAAGTAGAATATGGCCTAAAACAGGCCATCCCTGTCGCGTGTTTAGTATTTGGGACCATCGGAATTGCCTACTGCCTTACCTTTATTAAAACCGGAAAAGACTGGTGGGGAATTGTGATCGCAATTGGCGTTGCCGCGGGCACAGTCATGATTTACTTTTTTGTATTGGCGGTCTGTCGCGCCCTCGGAAAAGGGGGTAGTCTCACCCCATTTTTATCAGTATGGACAGCCAATATCGTCTTTGGGCTATGGGGGGGAGGGCTATTGGCCTTCCAAAGCGGTCGACGATGAGACTCCACTCAATTTCTACGCTAACACTGTCTAAAAGCACTGATTTTATTGTTGGGCTGGAAGCTGCTGCCCGTGGGGATATTTCAGGGGCGGCCGAAAAATTCAGATTCCTAGTCCACATGGCTCCCCATCTACTTCCCGCCATTATTACGCCATTACTACGACTGACCACTCAGTCCGATCATGCAAAAAACATCCAATTGTTGGCTGCAGACCTATTCGCAATTTGTGGCTGGTACACGGAAGCCATCCAAGAACTTGAAGAAGTATTAGAAATCGATCCAGACGAAACCGCTGCTTACCAATTATTGGGGAAAATATGGTCCAGAGCACCCCGGCACACCGAAATCGAAGCCATCTTCGAAATGGCCATCGAAAATAATGTCTTTGATTCTGCGATATTGGATATCTTACCGAAAATGTATATTGGCCAATTTGAATTTGAAAAATCAGTGGCCCTCTACCAAAAACTCGTCGATCGGGAACCCAATGCCATTCATTTCCAATTTGCATTGGCCAATTTATTGGCCAAATGTCAGAGATTTGATTGTGCAATCCAAACGTTTGAACAAATCGTAGAAAAGTCCCCCCTCCATGCCGCGGATGTCGCTTTCCGGCTTGAGGAATTGGTGAGCGTCGCCCCCGACAACATTCGCCTTCGCGAAACTCTATTTTGGACCAACTGCAAAATCTGCAAACCCGACGTCGCGGTCTCCCACCTCTCAGCAATGCTCGATTGGCACCCGGACCAATCCGTCCATGTCACCGACTTACTGATGCAAGGAAAAGAACTTTTCCCCAATTCAGCCATCATCTACCTCACATTGGCACGGGCATTGGTCCTGTCCCAACAATATTCTGAGGCAATTGGCCATCTACAGCGCCTATTCAACCATCCCGAAAAAGAATATTTATTCGAAATCACAGAAATCGCGACCCATATTCTTACGTTATATCCCGCACAAGTATTTGCAATGCAACTCCTGTCCGATATTTCGGTGTTTCTAGATAACTACAATGAGGCTTTAGATTATCTCGAACAAATGAGCCAATTTGACCTTGAAGAGGCGGATCCTGTAGAACAACGGTTATCTCAGATTGGCAAATCAAGTTCCGTCCATCTCAACCGATGCCATCACATCCGTGCAAAGCTCCTTCTTCAACAACGGCACCTTGATCAGGCGATTGTCGAATGCCAAATGCTCAACGGCACCGAACTAGCCATCTCAGCCCAACAAATTACGGCCACCGCATATGAGCTCAAACACGATTTTGAAAAAAGCGAATCCACATTACACTCGGCATTAACTCAATCCCCCAACAATCCTGAAATACACGGCCAACTAAAAGGTCTCAAGCAACGTTATACCGAACGATTAATTACTGACCACGGAGACAATCCCGAACCATGCCTAAGCTTAGGCATCGCCTACCTTATTCAAGGGGACTATTATCTCGCATTGGAACAGCTTCAAAAAATCAACCCCTCGCATGCGGACCACAGTACGGCACAACTATTGGTTAGCCGATGTTTTTTAGATCTGGGGAGATACGACCAATCCCTCAACCACCTCAACCGACTCATCTCCAACGACACCACAGCCGATGCCACGACGGCCAACCAAGCCCGCTATCTTGCCAGTACAAATTATCTCAGTCTCGGTGATATTAATCGATGTATCGAAACGCTAGAATCCATTCTTGAATTCGATATTACCTTTGGAGATGTCCACCCTCTTCTTAAATTGCTTAAACAAGAAAGTGTCATTGCCTATCGTGTTAAAGCGGTATCGGGATACTACAACTCAAGCCAACAACTTATTTTGACCTCGGTGAGAAACACAGAGATCGCCACCAACCAGACCATGAGTTTTGCCCATCCTCATAATAATGCCGGTGTAGATTATCTATTTAAACATCAGTTAAAAGCAGCAGAAGATGAATTCCGACTCGCGCTGCAAATGGATCCCAATTTAACGGTAATCTATTGCAATTTTGCCATACTCAAACTCCTTCAACGACAAGTCGACGAGGCCATTACCCTCATCAAAACTGCGGAAGGCATCAATCCCCATTTTGACCTCATCCATCTTTTGCGGGGGCTCATTGCAACCTCTGAAAATCGATTGAGAGATGCTGAACAACAATTTCAGTCGGCGTATGCACTTCGGGCGGACCATTATATTACGTTACTTAATCTGGGTGATATTTATTATCAACAACACGACCTCGAACCTGCCTTTGAATTTTGGAAAAACGCCGCCCAACTTGTCCCAATCCCCCATCTCATCCAACGTCGACTGGGATATCTGATCCCTGTCGCTCAGTATTGGACCCGATGGAGCAATGGGATTGAAATCCCCATCTTGTTCCCCAATCACCCAAAATGAAATCGGCCTTCCCATGGATCACGATGGGAATAATAAGTCTCGGTTTAACGATTGCACCGCTCGCCGATGACCGATCCGCACAGATATCTGCCGAGTCCCTCCGCTACCAGGAGGACACCCATACGCTCGTTCTGGAAGACGCCGTTTCGATCAAATTGGATAACATAGAAATCAATGCAGAGGAGCTCACCATCGACACTGATACCAATATGGCAACAGGCACGGGCAATATCCTGATTCGACGGGGACCCGACCAATTTAATACCGACAAAGTCACCATCGACCTTGATAACGAGACGGCCGACTTATCCAATATCAATGTCACCGTCCAACCACCAGGTATGCCACTGCCGATCTATCTTAAAGCTGGAAAAATCATAGATCGGCCCCAAATAAAGTCGGGAGAAAATGCAACGCTCAGTAGCTGCAGCCTACCCAACCCTCACTATTTTGCGTGGAGTCAATATTTTGACTACGAACCCGGTCACCACATTTTGACATTTAATACCTTTGTGTACATGCCGATTCTAGGAATCCCATTCGGATTTTGGACCCCCTTTTACTATTATGAAATTGGAGAACGCCAGATTATCTGGAATATTCCAACGGTGGGCCATCGGGACTCCCCGGGATGGGGATGGTTTGTCCAAAATACAATTGACTACGACCTAGTTGGCGATAAAAGTTCCAGTATTTTTGTGGATTGGTATGAAAATAAAGGAATCGGTTGGGGCGGTCGTCATAATTACACATTTAATTCGCTGGAGGGTAGCCTCAACTATTATCGATTAGATGAATCCAATACCGGCAAAAAAACTGAAAAAAAGGCCATCGACGCCACCTATTCGGAGGGACCATTTTCGGTATCCGGAGCATTAGACTCAATGGACGGAGAACGAATCAATTCATCAGGCCGGGATAGCCATGATTTCCGTCAATTCGAAGCCAAATATCAGGATGGCGGCGAAGTCCTCAATCTTAAATACACCCACCGAGACGACTATATTTCAGAGACCGGATCTAAACTATTTTCGGCTAACTACGGCTTTAATGGACGTCAACAACTCCGATTTTCTCAAAGCGAGACCAATTATCGATCGCTACAAACCTACCAATCAAGAACCAATAGCGGCACAACCATCGAATTCCCCGACCGATACACCCTCAATATGGACCTTGGGTTTGACCGCGATTTCCAATCCCAGACTGCGGACGACCAACTGCAATTTACATCAACACTCAAAAAGAATTTTGGCCCGGGGCTCGATGCCACATTAACCACCAGTTATCGGTGGGATTTGGAAGGGGAAACCGTCACACGAGATACGATATCAGGACGAAATAATACATTAATCGCACTCCCAAAACTCACCATTAACTATACCGACCCCTCCTCCTTTTTCGTTCCCATCACCCAAGAACTAACCGTTGCTCGATTTCAAGAAATCAACTATCTCGTCAATCAAAGAGCATTACGAATCTACCCAGAAGGCGACCAATTCACATTGGAACCCAACACTATTCTCTATAAATTAGATACAAATTCAACCACTGAGCTCCCACTCTTCGGAGTAATGAATTCCCGACTAACCTACACGCAGCAATTATTCAAAAATCCCGGCCGAGGGTGGACAGACAGTGACGCGGGGTTCGCGATTGAATTCTCAGAAAGTATTGCGAATACCCATTTTGGGTTTGTGCGGTCCCAAGCAACATACACCAACAGATATGTTCCTAACGCAAACAACTCCCCATATATTACGATTAATCTGGCGAATTCTCAGCAACACGACATTGCGGGATCTATTCGATTTTTTGCGTTCAATGATCAGCAATTCTATTGGCACAATGAAAGCCGATTTAATTGGGTCTACCAACGATGGGATCTCTACACTACCGAAATCGGCCTCAAGCCAGGCCCGGTTTTCAACGGGACCGTTAGAACGGGAAAATTATTAAATCCCCAACCGTTTGAAGAGGCGTCAAAATATAAGCCGCTAGATATTGCCATTACGAGCAATCCCTTGAAAGGACTCGAAATGGGCTACACCTTTTCATTAGACCTCAACAATTACATCAACAACGTCCAAGTCAACGTACTTCAGTCGCAAATGAATACAAAATTTATACTTGATTCAAACCCAGAGTATCAATGGGAGATTCGAACCACCCTACGGTACAATACATTTAATCAGAAAGGCGTGTTCGATACTGCACGATACGAATTCGAAACACTGAACCTGGTCAAACAGGACCATTGCCGAACCTTTCAATTTGGCTACAATAAACAATCCGATGAATTCATATTTCAATTCACCATTAAAGCATTTCCAGAAGATACCATTACAGTTCGTAAAACAAGGGACAATTGGAAAGTACAAGGGGGTGCCCTCAACGATGCGACTCAAGAACGGTTGTAAAGTCGCTATTGCAAGCCTTATAATTGTCTTATTCAGCACCGGTTGTGCCCGTACGTTCACCTCCCGGACGGCGGTATTAACGATGCGAATCACGCTCACATTTGACGGCACCGTAGACCTCAGTAAATTCAACTACCTCTTATTTTTCTCCCGAACATCAGGGATTACGCTCCCCCCCAACACCGCGCCGTTTCCATACTTCCCTACTCCCGGCCGAACATTTAATACCGACTACCTCAGCATCAATTATCCGGGCCTCTCCCAGTACTACATCAACTACTATTCCACTTGGTCTGACTATATGATTTTCGGCACGAATACCCGTGCTGTGTATAAGTCAGGGGGCACCGCATTTATCGCCCCGACCGCGAATATCGACGGAGAAGAGGTCGTCGCCACCCAAAATTTCTTCTTTGCGCCTACCTCTGGATTTTCCCCCTCTCTTGAAGTTAACGGAAACACGCTCACTATTAGCTTCCAGATCCAACAGCTCACACAGGATACTGCATCGATATACATGCAGGTTGCGACAATCGAACGGGATGTTAACGAAAATATGATCGGCTTTGATGCGGGTGAATTTAGAGACCGTCTATCCGCACCAATTGGCATATCTATCGAACAAAATAACGACCAAACCATTCCTGACAGTATCAATAATGATCTCTCAAACAAGAAGGGCGCTGACATCCGATCATGCCGTATACAAGTCTTATAGTCGCCGTCCTCGCCCTTATCGCCTCCACCGCGTTCCCAGCATTCAATATCCAACCGCTAATTTTGGTCATCATTGCCCCGTTGATTGTGGTGGTTCGCCGCAGTCCTTCCGTACGCCAGGCGTTTGGGTATGGCATCCTGTTCGGTACTGTCTACATGGCCGCTCTTCATTTCTGGATGATGTCTTTGCACGCCTTTGTTCCACTCTGGGCCATTACACTGACATGGATAGGCTATTCGGCGTATCTTGGACTCTTTTTCGGAGCAACATGTGCCATCATTCGGTGGCTTCCCGATAAAGTTCCGATTTGGTTATCTGCACCTGCAGCATGGACCCTTTTGGAATATTTGCGTAGCTTAGGGCCAATAGGCAACCCGTCCGGAGAGGTAGGGTACGCGGTCCTTAATCTGCAGCCGCTTCCACTACTCGGCGCTATGGGCGGAATTTTTTTCGTTTCTTATCTCGTCATCACCATTAATGCACTCGTCGCAGATATTGCTGTAAAAAATTGGACGGGAAAATTAATCACTTGTTTCGTGACCTTTGTTATCGCCGGGATCTGGCTCGCGACCGGCCAACTCATCCGATATCACACGGTTCGGAGTACCCCCGATGACACCGTGACGGTCAGTTTACTCCAGGGGAACCACCCTCAAATGGATAAATTCAACCCCATACTGTGGGCCAAAATAAAACACGATTATCTGATCCTAACCGCAAATACCCCCACAGCGGATCTCGTCATCTGGCCAGAAACCATCACCCCTACATTAAACGACGAGGACTCTGCCCTTAGAACCAAAATTCACCAACTCGCAATTCAACACCAGTCGGCAATTATTTGGGGAACCCCCATCCATAGAGACAATCAATACTACAACGCAATCGTGGGGGTTAACCGGTACGGAAAAACACTCGATCCGTACCTTAAAAATCAACTGATGCCATTCGGAGAATATTGGCCAGGCCGATCAATCCTGACATTCATCGGGCTTAAAGACATCCTCGGCGCCGACTATTCCCGTGGGAACCAAACCAAGCCAATTTCCGTGTCTGACACCCTAAAAATCGGGTCGGTCATTTGCCTTGAATCGATGTACCCGGATCACCTTCGCCGGGCAACCCAAGGGGGGGCAACACTCCTCGTCGTTATTGCAAACAATGCGTGGTTCACCCATTCCAGTGCAGCAGAGAAACATCTTCAAATGTCACGAATGCGAGCGATTGAAAATGGTCGGTGGCTTTGTGTTGCCGCCAACACAGGGAGAACGGCCCTGATCGATCCGTTAGGTTATCCCACGCAAACATTGACCCCAGACGTCCAGGCCGCCCTTGTTGGAAAAACAACACTCAACCGCGAAACTACCGCCTATACCAACCATGGGAACTGGATTATCGGCATATGTTTCCTGATCCTAGGCATCAGTAGTGCCTATGCACTCTACCTGAAGCGAAACGCCGACTAAGCTAAAACCCGAAAAGCCCACCGGACCCAGAATCCGAGTCCCCACTTCCAAAACCACCCTCATCAGGTGCATTTTCTTCTTCAGGCGGCGCCAGAACAATTGCGTCGTATATCTTGGTAAATACCGAATCCGATAAAGGCACACGGTCCACTTTCAACCGAAGAATCTGATCCCTAAACTCGTATGATAGATGGTCCATCACAGACTCCCGCATCCCATCGTCAAATCGACTCATTATAAACGCTGCAATCTGTGGCTTTTCTTTCATTAACAATTCAGCAATCCCATCAGGGGTCCGCATCCTCGGACCTTGCGGTAGGACTTCTTCTGCAGCCACGTCGTCATCCGTCGCCGTATCATCGCCACCAAACCCAAAGGAGTCCGACGATGCGCCCCCAAACGACGAAAACCCTGAGTCCCCATCTTCTATACTAAGCCCGTCCAAGGAGGACCCAAGATCATCTGTTGACGGCGTAGAAAAGACAGATGACTCATTACGAATCGATTTCACCTTTTCCATTATTTCGGAGATCAACCCCGCCATTATAGCCTGAGACGCCTTAGGGCTATCGCCAATTGTCGACGTCAACATGGTCGCATTTTCCGGAGACAACAAACTCAACACCGATGTCGCACGATCACCCAACATCGATAACAATAATTTTGCTTTATCTTGGCCGTTCAACATCGTGACTATGCCCTTCCCTGATCTGTGGTAAGCCAATCTTCCATGATACGCGCCAAGATTTCCGGATCCGCCATTGCGACATCTCTTACCTGATCAAACCGTCTTTCGCTATCTATTTCATTCTGAAGACTCGAGAAATCTGATTCCCTCGTATCTCCCGGATTCAAACTAATCGGCTCTGCATTAGCCGAATTTCGCCGTCTCCGAATGAACCGTGAAATCCCAGTGGTTAGCAACCCAATTGCGGCCAACGCCGACGCGCCAAGCAACCAATACTTAATATTCTTCTTAGCGGACATAATCGCTTCCAATTTACGCCGTTCTTCTGGGGTCATAATACTAAAATCGGCACGATTCAAAATAATGACATCCCGACCTCGGACATACCCGATTGACGCTGCAATTGTATTAAAAATTTGATGCTTCAACTCATCGTTAAGATCAATATCTTCCCGATTATTGTCGACGACAATACTGGTTGTAATCCGTTTAATATTAACAATTTCCCCATTTTCCAGAGGGCCTAATTCTGCAGTAAGGGCCACCTTAAAACTCCCCAATGGCAAAATACCTACCAGCTGCTTTGTTGCTCGTTCAATCAGGGTATTTTCGTATTTTTCTTTAACTTGATACCACTGATCCACCTCTTGGTAATCCGGAACAATCGGTCGTGCATTTTCAGGAGACGCGACATCTTCAATAGAATTCCGAGTCGGCCCCGTCGCACCCGCATCGCCGTACTCACCTGGACCACCGGCTTCCCGTGCCGCCATTCGCTCAAAAATCCCGTCAGACAGATTTCGTCCACGAGAATCCACAACGGTAACGTTTTCAGGCTGCAAATTTTCTACCGAGTTGGCCACATACTGAATAATTGAGAACACAATGTCGTCGGTAATTTTAGCTCCGGGTACAGGGATCAATAGGATTGCCGCAGTCACCGGAGGTTGGGTTACTGCAAAAAGACGTTGCTCCGGCAACACGATCTTTACCTTACAATTTTCGATCGGCTCCATTTCCTTAATCGACTTTTCAAGTTCGCCTTCAATTGCACGAACATAGCGCACCCGCTTATCAAACTCAGTTACCCCTAAGGTTTGTCCGCTATCGAGCAACTCGTACCCGACCGGGCCCCCTGCAGGTACACCTTTCGATGCCAACAGCATTTTCGCTTCTTCAATCCGTTCTTCCGGAACTGAAATCTGATAATTCTTTCCAGTTTGAAGCGACCGAAAGGAAATATTTGCACGACTCAACTCCCGGAGGACATCGGCTGTCTTATCCGCAGTTAATTGCGCAAAAAGAACCTCATACTTTGCGTTTTTTGCTTTTTCGCGATCTTCTAATTTCTTTTTTTCTGCCAACACCGCTGGGTCAACAATTTTTGGAGTCGACGGAGTCCACATCATGTAAACGGCCCCCGCCCCCGCTGCAACCACGACAGCACCGACGATCCCCACGAGGCGGCTTCGGGAAAAAACGCCCGACCGGCGGGGAAGCGACGGTACTGAATCGCCGTCTACTCCGTCTTCGTATTCTTCTACTTCAGCCATAAGGCTTTCCTAATCAATGAATTGCGATCCCGTCACTAAACTTGCATACCTTGAATTTCTTTAAACGACTGGGTTACCTGATTAACCAATGTAACAGAAAAAGATATTGCCACACTTACCTTCGCCTTTTCAATCATAACTTCCTCTAAGGATGCCTTACCGTTCGTGTAATCTACCATAATCATATCTGATTTACGCTCTAAATCAGATACCTTCAAAAAGAAATCCACTGCTTTATCGAGAAAAAACTGAAATGGAGTTACTTCTACCCGGGGAGGCCGAGCGCCCGGCGCCGTCGACTCGAGCGCTCCCGCCCCAAGGGGTCGATCAAGCGGCGCCATAACGGCCTGCTGATTAGGGTCCTGTCTAACCTGCGTCACGGCCGCTCCTGCAGGTGCCTGTGCCAAAGTCCAGTCCGATACGTTTCCTTTTGTCTGAGACGGAGTGCCGCCTAACGGGACCCCTTGCTTATCAAGGCGTTCAATTTTGGGATTAAATTCGTCTTCCGGAATAATTTGAGCAAAAAATTGACCGGCCATTTCAGGCGTTAATTCTTCGACAATACCCTGCGCACGCGCGTTGTCGATCGCCATTTTTTCTTGCAATGCATCGCCCAACATTTGCTTAAACCGCGACGGATCGCTCTGAACCGACCCATTAGCAGCGACTGAAGCCACTCCAGACTTTGCCACCCCACTCAACGTTTTAACAGACTCGATCATCATGGACTCCTTATTTCACTTCAAAGCATCTATTGCGGCTTGATACAACGCTTTACCGGTCTTAAAGGCAGATACGTTAGCTTCGTACATTGCCTCCGTATATGTCAAATTGGTCATCTCGTCTGGCAAATTAACATTCGGATAATAAAAATACCCGTTTTCATCCGCTTGGGGAACCGCTGGATCAAAATACCGATTAAACGGTTCATTACTTTTTTCAACCGATTTAATACGAACCCCATCCGCCGTGGACTCCACTACCGCATATTGCTTCTGATACGGCAGGCCAGTCACTTCATCTTTAAACGTTGAAATATTCGCAATGTTTTGGGCGGTAATCGACAACCTCATTCGTTGAACCATCAGCCCGGATGCACTGTACCGCAACGCAGAATCCAACCCTTGTGCCATGAGAGGACTCGATACTCCCACTATTCCAATTAAAAGAAAGGCCGGAATTTTTATCATTATTTCCCAAGCGTAACAATACGCTGAAGGCTGTCCTTTTTATTTTTCCAAATCGTCATTAAGGCCGTATCTTTTCTATTATTATCCGACATTCGAGTCATTAGAAACTCAACCAAAATCTCACGTGTAAATTTCTTATCGGGAACAATGGCCTTTAAATCGGCCTGATCCTCCGCCGGCAAATACTTCATGGGGTCAAACCCCGGGGTGGTCATATTCGAAATAATATACGCATATAGGGCGTGGCGTTGAGATCGCTCAAAAATACCCGCTTCTACACTATAGTATGGCTCACTATAAAACATTCGATCAATTGCCTGGGGTGTCCCGGCAACCACATGGTTTGTTAAAAGAATAAGGGCAATAAGCCCAATGCTAACGCTCATCCGTTTCATACAATACTCCTTACAAACTCTGTAGTTTTTGCCGAGACAAGCGACGACGCAATTTATCAAGAACCTTCATATGAATTCGACACACCCGACTCCGGGACTGATTCAGCTTTTCCGAAATCTCTTTTTGCTTAAGTCCATGCACATAAAACATTTCTATTACTTGGCGTTCTTCGGTATCGAGTTTAGCAATTTCATCCCAAAGCTCCGAATGATTGGTTTCTGCGGCTTCAAATCGATCATCGGTAACCCCTTCCACGTCTTCGATACCCTCTAACGATACCAGGAATACCACCGCTGAATCATAAATCAAATGATTCATTCGTTCCTCGATTTCAGATCCGGACACATCGACATTAGTAGCCAAGGCTTCCTCGACAACATCCGCGATCCGTTCCTGAATTTTACGCCGTTGCTCCGCATAATCAACCGGGTTGCGATACTGCCATTCCGATCGAATCCGATCATACATTTCACCACGAATTCGATAGTAGGCATAGGTTTTGAAGACGGTCCCCTTGTCGGGACGATAGTTCCGATATGCCTTAATAAGGCCTTCCCCGCCCCAGCTCACTAAATCGTCAAAATCGACTCCCGTTGGCAACGCTCCACGTCCAACAATTCCAGACGCTATTGCTTCAATCATCGACTGATGTTCTCTTACAAAATCATCGTCTAACGGCGGCAACGGCCTACTTTGCATCAGCGATTGGTGCTGCAAACGATTCACATCAACCTTATTTACTTCCTTCGCCAACGACTCAACTCCCTACTTAGTCCGACAACAATCCTACCAAATACGGGGCAGCACTCACCGACTCTGGCACGTCCACCCGGGGAACAATACTCTGAACGTCCGGCCGAATATAGTGTTTTTTGAGCCCCAACAAATCCTGTTTCGCCAATTGCTTTGCGAACGTACGATTCATCATTGAGGTTTGCATTGTCTTATCCGACAGAGATCCCATATCGCCTTCTTCTTCTTCAGTTAAGACAGATTGATTACTATCCGAAAAAGGCTGCAAAAACAAGGTTTCGATTAAATACGATTGAATTTCTTCCATCGACTTTGCGGGATCCTTCCCCGCCCCACGGGCAGTCGCCATGCGATCGGCGCTTAACATGACGTCCATTTCAGTCCCGACAATGGTGCCAGACAACAGAACCAGGGTTGAGAGCCCATAAATCCAAAACCCAATTCTCATAAAATCTGGACGTCCGCAACCAATGATCCGGATTCTTTTAATGCCTGAATAATTGACACCATATCGCGGGGGGACGCGCCAATTTCATTCAATGAATTGACCAAACTGGATAACGTCGACGTTGGATTAAGATAAATAAACTTGTTCTCAGACTCATCCACCCGTATCGATTCTGGCGCTGCGGCGGCAGCACCTTGTCCACCACCACCCAAGGCCGATGCCGCACCGCCCCCACCCTCAGTATCGGTCACACGAATCGAAATACTACCATGAGTCAACGCCACCGGTGCCAACCGAACCATTTCACCAATCACAATGGTTCCAGAGCGTGAATCAATTACCACTTTGCCTGACGAATCGGGTACAAAAGAAATATTTTCTATCTGTGCAATGGCGGCCACCAAATCCGTGGAATCAAGATCGGACAACGGAATTTTAATCATCGTTGCATCTATCGCCTTTGCGCCCTTAAAGCCCGCTGCCTGCACCGCCTGGACCGCTCGTGCAGTGGTAATAAAATTGGCTTCATTCAAGACAAAGGTCAAATTATGCAAATCGGTCATCGTCACCGCCACTTCTTCCTCGACAATGGCCCCAAGGGGGATCGTACCTGAGTTGGTTTGATTTTTTGAATATCTCGCTTTAGCCGATGTTTCGCTAATTCCGCCGACAAGGACACTCCCTTGGGCAACCGCATAAATATTCATATCCGCACCCATCAACGGCGTAATGATTAATGTACCTCCCGATAAATTAGTCGAATCTCCAAGCGCAGATACCGTCACGGAAATTTTCTGGCCCTTACGAACGAATGGCGGCAAGGATGCCGTCACCATTACAGAGGCCACATTCCGAGACCCAAAGGACTGCCCTGTCGACGCTATACCCATTTTTCTCAACAAGTTACCGAGGGATGCTTCCGTAAATCCACTTAAGCGGGTATCTCCCGTTCCTCGCAGCCCCACAACCAATCCATACCCTATTAACTGATTATCTCGGGCCTCAAACATCTTCCCAACGTCTTTAAGTCGTACGGGCAATGCGTCCGCCACCACAATTACAGGGGTAAGAATAACAAAAAGAGCCACCCAAAACCGCGTCATAATCGTCTTTATCATTAGAAAAACCAACTGAACATTTTGGTAAGCACTCCAGGAGACTGTTTTGATCCAACCACGCCCGACCCATTAACCGACACTTCTGCTTTTGCTATCTTATAGGAATCAATCGTATTCGCCGCACTAATATCCCCAGGTCGGATAATGCCAGAAACACGAATAGTCTCCATTTCTTGGTTTACTTTTACCTTATGTTCTCCAACCACGTAAACATTACCATTTTCCAAAATCTCAGTAATCACAGCCGTTACCATAGCCCGTACGGTACTCTTTCGTGCCGTCTGCCCAGTCCCACGATAATCATCACTGCCCTTGATCTTGCCAGAGTACGTTTTACGAATGGTTTCGCTACCCAATAAGTTGGCAACCTGATCCCATCCTGACTCAAAATCTATACCGATACCCGACTCTTTAGATGTCCGGGTCGTCGCTTCCTGTTGCGCACTCGATGCCTCCGAGACAACAATAGTCACCACATCGCCCACTTTGGGCCGACTACGCTCCGCACTATACAGATTTCCTTTACCTGAATCCCACAGTGAATCTGCATGCAAAGGCAGGGCAACACCCATCAATATACTAGTAATTAGCGCTAACGCGAACTGTCGTTGAATCAACAATTTTACCCTCCATTATCTTACGGGAATCCAATTTTAGTCGAACTCGAATTCGATCACCAATACGGCCATCCGCCAATGCCTCCCCCGGCACCCGCACCTGAACACCGCCATTTCGGTAATCCACCAAAACAAAGTCACCCCTCCGAACATCAGGGACGTCCCTAAGCACCGGTTGGGTCAAAGGAACCCCATCCGACACCGTCGCTACGACTTCTTTGCCCAACACCATATCCACTGAGCCAAACGCCTGTCGAGACACGTCATTAATCGTGCCCCTCCTAAGCGTGACATCTTCCGAGGCAATACGCTGCCCCTTCGTAAGGATATGCGTCGCCACTACATAGCCTCCAGTGACCGACACATCTACCACGGCTTTAACTGTTGAAAAAACACGATGGCGGGCATCTATCAATCCGATTGGAATCGACGACCGCCCCACATAGTTACCATACTCAGACAATTGGAAATTGACACTCACAGCACTCGCTAAAAGGGCCGTAGACTGCTCGGGCAGATGGACTTGAACCATCAATTCCAAGTCAGAAAATCGATTCAGTTGTCGATTTACTCGATCAGAAATAGATGTCTTCATTTGGTTCTGAACGTCAGCAACCGTCATCCCGAAGACAGCGGTCGCCAAAAACATACATAAAAATACAAAAAGAACTTGTTTAGCCAAACTAAATTTATTTTCCGAGATCGCTTCCGGATTTCAACATCGCATCGCCGGAATTAATCGCCTTAATCGTGACGTCAAAGGCACGTTGACACAACACCATCGCCATCATCTCTTCAATAACGTTAACATTAGAAAATTCAAGGGCCCGCTGTTTAATCGCACCCGCCAGCTGACGTCCTGGAATTTCAAAACTTGGGTCCCCAGACGCTGCCGTTTGCGCATACAAATTCTGGCCCACGTCTTTTAATCCTCCGGAGTTAGGAAAAACGGCCAACATGATCTGACCCACTTCTCTGGGTGTAGGGTCTCCGTTCGTCTGAATAAACACTTTACCCTCATCATTTATAATGACTTCCGAAAACTCACGAGGAAGACGAATCGCTGGCTCAAGGGGATGTCCGTTCGGGTCGACGACGTTACCTTCAGAATCCACATGCAAATTACCTGCACGTCCAAACGCAACCTGCCCATCACTCATCCGAAACTGAAAAAAACCAGCCCCATCAATCGCCATATCCAACGGCTGATTGGTCACCTCGATACTACCAGGCGTCATATCTTTTCGGATATCTGCAATCCGAACGCCTTGTCCGTATTCTACATATCGCTTACGGCTATTGGAATTACCAACCGTACTATCATCACCTTCGTTAATGACAGATTCCAACACCAATGGAAACAAACTTTCCATTTCAACACCACGTCGTTTGTAACCCACCGTCTGGGCATTCGAAATATTATTGACAATTACCTGCAATTTTCGCTGAAACGCGAACAATGCAGATTTGGCCATGTGCATCTGTGAAATCATGATTATTACCTCCTGGGATTATTAAACTATCGACATAAACGACCCGATCCAAACATACAAACCCACCGACATTGTCTAAACGCTATTCTCTTAGGGGCTACCTAACTGAATAGCCGAGCTCATTTCTTTCGTAATAGACTTACCCGCTTTCGAGGTCGCCTCATACGCACGGGCTGCCATTGCGCCATCCCCAACCAGTGCCTTCAAAACGTTATTTTGCTCCAAAAATCCCTGCCGAACACCGTATTCACCCTCAAGCTCAATTTCCGGGTCCCCGCTGCAATAAAAAATACTTCCGTTCAACGATTCTAATTGAGAAAGCCCCTTCTCTTTGAAGAGAACCACCTTCATCCGATCAACGGGTGACCCATCCACAAAAATTTGACCGGTCTTAGATACCGCAATCTCATTTCCTGGCGGAAGATAAATCTCGCCACGCTCACCTAACACAGGGAACCCACCCGCCAACATGACCAATTTGCGATTCAACGTCAACGCAAATCGGCCATCACGTGTATATCCCAATCCGGTGGGAACCAACACCTGAAAAAAGCCGCGACTACTCGCATCAAGATAAAAATCCAATGCTTGACTGGTCTCAACAACTGGACCCGATCGCCATCGATAAAACGGCATCATCTCGATATTCCCATCTTTGTCCTTATAATTATAGCCCCCTGGCTCAACATATCCTGGCGTATCCACGTTAGTCGTTTGCACCAAAATCGCGTACCACTGAGTCTGATGGGCACGCATCGACTGAACCACCATCCGAATTGAAGGATCTTCAATCTCCTCAACCTCTGGAGTAAACCGAGCCTCAAGAGTCGAAACAAAAGAAAATAGAGCCACCACACCACCCATACAAAGGGCGAACCCATGAGTCAGAAAAAAATTGGGCCTACGATTTAGTCTCATTGGTTTGGTTAAAAAAATCCCAAGCAATACTAAGAGACAGAGGCTCAAATTGCAATCTAGGGGTCTCAACACAACTCATCCCCCCTGGAAAACCCTACTCAGCCTCGTTGCAAAATAAAGCTCGAAAAAGATACAATTCTAGCCATACCATGATGAAACTAGGCTTTATTGGAACTGACCATAAACGATCTCCATTAAGAGATATTGAATTGATTTATCTCAAAAATGAGTCATGGCAAGCTTTTTGCCAAATGGTCCGCGACGAGTCGCCGATTACCGAATTAGTGATACTTGCGACCTGTAACCGCTTCGAACTGTATTTTGTTGCAGAAAACGTCGACGACGCTGGCCATTGGCTAACATCATTTATCGCAGACTCTGCAAATATCCCAAGAGAAACCATCCGTACTATTGTCTATTCACTGACGAACAGTGAGGTAATTACCCACTTATTCAATGTTGCTTCTGGAGTTGAATCGATGGTTTTTGGCGAAGACGAAATACTGTCCCAGGTCAAAAAAGCCTACGCGGATTTCCACGCCCTGAATACCACGGGCCCCACAACCAACAAACTCTTTCAAAGCGCAATTGGCGTTGGAAAACGCGTACGCCATGAAACCGAAATTTCTCGAGGCTCGTATTCAATTAGTTCTATTGCCATCGATGCCATTCGAGAATTGAAGTTAGACTATTTTGAACATTCCATTTTAATTGTCGGCACCGGAACTATGGGATATCGCGCAATCAAAAAGTTGGTATCTATTGGCCATCCATCGATTACGATCTGCAATCGGACGCTAGAAAAGGCGTCAAAAATTGCTGAAGAATTGGGTGTATCCGTACTCGACTATGGAGCCCTCGCCGATTCTGTCCGTCAATTTAACATTGTGATTGTCGCTACCGCTGCATCGGACTATGTCATCCGCCCGGCACATTTTCAAAATCCGTCCGCGACCTCCCTGATCGTAGACCTCACGGTTCCACGAAACGTTGATCCCGCCATTGATATGGCAACCTGCCAAGTCATTTCGGTCGACGGCCTCAAACAAATCGCAGATAAAAATGTCATGAAACGCCGAAAAGAAGCGTTAAAAATCCAAGCAATTTTGGAAGACGAACAGCTCAAATATGAGCAATGGCTACACCGCAGAATTCTACATAAAACATGACAGAGAAGCTGGTCCGAATCGGGACCCGCAAATCCCCATTGGCGCTTGCCCAAGCCGCCATCGTGACCCGAAGAATCGAAAATCTCAAACAAGGTATCCAAGTTCAAATTGTTGAGGTCGAAACAAAAGGCGATCAAAATCAAGCCTCTCCACTTTCTCACATCGGCGGAAAAGGCGTCTTTATTCGAGAACTTGAAGAGGCCCTCCTTCGGAATGAAATCGATATCGCAGTTCATTCGTTAAAGGATGTAACCAGCAACACGTACCCTGGCCTTGCGTTATTCGGATTCCTAAAAGCAGAATCAGTCAACGATGTCCTTGTGAGCCTCTCGGGATACACACTTGAAACACTACCCCGGCACGCCATTATCGGAACCGGAAGCATGCGACGAAAAGCCCTCCTCAAATACATGCGGCCCGATGTCCAAACCCAGGATATACGCGGCAATATTGGCACACGCATCGCTAAACTCCAGGACGGACTAGACGCTATTTTACTGTCAGACGTAAGCCTCATTCGGCTAGGGCTAACCCAACACCCACACCAGGTCTTGCCAGCCAATCATTTTATCCCCGCACCCGGCCAAGGTGTTGTCGCTCTTGAGGCCCGAAACGGAGATCACACCCATATCCGAATCTGTCGCCAAGTTAGCCACCCTGTTCAATTTGTTTTATCGAATGCCCAGTTGGCATTTCTAAAAGCCGTCGGGTTTGACTGTCAAACCCCCCTTGGGATGCATAGCCACATCACCAATGGTCTCTTTTCAACCATCTTATTCCGAGCATCTCAGGACCTATCAAAAACCGAAATAGAATCATTCTCCTGTGACATCAGCATTTGCCTATCAGAATGCACAAAAAAAGGCCATGAATGGAAAGAGTCCCCTCTTTAGTCGATACTAAAATCTTGGTACTGCGGCATCCCTCTGAAGCCACTATTATTTGCGATTCCTGTACTCAATTGGGGGCGATCGTACATGCCATCCCTGCAATTAAAATCCTTCCAATATCAACTGGATTGTCTCAAATTACGCCGACGCTACTTCAGCAAGTCGACGTCGTGATATTCACCAGCAAGCATGCCATTGAACTCATTTTTACTCAGCCCACTTTACCCAACCACCTTAAGAATAAAATATATGTCGCCGTTGGCCCAAGCACGGCAGAAACCCTGATCAAACATGGAATCAGACGAGAACGCATTCTTGTCCCCACTGAATACAACGCTGACGGAATAATTCGGCAGTTTCGCTCAAAATTCGGAGCTCAAACGTTACTCTATCCCAAATCCGAAGCCGCGAGCCCGTATCTGTCAGCCATGTTAACAGGCCTTTCGCTTATCGAAATATCAATATATCGCCCCGCACCAATTCCAATTGCGATCGCATCGCTAACTCAGTATGATTACATCGTTATTACTAGTAGCTCTATTGCCCATAGCTTTTTTTCTCAACACCCCCCGCAAACCGAATCTCCCATTTATGTAGCGATGGGGGAACAAACCGCACAAGCCATCCGTCCATTCGCTTCGAAAGTTATTGTGGCGTCGCCGTCGACGCAAGCCGGTGTCGTCTCGTCTATTTTAACCACTCACTCAAAAAAAAGGCTTATATCATGACCTCGCAATTCAAACGGTTTCACTCATTACGTCGCACCTCGGGAATCCGGGAAATGTTATCCGAAACGCGGTTGTCCGCACGCGACCTAATGCTCCCCATTTTTATCAAGGAAGACATCACATCTCCAGTCGCAGTAAAGTCAATGCCAGGGGTATTTCAACATTCAACCGAATCAGCAATCGCTGAAATAGAAGAGGCCTATTCATTGGGGATCCGATCCGTCTTATTATTTGGAATTCCCCGACATAAAGATCCCCACGGGACTGGCGCCTGGAATCCGCAGGGAGGAGTACAGACAGTAATCAAACTGACCAAGTCAAAACGACCCGAAATGGTCATATTTGCCGATTGTTGCCTATGTGAATACACCACCAACGGGCACTGTGGCATCATGACGACCCGAGGCCTCGACAATGACGCAACGCTAGATTGCTTGAAAAAAATTGCATTTTCTTATGCAAATGCAGGAGCAGATTTTATTGCCCCCTCCGGAATGATGGATGGAGCAGTCCAAGCCATTCGAAATAGTCTTGATGATTCACGCCATCCCGGAGTTGGAATTATGGCCTATTCCGCCAAGTACGCATCGGCCCTATATGGTCCCTTTCGAGATGCAGCAGGCTCGTCTCACCAATTCAAAGGAGATCGAAAAGGCCATCAGCTCAATCCCACGCAATCAAGAGAAGCGATACTCGAAACCCTCACGGATATTGCGGAAGGTGCAGATATTGTCATGGTAAAACCAGGAATGTTTTACCTCGATATGGTCAGCCGGATTCGTGACCTTGTCCATCAGCCGATCGCCGTTTACCAGGTATCTGGAGAATACAGCATGATCAAATTAGCCGGCGAAAAACGCATCGCGAACGAAGCTGATTTGATGCTCGAATCCCTCATTTCAATGAAACGTGCTGGCGCAGATATCATCATTACCTACGCAGCGAAGGAGGTGTTGAGATTCTTGAATTGATCCTGTATATTCAACTTTCCTGCCCTGTACGTTTTTGTACATAACCACTTAACCCCTAACATCCTATTTAACCCCATTTCCCAGCCGGATTATTTGTCGGGACAATCCATTCAATGTTGAATGTAGGGTTACCGCGTTAAAGGAGCCTTATATTCCCATGGATAAAAGAAAAACAAAGACCGATGTAGAGAAGCGTGCAATTTTAGAAAACGATGACAACCTAGACATCGTAGAACTACAAAAAAGCAATCTCAAGGATCTCCATAGTCTGGCGACCCATCTACAAATTCCGGACTACAAGCAACTCAAAAAAAACGATCTTATCTTCAAAATGCTCCAGGCAAAAACCGAATCCAACGGACTTATATTTGCAAGGGGTGTACTTGAAATTCTCCCCGATGGATATGGATTTCTTAGGACCAACAACTATCTCCCGAGTTCCGAAGATATCTATGTATCGCAAACACAAATCCGACGATTCAGTCTTACATCGGGCGATACCATTTCAGGACAGGTCCGCCCCCCCAAGGAAGGTGAACGATATTTTTCCCTATTGCGGGTAGAAGCCATTAACTGGGAAGACCCAGAACGAATTAAAGAGCGAACCCTATTTTCAAACCTAGTACCGGTTTATCCATACGAACAACTCAAGCTTGAAACCGAAGCGTCGGGCATTTCCGGCAGAATTATGGATATGTTAGTCCCGATTGGAAAAGGGCAACGAGGCCTTATCGTGTCGCCACCAAAAGCCGGAAAAACTAGCATATTAAAAGAAATTGCCAATAGCATCGCAATTAACCATCCGGAAGTCATTATTAAAGTGCTCCTAATCGATGAACGCCCTGAAGAAGTGACAGACATGGAGCGATCGATTAATGGCGAAGTCATATACTCAACATTTGACGAGCCCCCGGATCAGCACGTCCGGATATCTGAACTCGTCCTGGACAGCGCCAAGCGACTCGTAGAATGCGGAAAAGACGTAATAATCCTCCTCGACAGCATTACCCGACTCGCCCGTGCATACAATTTAGTTGTACCCCCATCGGGACGCACATTGTCTGGAGGCTTAGACCCCAGCTCGCTACACAAACCTAAACGCTTCTTTGGCGGAGCTCGCAAGATTGAACAAGAAGGTAGTCTTACCATTATTGCAACCGCATTGGTCGATACGGGATCCCGAATGGATGACATCATCTACGAAGAATTTAAGGGTACCGGCAATATGGAATTACATTTGGATCGAAAACTTGCCAATCGCAGAATTTTCCCGGCAATTGATATCGTTAATTCAGGCACAAGAAAAGAAGAATTACTACTCAATGAAACTATACTAAAAAAAGCATATCTCCTGAGAAAAAACATCGACTCTGAAAGCGCAACCGAAGAACTCATCAAAATTCTCCGACACACAAAATCTAATGAAGAGTTCTTAAACTCCGGGCTTTTTTCGTAAGATAAAAAAACTACTTAGCCGTGGAAGCGACCCCACGAGGCGAGGCTCCGGTCGTCTCGTAGTCACGAAGAATAGTAATTTCTATTCGGCGATTCTTAGCACGATTGGCATCAGAACTATTAGGAACCAGGGGACGATATTCACCATATCCGGTTCCCGACAGTTGATTGGGGGTAAATTTAAATTGCCCTACAAAAAACTTCATTACTGACAATGTTCTCTGAAACGACAACTCCCAATTAGTGCCGTAAATTGAATTATGCACTGGGACATTATCGGTATGCCCTTCGATGACCACAGGATTTGTGACTTCCTTAAACACAGGCCCCAACTTCATTAGGATCCGCCGCCCTTCAGAAGACAATTCAGCACTGCCGGACTCAAACAATACGGGCGACTCCAACACAACCTTCACGCCTCGCGGATCCACATGAACGGATACTTGCCCTTCCAACTTTTCTTTTTCGACATAATGAGCCAGCTTCTCGGACAACATTCCCTGGGCGCTTCGATCCTCAGGCGCATCCGAGGTTTGCGACACGTCCGTAGATTTAAGTTTACCTGCAGTTGAAGATTCACCGGCGGACCCATTTTCCACACTATCTTTAGAAAACACCTTGGCCACCAGTTTATCGATCGTTTGACCGATTGTCTGGGATTTACCCGCCGCTGCAGGCTCGCCGCCGCCGGCAATAGCCTCTCGCTCCACCTTAGAGAATTTTGCGGCGTCGTTCTGCCCTACCGACTGAGATTTTCCAGATGTTGAAGGATCCCCCGCCGCCTCTTTCCCCTTCTTTTCGGCAATCAGCTTGGCATTCTGGTTACCACTTGTAGAACCATCCGGCTGGTTCTTTCCAGCCGGTGCTGGCTCCCCGGCCGCACTTTTTTCCACACTATCTTTAGAAAACACCTTGGCAACGAGCTTATCGATCGTTTGGCCAATGCTCTGACCGATTGTCTGGGATTTAGCAGATGTTGCAGGCTCGCCTCCCCCCGCAATCGCCTCATGTTGCTCTTTGGAAAATTTGGCCGCGTCATTCTGGCCAACGGACTGAGATTTTCCGGAAGTTGCAGGATCCCCTGCCGCCTCTTTTTCCTTCTTTTCGGCAATCAGCTTGGCATGCTGGTCACCACTTGTAGAACCATCCGGTTGGTTTTTTCCAGCCGGCGCGGGCTCCCCTGCTGCACTTTTGTGCACACTATCTTTAGAAAACACCTTAGCAACGAGCTTATCAATCGTTTGACCAATGCTCTGTCCAACCGTCTGGTTCTTACCGGCATTTACCGGCTCGCCACCGCCTGCGATCGCCTCACGCTGTTCTTTGGAGAATTTGGACGCGTCGTTCTGACCAACCGACTGAGATTTCCCGAAGGTTGAAGGATTCCCAGCGTCGTCTTTTCCTTTATTTTCAGACTCCATCTTTGCACGTTGTTCACCACTGGTATCGCCGGCAGCTTGCGTTTTTCCAGCCGGCTTAGGCTCACCCTTCGCGTCTTTTTCTGTATTTTCTTTAGATACAACCTTGGCAATCAAATCATCAACCGTCTGGCCAATTGTTTTTTTAGCCCCCTCTGCAGGAGCTGCCTCAGGCCGAGGCTCAGCCTTAGACGGGTCAGATTTATCGGGAGAGGACTTCCCAAATGCAGCTGACGTTGCCGGAGGCTTTTTTTCTGCGAACTCTTCTGTGATCGACTCCGATGACTCTGTAAACTTAACCGGATCAATTGTCGACATTGAAAACAGATAGACAAAAAAGATTAATAGGAGTGACAGCAAATCCGAAAATGAAACATAAAAATTTTCAACTTCGTTTTGGAACTTTTTTCCCATTATTACGCCTCAAGTCGCTTGGCGACGAGTGACCGATCTTTAGAGGTTAGTAACATGTATAGCTTTTCTTGTACGACAATCGGAAGTTCGTCTGAGGCCATTGCTACGACGGCTTCAACCAACTGCTCCTTATGGACCGACTCTTCATGGCTCGACACCTTCAATCGACCTGACATGGGCAAAAAGATCAGATTAGACATCGCAACCCCATAAAAGGTACATACCAATGCGAGCGCCATATTCGGTCCGATGGTCTTCGGATCGGATACGTTGGCCAACAATTTAACCAACCCCGATAACGTCCCAATCAACGCCAATCCCGGCGCATATTTTGCCATCTGTTCAAAAAAATGAATTCCCTGTTCATGCCGCCCTTGGGATTGCTCAATCATTTCTTTTAATAGAATTTTGATTTCACGAGGATCGACTCGGTTCATAACTAAGGTCATCGCGGCCTTCAAAAAGCCATCCTGAATTTTCTCAACCTCCGGCTCAAGCGCGGGACGGCCTTCCCGACTCAACTTTCGCGATAAACGGAGAAGCAACACAATTTCTTCAAGGAGATCTTTCTTAGGGGACCGAAAAATAACCTTAGCCCACATTCCAATTTTAACAATCTGGCTCTTTGGAAAATTAATCAACGCAGCACTAACTAACCCACCAAAAACCGCAATGGAAGCTTCTTTACTCAAAAAAAGCTTAGCATTCGCGTCGGCACCAATTAGCTCAACAAGAACCACCACCACAATCGCGAACCCAACATACAATCCAATTCCCATAGGTATCTCCTAGTCAGACTAACGTTATTACGCCGTTTATTTCTTTAACTTCCCAGAAATATTAATTCGCCCATCCCGCTCCAACCGCATCGCCACTTCCAATATGGTCTGTTGTGCCCGCTCAACTTCTTCAGCCGCAATTGTAGACCCCTTAATTTCCAGAAACTGCGAGATCACCTCTTTAGAGTTCTTCGTCATATTGTGATCAAATCGATCATACAAGTTCGGATCTGCCGACGCCAGTGCCACCGCAAACAATTCTGCACGGACTTCAGAAAGGATATTTTTAATTTCATCATCTTCCAACGTCGCAAGATCGTCGAACAGTATAAGGTTATTCCGAACGCGACGATATCCTTCTGGCGACGACTTCTCGAGCAACGCCAACAGCTGTCGTTTATTAGACCCTGAAACAAACGAAAAGATCGATTTAAAGGAAATCTCCCCGCCTGTCAGACATTCGATGGCTCCCTTTATTTGGGCCTCTAGCTTATCCAACATCGCCCTATTAACCATTTTCTGGTCAATAATGGCCATCGATATTGCAGCCTGAGTTTTAACATCAAATGCCCCTAAGAGCTTCGCTGCCAAATCCGGGCGCAAAAAGCTAACCACCAAACTCAGATTATCAGGCCCGACATTTTCCTTTTTCAGCAAATAAACCAATTTTTCAATGGTGTCATCGGAAACAAAATCAAAATACCGCTTTACGGGAGGCGCATTTGAAATCTTGATATCACCTCCACCGGAACCGCCTTTTGGCAATTCGAATGACGGATTAACACTAATCGAAGGACCTGCCCCTCCACTACCGCCGGATCCACCCGCAGCCGACGCGGCGACCGCACTTAACCCCTTTAAGCTCTTGGCAGTTCGACTGGCGAAGAAGATGTAAATCAACAAAAACAATAATGCAATCGCCGCAAATGTCATATAAAAGATATTTTGCAGGGAAAACATTTTCTCCGATTGATTTGCAATTTCAATCTTTTGAACTGGCGCAGCTTGTTCAATAAACGGTTTATACGACACTTCAATTTTGTCTCGACCATCCTTAAAATCCAATAGTTCCTTAATCACCGACTGGGCTCGTCCGACCTGGCCTTTGGGGAATGACTTGTTAACCAACAAATGAATAACGGTTGACTGAATCTCAGGGCGAGCATACGCCGTTACAGAGTCGAACGGCATTTGCTTCATATTTTCAGGCCCAAGATTCCGAATAACCGGATACCCAGGCATAATATTTACTTTGGATTGACTTTTGGGCTCTGCCGTCACTGTGGCTTTGGACTGAGCGGTATATCTCACCTGGTAACTCGGTGCAGACAACGACACCGTCACCCGAACGACGAAGTTATTCGGGCCATATATCGCATCCAAAGATCGTTGAAGCCGTGTTGCAATTTGTTCTTCGATCGCAACTTCATCTGGACTTGCAAACGCTGGCATCCCCAGCATCAGAACCACCAACAGAACCCCCCAAAGCTTAACCGCTAAATTGCGCATCATAACCCACTCAACCCTTTCCTATTTCGACCCTTTTTTTGGAACACGCACCGCCCACTTCCCATCATCTTCCTCTGTCACCACGGCATCCACACCTTGCTTACGCAATGTATTCGCATACTCGTACGCCTGGTCCTGTTTTGGAAATTTACCCATCAACTGTGTTTCAGCCAAATTAACATTCTGTGCATTCTTAGGCTTTGCCTTTTCCTTTTTTGCATCTTCTTTATCTTCTGCGATTAATTCTTGGGTCTTTTTAATAATTTCTTCAACGTCTTTGTCGGTAGGATCCAGAAACAATACTGTATTCCACGCGCTAATCGCCTTTTCCTTCTCTCCCATCATGTAATAAGAGGAGCCCATACGTTCATAGACCGTAGGATTATCTTTATCAAAAAACGACAAGGCCTGAAGAACTTCTACCGCCGCTTGGTAATTTCCGCCATAAAAATTAATGGAGGATTTATTCCAATACTTTGCCTCCATATTTTCAATCTTATAAGACCCCGACTTCAAATCCAGGGCTTCTTCCAACAGAATTTTTGACCTTAGATTCTGTCGATGCAAAAACAATATATGGATCAAAATATCACGGCCAAGGTCATTCTGATTAGCCATAAGGGCATTTTGGCCCTCTTTATATAGTTTTTGAACGGTCTTACGCGTCGCGTCGTCCAATTCATCATCCTTGGCAAACATCGACGACGAACTCGCGATACGTTGCTCCACCACTTCAAATGTCATTAACATTTGTCGCTCCGCACGACGCGGCCGAGACATAGATGTTTCGGGAAGTTTCCTCAACAACTGCAGCGCTTCGTCAAATTTCTTTGCGGCCATCGCATCTTTATATTTCTGTTCTACCTGAAAAATCTCATCATCAGTAAGGGGAACCGCCACATTAATTGTTGCCTGACCTTGTTGTCGAAGTGGTGATGGCACCGCTATTTTAGGCGCTACAACCGGAGCTGCTGGCGCTGCGATTACCACAGAAGTCGTTACCCCCAACATAAAAAAAACAGTAGATACCGCACGTCGGTAGCGACAATCAGACATACTTAAAACTCCCTTCAGGATCGGCACATTATAAATGAGCTTGAGCCAATTTAAAACCAGTCCTCAATGGACGGTCGATTCTTGTAATATAGTTTGGAAACACAAACCAAAACTTCCCGACTTTTCAAGACTCTAAACCTACATCAAATGCATTCAGTATGTGGTCAAGTTCACGGGCCCCGTGACATGCCGACACAAAATTCGATTCAAACTGGGACGGAGCCAAATAGACATTCTGACCCAACATCGCATGGTAATAACGGGCAAAGCGTTGTCGATCGGAGACCATCGCGTCGGTTAAATTACGCACCGGGGCAGGATTAAAAAATAGCGTCCACATCGTCCCACAGTGGGCCACAGTGGCGGGGATACCCTTCCGCTGAATACGATCTCTCAAACCCGACACCAACGCGTCAGTATGGGCTACCGCCGAGTTAAATAAACGGGTATCTTTTAGCTTTGACAACGTTGCGATTCCCGATGCCATGGCTACGGGATTCCCCGACAAGGTCCCCGCCTGATATACAGGCCCACACGGCGACAACTGGATCATGACATCCGCTCTACCGCCATAAGCAGCGCAGGGCATCCCCCCACCCACCACCTTGCCCAGACACGTCAAATCAGGCGTAATTCCAAAAAGTCCTTGAGCCCCATTTAGGCTCACTCGAAATCCCGTCATTACCTCGTCAAAAATCAACAGCGCCCCAAACTCAGTACAGAGATCTCGCAAAGTAACCAGAAACGAACTATCGGGGACGATCACCCCCATATTCCCGGCAACCGGCTCCACAATGACCGCTGCAATTTCAGACCCTATTTCCGCAAAACACTGCCTCAATGCAACGCTATCGTTATAAGGAAGTACCGTTGTGTAACGGGCTAACTCTGGGAGAACCCCAGCACTATCCGGGGTACCCAACGTCAATCCCCCAGATCCCGCCGCAACCAATAGAGAATCGGCATGGCCATGGTAACACCCATCGAATTTAACGATCCGTTTTCGCCCGGTAAACCCCCGTGCCAAACGAATCGCACTCATACATGCCTCTGTTCCCGAATTAACAAACCTAACCCGCTCCATCGAGGGGAAATAAGAGTTAACCAACTGGGCTAACACCGTTTCCAATTCCGTCGGCGCCCCGAATGACACGCCATTGCGCAGGGTCTTCGTCACAACATCTAGGACGTCCGAATCTGCATGTCCCAAAATCATCGGCCCCCATGACAACACATAGTCCAAATAATCGTCCCCGTCGGCAGACGTCAGATATGCGCCGTACCCGCGATTAAAAAAAAGGGGAGTCCCCCCCACACTCTTGAATGCCCGAACCGGGCTATTTACGCCTCCAACCAAAATAGTCTGAGCCTTATCATATAATCGCTGCGATTGTTCCATCATTGAATCTCTCCTCATAAAAATCGCCCCACTACCGTGTAAATTTAAACATGTGTATCCTATTAATAAGGTTACCTCACAATGAATCTCTACCCATTTGTATATTACCAAGAGAAAATAAGACCCGCACAGTCGGTACCATTTCCCTATGACGACTACGGGTTCCTATACGGGTATGGCCTATTCGAAACCGTGCGAATTTTCGAAAAAAAACCGATCCTTTTTGAAAAACATTGGGAACGATTGCAATCGTCCGCCATTATCATGGGGATTGAATTGGCCGTAACCCAGACGCATATCAGAGACATCATTGTGGATCTTGTCCAACAAAATAAAATCGAAGACGGCGCAATTCTCAATATCTACGTTACCCCTGGGGATCGCCCAGTCGGCACTCATCGAATTGTTATGGGCCGGCCCATGGTACTTGTCATTCTTCGACCAATGACCCAAACCCGCTCCAATATCGGCATTCATTTGGGAATTCGCCAGGAATCTTTCCAGAGAATTCAAATTGATCAATTCAAGATGCTATCGTACGTAAAAAACATTCTCGAAAAAGCGCTCTGCGACCCCTACGACGATGTCATTTTATATTCCGAAAAACAAACCGTGTTAGAAACCCCCACCGCCAACGTCTTTTTTGCACGAGGGAATGTGTTATTCACACCCAAATCCCAATATATTTTACCGGGAGTCACCCGTCGTTACCTTCTCGAAAAAGCTGAAGAATTTGACGTCGACATCTGCGAGCAAGAGATCGTACTGAGCGATATAGACGAATTCCACGAAGTGTTTTTAACAAGCTCACTCAAAGGGATTGTGCTTGTTGATAAACTGGAAAAATACCCCAATATTAAGTCAAGAGAGTTGACGCGCGCCCTACAACAGGCCTACAACAGTAGCTTGGGGCTCCCCACTCTTCCTGAAACAAAAAAAACTGTGTAATTGCATACAAGTGTTTTCCGAGTTTTTTCGATTGTGGTTAGGTAGACCCATTTACGGGAATTAAAGCGTCGAGGTGAATTGAGCACATGGGTTTAGGAATCAACGCAAGCGGACCACGACATTCTGGCATTTTTGATACGTCAGTCAAATCATCGCCTAAGGTCGATGAGGCCGGCAATATTAAAAAAGCGTTCTCCATAGAAGAAAGTCAAGGCGTCAACAAAAACGTTAATGCACCGCCTGCTGTCGATAGCGCAGCAAAAGTATCCGCCTTAAAACCCGTCACCAAGGCCGACGGAACCACGTCGACATCCCCCAGAGAAACCATCGCACGGCCCATTTCGCGAGCAGACATAGTGGATCAGCTCGTTCATATTCAAAAAGCCCCAACCACCGAGAATATTCAAATTATGTCGACGATTCTTCAATTTGGACTCGAAGCATCCGGTCCCAATTTTGAAACCGTTCAAACCTTAGTCAAAGGCCGAAAATCAACCAACTCTCTCGAGTCGTCGGTAGTCAGCCTGTCCAAAGGATTGGCGGAAACACCCCGAAGCGTGGATATCATCGGCCATTTTCTTAACAACCAACTCCAAATTAATCAGCAATTGCAGCAGCTGCAGTCCGATATGTCTCAGTTTCAACTCGGCATGAATTTTGCGAGTACATTCTTAGATTCAGGACTTTTAGCCGGATTAAGTGCTGCGGTATCCGAACTCGACGACTCGTTAAAAAAACTCTCCAAAGATCCTAACGACCGGATGGACTGGTCGGAATTGAGTCGGGGTGGCCTGATTAAGGATTTTAAAACCCTATATGAATTCATCGGAGGCCTCCGACAAAAAATGTCCAACGAGGGCATGACCTCCGCATTGGAACGGTTTCTAAAAGCCTCCACCAACCTCCAAAGTGGTATCGCTGGATTCTTGGAATCACTTACCAGCCAAGCCATTATGTCCGAGCAGGTTGCTCAACAGGTGGGTAACGATCGGTTCGGATACTGGCAGTTTCCCAATCCATGGATGCAAGGCCAAGCGGTAATGGAACTACTAGTACGAAAAGACCCTCTGAAAAAAAAGACAGAATACAACACTCAAAAAACCCGCATTATTGTAAAATTCGAGACACAGGATTTGGGCGAAATGGCAGTCGTTCTTGATATTCTTGATAAAAAGATTTGGATGACCGTTAGCAGCGACCGTGCCGACAGTCGCCAACTGGTAACCAAATGGATTGGTGAGTTCAAAGACCAAGTCAGTGCCCACGATTATGAATTAGTGGGGCTTCAAACCACTGAAAAGAGAATCGACATTAAACAGCTGCTATTGCCCAAACTTAACCTTGATACATTATCTAGAATCAACACAGAAGTATGAAAAAAATACCCCAGGCATTACTCAATAAAAAAGCTAAGAAGCTCAAGCGCCACCTTGATGAGCTTCAGTTGCCGGAACGAAAAGATCTCCGGGCAATCGCCATCAAATATCAGGTTGGAAAAGACAAAGCGCCTAAGATTATTGCGACAGGAAAAGCCTCCGTTGCCGAGAAAATATTAGAGCTAGCCGAAGAAAATCGAATCCCATTCTACGAAGACGAAACGTTAACCGAATTACTCAGTAAATTAGATTTAAATACTGAAATTCCAGGCGAACTATATACTCTAGTTGCCGAGGTGCTCGCGTTTGTCTACCAATTGGACAAAATGAAGAAGTCGAAGAAGGCCTAACCTACCCCCCCGCCTCCAGAAGGCGTTTCGCAGCCTGAACCTGTGGATCCAGTCCCACATTTCCAGTCCCAACCGCATCTGCTTTAGGCAATACCACATCGACCGCAATCCCCTTTTTTGAAATATCGTGGCCTAAGGGAGTAAAGTAACGTGCCGTTGTATACAACACCGCCGATCCATCTTGAAGCGGCAACACTTTCTGCATCGTCGCTTTGCCATACGTCGAATGGCCGACTATTTTTCCACGATGATTGTCTTGAATCGCACCTGCAAATATTTCGGATGAGGACGCAGACGCCTCATTGACCAAAACCACAAGTGGAATCGATCCAAATTCGGGATTCTCTGGTGCACGCTCCGTCCGGGACTTCCCCAATCGATCCACAGTGTGAACTACAGGAACATCGGACAAA
Organism: uncultured bacterium; assembly: GCA_903864835.1. Classification (GTDB taxonomy): domain Bacteria; phylum Margulisbacteria; class Marinamargulisbacteria; order SXXA01; family SXXA01; genus CAIPHK01. The sequence goes on along the minus strand of CAIPHK010000021.1, from coordinate 86,554 downwards.
AATAGGTTGGCCACTTTCACCCCGCTCGAATAAAGGCCACCTCCGTTCCCTCGCAGGTCAATAATAAGCCCGGCTACTCCTTGCTGAATTAACAAGCGGACGGCATTTCGAACATCGGTCGCCAAGGTTAAGCTCTCAAAACTGGTAATCCGAAGATACCCGACCCTCCCAATAACCGTGACGTGATCTACTGGATCAAACGTGACAGAGCTCGCCGACTCCCCCTTCAAATGATGCCTCATTTTTTGCAACGTTTCGGGATCAATCCATCGGGTGTGGGGATCATTCAAAACGCCGAGGTACCCTCGAATCGCACCAACTTCTAAAGCGCGGAGGTCAAGGTCTCGATCGATATATGCCGATTGAATTGTCGTACTCACCCGTGCCAACATCGGCAACGGAATCACGCGAGAAAATCCGACAAAGACACACGTCACCACCCCCAACCCAAACCCTAACAGACCACTCCGAAACGACGTCATTAAAACGGCAACGGCACCTGTGATCGAATTTTAGTATTCATTTCCGCCAATGACGCTTGTGCAAGTCCCAACATCGCATCGAGCTGTGACCGACTATAAGACGACTTCTCAGCGGTCCCTTGAACCTCTACAAATGTCTCCGCGTTGGCCATCACAATATTCATGTCTACATCCGCCCTAAAATCTTCTTCGTAGGTTAAATCGCTCACGGGAACTCCGTCGACAATTCCCACGCTGACCGCAGTGACCAGCGCAATAATAGGGCTCACTGGTAATGATCGGCGCAACACCAACGCCTCACACGCATCGGCCAATGCGATCATGGCGCCGGTTACAGACGCTGTGCGGGTCCCCCCATCGGCCTGCAGCACATCACAATCAATATGGATCGTGCGTTCACCCAGGCGCTTTAAATCAATCGCTGCACGCAAACTACGACCGATCAACCGTTGAATCTCGTTGGTTCGACCAGACGGTCGACCTTTATTAAGTTCGCGCTGAACACGAGTCGACGTTGATGACGGAAGCAATGAATACTCGGCAGTCAGCCATCCTTGGCCGGAGTCTTTCAAGAAATGAGGCACTCGATCTTCAATCGATGCCGTACACAGCACCTTGGTATCCCCAGTTGCAATAAGAACCGATCCCAAGGAATATTTTGTAAAATTCCTAATAATTGTTAACTCCCGAGACACATGTGCGTCGCGACCATCCAAACGTGCCATTGGTTTATCCTTTTGATTCATTCCGTCGGGTTTCCAGATGGTCCCGGCCGGATTCAATACTTTGTTCTAACTTAATCATATTTTTCTGCGCTCGGGTCACTACCATTTGGAGATGAGCCAAGACATTATCTGCATATTCATCCGCATTCCGACGCACTCGAAGACTTTCATCTTCTGCTTGGCGCAAGACATCAGGATGAATACCTGTCGGTGTTTCAATAACCACCGGTGCTCGCGATGACCGATCATCATCCATCGAGGACATTTCGATCGACCGGCGAATCAGTGTCGAATCGTTTTTAACGACCAACCGAAGCTTGTCTAACAACCCCAAAAGACGGCGTTCATCCAACACCACCTTTTCTGAAAACGGAACCTTTTTTCCCTCCAAAATCGTTGCTTCAATCGAATCGATCAGACCCAATACTTCGTTCATAATCCCAGTTTTTCCTTTAATTTAAGTTCAATTTCCATCGGAACAAAAGACGACACATCCCCTCCAAAACGCGCCACTTGCTTTACTAAACTGGAGCTAAGGTATGAATAATCCACATCGGTCATCAAAAATACCGTATCCAACTTAGGACATAGATGACGATTGGTAATTGCCATCTGAAACTCATAGTCAAAATCCGACACCGCTCGTAATCCACGAATAATTGTATAAACATTCTGGAGTCTTGCAAAATCAATCAACAATCCACTAAACGACGCAACTTCAACTCTAGGTTCATCCTTAAATAACGTTCGAATCAAGTCCATTCGTTCTTCGAGCGAGAACAATGGATTTTTTTCGGGATTGTAAATAACCCCCACAACCACACGATTTACTAATGAAAGCGCGCGCCGAACCACATCCAAATGCCCATTGGTAATCGGATCAAAACTACCCGGATAAATCGCTGCTTGCATCAGTTACCTCTCGTCGAAAAATCATTGAAACCACCGTATCGCTATAGGCATACCGTTCCCCAATGGCTAATCCTGGAGGCAGTACCAATTCCAGACGCTTGGGGTGTTCGCAACCTAGAACACCGTCTGGCCGGAGTATATCAGAGCCCGCGATAAGCCGGAATGTATCCTCATAAAGTCCCACTTGATCCCAGGGGGGATCCATAAAGATAACGTCAAAGGACAGCTGGGTTTTTCGCAAATAATCAGGCACACCCGACCGGACTACCGTCAGCTGGCGACGCGCATCAGCTTGGGCCTCCGGTAACAGTCTGGCCACAGACGATTCTCGATTTTTTTCGGCAAACCGGACATTCGAATCCACCAAGGTTACAGTCGATGCCCCTCTAGATATAGCCTCAAAACCCATCGCCCCGGTCCCACAATATAAATCCAAAAAATCCGCCCCCCCCATCTGGTATTGCAGGACGTTAAACACCGCGGACCGCACCTTTTCCTGAGTTGGCCGAAAGGCTCGGTCTTTTGGATAATCGAGCGGAAATCCTTTCCACTTCCCGGAAGTAACACGCATCAGTTCAACCGGGTTTCTACCGTGAACGGCGTCGCAGATCGGTACCAACGGGCCAGCCCTGCATTTTCGATCCGAGTCAGTTCAGAATCTCGCTCAAATATGCGCATTGCGGTCCGATGCGCCAAACTCAACAAGGACTGATCTTGTACCAAGTCGGCCATTTTAAAATTCGGTAAGCCCGATTGACGTGTCCCTAACAACTCTCCAGGTCCTCTCAATTTCAAATCCAACTCCGCCAGTTGAAACCCATCTGATATCTGGACCATTGCATCCATCCTCCGTTGTGCGACTTCTGTTTTTGCTTTTCCCAACAAAATACAATAACTCCGGGCCGCCCCACGTCCAACCCGCCCCCGCAACTGATGTAACTGAGACAGCCCAAATCGTTCTGAGTTGACGATCACCATAACCGTGGCGTTTGGCACATCAATCCCCACCTCGATAACCGTTGTCGCCACTAAAACTTTAATTTCTCCCGATTTAAACCGAGCCATAATATTATTTTTTTCGACACTTGGCAGCCGGCCATGGACCAAGCCAACGGAAATAGAAGGAAATTCCTGACACACACCAACATAGCCATCCATTGCAGACGCCAAATCCATTTTTTCAGACTCTTCAACTAGAGGGTACACGATATACACTTGGTGTCCTGCCGATAACTGGCCCCGACACAATTCCCAGACTTTCCCAATCGCATTTAACGGGAAAAACACCGTCTGGGGTGGGCGACGCCCGGGAGGAAGTTCTCGGATAATCGTTTTGTCCAAATCTCCAAACACCGTCAGCATAAACGACCGTGGGATCGGCGTCGCTGTTGTAAATAGGCAATGCGGGGTCATCGACTTTTGATTTAACTTCATGCGTTGCATCACCCCGAACCGATGCTGCTCGTCCACCACCACTAACCCAAGATTGGGCAAAACCACGGGCACTTCAATCAACGCATGAGTTCCAATCGCAACCATGGGCTCACCGGATGCCATTCTCGCAATTGCCGCTTTTCGTTCCCGGCTTCGTTGCCCGCCTTTGACCAGAACCACGTTAACCCCCAACTCTGAAAACTGGTCCGAGAACCGTCTAAAATGTTGCTCAGCCAGCACCTCCGTAGGGACCATCAATGCGGCTTGAAATCCAGACCCAATCGCCAACAGCAATGCCGCCGCAATAACATCCGTCTTACCACTTCCAACATCTCCCTGAATCAATCGATTCATTGCGCGCCCCGATATCACGTCGCCAACAACATCGGATATTGCCGCAGTCTGGTCAGCCGTCAACCGATACGTCAGCGATTCCATATATCGATCCAGCAGGCAATGAGTCGACACGAACCGAATGTCCGTTGTTTCTCGAGACCGAACCTGTCGTTTTTCAACCAACGCCATTTGAAATCTCAAGAATTCATCGAAGACAATCCGTTGCCGTGCCGCCGTACAAAGATGGGGCGAAGTGGGCAAATGGAGTTCTTTAAGGGCATCGCTTAGGGGCATCAAATTCAATTTGTCGCGAACCCACAACGGAAGGTGATCGTCCACTTGCCCAACAACCTTTTCTATTACCTCCAAAATAATGCCGCGAACTCGAGATTGATATAACCCTTGAGACAACGGGTAAATGGGAACAATCACACCCAATGCCATCCGACGATCCGCCTCAGACCGAATAATATCCAATTCAGACACCATCAGCTGGCGACTACCCGTATATGAATTCACCTCGACTTTCCCTGCCGCGACCAATTGAAGGCCCACTTTCAATACGGGCTTGAGAAATGATTGATTAAAAAAAACCAATTCGATTGCACCACTCACATCCCGTATGCGGCACTTCAAAATCGATACCCGGTTTTTAACCACTTCTTCGGTCACGGCTTCTACCATTCCCGTTACAAGCTGCACCCCGCTCCCTGTTACTTGGGAAATCCGGGGAATATTGCGACGATCCTGGTACCCCCTAGGAAAATACCCCAACACATCTCCCACCGTATGAATGCCCAAGCGTGCCAGTTGCCGCAATGCGTAGTCATTTAATAACGGCCTCAATCCAATGGAGAAATCCAACATTTTTTCATAGTATCTCTGGGACTCCAGGTCGCCAAGGATATTCACGCTTGCTTTTATTTAAAAGATTTCTTATTTTCTTTCTCAGTTTTTAAAAAAGGGAAAAAGGTGGGGTATCATGAGCCGACCATTGGTTGCGTTATTGACGACGGACCCCGAACAACGTGCGGCTATCTCCGATAGCCTTGGAACGACTTATGACATCATCGAGTTTAATTCGCCGTCGACTTTGATGGATGAATTTCGATCATTGAGCTATCGCATCCGAGTGGTCATCTATTGTCTAAACCAAAAGACAAAATGTACGCCAAAACAACTCGCATCATTTATTGCAATTAATACATTGCCCGAATTTATTGTTGTGTCCGAAAAAAATACCCAAGCCGAACGACAACACTGCATTGATGCCGGTGCGGCTGATTACGTCCACGACGTCAAAACACTGGGCGCGAGTATTGAACAATCACTCGCTTTATCCCGTTTTAGCACGAAAATGGACCACTTTCGAATCCGCCCACTGGATTCCGGCAACCTCGTTGCGCTCGTTCAGGAAATCGCGCATGCTGACCTCAGAAACACCGCCCTTGCCGCGATTGGCAACGGCTATTCTTTATTTATGAAAGATATCTATCGACATTTTCCTCAGATAAAAAATCTGCAAATTCCGTCTGAAACGGCGATTCCGTCGTCTCTCATTGACTCGTCGGAAAAACTACAACTATTTGTTGATCAGTGCCTATGTAGCGTCAATGCGACGTCCGCTTAGCCTGCCGCCCAGAATCAACCCCTAATAAATTCCAATCAGGGTTACCAATTGTTCGCAGACCTTAAAAAAAGGCTGATTATCCTTGGATAGGATCCGTTCCAAGGTGTAATTCGTTTTACCCAGCCCAATCATTTGCTGAGTTTCCGGTGCATTATAAAACTCCAGCGCCCCATACACCTGATTCAGCGTCCGTTTAGCCGTTAATCGAGCCAAATTAGTAGGGTCATCCTCAAAATTCATCAATCGATAGGTTCGCATTTCTACGGAGTCCTTGGTCAGTTGCTTAAACCGATCTGTATATTTCTCGTTGAGCACCTGCGCAGAATCTCTATCGGCGGGAATCACCATCAACTTCAAATTGGGGGGCAACTCCTGAAGCACCAGTAATTGGTCCAAATCTGACATCGCCATCGTCACCATTCCAATGACATCCGTCGGCGGACAAATGACATAATTTTTCCAGGCGGTACCAATTAACAACTTATTGGCCCAAGCAACACGATTCAAGGCCCTTGAAAAATACAAACTTTCATACAACGCGCGTCCAACAAACCCCTGACGCCGAAGCTCGCCCATAATAATGAGCACTTGATCGATCACGGTTTGGGTATCCTGAAACGAATCCAATTGGTAAACCAACGGATGAACGTTGTAGTAGTTGTCGCGGGCCGTCACAATTCCCAGCCGATACACGGCACTTAAGACAACTGGCAATTGAGCCACAAGTGCCTCTTTGGGCCGGCCACTCTCCGACATCCGAATAAATTGCCGACCGATGTCGATGTAGATCCCTTTTGCTTGAGGGAAGAGCCGCAACTGCTCCATCTGCATACCATCTCGGTATTTGAGTTCAAAATCATCGCGAACCACAGGGCGACGTGTCACCTCCGGGGTCTGACAAGCTAGACGGTCGGTCCCGCACCATAGAAGACTCAACACAAGAACGGCAACAATGGATCGCTTCATTGGATCTCTGGCCTCCACTGAGATTTAATCTCCGTTAGCGGTACCGAATACTGAACACCCCCACCGGCAACCGTAACCGATAACGACACAACCGACCGCCCGATGTCATCGATGGATTGACCATGCGCCATCATAAGCGCCTCAAACGCAGCACCATTTTGTTGCCGAACAGCCAGTAAGTACCCCCCATTTTCGGAATATAACGTCGTCAATGGATCCCCAGACACACTCAATTCAGCACCCACCCGAAAATCGCCCAATTGCCCCAAGCACATTTCAAATATCGCACCGAGCACTCCGCCTCCGGAGATGTCGTGAGCTGCAGCGACAAGCCCTGCGTCAATTGCAGCCAAAACGGCACGATTGGCCCGGGATTCATACTCAAATCGCACTTGAGGCGCAACACCATTAAGTGCCCCCACCAATTCTTGAATTTGAGTACCTCCGAATTCAGAATAGGCGCGCCCAATCCGAATCAATCGCAACCCCGGTTCAGACAATTGCAAGGTGACCGCACGGTGATAATCATCGACTCTGCCAATGACCACAATCACTGGAGACGGTATTACCGCACTCCCTGCCTTAGATTCGTTATACAAACTCACATTACCTGAAATAACAGGCAACGCTTCTCCATCAATAAACCCAAACGCACGGGACGCATCCCCAATTCCCTTAACCCCTTCAACAAAATCAAAAAAAGCACTCGGATTTTCGGGATTGCCATAGTTAAGACAGTCTGTGACGCACAGGGGCCTCGCCCCAACGGCAATCACGTTGCGGACCGCCTCAGCCACCGCATAGGCGCCACTGACGTACGGATCGCATTTCCCATATAAGTTAGAATCCATACTGACAGCGACCGCCGCATTGCAGCCTTCGATCGGTGTCACCAGGACAGAATCAGCCTCTCCAGGATAAACGATCGTATCCCCGCGAACGGCATTATCAAAAAAACGATAGACGTATCGTTTTGATCGCATATTCGGCAGCCCCATCAATTGGATTGCAATTGCCCGGTGTTCATCAGAATTCAAACTGACGGAGTGCTGGGCATCCCGTGCAATCGGCCTTGATTCGGCATGACGCTCGGCCTTCACTTCAGTTGTAATCGCCGCCACCGGCAAATCGGCGACCAACTGTCCTTTGTGCCGAACAATAAATCGGCCGTCAGGAATCACTTGGCCGATGACCACAGCTCCTGACGCCGGATAAATCTCAGGAAACGAAAACTGTCGATTAAAGATATCTAATACTTCTTGGGAAAACGTCCGTGGGACCACCAGGCAAAAACGTTCCTGGGTTTCCGAACATGCAATGACCTCAGGGTTGAGATCCGGTATCGCGACATTCACTCGATCCAAGTCAATTTCAACACCCATCCCACCTGCCACCGCGATTTCTGACGTCGCACAACAAATACCTCCGGCACCGAGATCTTTAAACCCAATTGCAATTTTTTTTGTCTTCACTACCTGCAATAGATGCTTAATAGCCTCAACTAGGACTCGTTTTAAAAACGGATCGTGAACTTGCACGGCACCCACATTTTTAATGTCATTTTCTTTATCCAGAGTCGATGATGAAAAACTGGCACCGCCGAACCCAGTGGCGTCCGTGCTTTTGCCAAACAAAATAACGTCATAGGGTTCCGTTTTGGCTTCTTCTGGAACATAGCTGTGGATAATATCCGCCTCATCAATCAGGCCAACTGCCGCCACATTCACCAAACAATTGTCGTTATACGACGGATGATAGACTGTCTCGCCACCCAAGACAGGAACCCCTAACGGATTCGCATAGTCAGAAACGCCTATGACTACGTTTTTAGCGATGGTATGCACCACCGATTGAGGATCGTCACTCAATCCAAAATGCAATGAGTTAAGGACCCCAATCACATCGGCCCCCATGCAATAGACGTCCCGAACAACCCCACCCACACCCGTTGCAGCGCCTTCAATAGGAAGGATTTGGGAGGGATGATTATGAGATTCATGGGACACCGCCAAACAGTATTGGCGCCCATTATGAACAACAAAACGAATAATTCCAGAGTCCTCGCCAATACCCAGGGCAACTTCCGATCCTTGAATAGGTAGATGGGCCTTAAGCACGGCTTTACTACTTTTGTAAGAACAATGTTCTGACCACATGGCATCAAAAATATGGGTCTCTACCGGTGTGGGTTCGCGATTTAGGAGCGTCGAAATAGAAGAAAGATCAGCTTGAGATAATGTCATTTCACCATAATACCGAAGGGTGTGACCCCGTCGCAACAACAATGTTATAGTACGCCCGCTATGACACCGCCAATTCAAATCAGTGTTGTAATCGGCACGTTTAACCAAGCCTCGGTTTTAGAACGGGTGCTTGACGGATACAACGAGCAAACCTGTGCTCCCGACCTTTTCGAAGTTATTGTGGTCGATTCAGGATCAACCGATGGAACCGCCGCACTTTTTTCCCAATTCTCCGCCAAATTCCGATTCCGTGGAATTATTCAGGAAAATCAAGGGAAATCAGGGGCACGAAACCGTGGCGTCCAGGAATCACTCTCCGACACTATTATTATTACAGATGCAGACATGATCCCTGCACCCGACTTCATTGCCACCCATGTTAATGCCCAACAGTCGGCATCAACCCCCACATGTTTTGAAGGCGTCACCTTAAATATGACCGAATTGCATTGGCCCCCTCAACCCTCCAAAGTATATCCCTACATCACTCGTTCAATTGCCGATGGCGCATCGCTCGGTTGGTACTATTTTCTCACCGGCAATCTCTCGTTCCCCAAGGCACTCTTTACGGCCGAAAATGGATTTGACATGGACTTTTTAGGATATGGGTGGGAAGACCTGGAATTGGGATATCGACTCCAACAAAAAAAAATCCCTCTCCGATATCTCAAATCTGCGATCAATTACCATTATCATGTGGTATCCGAAAACGATGAGATCAAACGAAACATAAAAAAGGGTGAGTCCGCCCAAATTATGCTTCGAAAGCACCCCGAACTAAAATGGTTTTTGGGATTAAATCCATTGTCGGTCATGGTCTATCGGGCAACCTCTCCGACGGGGCGGCTTATTCGAACGATGACACAATGGCACGAAGGCCGCCCTGGAATGGCACATCGGTTTGGAACCTGGTTTCTGAAAGAATATTATTATCTGTCGGGACTTTTAGGGTCCTAAGGGTACACTCCTGCAGTAATCTGCAGGACGATATCTTCCATCGACTCCGAGGGGGTTGAAATTCCCAATGCCACCGGTGGGCAGTATTGTCGCAACGCACAAATTTGACGCATCAAAAACCAGTACCATCTGACAATCGGGCCCACAACAAAGACCACTGTAATGTCGTGAGTCATCAACGCCCACACCATTCCCACCCAATCAAACGGCGGAATAACCGTAATCAGATCGGATTCGATTCCTAACGCTGCCGCCAACGACCGTCGAAAACGCCACGACCTTGTCCCAAGATGCACAACAAATCCACTGCACTTAAGCATATTGTATTGATCCACCACCATTTGGAGCTGGGACTCCCGACCGGCCCAATACACCATAGTATGCATGCTGGTCTGTATCCATCGATGCTTCGTTGGAATTGAATTCACCCCATCCGGCGTTTCAAGGGCAACACTGAGGATCGCGTCGCTCACGCGATGACTATCAATGGCATCTAAACAAATATTTTTCTTACACTTATACGGGCGGCACACTAACGTACAGGCCTGGGACTCGCTCACCACCCGGTTCGGAGTCCGCCATGGCCCCCATCGCAATGCCTTCACAAACTTCGTCGGCGATACACTTACCACAGGGACCCCCAATGCCGCTGCAATATGAGTTGGGCCGGTGTCCGTTCCGATCACTACCGCTGCCCGTGAAATTAACCCCATCAAACTCCGCAATGGCGTTTTGCCTGATATATCAATAAACGAATGCCGGGTAAAATTCCGAATGTCCGAAATGATCTGAATTTCTTTTGCGCCAGACCCCGTCAACACAATCTGATACTCCGACCGCTCCGTTAAATGATCAATAAGGGCCGCATATTTAGCAGGAAGCCACGGACGATTCCCCCCTCCAGATCGCGGATGAATCACAATATAGGGCAAGGCAGGATCCCCCCCCACCTCGACCAAGGCACTCATCGCCTGTTCCCGATCGGTATCTGCCACGCATAAATTCATTGTCGGATCCAACATCGCCTCTGGTTTAACCCCCCAAATCAATTTCGCGGACTGCTGGGATTCGTGGAGAACCAAATTTCGAAAATCCAAAGGAATCGAATGGGTCAAAAATGGTCGTAAAAAAATCTTATTTTTATCCCCTACTCGGGTCGATATGCCTGCCGCAATCGCTAAAAATAGATAATATGGCTCAAGATATGGAAAAAATACCATATCAAACCCAAACGATCGTAAATACCGAGAATAGGCCAGGAACCCTTTAACTCCCCGTGACCGTCGAATTTTCCTCCAATCGGGGATAATTGCCGTCACCGACGGATGATCTTGAAGCAACGGGATCGTATACGGTTGTTGCAGTGTATAAATTTCGGCATCAGGGTACGCCTGCCGAATGGTGTTGAGAAGCGGCACCATTAAAACCACATCCCCAATAGCGTCTGGCCGCACCAATAATATTCTCATATCGCCACTCCGGTTCCCGCCGCCAACCAGTCTTCAACCCACCCCAAAAACACGGATTCATCTTCGTTCACTGATAAAGATAATCGCGCCACTACCGGCGGAAGGTATTGATGCCCAACACTAATAATCAACCGGACCGCCCAGGCCTTCCAGATCGGCATATCCGCGCTCACTACGACCAACGCATTGTACCTCAAACAGAGTTGGACTGTGTCACGCACAGACACTCGAGACTGAAGTACCGGAATAATCACAAGCCCAGAGGCCCGCCATCGTTTGGCCAATCGCATCATGGCATGCCGATGCACATGCGATTTCACAATCACCAAAATATGAATCGACTCCTTCAAAAACAGTGTTTTTAACGCCCGATTTGACAACTCAGGGGGATCATTCAATAAGCGGTCGACCGCCCCCACGATGTCAACCACCCGGGGAAACGCCTCACAGCCCGGATCCAAACATACATTGGGCGGAACCATACGGCACAAATAATCCCGACGGATAATCTCAACATGGCGCGACCAGGGACCAAATCGGGTCGGCAAGTTTGACTTTCTAACCGGACAAAAAACAATGGATCGCCCCAACGCTGCCGCAATATGGATTGGGCCAGTATCCGCACCAATGACCACGTCCGATACCGAAATCCACGCTGCCAATTCGGCCACAGTCGTTTGATTCAACCGATTAATTCCCCCAGGAATCTCTAATTTGCGTAACGGCGACTCCCCATCAACCTGCCCCAAAAAAACCACGCAGGCATCGTCCGACAATCGGTCTACCGCTTCAACAATTACCGAATCCGGAATGGGTAAATTCGACCCACCAGTTCCACAAAAGAACGCAACCACCGGCAGCTCTAAGTCATTAACATCCATCATCGTCTCAGTAACCCCGTCCAATGCCACCGAGTTCACATCCAAGTGCCAGGTCCATCCCGCCTTTGCCCGCCATCCCAACGGCATCAACAATTGCATATTAAATTCGATTTGATGGATAGACACACATTCCCATTGTTGCCGAATCGAATGGGTATACAGCCAACCAATACTCTGATTTGTAGAATCCCCAATGCGAACTGGAATAGTTGCCAGCCGCCCTAACCAAGCCATCTTTGGGTCATTCCATAATGAAATATACAAGTCGAATGACTGTCGCCGTAACAATCCGGCAAGTGCCACAATACCCACCCAACCGATATCAGATTTCACACAGTGCACTTTATCGACGAGCGATTGCGTTTCCAAAAACTCCGCCGGATTCGGAGATGCCAGATAATGAATTTCAGCATCGGGGTATTGGCTCCGGAGCCACTTCAATACAGGCAACGTAAAAATTACGTCTCCCAAACGATCCACCCGTTGGACTAATATTTTTCGAAACGCTTTTCCCCGCAATTCCATGGTCGCGGCATCCTACCATAGCGCACCGTAAAATGGGGACTAATCGTGTTGCAAAAACTCCGAAAATGTATCGACCACCACAAATCCGTTCCGCTCGTATACACGAATCGCACCCACGTTGCATTGAGACACCGCCAATCCCCACATCGGAAAATGGAAATCCACTAAGACCGCTTTAGCATAGCTAAGGACCCATTCGCCTAATCCCCGCCCCATCACGTCCGTCGATGTTGCGATATCATATATCCACGGCATTTTCTCCTGACCCCAGCAGGGAATAAGAAGATTAAGGATCACACTATGCATTTCGTCTCCTGACATGAGGCCGATCGACGCAGGATGACAGAGGGGCCCGTAAAATTGAGAATGCACCAGATGTTCCAAGCGCAATCGCCCCTCAACCGTCTCCATATCAGGGTATCCCCGATAGTCGCCACTTATTTTATGTGCAGGAACACTCAAATTGGACACTTGCAACGCCGTTTTCCGACTCAAGGGTAACAACGTATATCCATCGGGAATCTCCGGATAATCAAGGGTTTCTGGAAGGTGGCACACCATCCTCTGCCGGGGAATTTCCATCAACGCCCGATCACGAAACAACTGACAAATCGAGTCATCCGTTTCAAAATGAAGTAACTCGGCCATTACCCCTACAGCCAGCTTGGAATCTACCAAATAATTCACTAGGTCCGCTTGATACCTCGACTCAGACGTATACACCAAAATACTGCCATAGGTTGGCGTCATCCGTTCTACCCACCCCAATCCCACAGGCTCCGGCCCGTCCCACATCACAAATCCAACGATATCCTCTGACAAAATCAACTTCGTCTTTGACTCTGCAACGGCCTCAAATGCATCCGAGTCGCCGCCTCTGGATACTGAAATTTCGCGAAATCGCTCAAAAAATTGAGGAAGAATAAACTGTGATTCTAATAATACGGTGTAGTTAAGGGCCACTGAGACCTCCACTGTTTTCTGTCTTTGGAATACCTCCACTATACCCGAACATCTCTCCTCTAAAACATCCGACTGGAATTTTTTCCTAGCCTTTACTTCATCAGCCGTATAAAATAATCGCCTTTAGCCCGGGTACCCCGTAGGGGGGGGCCGGTACTTTTAAAACTGTTACTTCGTATAAAAAGAGGAGAATAGGGCAATATGACTACCCAGAATACACAAGAGGAATTGACGGATACCCAAACCGCCGAAACGACGATCGCGGAACCCACAAATACGGCACCTCGCCAATCCACACTGCAAGCCGATCTTGCCGGCACATTTGGAATTCACGATCTTACTACCTTTAACAGCTCCGATTTGAGCGCAATGTCCGCCGAAGTGAAGCAAGCCTTATTTTTGAGCTTAATCCCCGCAAAAAGACATGACCGTGGCGGCCAACATGGCGCAGGCACCGCATCGTTTCGTCCGTTTTCCCAAGGTGCTGTTTCAGAGGAATTCAAAGAATTTTATACCCCTGAAGAACTCGCCGAATTCGACAAGCTCAGGGGAACGGAACGTGACATCGAAGGCCGAATGAAGGTCAAAATCACGGACTATTATATGCGCTTAGCAATGAAGAGCGAACCCATCCGCAACTTAGTCAAGGCACGTGCCGAAGAAACCGAAGATTTAAGTGGTGAAGTAGACCCCTCCAATCAGAACAGATTCTCCCCGGTACCCGGCGCACTTCATAAATATGAAATGATGCTTTTTATGGTATCTAGCACCTGTTCGTCTCATTGTCGGTACTGCTATCGCCTCGATCTATTCACTCAAAAAACTGGCAAAACGGCCATCAATCCCGATGAGTTCCACGCCCACCTCGATTACATCCGAAAACACAATAATTGGGTGGAATCCAACCGTGGCTTTGATCCCGAATCGGGCAAACGCATTTATCCAATCCGAGAAGCGCTTCTGTCCGGCGGAGACCCTCTGGCTCTCATGGACAAACGAATTGCCACGTTCATGGTGGGCCTAGCGCAAGCCGGGGTCGAACAGGTGCGAATCGGAACCAAGGAATTGGCATTTTTCCCTGAGCGCGTCGACGCCGATTTTTTTGCAATGCTCGACGGATTTCACAAATTATTTCCTCGGGTTCGCGTCGTATTCGCCGTCCACTTTACCCATCCCGACGAATTTCTCGAAAAATCGGGCGACGGTCACTATATCAAGGTGAATAGCCGCTACGTATGGATGGAGACCGTCCGAAATGCAGTCGAAGGTCTGACCTCGCGAGGCAATTTTATATCCCTGGAAAATCAGACTCCGATTATTGCCGATGTTAACAACGATGCCAAAGCGCTCCATATTTTACAGCGAGAGCTCTATTCTAAAGGGATAGGAAATCATTATTTGTTTCAATGTCGAGAAATCGAAGGACACCGACTCTTCGCGGTGCCAGTAGAAACCGCATGGCGAATCTACACCGAATCCCAACGTGGGTTGTCCGGAGTCGAAAAGCAAGCGCGATACACGATGTCCACCGAATACGGAAAAATGGAAGTCATCGGAGTGACCAACGGAACCATTATTTTCAAGGTCCTGCGTGCCCCATCGGGCGGCGATATTCTGGGCAATATCATCGTGGCAAGAAGCAACCCAGACGCGCTATGGATATCGGGCTATATGGACCGGATTATTAGTGACGACACCGGGCTTTTATTGAAGAAATAATAATGACAACACAACTCGCCTCAACCAAGGTTTTCCATCGTCACACCCTGGGATCGATGCCCACCGCGATAGCAGGCGACGGCTGTTATCTCATCGACCAAAACGGAAAACGTTATTTAGATGGTTCTTCTGGCGCCGCAGTATCTTGTCTTGGCCATTCCAACCCTGAAATTATCGAAACTATTGCTCGGCAAGCGCAGCAAATGGCGTTTGCACATACGAGTTTTTTCACAAACGAGCCGATGGAACAGTTGGCCGAATTTTTGACACGAAATGCGCCCCCAGGAATTGATGCCGTTTATTTTTTATCGGGGGGGTCAGAAGCCGTCGAAGCCGCAATTAAACTCGCACGGCAATATTTTGTCGAAACCGGGAACATTCAAAAACACCGGGTTATTGCACGGTTGCAAAGCTATCACGGCAACACAATTGGCGCATTGTCTGCCGGAGGGAATCTCTGGCGCAGGGCAATGTTTAACCCAATATTGGTACCCACATCGCATATCTCTGCATGTTATGAATACCGTGGCCAGTGGCCGAATGAAACACCAGAAGCGTATGGATTACGTGTTGCCAACGAGTTGGAAACCGAAATTTTGCGCGTGGGACCTGAAACGGTTGCTGCATTTATAGCGGAGCCGGTTGTCGGTGCTACCATGGGCTGTGTTACAGCTGCACCAGGATATTTTAAGCGTATTCGTGAGATCTGTGACCAGTATAATGTCCTGCTCATTCTCGACGAAGTCATGTGCGGAATGGGCCGAGTCGGCAGTCTTTTTGCCTGTGAACAAGAAGGTATTATTCCGGATATGATCACCATCGCCAAAGGGTTAGGCGCAGGGTATCAGCCGATAGGCGCATTACTGGTCTCCGACACGATATTTAGCACGATTCAAAATGGCACCGGATTTTTTCAGCATGGGCATACCTATATGGGACACGCATTGGCCTGTGCCACCGCGCTCAAAGTCCAACAAATTATTGAACGCGATCATTTGGTCAGCCAAGTTCGAACAATGGGAGATATCCTCTCTAAACGACTCCACGACGAGTTTGGGGACCACCCCCATATCGGAGACATCCGAGGACGGGGCCTGTTCCGAGGACTAGAACTGGTCCAGGATCGTGCTACCAAAACACCGTTCGACCCTGCGCTAAAAATCAACGTGAAAATCAAAAAATCTGCAATGGACGCCGGCTTAATGTGCTACCCGATGGGCGGGACTTTGGACGGAAAACACGGTGACCACATAATGATTTCCCCCCCATTTATCATTACTGAAACCCAGATTGATGAACTCGTCAGTAAACTGGCTCATGCAATCAACTCGGTTATTCAATGACCCATGCCATTACTATTTGCGTCGCACCCAACGGTGCCCGAAAGACAAAATTAGATCTTCCTACGATCCCAATCTCCCCCGATGAACTTGCCGCAGAAGCCATTCGATGTGCCGATGCTGGGGTCTCGTTGTTTCATCTTCATGTCCGCGATGACACCCAACGTCATTCGTTAGATCCCGATCGGTACCGCGCGGCGTTGGCGGCGATTCAGAAGGCGGTCGGTGACAGAATGGTGCTTCAAGTAACCACTGAAACAGTGGGGATTTATTCTTCCGCTGATATGATTGCCACCATTGAGGCACTCGTCCCGGAGTCTGCGTCTATTGGGATTCGCGAGTTAATACCTGATCCGTCCTTTGAACCGGCTGCTCAGTCGTTCTTAAAATGGGCGCATGCCCAAAACATTCTAGTTCAATACATTTGTTATTCGGCCGATGAAGTTCGATATTTTTCAGAATTACGCCTACGCGGCATTATTCCTGACGAGTCCCAGTATTTTTTACTGTATGTATTGGGCAAAAAAACAGGACAAAAAGGCCACCCCTCCGAATTAGCGCCATTTATTGACGCCCACAATTCAACATTAAGTGATGTGGCACTCCATTGGACAGTCTGTGCATTTGGGGAAGACGAATTGGACTGCATGTTAGAATCCGTACGTAACGGTGGCCACGTTCGAATTGGATTCGAAAATAATCATGTATTGTCGTCGGGCGAAATTGCCGCCAATAATGCGGCGCTCATTAAACAGTTTGTCGACGCGGTAGATGCCGCCCCAGACATCTTTCGCCCCATTGCATCGCCGACGTTTCTTAGACGATCGATTAAGGTCTAGGCCCCGCCATTTCCTTCCGATCTGACCGGTTCCGTTTGAGTGCGTCTGCATCGGCCATTTGCTTCGCAATTTCCTGATATTCCGACAAACATCCTGGGTTTTTAATTACCGACAAATTGGTTATGGGCACTCCATTGAGTAAATTCTTCACCAAAATTTCACTCTTTTTTCCGTTGGTGGTCACCGGGATATCCGTAACTTCAAATACCGCATCGGGTTTAAACCAAGGGGATTGAGCCGTTAACGCCAACCGGATTTCCCTCTTAAGCGTCGAATCAAGAGCCTCTCCCGCCTTCAGGACCAAAAACACCACAATATCTTCGTCATCCCCCACCCGTCGGCCGACAACCAACGAGTCACGAATTGCAGCAATGCCTTCTAATACATTATACAAATCACCCGTGCCAACTCGAACACCATGATGCTTAATCGTGCTATCCGATCGCCCAACAATCTCAAGACTTCCATCCTCGTATTGAATGGCACTATCCCCGTGGGTCCAAAATCCATCAAATCGTTCAAAATACGCCGAATGATATTTTTCGCTATTCGGATCATTCAAAAAATAAACTGGCATACACGGAAACGGTTGGGTACACACCAGCTCGCCTTGAACACCAAATACCCGCTGGGCATTGTCATCCCACACCTCTACCGCCATTCCCAAACCCGCACACTGAAGCCGCCCCCGACGTACGGGCACCGGCCCCCCTAGTGCAAAACACGACACAATATCGGTTCCCCCTGAAATCGACGACACCTGAATATCTGACTTCACTTCTGAATAAATATAGTCAAAATGGTCCCTTAAAAGAGCGGATCCAGTCGACATCAACAGCGTAATAGATGCCACCTGAGCGTCCGTCGGACCCACCTTCGTTTTTTGACACAATGAAATCCAAGATGCGCTGGTTCCAAACGCGGTGACTCCCGCTGTCCTCACAAATTCCCAGACCACCGCTGGATCTGGCTTTCCTTCGAATAGCACCACCGTGATATCACTCGCCAACCCCGATACCAACCAATTCCACATCATCCATGACGTCGTTGTGTAATACATCAATCGATCCAACGGTCGAAGATCACATTGAAGGCGATGTTCTTTAATATGTTGAAGAAGACTCCCACCGGCGCTATGAACCAGACATTTTGGCTTTCCCGTTGTCCCTGATGAATACAGGATATAAAGGGGATGAGAAAAACTAAGTCGCTCAAAGACCAGTTCTGGAACCGCGTTCGCCGACGACACAATCGAGTGATAAAATACCAGGTTATCGTCCAAGATAGTCCCGGGAATTCGAGAAATAATCAACGTTGATTTAAGCGTCGGCAACCCATCACGCAATTCTTGGATCTTGTCCCCAATGGTAAAAATCTTATCGTCATATACGTAGCCGTCTACCACAACCAACAATTTAGGGACGGTCTGATTAAATCGGTCGACCGCAAATTGGGTCCCAGAATCCGGGGAGCAGGACGTCCACACCGCCCCCACCGCCGCCGCCGCAAGCATAACCACCAACGTCTCTGGGCAATTGGGGACGAACCCGGCAACAACATCCCCAATCCCAATTCCACTCCGTCGCATCCAATCCGACAGCTGCGCCACCTGATCCGAAAGACCCGAAAACGTAATCGTTTGAACCGGCTGATGCTCTGAATAATAAATTATCGCTGGTGCAGAGGTCCTATTTTTAAGCATGTTTTCGGCGTAATTAATCCGCACATTGGAAAACCATTGCGGCCGGGGCCAAAGCCGTTCACTTTCGACTACAGGAGACAAATCTCCGTCATATATTAAGCCTGAAGTCTCAAACAGGGTGTGCCAAAATGGCCCAATCTCAGTGACGGACCACCGATGAAGTGATGCGTACCCGTCAATATTTAGGTCAAACTGCCGATTGACCACCCGAATAAAATCACCCACCCGTGTTTCAAAAATCCCGGGAGGATTCCAAACAATGGGATCTCGGTCCTCATTCAACCGTGGACCATTTATCGCTTTTTTGACGATAGGGGAAATCATTGAAACGAAGTGTAGCATAAAAAGCGGTCGTAAAAAAAACAATGGGTCGTCGTTTGCCCCCCATGACCGCTCTCCGTTATTATGAGCCTTTCTCTATTCAACTTTAAATAAACAAAATTTTTCAGCGTTAGGACAATCACCCATGCCGAAACAACAACCGAC
Organism: uncultured bacterium; assembly: GCA_903864835.1. Lineage (GTDB taxonomy): Bacteria > Margulisbacteria > Marinamargulisbacteria > SXXA01 > SXXA01 > CAIPHK01. The sequence continues at coordinate 66,945 of CAIPHK010000021.1, read as the reverse complement.
TCCAGCCGAACAATCCGAAGAAAATTCAGCAATTGACCCGCTCGTAAATGCACTCCCTAACGACCCAATTCTCCGGCAATTTGCCACCTGTTATCTCCAGGCAAATTCCACACGAACCCTCCAAAATTATTCCCCCTTGGACTTTGAAGAATTTATAGCGGAGCGTTACCGATTTTTCACTGATGCATTGGTATCCGGAGGCAACATCAGAATCTTCACTCTCGACCAAAATTCGGAATTAGTCGGCATTCGCCGAGTACTAGAATATGTCGTCCCCGATGCAATGTTCATGGTGATGACATTTTCAGAAGTATTTAAAGAATTTGGCTGCAAAATCACCAAAATGCTTCACCCGATCATGACGGTATCCCTGGACGAATCGAATCAGGTCCAGCAGATCTCGACCCCAACCGAGAATACCCGGCTGGTCTCCGTAACCTACATCGAATTCGAAGGCATCGAAGATGATAGCCAGATCGATGTTTTTTTCTCCCAAATTCAACGCCATATGAACGCACTCCAAAATGCACAACTCAGCCAAAACACTATTCGACAACAGTTAAACCAACTTAAGAGCGAAATCACCCTAAGCAAAGTAATTTTGGCGGAACCCAAAGACGAATGGCTCAATCTCATCGATTGGCTCCAACAAGATAATTTTTCATTTTTTGGATATGCAACTGTAAATTTCTCCAATGCCAATTCCCCCCTTTCTGAGGGCTCGGGTATCTTAAATCCAACCTATCAAACGGATTACCCGCAAATCGGAAGTGTCCTCGCCGCCCACAGTTGGCGAATGAGAACCAATCGCTCGCCCTTTGTTTTTGACACAATCCCGATCAATTCCCCCATTCAACGATTTGAGCATCTCATGCGCCTCAGCTTTCGAATGACCACCGACAAAGAAACCATCGAACACAATTTTATTGGGGTTCTAAAACGTAGCTCGTTACTCGCCAAGAACCTTGAAACCCCGATTATTCATTTAAAGATGAAACATATTTTCGAGGCCAAAAGAATGCTTCCCGGCAGTTATGATTACAACGAAGTGATTCGAATTTTCACGTCGATACCGAAGTTCGAACTGTTTCGAAGCGCCACCGACGATCTTCTTTTTATCGTTGAATCGGTACTGTCGATCACCAACCCTAGCGACGTCTACTGCTTTCATCGTGAAGCCACCGGCATTGGCCGAACATTACTCATGGTCACCGTGCCAGAGCATTTGTTTACCCGCACCAACATCGAACTTATTCGCGAACATCTCATCCAACACGTCCCCCATTCGCAATTTGAGGTAGTCGAAGTCGACGGACCGGATCACAACCGCCTCCATTTTTATTTTGAGCAAACCGACGATACCCATTGGAAACCCAGCGAAACCCATCTGCAAATGGAACTCCGCGAGCTGATTAAGCCATGGGAAGAACGCCTTAAAGACGCCATTCAAACCCAATTTCCCGGACAATCTGCCCAGCGACTGTATGCCCATTACATCAATGCATTTCCGGGGCATCACCGAGTCCGCCGAAATCCTGTTGAAACCGTGAGAGACATCATGTTTCTCGAAAAAGTGGTCCATGAAAATACCATTCAATTCGACCTTGGCCCAGTGAACACAGAAAACTCATCACTTAAGGGCAAAGCCTCGATGCTGAGCATCTATAACCGCAACAAAATTGACCTCATCAATATTATGCCAATCCTTCAAAATCTCGGGGTGTACGTATTCGATGAGCTCACCACCCGCGTGGGTACACCGGACACGCTTTACGGGTACATCCACTCATTCCGTTTGGGAAATTCTGACCGTAGCAAAATTGACGAAAAACGTCTCAAATCGATTTTAAACAGCCTCCTTACCGAAATTTTCGAAGGCCGAACAGAAAACGATCGACTGAATGCACTTGCGTTGGGCGCAGAATTGGACTGGCGTGCCATTAACGTTCTCCAAACCTACCGAAATTTATATCTTCAATTGGGAACTCCCCATAGCAAAGACAAGGTTAACGCAGTCCTCCTCGCCCACAAGCCCAGCACAAAAGCATTATTCCGCTACTTTGAAACCAAATTTTCTGTAGACCCCCAATTTGGGAAACAAGAATATCGGCTCGAAGTATTACTCCCCCGGGCCAATCACGAATTTTATGACACATTAGCTCAAGTACAAGAAGTATCTGACGACACCATTTTGCGCCAACTATTCAACCTAATTGAGGCCACCATTCGGACCAATTTTTATATCCCAAAGCACAATCGAGATACCTTTATTTCGATAAAAGTAGACTCCAAACAGGTCAAATTTATGCCTGCCCCAATGCCATTTCGAGAAATTTATGTTCATGACGTCGGCATGGAAGGCACTCATCTCCGTTTTGGGCCAATCGCTCGTGGCGGATTACGATGGTCAGACCGTCATGATGACTTTAGAAAAGAAGTGTTGGGCCTCGTCAAAACCCAACAAACAAAAAACGTCGTGATCGTTCCCGTCGGATCAAAAGGCGGATTTGTACTCAAGCGTCCATTAGTGTCTAAAGAAGATGCCGCCAACGAATCAATCGTGCAATATAGAAAATTCATTTCAGCATTACTAGATATCACCGACAATATCGACACCAACGGATCCATCAAACATCCCCACCACGTGATGGCTTACGACCAAACGGATCCGTATTTAGTCGTTGCCGCCGACAAGGGCACCGCGTCATTCTCAGATATCGCCAACGAAATATCAGAGAAATATGAATTTTGGCTAGGAGATGCCTTCGCTTCCGGCGGCAGTATCGGGTACAACCATAAAAAAGAAGCCATCACGGCCCGAGGCGGATGGGAATGCGTCAAACTACACTTTATGGAAATGGGCAAAAATATCGACAAAGAATCCTTTTCTGCAGTCGGAATAGGAGATATGTCAGGAGATGTTTTTGGAAACGGACTATTATTAAGCAAAACAATCAAACTCCACGCCGCGTTTAATCATGCCCATATCTTTGTCGATCCCACCCCCAATCCCATCACCAGTTGGGAGGAGCGGAAACGACTATTCGAACTCCCCCGAAGTGCATGGACCGATTATTCCCCATCCGCGATCAGTCAAGGCGGGGGCGTCTTTGATCGAAAAGCCAAAGAAATCATCGTTACACCAGAAATCCGTGAATTACTAGGCATTAAAGACGCCGTCGTCAACGGCGAAGAATTGATTCGATTTATTCTTAAGGCGAAAGTCGATCTAGTGTGGCTCGGCGGAATCGGAACTTATTTTAAAGCCAGTACCCAAACGCAGGCCTCCGTCGGCGACCCTACCAACGACTCGGTCCGAATCGATATCACAGACTGTCGGGCCGCTGTCATTGGCGAAGGCGCAAATCTCGGTGTTACCCAGCCGGCTCGAATCGAATTTGCATTGGCGGGAGGACGCATAAACACTGACGCGATCGACAACTCTGCAGGCGTCAACATGTCGGACTACGAAGTCAACATCAAAATCCTGCTTAAACAAATGTTGGAAGAAAAACTACTCAACTCAATGGACGAACGCAATGAACTCCTTGAAGCAGCAACCAACGAAGTATCCGAATTGGTTCTTGCCAACAACCAAGGCCAACACCGACTACTGTCGATGGACAGTATCCGGTCAAAAAAACAATTAGGGATCTTCATTAAACTGATCCAGACCTACGTTGCCACCGGATTTCTGGACGCCAAAACCGAGCAAATCCCTGAGATATCAGACTTAGAACAACTTGCGGTATCCGGAACACCACTCCCCCGCCCTGTATTGGCCGTTATTCAAGCGTACACCAAAATGAGCATTTATGACCGCCTAATGAGCTCAGATATCCTCGACGAACCCTATTTCACCGAATTTTATGAACATTATTTTCCGACAACAATTCGGAAACAAATTGGCGACAAAATGCCCAAACACCGCCTTCAAAGAAATATCCTTGGCACGATTCTAACCAACAAGATTATCAACCAAGCCGGAATCCTATTTTTCTTTCAGATGGAACAAATGACCGGGAAGCCGATCGACCAAATCGCCAAAGCCTATTATCTATTGGACTCCGCACTGGGAACTCATGAACTCCGACAGGCCATTGTCCATGAACCGATTCCGGAACAGGACAAATATACGGCACTTATCGAAATCGAACATTACCTCGCGGAATGGACACAGTCCCTTTTATTACTCCCCAATTTTGACACCTCATTCGAGTGGGCAAAATCAATAACCCAATTGGTGACGGAAATTCTTCCGAAAGTGTCGATCAACAAAGCCGCTGTTGCCCGATGGAAACACCGTGGGCTACCCGAACCAATTGCCAAACAATTGGTGAGCCTCGACGGATTGAATTGTATTACCGACATTTTATTTCTTCAGCTAAAATTTGGAATCAAAGGAATATCTCAAATTGTCGATCTAATCGATACAATCGAATCGAAGTTCGAGTTAAAGTGGGTAGAAAATGCAATCCAAAATCTTGATCCCCGAACCCAGTGGGAATTGTCGCATAAAGGCATTTTGCTCCAAACCGTGAAAATGCAAAAATTCACTATTATCCGCCAAGTCACAGGAAAAGACTCGTCAAAAAAACTACAAGTCGACGATGCCATCAACGCACTCCAACGACTACATCAATTGGACTTCAAGATCTATTTCGACACATTGTCAGAGCTGAAAGGCTCACGGAATACGAACCTGACGACGCTCACAGTCGCCGTAAACCGACTCAACTTTCTGAACGGATAACCCATTTAGGTTACGAGTTTGTCATCCCCGCTTTCGCGGGGATGACAAGTACTTGGCGGCAACCGCTCGGTAAACCGAGGTCTCAATTAAAACTTACAAACTCAAAAAGTCCTTGTAGAGTCTGGTTCACAAATTCTGTTTTAGCTTTAATCAAATAGGGACGGAGAAAAAACTTTCCATCCAATACAATAACCCCATCAAACTTTTGCAAATCTTGCCCCATGATTACACCTCTTTACCCATTAAAACGCCACTATCTTAAGTGATAGATTTCCCCCAAGATCACTATTTAAAACCTTGCAATCCCCACCCAATGCAAAGTTAGACAAACTATTATATTATTGCCCCACTTTATTGTAGAAAAGGGTACCGATGACCAAGCAGACCATTATCCAACGTTATGGAAGAATCATTTTGATCGCTCCAATTTTATTTTTAGGTGTCGTCGGAATTTCGTTTCTAGTGGCGAACTCCCCCATGTCCAAAACAGTTCATTTAAAACAGAAACACATCCAAAATACGCCCTCCATTTCCCCGTCCGTTGCGCCACCTCAACCATCCCATATTGCGCCACCAGCGGCGGTGAAGGCAATTTACATGACGAGCTGGGTCGCATCTGTGAAACCATGGCGCGAACGTTTACTGGAGTTTATTGATCAATCGGAAATCAACGCGCTTATTATTGACATCAAAGACTATTCTGGAACGGTGTCATTCGACACTCGAGACCCTAAACTCAGCGAAATGGGAGTAGAGGAAATTAGAGTCAAAGACCTTCGAGAATTTATCCAATTGGCGCATTCTAAAGGGATCTACGTCATTGCGCGCATCACCGTTTTTCAAGATCCGACGTATGCCAAATTATTTCCAGCCCAAGCCGTCCAAACCCGATCAGGCGCCACTTGGAAAGATCGCAATGGATTGAGCTATGTTGACCCAGCCTCGCATGAATTTTGGGATCATATCATTCGAATTGCGACAGCCGCCGCCTATGCCGGGTTTGATGAACTCAACTTTGATTACATTCGGTTTCCTACCGACGGCAATATGAAAGATATCGTCTTTCCACTCTCCGGACCCCGGTTGTCGCAAGGAACACTCCCTGCGCCAAAATCCACATCCGAAAATTCAACGACGCCAAACGCCGCACGAACCTCTATTCACAGAAAAACCGCCAAAGAAGCCATCATTACAGAATTTTTTGCGTATTTGCATACCCACCTCAAGCCACTGGGGGTCCCCCTATCTGCGGATCTATTTGGCATGACTATGACCGCCCAAGATGACGTCAACATCGGCCAATATCTGGAAAGCGCAGCCCCCTATTTCGACTATATTTGCCCGATGGTCTATCCCTCTCATTACCCCCCTCAATTTAACGGATATGCAAACCCTGCATTACACCCCTATGAAATCGTCCATTATGCCATGACGCACGGTGCCGCAAGACTCACAGCCATGGGACAAGACCCCAAAAAGCTGAGACCTTGGCTCCAAGACTTTAACCTTGGGGCAACCTACGATGCACCCAAAGTACGCGCTCAAATCAAAGCGACATACGATGCAAAATTGGTCGGCTGGCAAATTTGGGACCCGCGAAACAAATACACTCGCGCGGCTTACCTGAGCGCCACGCCCTCGACAAGCACGTCTGGAACCGCCAATGTCCGATAATCGTATCGCGCCATTCATTGCACGATACGCCGTCCCGATCCTCATGTGGGGGATCCTTATTGGAGCGATAGTTGCGATCGACAACGCACTATACCCCCTCCTTAGCGGTTTTGGATTGGCGTACCTATTGAGCCCGATTTTACGCCTTTTAATCCGGTGCAAAATACCAAGATGGCTCGCCGTGTGGATTATTTACATTAGTACAATATCCATTATTGTACTGATCTCTATATCCCTACTCCCGACGATTGCCTTGGAGTTATTTCATTTTGCTGAAAATGGCCCTCGATATCTCGTTCGATTTTATTATCAACTCATGAACTTTCTAACCAAGAATGGAATGGGCAGCATTGTATGGAAATACAATCTGTTGCCCGTCCTTCAACATATGGGGAAAGACTATATGGACGGAGTGGTCGGGTCGCTCACCTCATCCTTCGGGGTATTTGCCAGCCGAATTACATCAACGGCACTCTCGCTGGCTAACATTTCACTGTTCCCCATCTTTTTCTACTACGGCCTCGCACAAATCCACTTACTTCCCAAAAATTTAAGCCGAATTATCCCACCCCAATGCCAAAATGCATTCTCCTATTTCCTATCGGTATCGGACCGGGTCATGGGCGGCTATATTAGAGGCCAATTGATGGTGTGTGTGTCCCTCGGAACCCTGTATTCGGCGGGCCTCTGGGCGGTGGGAATCCCGTACGCAATGCTCATAGGATATGCGGCCGGATTTTTTAATTTGGTGCCTTATTTGGGATTTGCCGCAGGGATCACAATGGGTATATTTACAGTCATTACATCCGGCGGAACTGCCGCCAATATTTTAAGCGTCATCGCGGTATTTATTGTCGCACAAATGATCGAAAGCTTTATTTTAACACCTAAAATCGTCGGTCACACCGTGGGCCTTAATCCCCTCCTTACCCTTCTCGCATTAATCATCGGTGGTAACCTCCTGGGGCTTGTTGGATTACTCCTCGCGGTTCCCATCGCCGGAATCATGAATCGCATTTACCAAGATTATCTTGCCGCAAAGCTGTCATTCAAACCCATGGAAAACGGATCATGAGCGACGACAAACAACGTGCACTAGATTTAATTCACGAAGGCCAAGCATTGGTGGTGAGCGAAAAAACAGCCGAAGCCCTAGAAAAGTTCAAATCATCAGTCGATATTTACCCTACCCCAGAAGGGTACACCTACTGGGCATGGATGCTAAGCTACTCCAACGATTTAGAAGAATGTATCTCGCTCTGTAAACATGCAGTTGCATTAGACCCCGAATTCGGAAATGCATATAACGACATTGGCTCGTATCTTATCGAATTGGAACGATTAGAAGACGCCATTCCCTGGCTCATCAAAGCAAAAGCGGCTAAAAATTATGATGCAAGGCACTTCCCCTACCTCAATCTTGCGCGCGTTTACCTTAAATTAGGTAGGGACGATGAAGCGATGGAAGAATATAACTCGCTTTTAGAAATGGATCCCAATAACATCGAAGGCCAATTTCTTTCTGAGTTTTTGGCTGACCCTCAAGAGAAAGGCCGATTTTCAAAGCTATTCTCAATTAATTAGCTTCGAACCAATCGATCAATTTAACAATGACATCATCACCTCTACGAATAGGCGTAATCGGACTAGGCAACATGGGAAAATACCATGTCAAACACTGGCAAGAAATCCATGGTGCCCAATTGACGGCGGTGGTGGATATTCATTCCGATCGTATCGCCCAATACACCACATCACCCATTCAGGGCTTTGACACCATCGCCACCATGCTCGATGCCAATGTCGTTGACGCTGTATCGATCACATCCCCTACCCGTCTTCATTTTGATCATGCTCAACAATGCCTCAATCGGGGAATACATGTACTGATTGAAAAACCAATTGCGACATCGGTGGAGGAAGGCAATCAATTAATCGAAATTGCCACCCGAAATAACTGCACCTTACAAGTGGGACATATCGAACGATTCAACCCCGCTGTGACCACTTTATTAAGTTGGAAAAATGAAGGGATTTTAGGTGCCCCTATCGCACTGTCTACCGAGCGTGTCAGCCCCATGCCTACTCAAATTCAAGATGCAGACGTCATGGTCGATTTGGCAGTTCATGACCTTGATATTTTGACCGCAATTATCGGAACACTCCCCGAAAAAGTAATCGGGACTTTTACCTCCGCATGCCTTGTAGGGAGAGCGGATTCCGCGATTCTGGCATTGCAATATGAGTCTGCAATCGCCTCGGTTTCAGTGGGATGGAATTCTCCAATCAAACGTCGCCGCCTGACCGGCTATTTCAAAAATGGTCTTGTGGAACTCGATTTTATTCGGCAATCTGCAGATTTCTTCCCATCAGACTCGTCCCACCCAGAACGTCACATACAGCCCGTCACCCCGATACTCCCATTAAAATTAGAACTTGCATCATTTCTATCGGCAATCCAGCACGGGTCCCCGATCGCGGTTTCTGGAACAGATGGGGTTTTGGCATTAACACTTACTCTTCAGGCCAAACAAAGCAGCTAGGCACCCCCAGGATTAATTATTTGCCAGTAATGAATCCTCTTAGTACCCTAAATTCTTCAACACTACTCTCACTAAAAACAAGTCCCCCAAGGAGATCCTGATGACATATTTTTTTAGTTCTGAATCCGTATCCGAAGGCCATCCTGACAAAATTTGCGACCAAATTTCTGACGCTATTCTCGATGCCGCATTGACGATTGACCCCAACAGCAGAGTCGCGGCCGAGGTGTTCACCACTACAGGGCTTATATTGATCGGCGGAGAAATTACCAGCAAAGCAACGCTTGATTTCCAGAGAATCGCCAGAGACACTGCGCGCGATATCGGCTACACAAATCCAGAATACGGACTGGATGCGGATAGCTGCGCTGTACTTACCACCGTGCACGGACAATCCCCCGATATCGCCCAAGGTGTCAATGAAGGTGAAGGACTACATAAAGAACTGGGTGCCGGCGACCAAGGAATGATGTTTGGCTACGCGTGCAAGCAAACGTCTGACTATATGCCGCTCCCGATCCACCTTTCCCATAAACTCGTTCGCCGATTGGCACTTCTTCGAAAAACCAAAGGACTCTCCTATCTTCGCCCGGATGCGAAAGCACAAGTCACTGTAGAATTTGAAGGAAGGGTCCCAAAACGAGTCGATGCGGTTGTTATTTCTACCCAGCACGATCCAGACGTTTCCCTAGAACAAATCACCCGCGATGTTCATGAACATGTTATTCGCGCCGAAATCCCAAGCCATCTACTGGACAGCAATACCCGATATTTCATCAATCCCACAGGGCGTTTTGTTATCGGCGGACCCCATGGAGATACCGGTCTTACCGGACGCAAAATCATCGTCGATACCTACGGCGGATGGGCATCTCACGGCGGCGGTGCATTTTCAGGGAAAGACTACACCAAAGTCGATCGATCGGGCGCGTATATGGCGAGGTACATCGCAAAAAATATCGTTGCCTCCGGTATCGCTGACGACGTTGAAATTCAATTGGCGTATGCCATCGGAGTAGCTACCCCTATTTCAGTATTGGCAAAAACCAGGGGCACATCCCAACTTCCCGAGGAAGAAATCGTTAAGCTTATCCGTGACCATTTTGAACTAACGCCGTCCGGAATCGTCAAAACATTGGATCTCCAGCGCCCGATCTATAAAAATACCGCCGCATACGGACATTTTGGTAGAAACGACCTTGATTTACCTTGGGAAAAAACCGGCATGGCTGAAACCTTGGCCCGGGTAAGCAAAGAAATCACTGGTACACCATTAGCAAAATAGTGTAGATTAACACCGTGTCCGCTTTACAATTCCAACAGGCGCTAGACCACGCAAGTCTCGACCTGGACCGACGAGTAATTGCGGATGTGGCCCGTCTCTTACGCAAAACCCAATTGACGGTATCCGTTGCGGAATCGTTAACGGGGGGATTGATTGGTTCTCGACTGAGCCAATTACCTGGAAGTTCAAGCTATTTTATCGGGGGAGTAATCTGTTATTCCCCACTGTTGAAAGTTAAGTTATGTTCTGTAAAACCCGCGACAATTCGGGAACACGGCATCGTCAGTGAAGCCGTCGCCAAAGAGATGGCCGAAGGCGTCTCCAAGCTCACCGGAAGTCGTATAGCTCTATCCACAACGGGTATCGCCGGTCCTAATGGAGACGATATTTCTAAGGTGGATGTCGGTACCGTATTTATTGGTTTTCTATTCTGCGGCGATATAAAGGTTAAACGATTTCAGTTTTCTGGAAATCGAACCCAAATTCGAACCCAAACTGCGTATGCAGCTCTCGGTTACCTCAGAAATTGGTTAACGCAACAACCCGCTGCATCTCTAGTCCCATCGTAGAAAATGATTTAAACACCATCCCTCGCTCTACGACTGGACCATCTTCTGTTCTTGGAGGTTATTAATATGGACGAAAATAAAACAAAGGCCCTTAGTTTTGCCATTGCTCAAATTGAAAAAGCACACGGCAAGGGTGCCATTATGAAATTAGGGGATGCCCCTAAATTGGCCCTCTCCACCATTTCATCTGGCGCGTTGTCCCTTGACTTGGCCCTTGGTTGCGGCGGATATCCACGCGGCCGGATTATCGAAGTCTTTGGCCCCGAGTCCGCCGGTAAAACAACCCTGACACTCCATGCGGTTGCGGAAGCTCAAAAGCTCGGTGGCGTCTGTGCATTTATCGACACAGAGCACGCACTCAACCCAACCTACGCTGAGCAATTGGGCGTCAACTTGGATAGCCTGTTCATTTCACAACCCGATTACGGCGAGCAAGCTTTAGAAATCGCGGAAACACTGGTTCGATCCGGTGCGATAGATCTCATCGTAATTGACTCAGTGGCGGCACTGGTGCCCAAATCAGAAATCGAAGGTGACATGGGGGATCCTCAGATGGGAATGCAAGCCCGACTGATGTCTCAAGCGCTTCGAAAGCTCACCGGGATTGTTAGCAAATCCAATACCATCATTATTTTCGTCAACCAAATCCGCGATAAAATCGGGGTCATGTTCGGAAATCCTGAGGTAACCACTGGTGGCCGAGCACTCAAATTTTATTCCAGCATCCGAATTGATATCCGAAAAGTAGACTCCATTAAATCTGGGGTCGACATTACGGGAAACAAGGTCAAAGTCAAAATCGTTAAAAACAAGGTGGCCCCTCCGTTTAAATACACCGAATTAGAAATTGAATTTGGCAAAGGATTTTCGAGAGAAGCCGACCTACTAGACCTTGCGGTTAATATGAACTTTATTGAAAAAAGTGGTACATGGTTCTCCGTGAATGGGGAACGAATGGGCCAAGGTCGTGAGTCAGCGAAGCAGTACTTAAAACAACACCCAGAAACTGTCCAAAAACTAGAAACCCAAATTCGGGCACAGGTTATAGAGACGCCTATGCCTAACGCCGACCGAGAGGAGTAAACCAACATGCCCCAAGTCATCTTGATTGCCGTTATCATTCTATTGGGTGGTAGTGGACTCGCTGTTCTGTACAAAACTCGAAAGGCGTCGGCGGATGAACTCATCCAAGCAGCTGAAGCAAAAGCCAAGCAGAGTATCGACCAAGCGGCCCGAGACACCCAACGGATATTGTCCAAAGCCAATTCCGACGCCCAAGAAATATTGGCTAAGTCCCGTGGAAGCCTCGACGACGAGGTTAAATCTAGGCGCCAAGCGGTATCCCAAATTGAGAACCGCGTGATGCAAAAAGAAAAACATCTCGACCAGCGCGACCAACGAATTACTGAAAAAGAAGATCAACTCAACTCAGAAATCGAGAAGGCAAAACAACTCAAAAAGAAACACGAGATCTTGATTCAAAGCCTGTCCGAAAAACTGGAACAGGCTGCTGGATTTTCGTCTGAAGAGGCCAAACAAATCCTACTGACTAATGTTGAACGAGAAGTTCGTCAGCGAGCCGGCCGAATGATCAAGGACATTGAGGATCAAGCTCGGAAAATAGCAAATCGCCGGGCCAAAGAAATCGTTACCGATGCGATCCAACGCACCGCGATTGATCACGTCACCTCTGCGACAACCTCTGTTGTTCAGCTCCCCGACGACGAACTCAAGGGTCGAATTATTGGTCGGGAAGGACGTAATATTCGGGCCTTTGAAGCCATGACCGGTGTCGATGTGATTATCGACGATACCCCGGGCGCGGTTATCTTGTCATCATTTGATCCGATACGCCGAGAAATCGCCCGCCTCGCCCTCCAAAAGCTGACGTCCGATGGACGAATTCAACCGGCAAAAATTGAAGAAGCCGTTGAAAAATCAAAAAAAGAAATTCAAGAAATTATTCGGGAAAAAGGGGAACGTGCTGCCGACGAAATCGGACTTCAGTTCCATCCTAAAATTATTGAATTATTAGGAAAACTGCACTACAGAACGTCTTATGGACAAAATATCTTGGCCCACACACTTGAAGCCGCGCATATCGCAGGAATCATGGCAGAAGAATTAAAGGTCAATGTATCCCTCGCAAAACGGGGTGCAATGCTTCATGACATCGGAAAAGCTATCGATTTTGAAACGGGCGGATCTCACGACGACCTAGGAAAAGAAATATGCGAAAAATATGGTGAATCCGACGAAGTCATCAATTGTATTATGGCGCACCATGAGGATGAAGATCCCGACACCATTGAAGCCATTCTGGTCAAAATGGCCGACGCCATCTCGGCCGTCCGTCCAGGTGCGCGCAGAGAGTCAATGGAAACTTACATCAAGCGATTAGAGAAACTGGAAAGCATCGCCTACACATTCGAAGGCGTCGACAAAGCCTACGCAATCCAGGCCGGCCGAGAAATCCGCGTCGTGGTCAAGCCCGACGAAGTGGATGACCCCGCAATTCAAAAACTCGCATTCGACATGGCTAAAAAAATAGAAGCGGATCTTGATTATCCCGGTGAAGTACGGGTATCCATTATTCGCGAAACACGGGCATCTAGCGTTGCTCGGTAATGAGCCCTATTCTCAACGTATTGTGCATCGGCGATATCGTCGGAAGTCCCGGACGCCAAATGATCCGGGACCATGTCGCGAAACTCAAATCCCTCCATCAAATTGATCTGACGATTGCCAACGCGGAGAATGCTGCGGGTGGATTTGGGGTTACTCCAAGTATCTACGATGAGCTCACCCGGGCAGGCGTCGACATCTGCACTTCGGGAAATCACATCTATAGTAAGCGGGATATTCTCGAACAATTCGATCGGATGCCCCGACTCCTACGTCCCATTAATTTTCCAGGAAAACATCCTGGCCGTGGAGTGATCTATTTCCAAGTCGGCCCCACATTAGTCGCCGTCATCAACGCCATTGGTCGCGTTTTCATGGGACTCGCTGACTGCCCATTCCAGGTATTAGAGACCACCATCGCCGAGGTCCGAAAAAAAACACCCGTGATCATCATTGATTTCCATGCCGAAGCGACCTCTGAAAAACAAGCCATTGGCTGGAATTTTGCGGGTCAAGTCAGTGCGGTGGTCGGAACCCATACCCATGTCGCCACGGCGGATGCCACTATCCTAGAAGGCGCAACCGCGTATGTCAGTGACTTGGGCATGACCGGTGCCAAGCGAAGTATTTTAGGAATGGAAATTGAAATGAGTATCAAGAAATTACGCACCCAACTCCCAGGCCAATTCATCCCATCAAAAAGTGTTGAAAAAATGCTAAATGCCGTTAAAATAAGAATTGACCGGGAAACTGGTACTGCCATTGATATCGTTCGCGTTGACATAACCACCCCATAACTCATGAAATCCATACTTATTATTGACCCATCTGAAAGTGCTCGAGGCCTCGTCAAATGGACCGGCAATCAGGCGGGGTACACCGTCACAGACACCACCACCGTCAAAGAAGCCCTATTGTATCTTGCGATTCAGCCCTTCGACGTCGTCCTTGTGGACACCCTTTTGGCCAACGACTTTTTACTCCAAATTCAGTCCCCACCACGACGTCTCCCCATAATCATTATGTTAGAACATGACCAGCCTCGTCCTTCTCTAAGTCCCTCTAACGATTCGTTAGTCGATTACCTATTTAAACCATTCGACGAAACCAGGTTATTATTCCGTCTTGAGAAACACCGAAAACCGCTACTCGGCAAAATTCTGATTCTAGACACGTCAAATGCGATAACTCCCCCTATTCAACACATGATTGAATCAATGGGGTATGCATTGACACTCCTTGACACCGACAAGCTGTTGGAGCAAATCCTATCGGAAGTAAAACCAGATCTTGCGATTATCGATACGTCATTACCCCCGTTAAATCGTGAAGCCGTCATGGCCGCACTCGCAGGATATGACGGCCTCAAGACCTTAGGCATTATCGATTCTCGATTGAGCCCATCCGCAATCGGCCCCTATGTACGGCAATGTACCGACTTTATTACGCACCCGTTAAATACGTCGGAGCTACGATTTCGGATTCTACGACTCATACCAGAGAAGCCATTGACGACACGCCTAGCCCAGTCCCCCCCGACACACTCGTCACAAACCCAACCAGCGATTACGGAGCCCCCATCCTCCCGAAGTGACAAATCTCTTCTGAACAAGGTATATGTGACGCTCCACCATGAAATGAGAAGCCCCCTCACCGGGATATTAATTGGGGCACAAGCATTATCTAAACGGGTCGCCAACGAAGAAAGACCTGTAGTGAGTGAAATTATTGAATCCGCAAAACGAATTCGAGACACCCTCGACACACTGTCCATCTCCAATACAATTCGGTCTGAAGAATACGTCAACGGCACTCAAATGGCGAAATTCGAAACCCCAGCGACCCCCACGTTTCACTGGATATGATTCGCACAGACGGTCTTGTAAAGAGTTACCATAACCGAAAGGTCGTTAATCAAATCTCCATCGAAATGAAAGAGGGAGAAATTGTCGGGCTGCTTGGCCCCAACGGCGCCGGAAAAACCACCACGTTCTATATGATTATTGGGCTGGTTAAACCCGACCAAGGCAAGGTGTTTTTAGGGGATCAGGATATTACCAAAATGCCCATGTATCAGCGCGCTAGACTGGGGCTAGGATATCTCCCCCAAGAATCATCCATTTTTAAAAAATTAACGGTTGAAGAAAATATCATCATGCTCTGGGAACTAGTGGAAACCATACCCAAAGCCCAATACGAAAGTCGACTGAACGAGTTGCTCGACGAAATGGGACTCCAGCATATTCGAAAGTCACGGGGGATTGAGTTGTCGGGTGGCGAACGCCGTCGCGTTGAAATTATGAGGGCGTTAGCTACGAATCCATCATTTATTCTCCTCGATGAGCCGTTCGCAGGAATTGATCCCATCGCCGTCCATGAAATCCAATCCATTATCCAAAAACTAAAAGCCAAGAATCTCGGAATTATCATTACAGATCATAATGTACGAGAAACGCTAAGCATTACAGATCGGGCGTACATCATCCATCAAGGGGAACTTCTCCTCGCCGGAACGTCGGCCGAAGTCGCCAACAACCCCGTCGCAAAAAAAATGTATCTTGGAGAAAACTTTACCCTGTGATTAAGCTGGTTGACCGTTATCTGATCAAGGAACTCATCGGACCATTTTTTTTCGGTATCGCGGCGTTTACGTCGATATTGGCGGGTAGCACCGTTTTATTTGCGCTCATTGGGGACGTTATCCGATACCAAATCCCAATACTGCAATTTGTTCAATTATTCTTCTATAAATTACCTTATGTGGTGGTCCTCTCATTTCCCATGTCGACGTTACTCGCGACAATTTTGACATTTGGCCGACTGAGTTCAGACGGTGAATTATTGGCATTTCGAGCCGGTGGCGTCAGTTTCCAACGACTGGTGATGCCCATTCTGGCTGCCGGATTGGTGATCAGTCTTGTCACCATTGCGTTCAATGAACTCATCGTCCCCGGCGCCACGGCGTCTGCAGAAATGCTGCTGCGAAGTTTTTCAGAGCGTACCCAACCCACCATCAAAGAGAATATCAACTTTACCGAATATTCCGATGGGGTCCCCAGTCGAATCATTAACGTACAATCCCTCGAAAAAGGCACAATGAAAAATGTAACCGTCGCTGAATTTGATAGTGGCCATCTGAGTCGCATTATTCGTGCGCAGTCCGGAATCTGGCTACGGGATGGTGGCTGGCGATTCAAAGACGGGATCATGCATAGTTTCCCAAAAGACGAGATCCGACGATTGACGGTGGTGCAATTTGACGAAGAAACGATCGATATTGCACTGAACCCCATTGATCTCAGTAGTCGAAAGAGAAAAATAGAAGAGATGAATAGCTTGGAGCTCAAAAAAGCCATCGAACTCCAAAAGAAATTAGGTCAGGACCCCATCAATGACCAGATGAATTTCCACCTTAAATTCGCGGTTCCATTTGCGTGCCTGATATTTTCCGTCCTCGGCGCGTCGGTTGGACTTCGCCCCCATCGCAGTTCCTCAACCATTGGTTTAGGAATCAGTATTGTCGTTATTTTGGTGTATTACATTCTATTGAGCTTTGGAATGGGCCTTGGATTGTCCCATACGTTACCTCCCATATTAGCGGCATGGACTCCCAATATATTGGTGGGCGGATTCGGGATATATTTACTGAATCGACTTTCAGCGCAGTAACTCACCCACTCCCCCAAATTCCAAATCGGGGACATATTGTGATAAGCTGGGAACATGTTGCGCGCACAGCTCTGTTCGGTTGGATATACGACGTTTCGAAATTGGGTTATTCAACGAACATATAAAGATCAGGCCCGACACCGAAACCCCATCGACTTGGAAGAAGTGGTCGAAAAGGGTGATCGCCTCATTAAATCGGTACAGCTATTCCTGTCACCACTCCTTTTTTCATTTCGAATCCCTGAAAGTATCGGGGTTCAACTTCATGACCTCTATTTTCCGTCGCCATTAACGATCGCGGCGTTTAAAGATGATCTTCATATATTGTCCTTTTGGATGAACTTCGGGATGGGCGGATGCACCCTTAAAACACTCATGCCCTATGAGCGCGACGGCAATCCGCGACCCCGATTGCAAGAAGTAACGTTGCCAGGGATGGAGGGACTTTTAAACGCAATGGGCCTCCCGGGAAAAGGTGCTGAAAAAATAATTGCTCAGCTACCCAAATCATCATTACTCAAGTTCAGACGTCCCCTGGGAATCAGTTTAGGGGGCAATTCCGTCGAGGAATATCTCGATACATTCCGCAGTTTTCGGGACTTTTTTTCTACCCAAAACACCCCTCACTATTACGAAATCAATATCTCCTGTCCGAATACCCATGAAGGCCAAGACATGTTGAAAAACCCCCAATTATTAGACGGTTTATTAAAAACAATTCGGGCAGAGACCCACGCCGTAGTGGGTGTAAAATTGTCCCCGGATCAAGACAATGCCCAGCTCCTTTTATTTGCCGAGCTGATTCGTGCCCACGATAGAACATTTATTAACGTCGGAAATACCCGATACCGAACCTGCGAACAAGTTGGTTTGGCCACAAATGCGATCTCGATTGGTGGCGGGGGCTATAGTGGGAACGGGTTGTTCCCCCGGACGCTTGAGATGGTGAAGTTATTATCTAATAGCGGTGTCCCACTCATTGCTACCGGGGGCATTTCAACGGCTAGCCAGGTTGAAGCCATTATGGACCATGGCGCAACCATTGTTGGCATGGCCACCGCATTGGTGAAGAATCCCTACTGCGTCCCAATTATCAATCGGAGATTAGCGGCTCAGGCACGACGAATGGTCAAATAATAGCCCCCCCGCCCTCTATTACGTCCCACCATGTTTATAATTTCTCCTCTTGTAGAATCTACTCAGCCTGACAGTCTGCATCTACGGCCGAACGACGATCTCAGATACCCAAGCCACATTGATGTGGTTTAAAGGAGTAAAATCATGTCTATCTCACCTGGACGCAGGCCATATCGCCCGTCATTCTCAGAGCCTCGAACGACTAAAGCGGCGACGACAACACCGCCAAGTGACAGAACATTACCCGTGGGTGCGCGCTGTAATTCCAAAAGTCCTGTAACTATTTCAGCCTCCTTATCACCTGAGTTGACAGCATTCTTAACTGTGAAGGCCCTATCGAGTTCGGAGGACTGTGTACCGGGATCCCAAAAGGATTTGATAGCCTTTTTGGATGCAAAGCTCCCTAAAACACCCCTGGGCGAACCAATTGCCAAAAGGCTTTCAGATTTCGTTCAGCAATCTTGCTCTTTCGAGACGACCCAAGTCGATGATTTAGCGATTATGAGCCGATGTTTATGGTTGTCCGGCAACACCCCAATCCCTGTAGGCGATGGTAAATTAGATATCGCGATGCTCGAAGAAAAAATTAAAACCTGTTTATCCACCGCTGCAGAAGCGGATAGAGCCAGCATTCATACCGACCTACATACGTCTTTGCATGAAAGTCATCGGCACCTGATACCAGGCGAATGAGACTATAAAGTTCATGACACTTCATTCGGTATAGATCGCCATTACCCCCGTCACCGGGGTCCGGTTTGTCGCTATGCATCATCTTCGGCAACGAGGGGTAGACTGGGTATAACTCAAACTCGCCAATTTCCTTTCGGCGTTCCGATGGTTATAATACCCCTACCCCCTTTAACAATCCGAATAACTAATAGGATGGTGCTGCTTATGCACAATACGGACGCACGCCTCGTAAAACAGGATAATGTCCTCTTTGCCCACACTGTACCCCCAGTCGACGCATCGGACATCGCGTCGATAAATATTGAATATGCCACGCTCACCACGGATATCGATCATCCCTCACCGGGCCCGATCGTTCCTCAATCCTTCACGACGACCTCCCCCAAGAAGGTATTCCGTGCAGAAGAAATAGCATTTAGACTCACCCCCACCCAACCGCCCGGCATCGAAGTAAAAGAATCTGATCCAGCCGGGTTTACAGACACAGCCCATCCCGCAGAAATTGCACGAAACGCAAGTAAATGGGGCATTAAAAGTTTAAAAGAAAAGGCGAGATTAACCTATCAAGCCATTGCCACCCAAAATAAAAACGGGACATATCCCTATGATCGATATCTCAAAAATGGGAGCAATTTTGTAACGATTGTTGAGACACCGGTCACAAATATTTCTAAAGAATGTATTGTCTGGTGCACTAATTTATACCTGGGCCTCAACCGAAATCCTCATATTATCGAGGTGGTAAAATCCCAGCTCGACTTGTACGGGACCGGATGTGGTACGTCGGCAGTATCCGGAGGATTTAGCAACAAACACAAAGAACTTGAATCTGAAATTGCCATTTGGACCGGAAAAGAAGATGCGATTCTCTATCCCACCGGGTTCACGACGAATTTGGGGGCGATATCGACCATTGCCACGCCCAATGATCTCATTATTTTTGACAAGGAATGCCATGCCAGTATTATCGATGGCATTAAGTTATCAGGGGCCCAATTCAAAACATTTCGAAATAATAATCCCAAACACCTCGAGACCATTTTAGAAAAAATAAACCCCGACCAGTTTGATAATATATTTGTACTAACTGAAGCCGTATTTGGGATGACCGGGGAGGAAGCCCCCATTGCGAAATACTGCGAACTCAAAAACAAATTCCCATTTTTATTGTACGTGGACGAAGCCCACTCCGTCGGAATCTATGGAAAAACGGGTGCCGGATACTGTCAGCATACAGGATGCAGCGACCAAGTGGACTTTATTATGGGCACGCTGAGTAAGGCGACCGCATCTATTGGCGGGTTTATCGCATGCCGGAAAGAGTTTGCGGCGTTTCTGCGGATATCTTCCAATCCCTACATGTTTCAGGCATGCCTTCCTCCAGCGGATATTATTGCCGCCATAGAAGCGATCAAAATCATTAAAACCACACCATTATTACAAACGAAACTTTGGGGAAATACCCGGCGATTTCGAGATGGCCTCATTCAACTGGGCTTTAATGTCGGAAACGGAACCAGTCCAATTGTCCCGATTTTTATCGAACGTGACGATGTCCTCGCTAATGTGTGTAAATTTTTATACTCTCGCGGGGTATATACCAATTGGATTGCGTACCCAGCGGTCAAAAAAAATAACGGCAGACTTCGGTTTATCGTATCCGCAGGCCATACTGTCGAGCAAATTGAGGAAACACTCTCTATTCTAAAAGAAGCAGACAAACAATTTATGATCGTCTAATACACCACTCTCTCCATGCTCCATTTTATCATTCAGGTTAGCCGCGTTTCGCCATTTTTTGCATCCATCACAAGCCTGGGTATAGGGCTCCTTGTTTTCTTATACAACCACAAGGATGAAAAAAATCGGTCATTTTTCTATTTTAGTATCGTGTTATCGGGGTGGGCATTCGGGTGCTTTATCCAGAGCATTACCTCTGATTACGCCACCGCGCTGCTATGGGACAAACTCCTTTATTCGGTAGCGGTGTTCGCACCCATACTATTGTTTCAGCTGTGTATTTCATTCACGACAAAACAGTTTCGAATGACAAAATATGCCGCGTGGGTCATGGGGGTACTTCTATTGATTCTCAACTGGGAATCTCACTTTAGAACCGGTGTGACTTTTAATTTTGGAGCGCGATTTGTAACGGATCCGGCCATTGGCTGGTACGCCTATTTAACGCTTTACGGCATCTTAATCTGTTTAGCACTTTATGAACTTTATCTTGAAAAAAAACGGCATTCCGGAATCGAACAGGAGCGTCTGGGATATCTCTTTTTAGCCATGTTCATTCTAATTTTAGGAGGAAATAGCTATTTCACCCTTGTGTTATTCAAAATTACACCGTTAATCGATAGCCTTCTCAATCTATTTTCGTCACTTCTACTGTCGATCTATTGTCTGATTATGAGCTATCTCATCGTCAAACACGACTTAATGGACATGACATTAATTGTTACCCGATCCGTTTCTTACGTTATTACCTCCGTATCCGTCATTATTACATTTCTTTTTATCCCACTTCTCCCCACCCCATACTCTTGGATACTCGCAGGTATACTTGGTCTTATCTGGGCCCGATTTGGTCAAACGATTCATCTATTTATTCAAACTACTGCCGAAAAAAAATTCCTCAAAGGAACTTACGACTATCGGGAAGTCCTGACCCAATTTACAAGCCGATTTTCACGATGTGCAAGTGTCTCAGAAGTCATCACTGCGTTAGATTTCCATTTGGTGCACGATATCGAAATTCGCGCATCTGCGGTATTAATCCCGGAAGGCTTCGACGAAAAAAAAGAGCTAAGTGGACCCTATATTTCAGCCAGTTCCCACACTAGGGCCCGACTCACGGAATCCGACGAACTTCTTAAGCAACTCTATGCCGCCCCGGAAATCATTTATGCGCATCACTCCCTGGAGGTCGCCAAAACGCTCGCTATGCTCGGTTGCACCGCCCTAGTCCCTTGTATGCATAACGATCAACTGATGGCGATATTGCTACTCGGGCAAAAAATGTCCAATGATGGATTTACCAGAGACGATAAAGGACTGTTTCCATTGCTGGGGGCCCAAATCGGAATAGTTCTCAACCGCCTCCGCCAAACCCGGTTCGAAGCAGAGCTTAATATTGCGCAACGCATTCAATCCGAAATACTCCCCCGCAACCCCAGCATCTCCAATTTGGAACTCGCCTGCCTGATGATTCCGGCGACTGAAATGGGCGGAGATTATTACGATATTATTCATACCCCGACCGGCACATGGATTTTGCTTGGGGATGTCACCGGTCATGGGGTGGGATCTGCCATGGTCATGTTTATGGTTCAGAGCATTGTGACCACTCTGGTAAAAAGCAATTCGGTAACAACTCCGTCCGAATTGTTATACAACGCCAATCGGATCCTTTGCCAAAATATGCAACGCCTGGATGAAGGTCGCCCACTCACCATTGTTGCGCTCCATACGGTCGACGGACGACACTTTTCGTATTGCGGTGCCCATGACGCAATTATGATTTTGAGGAATGATCAGGCCGAGGTTGAAATGGTCGAAATTGACCAATTTCCGTTTGGAATAGGAATGATTGAAGAAATGACACTCGAAGAATTTGGATCGGGAACATTGTCTCTGGACCCCGGAGACATCCTCTTTATCGGCACCGATGGCATTACGGAAGCCGCCAAAAATGGCCGGTATACCAGTGGCACCTTTGGGGAGGCCGGTCTCGCCGACTGTTTGATTACTCACCGAACAAAACCGCTGACAGAATTTAGTGACACATTGATCAATCAGTTGAAACACTATACTAATAATACATTCCACGACGATATTACGTTTATTGCAGCACGATCGGTATAAATGACACCCCAAATACTCCCCACATTCTATATCTCCCACGGTGGTGGCCCCGGGGATGATCTACGACTACGGCGGATTTCCAGAATCGACTTACCAAGTCCACTATCGGGCCCCGGGATCCCCGACCGTGGCACACCGGGTGGTAACCCTGGCGGCAAAAGCAGGAATTACCGTAAAAACAGACTCGAATCGAGGGTTTGACCATGGCACGTTTGTACCGCTATCCGTGGCGTATCCTGGCGCCCAAATCCCAGTCGTTCAATTGTCGATGAACAAATCATATTCCCCCGAGGCCCATTACCAACTGGGCAAGGCACTGGCGCCATTGCGTAACGAGGGTGTGCTGATCATCGGAAGTGGCAGCAGTTTCCACAACCTCCGAATATTTGGTCCCGGCGCACGGCTCCCGTCCCAAGCGTTTGACGAATGGCTCACCGAAACCATGTCCTTAGAATCTGCCGAAAGAAAAAATCGCCTACTGCGTTGGGAGACGGCGCCATCCGCGCGACTCGCCCATCCAAGGGAAGATCATTTGATTCCATTGATGGTAATCACGGGCGCCGCCGAAATGGAATTGGCTACACGGCCTTACCATGAAACAGAATTCTTTGGTGGGATTACGATGTCATCCTTTCGATTAGGCTAAGACAAGTCTCCACGGGCATCCGGTAACTAATATCCAGCTCACACCCAGGTACCGATTAAAATGTGTCGAGTTTGGGTTGGAGACAAGGCGTGGACCATCTCGGAGCGGAGCACTAAGCGTCTAGAGTTAAGTCCAGCTCACACCCAGGTACCGATTAAAATGTGTCGAGTTTGGGTTGGAGACGAGGCGTGGACCATCTAGGAGCGGAGCATGTGCGAAGCGGTATGGTCGAGGCCGAGTTTCCGGCCCAAAATCGGCCATTTTAACTCGGTACCGGCACCTACTCCGAGATCAAATCCACTAACGGTCGAATGCGATTGGCGCGACATCGAAAGTAGCGAACGGTGCCAATCATTATTGCCGCTGTCACAATCAAAAATATAATCGCGGCGATTCCTTCGAAAAATCCAAGCCCAATTGCAATCAGCCCCAGAATAAACGTCGCCGCATAAATGAGTATTACCGCTTGCTTGGGACTCAACCCCGCGGCCAACAACTGATGATGGAAATGTTCTTTATCTGGACTAAAAATCGGCTGTCCTTTCCGTAACCGCCGAACAATTGCAAATGCCGTGTCAAAAATAGGAATCGCCAACGCGATGATTGGGACCGCGATCGAAATAGTGAACACACTTTTTAAAACACCGATAATCGTTGTCGCCGCCAAGACGTACCCCAAAAACATCGACCCCGCATCCCCCATAAAGATACTCGCAGGGGCAAAGTTGTACCGTAAAAATGCCAATGAACTTCCGACCAACGCCACGCTCAATACCGCGGCAGGCCACTGCCCCGTTTGCAACGCAATAATTGTGACCGCCATCGCAGAAATTGCGCTCACGCCGGCCGCCAACCCGTCCAACCCATCAATCAAATTCACCGTATTCATCATACTGACAATCCAAAGGACCGTGATCGGAAATTCAAGCCAACCCAAAGCCACCACTCCACCAAAGGGATGGGTCAGATAGCCGATCGAGACCCCCGCCATGTAAGTCCCTACCGCGATTGCAATTTGGCCGGCCAATTTTACAGTCGCCGGAAGCGTAAAAATATCATCGAGCGCGCCCAGGACTACCACCGCAAACGCCCCTACTAGAATCGCCATTACTTGTGGATCTGAACTAAACATCAACGCCGACGCAAAAAAACCTAAAAATATCGCAACGCCACCCAAATACGGCACTGGCTTACGATGTACTTTACGAAATCCAGGACTATCCATAATTTTAAACCGAAGCGCAATCCATCGCATAATCGGAGTCGCCAAAACTGCCACCAAAAAAGCGACTAAAAACGAATAAATGATTGCCACAATGGTCCTTCCATGGAGTTCATTTTTGACCGACAGTACAAGTAGTTATCGGATGCCAAAGAAAAAAATTGCAAATCGTTTGCTACATACTCATTATGAGCGGCCGGCGACGGGGCGACAAGGTCAAAAAAGACTCACATCGGAAACCATCTCGATCATCGTAACCGATCGCGGAAGACCTTGAGTTCCGGTATTTTTCTATAAATCGAATTCAGATGAGACTTTAGGTTCGATTCAGAAATAATTAATGCATCAATCAACTGCGCATTGGATTGATTTTTTGCTATCAGGCCGGCGATTTCTTTTTCACGAGGGGATAAATGCACCCGTTCAAGCACAGATTCCAATTCAAACCTGGGTTCAGCGTCAGGAACCAGAATCGTCGTAAGGGTCTGATTTTTCTAATTTCGACTCGTGAATACACTTGTTGGTGATAATAAATACGGTCCGCAACCAACTCACAAGTCTGTCCTATTTCCCGATCACGGTGACAGTCACTGCAGAATTCTCCGGATTTATGGCCACAAATAGCAACACTCTCAGGGGACTGAAAACTGACAACGCCAGCAGTATTTTTTTCGCACACCGCCACGCCGTCCAAAAGCGTTTTTCCTATCTGTTTTCGGGGGCCTTTTTTGGAGGATTCCATTGTCAGATCAATCTAGCACCCGGGGGTGGGTTGTGAAAAATTGATTGTAAGGTTACGGTTCATGACTATGGCAAAATCCCCCCCCCATTATCTGAATGCACCCACTGTGGGACCCCCTTTTCCGGTTCAACCGCATCGCCAAACGGCCCTCATTTTTGCTGCATGGGCTGCGAAGCGGCCTATCATTTCCTAACCCAATGTAATCTCGGGGACTTCTACGCGTTACGAACGACGATTACCGGGCCCGCCCTCGACATCCAAACTCCGTCGCAATTTTCCGAACTTGACGACCCTGGCATACTCGACCGATTCAGGCGAACCAACGGGGAGGTAGTGGTTCAGTTCTACGTGGAGGGAGTTCACTGCGTGGCCTGCCTCTGGGTTCTCGAGAAACTAGGGACACTCGTGCCTGAAATCCATTCGTCGCGATTAAATATGGGGACCTCCGTTCTCACCCTTACGGCGGACGCACATGTTCAATTATCCAAAATTGCCATTACCATTAGCAAAATGGGGTATCGACCTCGACTACTGACCCAAAAAAATGATGCCCGACGGCTAAAAACAAAGGAAAACCGTCGGGAGTTATTACGGGTGGGCATCGCCTTTGCGATCAACGGAAACATCATGTTAATGACGGTGCCGCTCTACGGAGGGGCAAGCGGACACTGGGAGCACCTATTTTCAGTCCTCAGCGCCGCCACGTGTGGGATCGTTGTCACCTTTTGTGCCCTTCCGTTTTACCGAAGTGCGCTTGGGGCGCTCCGTCGAAAATCAATTAATATCGATACCCCCATCGCCATCGCCATCATCGGTGGATTTGTAATGAGCCTTTATGAGATGAGTCGTGGGTCCCCGACCATCTATTTTGATACCATTGCGATGTTCACCGCGCTTCTTCTCGGGAGCCGATATTTGCTCCGGGTAATTCAGCAGAAAACTAGCGACGCCACACACTCAATTTGGAACGGGCTCCCCAGTACGGTCACCAAAGTATCCTCCAACGGCGCACGAGTATCCGTTCATGCCGAAAGGGTCCAAATTGGAGATACCGTTGAGGTCGCCGCTGGAAGCATCATCCCGATCGACGGCCCCATTATTTCCGGAGAAAGCCACGTCAATATGGCCATTATTACCGGAGAATCTTTTCCACAGAAAGTAAAACCCGGTACGCATGTCACCGCCGGAACCTACAATATCGATACCCCATTGCTCATCCAGACACAATCGACAGGCACCGATACACGCGTAGGGAAACTATTAGCCCAATTATCGGAATTACCCCCCCTAAAATCATTCAATCGACGGACCGCATTGCCCGACGCCTCGTCACTACCGTTCTTGGACTTAGTGCCGGACTATGGGTCTGGGGAGTGATTTATGGCGTACCGCTTGAAGGGCTAAATCGCGCGCTGTCTCTTCTAATTGTTACCTGCCCCTGTGCGTTGGGCATTGCCGTCCCGCTCACCATCGCGATTTCGGTCAGTCGCGCGGCTCGCCAAGGAATCATCATCCAGAATTCAGATATCTTAGACGCAATCTCCCAAATCGAGACGATTTATTTAGATAAAACGGGAACCCTGACCGAAGGCCAAATGGATGTATTAGAAGTTGTCCACCATGGCACGGAACACGAACTGACCCACGCCATTACACTCGCACTCGAAGCCCATTCAATGCACCCGATTGCGCTCGCATTACGTCGTTATTACCATCCGACTCCCAACCCGCATACGATTTCACTCGTTAACATTGTAGAAATTCCCGGGCTTGGGGTTACGGGAGAGTATCAAGACAATGATTGCCCATTGCGACGTATAAAATAGGCGATAAACTTCGGGATGAGTCCTCGGATGCGGTCGCGAAACTGGCCCAATCACACGCCATCCAAATCATTTCCGGGGACACCCATGGCGCCGTCGGTGAAATCGCAAAATGTATCGGACTTTCACCGCACAATTGGCGGGGCGAAATGACTCCCGAACAAAAACTACTCACTATTCAAGGCTCGCCGCACTGCATGATGGTCGGTGACGGGGCAAACGATGCACTGGCTTTAAAAGCAGCAACCATCGGCGTTTCTGTTTTTGGCAGTCTGGATACCAGCCTTAAATCAGCCGATGTGGCGCTCCTGACACCGGGCCTTATGCCATTGGTGACGCTGTTTGCCATTGGCCGAGAGAACCAGCGAATTATGAGCCGAAATTTTAGACTCTCAATCGCCTACAACCTCGTGTTTGGTGCACTCGCAGTCATGGGTCACATGACGCCGCTATTGGCTGCGATTGTAATGCCCATTAGCTCGTTGAGCGTGATTCTATCCTCCATTCTCAGAAAAAAAAGGGCGGCACGATGACTATTATTTCGATGTTATTGCCGTTAGCGCTCCTGTTGGCCACCGGATTTATTCTGGGGTTTATCTGGGCCGTCCGTAACGGACAATGGGACGACGTCGACACCCCGCCCCAACGGATATTAATGGACGACTTAGATTCAGAAATCCACCCCCGGGGCTGATATCCCCCTGGCCGCACACCCCCTATACTACTGGCCGATTTATTATAGATAGGGAGGCGCCTTATATGGGATCACCGCTACCGTCCGCACAGCGCGAAACCTTTAAATATGACGATTCAATCGTCAAAAAGTTCTTAATTGCAACGATGATTTGGGGCCTTGTTGCTTTGCTCCTGGGCGTATTCATCGCCTCGCAGCTCGCCGACTGGAAACTTAATTTTGGAATTTCTTGGCTAACATTCGGCCGGCTCCGGCCCTTACATACGAATGCCGCCATATTTGCATTTGCAGGAAACGCCATATTTGCCGGGATTTATCACTCATCCCAGCGCTTATTAAAAACCCGAATGGCGTCCGATTGGATGAGCAAACTCCATTTTTGGGGCTGGCAGCTCGTAATTCTGTTAGCCGCGATCACGCTTCCCCTAGGGATCACGCAAGGAAAAGAGTATGCCGAGCTTGAATGGCCAATCGACCTATTGATCACTGGCGTCTGGGTCATATTTGCAGTTAATTTTTTTCGTACCCTCGCGATACGACGAGAACGCCATATCTACGTCGCTATTTGGTTTTATATCGCAACCATCGTTACCGT
Organism: uncultured bacterium; assembly: GCA_903864835.1. Taxonomy (GTDB): domain Bacteria; phylum Margulisbacteria; class Marinamargulisbacteria; order SXXA01; family SXXA01; genus CAIPHK01. The sequence goes on along the minus strand of CAIPHK010000021.1, from coordinate 38,408 downwards.
CGCGCTCCTTCACATCGTTAACGCCATCGTCATTCCCGTAACATTATTTCAAAGCTACCCCGTCTACGCCGGCGTCCAGGACGCCTTAGTCCAGTGGTGGTATGGGCATAATGCGGTCGCATTTTTTCTCACGACTCCCTTATTAGGACTCATGTATTATTACCTACCTAAGGCCATTAAACGTCCGATTTATAGCTATCGCTTGTCGATTATCCATTTTTGGTCGTTGGTCTTTATCTACATCTGGGCCGGTCCCCACCACCTCCTGTATTCCGCACTCCCAGAATGGGCTCAAGTCATGGGGGTTGTCTTTAGCGTGATGCTTCTCGCGCCAAGCTGGGGTGGAATGATCAACGGGCTCCTTACCATGAGAGGGGCATGGGATCGCGTCCGTAGGGATCCTGTCCTTAAATTTTTTTTGGCGGCCATCACATTTTATGGTATGTCCACCTTTGAAGGACCGCTACTTTCGATCCGATCGATCAACGCGCTCGCGCACTATACCGACTGGATCATCGGCCATGTTCACGGCGGAGTGCTCGGCTGGAACGGATTTATGATCGTGGCGATGGCCTACTATCTTGTCCCGCGTCTATGGAAAACAAAGCTATATAGCGAGCGGCTCGCAAATATCCATTTTTGGACCGCCACCTTAGGTATCATTATGTATCTACTGTCAATGTGGACCTCGGGAATTACACAAGGGTTGATGCTCCGAGCCGTTGAGGGGTCACGCCTGATGTACCCGGACTTTATGGAAACTGTCATCCGACTGATACCTCTGTACTATGTCCGTGCAATCGGAGGATCACTGTATCTATTGGGATACTGTTTATTCTTGGTCAACATGATCAAAACCATCCGCAGCGCACCAAAAAACATTGAAGACGACGTCTATACGGCCACTCCAATGGGTCCGTTTAAGCATGATTTTGAAACTGAAAATAGTCACCGGTTTCTGGAAGGCTCTGCCAATATATTTATCGCCTACACGGTGATTGCCGTCCTCGTCGGAAGTGTAATTGAAATTGTCCCAACACTCGACGCACACCGGTATATAAAAATTCCAGATTCAAAGAAGCCTTATTCTCCCTTAGAACTTCAAGGCCGCGATATCTACGTCAGGGAAGGCTGCTATAACTGTCATTCGCAAATGATTCGTCCATTGAAAGCCGAAGTCATGAGATACGGACCGTTTTCAAAGCCAGAAGATTCCGTTTACGACCATCCATTCCAATGGGGTTCCAAACGAACCGGGCCCGATTTGGCTAATCTCAGTGGAAAATACCCGGACTCATGGCATTACTACCACATGAAAGACCCCCGATTAGTGACGCCGAAATCCATTATGCCGGCATACCCATGGCTATACAAAAACAAAACCGACATGGATTCGTTGTCCAAAAAATTGAGAGTCATGCAGCAGTTGGGTGTTCCTTATACTGATGAACAGGTTCAAAATGCGGTAGAACTTGCAGAAACCCAAGCCAAAGGCATTGCAACAACCCTCGAAACACAAGGGGTTCCAAAAGTATCGGATTCGAAGGAAATTATTGCACTCATCGCCTATCTTCAAACATTAAAACCATTGGAGTTACCATGAACGCCCAAGTACTCGCCCATTTTCAGTACCCATTGCTCACCGTCTTCGGAATGTTGATATTTATTGGTATTTTTCTGGTGGCGTTAGTCCGGGTACTTCATCCCGCCAATCGTTCGATGTACCGCTATATCCAATCATTACCCATAACAGAGGATCGAGATGCCTAACCAATCATTAGACGACCAACACCACGATGGAATCGAGGAATTGGACAACCCTCTTCCGAAATGGTGGGTGTACTTGTTTTACGCCACCATTATCTTCGCCATCGGATATGGACCGTATTATTGGCTCGGAAAAGGCCAAACGGCAGTGCAAGTATTGGCCAACGAACAAGCCAAGACTCAATCTTCAGCAAATGGCGAGGCCACTGATTTAGGAAAAAAACTGACTGCCGCCGCCCAAAATCATGAAGTTTTGGAAGCAGGACAAGTCATTTTTACGGCAAAGTGTGCCGCCTGCCACGGTCCCGATGGCGGCGGGATTATTGGACCCAATCTCACTGATAAATTTTGGATTCATGGAAAGGGAACTGCCAACGATATTGCCCATGTTGTTTCCGAGGGGGTCCCCGATAAAGGGATGTTAGCATGGGGAAAAGTATTGTCCCCTGACGACTTAGTCGCAGTGGTCACCTACGTACATTCACTCGCAGACACATCGCCAGACCATCCCAAAGCCCCGGAAGGGACTCCTATTAACTAATGGCATCGTCGTTCGATCTTCATCACGAACGATTGGCCACTACTAACGCGTCGGGGGGACGCATCAAGCTCTACCCCGCCGACGTTAAAGGGCCGTACCGAACGGGTCGAACCCTGGTCAGTTATGGCCTCATCGTATTTTTTTTGGCCCTACCTTGGCTCAAAGTAAATGGTGCCCCGTTACTACTTCTCGACATCGTCCATCGTCATTTCTCAATTTTGGGACTTCAATTCCGAGGAGATGACGCCCCGATCCTTTTTTTTGTATTGGGTCTATTTATTTTAACCATCGCATTAACCACGTCTCGATGGGGTCGGATTTGGTGTGGATGGGCCTGTCCTCAGACGGTATTTATCGACGGATTCTATCGACGGATTGACCGATGGATCGAAGGGTCGGCCCATTCTCAAAAATTACTGGATCAATCGCCTTGGACCGCAAAGAAATGGGTTAAGAAGGGTCTCAAAACCGTTTTGTATTGTATCGCCTCAATGGTGATTACCCACAGTTTTCTGGCGGTATTAGTCGGAGGACCGCAACTTTGGCAGATGATGCAAATATCCCCATTTCACAATCCGGGGCCGGCACTCTTAATGCTCGGATCCACAGCGTTCATCCTCGTCGAATTTGGAATTTTTAGAGAGCAATTCTGTATTATCGCCTGCCCCTATGGCCGGCTGCAAAGCGTCCTTCAAGATGATCATTCCACCGTCGTTTTATATGACGAAAAACGTGGAGAATCGAGAAAAAAAGATCGAAACGACACGACGCACTCTGGCGACTGTATCAATTGTTACCGCTGCGTCCAGGTCTGCCCTACGGGTGTTGATATTCGTCGGGGCCTTCAAATGGAGTGTATCCAATGCACCGCGTGTATCGACGCCTGTGACACCGTCATGACCAAGATAGGGAAGCGTAAGGGGTTGATTCGATACGACTCCATGTCTGGAATGTCTGGAAAAAAAGGGGTTCGCCATATCCGATCCATTTTATACACGGTCGTTCTCTTGCTATTTGCCGCCGGCCTAACCCTCACACTGAGATATCGGCAACCGCTTCGGGTTGAAGTTTTAAGAGGAACCACACCGTTCCAAATCGGGAATGACCATATCGTCACCAATCATTTTCGAATTCACGTCTATAATCGGACCGGTCAAAACGTCCCTGTAACGGTTAAATTATTGCCCCATGTTGACCATCTTACCTGGGTGATCCCCAACCTTCCGACGGTTCTATCAGGCGAGCAGGCCATTGTCGATATTTTTGTTCGGTTCCCCCAAAAACCAATGCCTAAAATTGTCGCAGAAGTATCCGCCCAGTCCGACGGCACCCTGATTCGGTCCAAAAGTGATCCATTTGAGTTGGTCGCACCCGACACCGATTCCGGCCACCCCCGAGGCGACAACTCCACATCCCATGATTAACCCCGTCTTGATGGTAACCGTCGCCACTTCCAGTGTCATCGGCAGCGTCCATTGCGTCGGGATGTGTGGTGGCTTTAGTCTTTGGGCACACCAACTTCACGGATCCATTGCCTATCACTTCGGCCGCCTCACCGGATACCTTGCACTTGGCGCCGCAGCCGGAGCGATCGGCCGTACCGCATTAGCAATCGTCCCGCCCCGATATCAGCTGGTGATTGGAATTGGACTGGGCATTTTTATTATTATCACCGGAGTTCGGACGCTCATGGGCAATCATACTCAGCCTCCCAAATCGGTCGTTACTCGGATTTCAAAAATTCTACCGGGCGCGCTGAGTCGCCTCAAAAACGCCCCACCCCTTCAAGGGTTCGCTATTGGATTCGGAAGTATATTACTTCCCTGCGGGTGGCTTTATTCATTCCTCGCTGCCGCTGCAGCCACGGGATCTGTTGTGGAAAGCAGCGCCGTTATGTTTGCATTTTGGTGTGGGACGCTGCCTGCGTTAATTGTCGGAACCCGGGTCTGGGCGACTGCGACCCAATCGATCAAACTCCGGTCACTTCAACTCAATGCACTCCTATTGATCGCCATCGGATTGATCACGATTGGAACAAAAATTCATTTTATTTCCTTTACCCCGGCCCAGATACATCGGTGTCACGAGGCTACGCCCGCCCTGTAATCCAATAGACAAATATCCCCACGTACTCGTGAATGGCAATTCGAGCCAAACGGTCCCCCTCCCCAACGTCAAACCGCCCCCAAGGAATCGTTGACCCGGTCTGATAATCGACTGACAACGGAATCACTCTCGCTCCGCTTTTTTCAAACGCCGCTTGAGCGCGTCGCATATGACTCGCCGAAGTAAGTAATATCCATGTCCGATCCCCCATCAATGGACGGGAAAACTGAGCATTTTCCACGGTATTTCTCGATCGATTTTCATAGATAATTCGATCAGAAGCAATTCGTTGTTCCTCAAAAAATCGACGGGCAGCCTCCGCTTCGGATACACCTTTAGGAAAAAAACTCCCTGAAAATCCAGTAAATATAATTTTAAGACACGGGTGTTCTCGGGCTAACTGAACGGTTGCCGTCATCCGTTCGGCAGCGGTATTCAGAGATACTTGATCCCGTTCATAGGGAATGAGCCCGCCATCGATTCCGCCCCCTAAAACAATAATTCCAGCCACTTCATCATAGTCGATATTGGAATTGGGGACCGAATTTTCTAGTCGTTGCACCAACCCATACGAAATTGGCACAACGCCTAAGCATGCCATCATGACCACAACCACACCGACCAGCCATTTTGCCGGCCTAAATCGCCCCGCAACCAAAAACGCAATGGCAAAACAGATTAAAACAAACATTATATTAAACGGGGACAGACCCCACCCCACAATTTTGGATGTGATAAAAAACAAGGCGTCCATCTGTTACCCCAAAATCAAGGCCGCGACACCGGATACAATCACCATAATCGCACTCAAGGTGGGTGCATGTTGTGACACCCAATGAAGCCGCCCCGATGACCCGTAAAAACGACTTACACCCGACACTACCAACATCCCTACGCCAACCAACGTCATCGCCAAGCCCAAACTAAATCCTGATACCGCCACTACCCCCGACACCATCCGGCCCGTCGAAACAGCAAGGAGCATCACCGTCACCGACGCTGGACAAGGCAACATTCCACCGGCAGCACCGAATAGGGCTATCTGAAACGCGGTGGGGCGTTCTCCCCGTTCGACATAGTCGGGAATAGAATGGTGATGGGAATGACCGTGCCCGTGTTCATCGCCATGACCCCAGTGATATTTTCGTTGGTGAAGCCAGCGACTTGCCAACATCCAAACCCCCAAAATAATCACGGCCACCGCACTTCCCACCTGAAGCCACCGGGTGGCTGACTCCGAAAAGGACTCCGTCCCAATAAATACCGCAATGACTGCTAAGGTCACCACTACAATACTATGGGTTAGCGCCACCGAAAGGCCGAGTAGAAGCGCATCCCGTTTTGTTCCTTTGATCCCAATTAAATAGGCTGCAGTCAGGGTTTTTGCATGGCCCGGTTCCAATGCATGCAGTCCACCAAGGGCTACTGCCGCTGGAAAATATCCCCAATTAAGAAGCATTTCTGGAAGAATCAACCATTACCTCCTGGTTCAAAACGATGTCGCAACGAGATCATCCATGTACAATACCATCCGAAATCATATGACACGACTCTTTCAGGCCACCGTAGTAATCCCTACCCAAGACGCATCAATCGCTGGCGATACGTACCTTGAAAAAGGCGCGATCAGCGTCACGATATCCGATGACCCCACCCATCCCCACCAAAGCGAACTGACCATCATGGCACTTCAACGGGGGTGGTTTAAACGTGCGGGTATTACAGAGTCTCCCGTCGTCGTACGCAGTAGTGAGTGGAAATACACTACCCATAATAACCGTCCCGCAGTCCAACTCACTGACACCATTTGGGTGACATCATCGTTAACAACACCCCCCACTGAAACCGTCCCCGGAATAAACATTAACGTCGACCCCCGCGATGCGTTTGGGGACGGATACCATCCCACCACTCAACTTTGCGCCCGACACCTCTCAACGCTCACGTCCGCCGCCTCTTTTGACACCGCATTGGACGTGGGGACTGGGACAGGGATACTGGCCATTCTCGCTTCAAAATTGGGAGTTTTATCCGTAGATGCAATGGATATCGATCCTCCATCCGTCCGAAAAACCCGGCGAAACGCCAAACAAAATCAGTGCAAAATCACAGTCGTACAAGGAGACGTTCTCTCGTGGAAACCATCGATCCACTACGATATCGTCATCGCAAACCTACTGACAGGAATTATTGAAAACTGCCTATCTCGGTTGCTAGACTGGGTGCATCCGGGTGGGTTCCTGATCCTCAGTGGTATATCTGATCAATGGAAACACAATGTAACGGCGTTGATTTACCGCCATCACCACATAGCGACGGTAACGGAACAGGATGGCTGGTGCGGCTTTTTGATTCAAAAGAGTCGAATTGCCCAGGTCATCGACATCATGACGACGTCGATCACGACGGACCAAATTGATGACGCACTCAATGTATGCGACCACTATATTCGGTATCCATCACCCTCCAAGGCCCGGACAGAAATCAACGATATCGTACACACGATTAACCGCTACCGTGACTCACTTCACCACGATCATCCATTTACATTGCATTGGAATCAAATGATCCAAAATCTCGCGGGATGCCTCGCCTGGATTATAACCTCCGACACCACGTCCCCCACACAAATAGCCCACGCCAAGACCCTTCTTAATGAAATATGTCATACACCCGACCCCTATGATCACGATCGCACGTTTGTGCCACAATCAGCGTTGTTATTCAAAGCGTATAACGAAGCCAAGCCCGACACCGTGAAGCTATGGGTGCCATTGAGCAATCTCTTTGCAGAGGACTTCGATTCAGGTCACTGGGCAATTGGGTACCTCCCCGCCGACGCCGGGGGCCCAACCGATCCCAATCGACGCCAACGGCAACGTTGTTTTTCCATCCTATTTGATGCCATGAGGCAAAGCGACGGTCCCACATTGGAAGCGGCATTCACAGACTATATCCGCCCGATCGGCGCACTCCTCGGATTAATATCGATCACTACCCCTTATTCTCAGGTGCCCAATCCCCTCGCTGATATCAACGACACACCGGGCCCTTCGGTATAAACAGGTGTCCTCCAAGGATATCCACCGAGGCGCTTCGATTTAAAGCGCCCGGAGCCTTCGATGGTGACAACGGTGGCGTTACTGGCGGTGTAATCGCTAGGGAATGAACCGCCGGAACCATTTGGTCCGACGACCCAGTTTTTTTAAACTTACCCTCCATCACCGGCCCAACTATATGGCCCGTCGAGGATGCCCGCTTCATCGAAGCCTCCGACCCCTGGGAGGGACTCTGATACGAAGAATTGGGCTTGGACGACTGATTTTGAGTTCGAATTAGAAACTTAAAGGCATCTGGAGCCACAAAAGAAAGTAGTCCTGAAATTTTACCTGCAGCCAATGTCACCACATCCTCTAGCGGGAGTAGACCCATCGATCATCGTCGATAACTACACGGGGTAAACAATCATGCCAAATTTATGCAGGTTCAACCTAACTTCAAAAAATCCCAAAAATGGGAGCTCCTCGCTCAAAAACTACATTTTTGAATCAAAAAAGATTAATCCGGGTCGACCCATCGCCGCATTGATACAGAGAATCCATAATCGGTAGTAAAGCCAAAATTTTGATAAAAAGGGATTAGTTCTTTTATACAAATAAGCTCCACACTTTTAATATTTTTAATCATTGGATGGGCCAATGTGGTTTCAATCAACAGTTTCCCAAGGCCTTTTCGCCGATACCCGCGTAAAACAATCACGTCATAGATGTAGGCAAACATAAAGGTGTCAGTTAGCACGCGGGAAAATGCAACTAGGCGTCCGTCGTCGGGATCCAGCATCCCTACAATAAAGGACGAGCCATTGAGAATTGTTTCCAGATCTTCTTCCGTCCGGGTATCCGACCACCATTCGTTTTGGAAGAAGTATAAAAGGTCGATTTTTTGAGCCGCGTCGAGGCTATGGACCACATCAAAATGTTTCATAGCGATCCTCCGAAATATAGATTTAAGATTTCACTTCCCATACTGCGTCAAACGACCCATTTTAGGAAGCAATACCAGGATATTTTTTTTACTGAAATTTTTTTTACCGATTGTCGATAACCATTTGTAAAAACAGTTTGATCTTTAGGAGGACAAAAAATGTTAAGGTCAGCAAGTGCTCCAAATTTCAATACGCACACCACAACAAGATTAGATACACAGTTCAACCCACTTCACGGCAACCGAACAGTAAGCCAAGGAACCTCCGCCGGGCCCCAAACAAATTTGCAGAGACTTCAATAATTTGATTTAGAGCCAGAAGAAATTCGTTCAATAACACAGCTCTGTCTCACTGGCATTGGGAGTGTTCATCAGCCCAATAAGGCAGCCCGAATTATTCAAAACATAATCAGCGATGTTCGAGGCCTATTTCCACTTCTGAAAAGCGACAATTCAGAAATACAACACGAAGCAAGAAGCGGCCTGGCTCAGATCCATAACAAACTAGAAAGAAAAGTCATGCATTACGACTCAATCTACGGCCAATTACCGACGGCCATGCCCACTTTAATAGGCAATGGATTACGAATAGCTAGTGCCAACGTCCGATATGCCATCGGGGCCAGACCACAACCCGCAGAATCCAAGTTCTTCTCAACCTACCGGAATTCTATCCAGTACCAAACTGACGCAATAGTAAATGAGATTCGAGAAAAACTTGGTTCTGAGGCCATAAATTTCGGTCCAGATGACCACTTTTTGGATATTAATCAGAGACAATTACCACTACCCGCTTGGGTAGCATCGCCCCCCCCAATGGCAACTGCAACCATCCAGCCAGCCAATATCGAGAGCTCGCCAAGTTAGACATTTCACGAGGCCTCCGAGCCTCCTGATTTTTGACTCAGCAAGGTGCTCTCTGTGGTTCTATGGATTTAACGCGACGGTGACCTATAGGTTGGTGTAGAAGACCCAAAGTGCAAGTCCATTTCCAAATCAATTTCGATGAGATTTTTGATTTCTCGCGGCGGGAGTTATCCGTTGGGATAATGACCAAAGCGAAAATCGGAAAGATCGCGAAAGTGATGGAAATGGTGGTGCGCCCGGAGGGAGTCGAACCCCCAACCTTCTGATCCGTAGTCAGATGCTCTATCCATTGAGCTACGAGCGCAAAGCGGTCTACATATTAAAACAGGACGGCCCAGCCTGCAAACCAAACCCTCAATCTGCTACAGAATTGCCCATCCCCCTGATTTCACTTAGTATTAAGATTGATCTCGCTATGGAAAAAAATCGCTTTACATCACCTATCGACGTTCACCGTGCCCGGCAACCCATTCGGGGCTCTGTTATCGGCCAACTCGCCTTGAATGGTTATTTAAACCGTTCTCGAACGCCCCTCGCGACATTGACGCGGCCCGCCTTTACCTTGGCGATGGGTTTGCTCCGAAGTCCTGAACGATTGGTGAGATATCAATTGGAGGGAATTGATCTCATTGTGCCCCTCGATCATCCGGTACCGATGATCCGACAAAGCCATCCCGACCACTTGCATTTTTACGGTCGAATTGCGTCGCGACTGTTGCAAAAATACCCAGATATGACGGCCATGATTATTGGCGCAGGTGTCGGTTGTACTGTCGCTGCAATTCGCGCGTATGCGCAGTTTTCAATCCTCGCTATCGAACCCAATTCCGCCATCTTCCGGCTCCTTAAACGCAACATGCTCCCCGTAGACGACGTCATCGTCGAACCAACGACCGAATCGCTCCCCCTTCCGTTTCCCGAATTACGATTGGTGACCCTAGCCAATACTGTTCCTGGAAAAGAAGCCCCACTGCCGCCACTGCCCGCCGACGCGTCCCCAGTCATCATGATTCAGGTAGATCCCTCCGCCTCGGAGACGGCACTGGAGACACTGTTAAAGTTACCCCCAATCTACCTATCCGGACTCGTCTTTGACGAAAATAGTCATTTTTTGACCGCCATCACACTTGACAATCAAATTCAATTAAAATCCATCCATTACTACTTTGGAAGTATCGGACAGGCCTACACAATCGTCGTATTTTCAGATACCGATACGGACATTTTTGAAGCCGCCCACACCAACGAACTGAGTCGGACCATTAGCCAAAGTTCCCGCTAAAAAAATTACTGGTCGTTACCGGTCACCACCTTAGCGTCAGGATCAATCAAAAAATAGCGGTCAAATCCATTCGCGACGCTAAGGTGATCCCCGCCGTCAGTCCCCCGGACCACCCACATCACACGAACCCCAGGATATCGCGCCGCTAACCGACGTCCCTCCTCTGGACCAGTAATACTCAAGGCCACCGCCAATCCTTGCGCCAAGACCGCATTTGACGCAATCACAGTAACATTTAGCACATTATTGGTTACCGGTTGCATCGTTCGCCCGTCAATAATCCCGGAATATCGGGTACTCCCCACAACCAACACCTGACGATCCTTTACGCAGGATGCCACCGCGTGATCTGTAACGGCTACCAACCCCAGCCCACGTGCAGCAGTCGCCCCCACCGCCGGGATTCCCACGCCAACCTGCCATCCAGTCGAACCGGAACGCGGCCGCCCTGCCACTACGGCGTCGCCCACTTCAATAAAAAAACGTCTATACCCGTTGGCGCGAAGCGTTTCAGCAATACCATCTGCAACGACGCCGTCCCGTATTCCTCCCAACGATAGGGTGACCCCATCCACCTCCCGGGCCACGCATCCCGATTCCAAGCGCACATGGGAGATCCCACTCGATGCCCAGGCCACGTTGAGTTCACTGGATAACGGCACCATCGCTCTTGGCGTCCCGATTCCCCACAGCGTCATCACCGTCGCCATGGTCGGGTCATAGGCATGGGCGGTGCCCTCGGACAGTGTTTTCGCAACCGACAGCCACCGAAACAATACCGGATCAACACCCACAAATTTCCGACCAGATGTCGCATTCAGGCGACTAATTGCACTCAACGGATCGGTGTCATCTACCATAGATTCAACTGCCCTAATCCGATCCCTGAGTTCAGAATGAAGATGCTCCGTCGATCGCCAACGCGGCATTTCAACACTCACTTGATACGGCCGTCCCATGGTATCACCGGTCATCCGCACCATCTCTGGAGACGTCACCCAACCGATCGCCAACAGTATCAAAAAACCAATGGCTACTACGGGTAGCCATTGGTCCCCCAGCCACTGCTTCAAGTGAGGTGACTTTCACCCAACTGGCCGCAGGCCGCCGAAATCTCTTGTCCCCTACGAAATCGAATCGTAACAGGCACCTTTTGGCGGTGCAGCAGGTCTCGGACGACACCCAAATAGGATGAAGACACCGGCGTAAATGGAATACGGACGTGGGGATTCAGATTAATCAAATTCACTTTTGCGTTCAAATACAATGCCAAGTTCCCCAATTCACGAATGTCCTGCTCGCTGTCATTCTGTCCCTTGAGCAACGTATATTCCAAGGTCAGTTTACGATTATGCTGACGCTGATAATCAGCCAAGACTTTGGCCACTTCCATGATCGGATTACGCAATTCAATCGGCATAATTCGTGCCCGTTTGGTCGGATTTGCGTTTCCAACAGAAAACGCCAAATTAATATGTCGCTCATCGGCAATTAATCGTTTAATTCCCGCCAAATACCCCGACGTAGATACCGTGATATTCCGTTTACTTAAGTGAAATCCAGTTTCCGAATTAATCATATCAATCGCCTTGAATACGTTATCGTAATTCAACAATGGCTCCCCCATTCCCATAAACACTACGTTAGTGATGGGAAACCCTCGGCGATTGGCCAGCAAGACCTGGGAGACAATTTCATGCACCTCAAGATTCCGTTTAAACCCAACGACACCCGTCAAACAGAATTTACAATCCACCGGACACCCACATTGGGACGATACACACAGTGTGTTATACGTTTTCTCATGAAGGACCACACATTCGATCATTTTTCCGTCGGTTAATGTAACCACGCATTTTGTCGCCGAGTGATCGATAGAGGGGACCACCTCAACCGCCTTAAAACTCTCTAACGTAATGCGATCTTTCAGCTCAGCGCGAACCGACTTTGACAGATCCGTCATCTGATCCAAATCGATCACCGCCGATTGATACACCCATCGAAAAATCTGCCTTGCGACAAATGGCTTAATTCCCCACTCCGTCACTTGTGCCTCAAACTCAGGCAACGTGAGTGATAGCGGATTAATCAGCGACATGATTTAAATAATCGATTATTTCGTACAACCGCCCAAAGGTGCTCCGATTATAATGCAATACCAAACGTGGAATCCCGGGATAGACCTGGTTATCAAATGGGAGATCGTCTGGATATACCTGTTCGATTGCACCCTTTACCAACAACGACGCAAACTTTTTATTCATGTCCGCCAATGCCCGATCGGACAAGGGAGAATTAATTCGGATTACCGTCAGCGGACCATGATACCGAATCGAGTGGTATTTTTTATAAAACTGAACGATATGATTGGCCGCCTCGTCTGCAGAATGCAAATTACGAAATAAAAACAAATCGTCATCCGAAATATACTGTTGACCAAGCAACTCTTTGTGGACCAAATCGGTCCACGTATCCCAATAGCTATCGCCCGGCGCAGACAGCAAAATAATCGGCCGAGGGGCACATCGTCCGGTTTGGACCAGCGTCAATACTTCAAATGCCTCGTCATGCGTCCCGAATCCACCCGGAGCCAAAACCGTCGCATCCGATTCTTTGATAAAAGTCAGTTTCCGGTTAAAAAAATATTTAAACGACACTAGCTTGGCGTCGCCGTCGATATACGGATTTGGGCGTTGCTCAAAGGGAAGTAAAATATTAGCCCCAAAGCTCATATTGACTTCGGATCCTTTATTTCCAGCCTCCATAATCCCGCCACCCGCACCGGTGATCACCATAAATCCTTTTGCAGTAATTTTCCCCGCAAATTCCTCTGAAATCTGATAGGCTGGATGACTAGGTTTGGTCCGAGCCGATCCAAATAAACAGACTTTTCGAACGTCTCGATATGGCAAAAATACCCGATAAGACTCCAACAACTCCCGCAACGTATTTGAAATGATATTCACATCATGGACGTCCGAATTCTCTTTGGAAATCTTAATTAATGTCTGAATCATACTCTCCAAATGGACATGATGAGAGGTGTCCACATCCGATACCAAGGCCTTAATTTTTTCTTCTATCTCTGGGGTCAACTGATGTTTCACAACGTCCTCGCTTCAACGAAAATGGGAAAGGGTCCCTTCGGCGTACCGTCGGGCCTCCGATAACTTCTTAATCAATGGCACACAATCAACCGCTAACTCGTAATACTGATCCCGAAGGACACTGTTATGCAGGCCTTCATTCTCTAATTCATAAATCAATGAGTTCACACTCGTAATTGTGCGTTGAACAAGCTGAAAATAGGCTTCCTTAACCGCAGGATCTACGGCTTTTGCTTTTTTGTGCATTTATTACATTGCCCATAGATATGCAGGGATCTGTATTCCGTCACAAACCCTATTTTCTCACAATAATCTGCCAAATACCGCTCCACAAAATCCTCTTTTATTTCTAAAATTCGTCCACACGTGTTGCATATTATATGGTCGTGATGTTTGTCCGGCACGCCTTTTTCATAATATACCTTGCCATCTCGGGTCGATATTTTTTGCAACAATCCGGCATCCAACAATTGTTTGATCGTCCGATACACCGTCGCTCTGGAAAATCGGCTATGATCCACACGCAACCGATCAATAAAGGACTCCACTTCAAAGTGGGTCTTTATTTTGAATATCTCCTCCACAATGGCCCGCTTTTGGGTTGTATATCGGCCTTCATGCGTGTCGAGGTATTCCTCAAACACTTTATGAGGATTTTTCATGGTGCTCCGAGTTTACAATACCCACAATTCCGATATCAACCGTCCGGACATGATAGACTAACTTATCCAAAATCTTCCGTATTGCAAAAACAACATGGGCCAGAGAAATTTCCTCTAAATAAACTTTTCGCAATTCACCGACGTGGACCTTAAATATTTCATGCTCCGCCTTATGATGATCATAAAACGCATACTGGTGGGTCTCCATCAACGTCTCTTCTTCACAAAAGTGTTCAATGACATAGTGTTCAAGAAACGAAATAATGGCATCCAGCTTTTCAATACTTTGGGTGTGAATGGCATCATCCAACATCGCTGTTAACTGAAACAGCTCTTGATGATGATTATCAATATCGGGATCTCCCGTTTCTAGATTCGGCGTCCAACTTTGCATTGCAGATTTAGGGTACTACGATTTTCGGAGCAACGCCACCGCCTCCAAATGAGGCGAATGAGGGAACATATCGACCGGGCGAATGGTACTCACGGAATACCCTTCAGCCTCATACATTGGCAAATCTCGACCCAGCGTTTTTGGATTACAAGAGACATAGACAATCCGACTCGCCCCCGTTTCGGCTGACCGTCGCAATGCTTTCGGCTCCAGTCCACTCCGGGGGGGATCAACCACCACAATTTCAGCTTCAGGCCGCTCAAATTTAAGAATGTTTTTTACTTTTCCTTCTCTTACAGTGACCCCCTCGGCCTGGTTCAGTGCAATATTAAAATGAGCATCTTCAATCGACGATGGGCTGGCTTCCACCCCAAGCACCGATTTCACGTGATCCGAAAAGAAAATCCCGATGGTCGCGGCCCCACAATACAAATCCAATAATCGATCCGATGGCAACGGTGCCGCTAATTCCAAGGCAATTCGATATAAATGAAATGCTTGTGACGAATTGGTTTGAAAAAATGAATAGGGCGACACACGATATCGCTTTGAGCCAATCGACTCGATTAACTCCCCCACCCCATCCAAACAGCGAACATCGTCTGTGTATGCCGTATCCGACACAGTGGATTGGATGCTCATCATGACGCCCGACACCCAAGGAAACCGGATCCGCAACTGAATTGCGACTGGCAACAACGACTCATAGACATCCGCCGCCACGACAAAATTAATCATCCATGCCGCTTGATGCTCAGAGCGCCGAACGATTACATATCGTAAAATTCCAAAATGCGTCTTTTGATCATACGGCGCCAATCCCAACTCCGTTAATTCCACGGCCAGCCATCGAGAAACTTCGGCCCACCGCTCATCAAGGAGCTGGCAATCTGGAGTCGGCACACATTGATCCCAACGACCCTGGCGTTTTAGCCCCAGATTAATGTGCCCATCGTCACCGTTAAATACTGAAAACTCCATTTTATTGCGATGAAATCGATGGCGTTCAGATGGCACTACCGGTTGGATCAATGAGTGGTATATTTTTGGCAAGGCCTCTTCAAATAGGCCTTGCTTGATTGGCAATTGGTCCAAATACGGGATATCTGCAAAACGACACCCGCCGCAATCGGGGAAATGGGAACATAATGCCATCAGGATTCCTTTTTAAACTCTAATCGATTAATTCGTTGGGCGCCGGTTTCTTCTACCCGAAAACTGTGGGTCAAATAGGGGATCACCTCCCCCTTCTCCGGAAATTTACCGCACGAATGCAGCACAAAACCACCGACCGTATCGTAATCTTCACTCTCCGGGATCTCAACACCCACTGCTTCAGAAAAATCGGTGACATTCATGCCCCCAGCCACGGAATATCTTCCAGGAGACACCAATACCACCTGTGACCGCACGATCGGATCGTAT
The DNA here is from genome assembly GCA_903864835.1 of uncultured bacterium. Lineage (GTDB taxonomy): Bacteria > Margulisbacteria > Marinamargulisbacteria > SXXA01 > SXXA01 > CAIPHK01. The sequence continues at coordinate 22,273 of CAIPHK010000021.1, read as the reverse complement.
TCATCCTGAATTTCGCCCACAATTTCTTCAATAACGTCTTCCAAGGTGACCAACCCTGCGGTGGTCCCAAATTCATCGACCACAATGGCAAGGTGAGTTCGCCCTTTTTTTAGCTCGTGCAACAACATTTCAATACTTTGTGTTTCGGGAATAAATACGGCCGGACGCAAAAACTCCTTAATCGCCGTTTGCTTCCCATCTTGAGAGACCGACAATAAATCTTTGGCGTACGCAAAGCCAACAATGGTATCCACAGACCCTTCATATACCGGAATCCGGGAATGCCCGCTTTCAGAAATGACCAAAATCGCATCGAGAACCGTCTTCCGACTATCGATACAAACGGAATCTGTCCGAGGCGTCATAATCTCCCTCACAACCGTTTCAGAAAAATGAAAAATGCTCTGAATCATTTCTTTCTCAGAGTTTTCCAGAATCCCTTCCTGTTGGGCGTGATCGACTAATTTTTTAATCTCATCTTCGGTAATCATTTTGCGGGCTTCCAGCGGAGACACTCCGGCCAAGGCACAAACTTTGGCCATTAAGCGGTTGGACACCCAATACAACGGCAACATCGCAAGTGTAAGCCAGTAGACAGGACTGCCCATAACATTCGTTGTTTGAGTCGTATATTTCGCAGTCAATACCTTGGGAATCATATCTGCGAACAGAACGATCAACCCAAGAACCACCCCGATACTTACCACGGCATCCAAAGTCGAAATTTGAGTCGGCAGGGTGTCCGACTGAATCACCCACCAGTAAGCGGCAGACACCGCCGCACCGACCGCCGAAAATTGTCGACTGAGCTGAACGGCAAAACTCACCCGATGAGGATTCTCTAAAATATAGTGAATCGATGGACCATAGTCACCCCGAATCCGTATTAATTGTCGACCTTGAGTCGAAAACAGAACTTCGGCCACGGATGTGAATGCAAACCCAAACAACAACACAAAAAAACCAACTGCCGACAATACCAATGGAACAAACGACAGAATCATCAACAACCCACCAATCGATTAAATAGTTCCAATTGCATTCGATCCATTTCCGCGCGATCCTCGTCCGTATAGTCGGTATATCCCAACAAATGCAACACGCCATGAATCATAACGATTTTTAATTCAAATTCGAACAAATGCCCCAAATCCATGGCATTTTCTTGGACTTCATCCACACAAATATAGACATCCCCTTGTATCGGATCCTGATCCAATGGAAACGTAATAATATCGGTCACATAATCGTGCCCCAAATACGTTTGATTCACGTCCAGAATGGTCGGTTTATCGACAAACGAATATTCAAAGGACCCGGTTTCAATATCAAGGGCGTTAAGAACGGAACGCAGGTACGATTCCGCATCAAATGGAATGGGGATTTCAGAGAGATCGTTAATCACGATTTGAATTAAACTCACGCCGATCCCCGTTTGGGTTTTGTTTGTTGAATAATCGAATCCAACTCTTCTTGATAGTCAATTCGACTATGGTAAATCCCTTTAAATACCCGCAAGAATGTCTCGCGAATCACTTCTATTTCTTTTAAGGACAACGGACAGTCAACCAATTGATCATCCTCGATTTTTAAATGAAAAATCCGGTCAACCAGATTCTCAATCTTATTCGGCGTCGGCTTTTCCATCGCCCGAACCGCCGCCTCAACACTATCCGCCAACATGACAATTCCGGCTTCCTTAAAATGGGGTTTCGGACCGGGATATCGGAATTCATCCTTCATCGCATCTGGATTTTGGGTTTCTTCAGTATGCAACGCTTGAGAATAAAAAAACGACACCATCGTTGTCCCGTGATGTTCAAGCATAAAATCCTTCAGGATCTGCGGCAAATGATATTTATTTGCCAGCTCCACCCCGTCACGCGGATGGGCCGCAATGACCATCTTGCTCATTCGCGGGGTCAAGGTTGAATGGGGATTTTCACCTGAAAATTGGTTTTCCGTAAAAAATAATGGCCGCTTCATTTTTCCAATATCATGATAATACGAGCCCACCCGACACAGTACCGGATCGGCATGAATCGCCTCCGCAGCGGATTCCGCCAAATTAGCGACCATCAGACTATGTTGATAGGTACCTGGGGCGGTCATCATCAATCGCTTCAACAACGGATGATTCAAATTCGATAGTTCCAACAATGTCTGCTGGGTAGTGATATTGAATAGCCCTTCGATGTAGGGAATCACCGCCAGAGTAATCATCGATGAAATGACACCCGTCGAAAATGCCACCAACATATTGGACACAAACCATAACACATCACTAATCTCTCGAACCAAGCCAAAGGTGAGCACAAACAGCACATTAAATCCGCCGACAATGTACCCGGCCAACATCAACTCAGACCGACTAAATCGCTTATAAATAGAAAATGTCGACACACATGCTGAAAAAAACAAAAAACAAAATACATTAAAGTCACCCAAATACATCGCCGCGACCAAAATACTCGCCGCAGTACACACCAACAACGACAAATTCGCGGTCACCAACAATGAAATCAACATTGCCGCCATCGGAATGGGCACAAAAAAGTAGCTGTTAATCAGCCCAGAAAAGAGCTCGACTTCCATCAATCCACGCGCAATGACCAGTACAAACAAAATAACAAAATAAATAAGCCCAAAATATTTAATCTGGCTATAAATACGCCGGTTAAAATGGTAAATAAACCGCTCGATCAATATACCCAATAATGCCGCCAATAACAGGAATCCCCCCAACTTATACAGATTGGCTTCGCGTCCATACATGTTCAGCTGTTTCAGTAAAAATATATGGGCCGGGGTAACGACCTCTCCTTTATAAAAGATCGGCTCCCCTTGTTTAATGGCCGACGTGACCGGCTTAATCGTATTCAGTTCCTTTTCTTGGGCCTTTTTGGTCAGGGCTTCGCTATAGGTCAGGTTAGGATGAACCGTATGGCTCACCACCATCAACACCAACGACTCCCCTTGCCGACTCAATTTAAACGGACGAAGTCGTGACCGCACCTTTATCTCAACTTCTTCGGGAAATGCCTCTCTCACGCCCTCAGACAAAATGGCTTCAACGATCCGAATAGTTGTCTTTTCAATTCGATCCATCTCACCGGGCGCCAAGGACACAATATATTGGACTTGGCCGACCCTTAAAAATCTCAGGGACGATGGAATACGCTGGGCCTTTCGTGCGTCCGATACATGCAATTTTCTTAAATCAGTAAATATATCCACCACATTGGAAACGATCTGCTTATTAATAACGGGATCCACCGAGTAGACTCGATCCACGAACTCCGCCCGACGCCGACGCAAGTCCTCGGTTTCCTGACGATCTTTCTCCGATTCAAATTCGATGTACCGAGGCGAAACCACCGTAACAGGCGCCACATCGCCGACTTTGAGATTGACGTTATGGGGAATGTACGGCGAAAAAACAACCGCAGTGACGAGGACAATCCCCAAAATTGAGAGGATCACCTTAAAATAACGGGAGGGAAGAATATTAACCCACTTCGGTCCAGTGTACATTTTGTATTCGCTTAAACCATGTCATTTGTCGTTTTGCAAACTGGCGAGTATGGTGAAATATCGCGGTTTTAAGTGCATCAGTGGTTGGCAGTGTACCATTGAGATACGCAACTGTCTCTTTGTACCCTAACGCTTGAAACGCCGGCAAGTCTGGAGAATATCCTTGGGCCAATAACCCCGAGACTTCATCAATGAGCCCGTGTTGAATCATCGCATCCGCTCGCTGCAATATTCGATCCCACACGGTTTCCCGATTTGCGCGCAATCCCACTATGACACAATCCAACCGTTGAGTGGGAGCCGCCGATCGCAACGTTGAAATCGGCCGTCCCGTCGTCAGGGTAAGTTCCAATGCGCGCACAATCCGACTGGAATGATGGGGATGAATTTCCTGTGCTGCGTCAGCATCGATCGCTGCCAATCGTTCCCACAATACCCGACTTCCCAACAGATACAGGTCGTCGTTAAGAGACTCCCGCAATGCCGGGTCCACCTCAATATTGGGAGTTTGGTACCGATGGAGCATCGAATGGATATACAAGCCGGTGCCGCCACAGATAATCAGCCGAGGGCCCCCGTTGTGGGCCCGATGAATCAAGGGTTCAACTTCGGCCAAAAATTCCCCCACTGAATACGATTCATCGGGATCTCGGATATCCACCAAATAATGCGGGATTTCTTTTAATATTGCCGCCGATACCTTTGCTGTTCCCACATCCATCTTTCGATAGACCTGAAAGGCATCCGCCGACGCAATTTCACAGCCACGCTCCCGCGCCAAATTCACCGACAGATCGGACTTTCCAATCGCTGTTGGCCCGACAATAACAACCACAGGGGCATTCGGAATTACAGAGTAATCAATCATTGAACGCAATCTATCCACCGTTCCACCGAATAAGGCCCCAACGGAAGGTGACCGACCCCATCCACGACATGTAAATTTAAACCATAGGTTTCCGCAAATTCAGATATCATCCCGACTTGGGAAATACCATCCGTCGACCCATGGATAAATAGGTGAGGGATCCTCTCGGACAACAGTGTTTCACCCCAAGACCATTTCAGAAATTCCAGACCAATGATTAAGTGCTCCACGGACCATCCCACATCTAAAAATGACTCCGCAATCCACTGCCCATCCTCGGGAACCCCCACACAACTCCGCCAAAATTGACTAAGGTAGGCATCCGCTGACCGCCGCACCATCGTGGCAATTCCGTCCATCATCGCTGGATCCAACCCCGGATTGGCCCCAATTCCGATCACGGGGACCATAGGAGTCGCACTCTGCGCAAATTGAATCGCCAACGGAACGCCCATGGACACCCCCACGACTCGGGCAATCTCCCCGCCATCCTGTCCCATCCAACCCTGTAAATCTTGAACCACAGTCGCAGGGAAAAACGGCGTAATTACCACGCGTCGATCATCAGGAAATAGTCGATCAAACAATGCGGGCCCCGTCGCCCACCCCGCAACGCAGACCACCGTTTTACCGCTAATTCCTGGCAATATATCAATCCGATTTTTCAACCCACACCATCCTTGCGCAATGACAAAACCCGGTCAATCGCCACGTCAGGAAGCGCAGCGGATAACGACAACCGCAGTCTCGCACTATTTTTGGGGACTGTCGGGGGTTTAATCACTGGGGCCCAAATTCCTGCGGCTTTAAACTGATCCGATACGCTGATTGCGTCGCCGACCGCGCCTACCATCACCGGAATGATGTGGGACTCGCCCCCCAATAAATCCACCATGCGATTCAAGCGTGCCCGTTGAGCATCAAAGGAGTGCATCCCATCCAAGACGGCATGCGCCCAATTTACAGCAATCAATGGAAGCGCCGTTGAAAACATAAACGACCGCGATGTACTAATCAGCAATTCAACCAGATCCTCCGACCCCGCAACCATTGCTCCAACTCCCGACCAGGCCTTACCCAAGCCAGCCATCCAAATATCTACGTCATTTTGAAGCCCATGAGCGGCCACGAGTCCACGGCCTTCCGGCCCGAGCACCCCCAATGAATGGGATTCATCCACCATTACCGACGCTCCGTACCGCCGACACAGGGCAACAATATCGGGCAACGGCGCCAAATCTCCGTCCATACTAAACACCGATTCGGTGACCACCAATACAGCACCCTCCGTATCTGCAACCCCAGATAACAGCGTCTCCAAGGACCCCATGTCGTTATGGGCATAGCGCCGCCATTGGGCACCTGACAGGCGAATCCCATCCCAGATACTCGCATGAACCAGTCGATCTGCAATCACCCAGTCCCCAGGCCCCACCACTGACGAAATGACACCGATATTGGCGTGATACCCCGAATTAAACAGTAACGATCGGGGCGTCCCAACCCAGTCCGAAAATTCAGATTCAAACCGAAGCACTTCTGGCGAGGTCCCACTCAACAATCGAGAGCCAGACGCCCCCAACCCACCTGGCATTGCTACCGCCACCGGGTCATCCAATAACCCGAGGTAGTCATTCGTCGAAAAGTCATAATATGAGACGCCATTAATTAAAGAGAGCCCGCCACCCAACCGGGTCGACGCCACCAATTCACGCCGCCCCAGCAGTTGGGACAAGTTCCCTAAGCGTTCCCCAATCCTATTCTGCAGGCGGTTTTGGAAAATCACCTTTAGATATGGAAATAATTTGTCGAATGGACGGACGATAGGTATTTTCCTTGTTGTCCCAAGCCAACCCTACCTGGACAATAGTAATGGTTGTATCCGACTCAAACGTCATTCGCTGAAAACTAGGTTGATCATATACCGACGCAAGGCGCCCCCAATCGTATTTAGCCACATGATCCAGGCGAAACTCCTTGGGCTCCTCGATTCCGTAAACTGCACCCACCCCCATCAACAAGACCCCCAACCCCAGAGCGAATCGTCTCATAAAAAAAGGTCTCCTTTTGCGATTAAATGGGCCGTCCCCGTCAACTCCACACGATCGCCGCTATGCCGCGCGTCCATTTGCCCCGTCCGAGCACTGGCTTGAAATCCTTTGATACTCGATATACCCAATCGTTTCTGCCAATACACCGCCAACGCGCAATGAGCGGACCCCGTCACCGGATCTTCGGCGATACCCAACCGAGGTGCAAACATCCGCGATATACAGGTAAAAGGGGCCAAACCGGGGGCCGTCACAATCACTCCACGACAATTCAGCTCTGCAATTTTAGATAACTGCGGAACGATACCCAGAATATCCTTATGGTCCGAAAAAACAACCAAAATATCTTCTCCCGCAGCCCACACTTCTAACGGGAAAAAACCCAATATCGATTTCCAATCGACACGCCCCTCAAATGGAGTAATCGCTGTCGCCGGAAAATCCAGGGAAATTCCGTTCGTCTCGCGATGCGACACCAATCGGCCGCTCAGGGTATCAAACCCAATCGTCGGAGAAATGACGCCCGCCACATCGGCCAAATAAACCGCCGCCGCCAGGGTTGCATGCCCACACAATTTCACCTCGGAGGTGGGGGTAAACCATCTGAGTCCAAATTCGTGACCGACATCCGTCGGCGTTAAAAACGCAGTTTCGGACAAGTTAAACTCTGCTGCGATCTGTTGCATCTCTGATTCAATAAGTGTCCCATCGCCCATAACCACCGCAGCGGGATTACCCGAAAAGGGCCGATCGGCGAACGCATCCACCACGCCATACTTAAAAATACGGGATTCCAAGGATTTAAAAGGCATGCCCCATACTGACGTGGATATACGATTCCCCCGTGTCCCCCAACGCCCAATCAAGGCGAATAGGACCCAGCATCGGGACCGTAAACCGGACCCCAACCCCCTTCCCAATCCGCGCTTGCGACAGATCAAATAACGATGCCTTAGTAGCGAAACCTGCATCAACAAAAGCAACGGCTTGAAACATATCATTAAAAACATACCGATACTCTACCGACGACAGCAGCTGTTTGTTCCCCACTGAAAACGGATAATAGTCATTCCATCCCCGCACCGAATTACTTCCACCCACTCGATAATATTCCCTTAGAAACAAATCCTCATCAGAGATAATGGGACTGGTCAAATACCCTAAGGCAATCCGGGTTGCAAATGTCTGTTGTTCCGCAACCTTAAAAAAGGTCCGAAGATCAATGTCTACCCGAGTCAAATCCAACGATGACGGCGATAGACTAAACGACTTCTCGATCCGAAACGTGTCATACATCCCACTAAGGGGATTAAATCGAACATCTCGGGTGTCATAATTTAATCCAAACGTATAACTGGTTAGCGTGTACGATTTATTAACATCGCGAAGTTGTACCGATTCATATTTCACCGAATGGACCGAGCCGAATTCATAGGAAAACGGCCACCCCATTTCCAAACTCACACCGCGACTCCGCTCGTTTCGGTATCCAACACTATTGGAATTGGGTAAAAACTGATCCACTTGCCCATCCCGAAGCCAAGTCCGAGCGGTCACCGATTTACGTTCATCCCACATCCACGGGTTTGAATATTTTAACTCATACGTCGTTAATCGTCCGAGTTGCGCCTTGGCACTCACCAACTGTCCGGTACCAAACAAATTATCCCAATAGATATCGCTAAAAAAACTAAATCCTGCCGTGGGACTAAAGCCCCCGCCCATCGTAAAGGTGCCCGCATTTTCTCGCTCTTCAATCTCCCAGGTCAAAATGGTCGAGTTAGGGGATGTCCCGGCACGAGTGAGTGGATTAATTGCGGTAAAGTACCCCAAATTCTGAATCCGTTGAAAATCCTGACGGAGCCTCGCCTTATTAATTGGTTGCCCCGGCTTACTGACCATCTCTCGGATAATGACGTAGTCTTTGGTTCGGGTATTCCCGGTGACCTCAACCCGCTCAAGAATGCCTTCAGACATCTCAAATATCAGAGGCTCCCCATCGCCTGACGGCGCAGAAAACGATACCACCTTCGCCTCATCATATCCGGCATCACGATAGGCTTGTTCCAGGACCTTAAGGTCCTTACGCACTTGAACCAAGTTCAACAAATCACCCGACCGAGACCCCAGCATCGAAATAAGATGATCTGAACTAAATGCACTGACTCCCTGAAGCCGAACCTCACCAATTTTAGCGTTCTCAGTCACCTTAAACGTCAGAACTTTGCCGGCCGAGGTTTTAACTACCTCGGTCCGAACATCTTTAAAAATACCCAGCGACTGAATATTTTTAACTGCCCGGCCAATCCGAAACGGATTGGGTTCTTCGCCCAACCGAATCATTGAGGAATCAATTACAAATTGAGAGCCCACCGTCCGATTGCCCGTCACCCTCACTGAAACCAATACATCAGAGGGCGCCACCGAAGACACCGCAGATCGTGTTGGCGTCATATTTCCTGTACCCAAAAGGGACGACACCGATTTCAAGACCGACTTCAGGTTCAGGGGGGTTCCTGAGTTAGCGGTTGGCGCTAACGAAACGACTCCGGAGGTCGTGACTCCCATAGAAACGGTGCACAATACGAGAACACCAATCGCTAAGGGCTTATTGAATTGCACTTAATAAAAGGGTCGTAACCATAAAAATGCCCCCGACAATGGCGGTCGCAATATTCAACCCCGACTCTAGTCCCCGTTGAGAACTAAACAGACGAGCTTGCCCACCGATAGCACCAAACCCCTCGCCTTTAGCGGAATGAAGAAGCACTAATATCACCATTAAAATGGAGGAAATAATCGCTAAAGTTAGAAGTAAAATTTTCATTAATAGTTTAAATGGTGGGCGGTGTAGGACTCGAACCTACGGCCACGTGCTTGTAAGGCACGTGCTCTACCAACTGAGCTAACCGCCCGGAAATAACGCGTCCAATATCGTATCATCGGAAAAACCTATACCGCAACAGCAAACTTGATAAATCCGTCCGGATCATACCCCTCAAGCCGAATATCGTCGTAGGTCAAATCAAAAAACGGCTTATCTGCGACATGTACTCTCGGCAACGCCCTCGGGGCCCGACCCAATTGACGATTCAGGCCGTCAACATGATTTAAATAAATATGCGCATCCCCAAAGGTATGTACAAAATGCCTCGCGGTGAGCCCACATTCCTGCGCAACCATCACTAACAACAGGGCATAGCTCGCAATATTAAAGGGGACGCCAACAGCTATATCCGCAGACCGTTGGTAAAGCTGAAGATCCAAAAATCCGTTCGATACATTAAACTGAAAAAAAGAATGGCACGGAGGCAATGCCATCCGATCAATATCCGATGGATTCCAGGCGGACACTATAATACGCCGTGAATCCGGTTTTGTTTTGATCGTCGAAATTGCCTCAGCCAACTGGTCCACATGAGTTTTGACATACCGGTCGGAACCCGACTCATCTGGGACAAACTTATCCCAATGCCGCCATTGATATCCGTAAATCGGGCCGAGTTCACCCGTTTCAGACGCCCAGGCATTCCAAATCGCCGAATGCGGCATTAATCCATCATGAATATTTGTCGCACCTTTTATGAACCATATCAGCTCTCTAAAAACGCTCTCCACGACGATTTTCTTTGTCGTAACTAGAGGAAATCCATCCCTCAAGTCAAAGCGCATTTGATAGCCAAAAACAGATAACGTCCCGGTTCCGGTGCGGTCCGATTTGTGATCCCCGTTATCCAAAACATGTCGTACCAACTCTAAATACTGTTGCATACTGAAATAATATCACTGCCTTGGGAATGTTGCGAAATCCCAGAAACCTCATCTTTGCGATGTTTCGAAATTAGCAATGCTGGGAAAGATGTGGAACAACACTTATTATAAGAGGCTCCCCCGATGCAATCCAAAAAAACAAATTCAGACGAAATGAAACAACTCGAAAAGCTTCGAACTCAACTCAGCGATTTACTACAACCGGAATTTTCCAGCTTAGTATTAAGCTCAGTCGCAGGAACCCGTGCCAGCAATAGCCGATACCACTGCGCTATTTTTACATCCGAAAAAGTGAGCCTTGTTGAACGGTCATCGCGACAATCCGCCAAATTTGAATTTAATTTTGAAACCCACCAATTCGAATCCGATCCCTGTGCCGATCCCAGCCTGGCGCTTGGAACGTTTACTCAGAAATTAGCCGAGCTCATCGCAAAGGTCCATACCGGCAAAGCAACCATTAAAAAAAATCTATAGCGCCGCGCCGAAAGGCTGACAATTAGATCTTGGCCATGGTAAATTTTGCCCATGATTCAACGATACAGCCGCCCCAAAATGGCTCAAATTTGGGACCCGTCCACAAAATTCAAAAAATGGTTAGATGTCGAATTAGCGGCTTGTCGTGTCCACTACGAACAAGGGTCGATTCCTGAAACCGACTACCACACAATCCTGGAGAAAGCCGACTTTGACGTCGCCCGTATCGACGCCATTGAACAAGAGGTTCAACACGACGTCATCGCATTTTTAACCAGCGTTGCCGAATTTATCGGCCCAGCCTCCCGATTTGTTCACTTGGGACTCACCTCCTCCGACGTTGTAGATACGGCATTTAGTCTCCTCATTCGGGACGCAGGCGCCATTTTAATCGAGGATATCGACCTGTTAATGGCTGCCGTCAAAACACAAGCGTTCACTCATAAATACACGGCAAAAATGGGACGCACCCACGGAGTCCATGCGGAACCCACTACGTTTGGCCTCAAACTCACCGTTTGGTATGAAGAACTTCGACGCAACCGCCAACGCCTCAGCGATGCATTGGCCCAAATCAACGTCGGAAAAATTTCTGGCGCGGTAGGCAACTATGCGCACATGGCGCCAGAAGTCGAAGAAAAAGTCTGTCAGTACCTCAATCTAGATGTCGCTCCCATTTCAACCCAAATATTACAACGAGATCGCCACGCTCATTTTATGAGCACTTTGGCCATTGTTTCGGGGACACTTGAAAAAATGGCCACCGAAATTCGGGCGCTGCAAAAAACCGAATTTAACGAAGTCATTGAACCATTTGGAAAAGGCCAAAAAGGGTCCTCTGCCATGCCCCACAAACGCAATCCCATCATTTGCGAACGGGTGTCTGGACTGAGTCGATCACTTCGAGGCTATGCCCTAACGGCATTCGAAAATCAAAATTTATGGCACGAGAGAGATATTTCCCACAGTTCTGCGGAACGGCTCATATTCCCTGACGCCACGGTTACTCTCGACTACATGTTTGGATTAATGACCAACGTCATCGAGAACATGACGGTCAATGCCGAACAAATGCAAGAGAATATCGGAAAGTCCTACAACGTCTTCTACTCGCAACAATTATTATTAAAATTGATCGACAAAGGGCTCCTCCGAGAAGATGCCTACCGAATCGTTCAGCGCAACGCCATTTCGGCTTTCCAGGAACGAATTCCATTTGACCAAAAAATAAAAGCAGACCCGGAACTCACATCACAAATGACGGACACCGAAATCAACGCGATCTTCGACGCCTCGAAATACACGCAGTACGTCGATTACATCTATAAGCGGGTGTATGGGTAGAACGCCAACTCACCCTCTACCTCAAATTCCCCGTTCGGGAAATGTGAGGATCTCCCTCTCTACGCACGAGCGCATAGAGGGAGAAAATGCGCGTACAATTAGCGCCTGCGGCCAAAGGGAGGATCTGGCTTTGCCAGTCCGACCGCGTTTCATCTTTGCGCAGCAAAGTGAAACAAATATCAATGGAGGCGGCACTCAGATTCGAACTGAGGGTGGAGGTTTTGCAGACCTCGGCCTTACCACTTGGCTATGCCGCCCCGAAGGGCAGTCATTTTAGTTGAACACGATATGAAATTCAATCGACGGTTATTTGGATATCTTGTGATCTACGTTGGGGGCTCGGTATATCTCGCTTTCCATAGCGGAAACATCATTACCGCGACACTATTCGGACTGATTACGATTGTAGGAATTATCGCGACGCCTACCCCAGTCGTTTCGGACACTCACGCCACCACGGCATCTGATTTACGAATGGCCAAAGGTGTCCAGGAAGCCATTATGGACCTTCCAATCCCCGATATTGCAGGACTAAAAATCAGCCGATTTTATCTTGCGGCCAGTTGGGTCGGTGGGGATTTTACGTTTTTTCATTCTCGGGATAACACCCGGTTCGCCCCCGCCGACTCAGGAATTACAGGGGTTGTAAAACTGATGAACCAACAAGAAACGTTTCTCAGTATTTCGATCGGAGATGTGGCCGGCCACGGTGTTTCGTCGGCATTGATCATGGCCCTCACCACCGGATTATTCAGCGAGGTTGCCCAATCGGTGATTCACCCGGCCGACGTTTTAAGCAAAGTAAATACCCATTTAGCCTCTCACATTAGCCAAAGCGACATCCGTTACGTAACATGTATGTATCTAACCATCTATCCCAAGTCCCGTCGGCTCCAGTATTGCCGCGCCGGACATCCCCCCGCATTTATCGTTCGTCAAAATGGGGACTGTGTCGACTTAGACGCTGCGGGTGTTTTCTTGGGAATGTATGCAGACGAAAATTATACCAACACGGAGTTACCATTGTACCCAGGAGATCGCATCGCCCTTTATAGTGACGGCATTACAGAAGTCCGAAACCCGACCCGAGATGAATTTGGAATTGACCGTTTAAAAGAATTAATTGTAACCACACGAACACTCCCTTCTGAAACCGTTTTATCGCAACTCAAAGAACAGGTCTCTGCGTTTGGTCCATTAAATGACGATCAAACCGTTGTATTGGTGGATATCACGTAATGTGGCAACGCACGATTAAGATCATCAAATATTCAGGATTTGGCCGAACCAAGACCAACGAACAACTCGCGATGGAACGCCAACGCCATTTGGTTAACAATGCGACTGGGGCCAAGATCACCACATTTTCATGCAGCCCCGATCATGAGCGCGAATGGGCCATCGGGTATCTCTATTGCAACCAGGGGATTCGGGTCAGTCCCAGTGCAATCACGACCAACGGCGAGGTCATTTCTTGGACACCGGATAACGACGTTGCTGTACCTGTTGAAGCCGCAGACAACATCCACTTAGCGGTCGCGGCATTGCATCAACTCACATCCCAATTTCAGGAAGCAGCGATTCTATACAAAAACACAGGAACCACTCAAAGCGCAGCAATATGCACTCCCAAAGCGCTCCTTCACCACGCGGAAGACCTCACCGATCAAGGCGCTTTATATAAAGCGGTGGGCAAACTACTCTCCCAACCCGATCCGCCAAGATTCGACATTGGATTGATGAGCGGGAAACTCGACGAAGCCACTATCGACATGTGGCACCGCTTGGGGACATCCATTTTAATAAGCCGGGGAGCCCCCACCGATTTGGCAGTAGATCGAGCGATTCAACACAACATGACCCTCATCGGCTTCGCTAGAGGCACCCGATTTAGCATTTACACTGGAGCAGAACGAATTAGTTAACACAATTCGTTCATGTCCTTTCAAAAAAAATGAAATCCAAAGCTGCATTTTTCCGATAATAATTAGAGCCATTTACTCGGAAGACCCTCTGTATCCAACGATTGTTGAAAGGACCGCCCCCCCATGCTTATCAGACCACCTGCTGTATACCACCAAGAGGTAATACTACCCCGTACGCCACAATCCATTGTTCAAACCATACCCCAAGTTCTTTTAAAGAGCTTGATGCAACAAAGCCCGATTACGTCACTCCAAAAAACAGAATTTCAAAGACAACTCCCCCCCAAAACCATTTGGAGTGTACACCGGCAACCGGAATGGACCTCGGCGTCTCAAATCTCATTGGAAGCCCCCGATTCAGGCGTCATGTATACAAAAATAGTAGCTGATCTCCGAAAGATTTCAGAGGGCCCCACCAAATTACTATTCGCCAAATATCCCAACCAAAATTTAATCCAAACCCTTGATGACGCTTTCCAAAATCTTGAGAGCGCCCAACGCCCTCGGTTTCTGGATAGACTTTCCGAGAATCATCCAGAACTTCATCGCGCATTTTTAGAGTCCCTTATTAATCGCTGCGGCATTGCAGAGACCCATGGTCTACCGGAACCTATTGTTGCATTAGGTCGAGCTGCAATCGCACCTACCTATTCCGCTACCCAAAAATTAATCAATATACAGACTTTGATAATCGGCTTAAAACGCGACCATCCGACTCAATACGAGTTTATCAAAACCGTCGCACTATTGTGCCACGAAAAATGGGCTCTCGAACCCACTGACAAACGAATCAGCGATCTATCGAAAGCCCTAGCCCAATGGTTTGGGAAAGATGTGGCGATACTGTTAATCCGATTCGCACATCAGATATCTAAATTACAACCTCAGAATCGAACCGCAACTCAATCAGATCTCCTTGACTTCAACGAAATACACCCAGATGAGGAGGCCACGACGGCAGCCAACACGGTTAGCCCCAAAGGTTTAAAAGTGCCCCCTCCTACCCCAAAGAAAAAATTGGACGAGGCCGTCAGTACTATCCCGGCCAGCACCCCAGACGCTGGGTTCGGATTCAACGAGGTTTTTCCGGCAGAAGAAACTGATATCTATGTGGCCGGTACGCTCGTCGAGGCCCAAGACCTTCGTGTTCGTGGAGCCATCGCTTCAGGTAGGGTAGCAACGACAACCAAACACCAGAAGACTTCATTCGTGAAATTAAACAGTTAGTCCTTCCATCCCAAGATACGGCCGACCATTTTGGAGGAAGCAAAACTCAAAAACTAATGAACCTGTTGTGGGAAATAAATAGGGCTAAATTACTTAGTGTTGTATTCGCCCGAATAGAACGGGCTGAAATAAATGAACGATTCCTGGCGACAATAGACAATTATTTAAACCTCCGCCTCACCGACGAAGAAGACCCCGGAAGATCATTGAGAAACAAGTTTGCATTACAACAGGTCAAAGCCAATGATACCAACGATCGTCCGCCTGTGGGGCGCATTGCGAATCCAACTGCGTGGGCCGCTCCGGATACGGAATTAGTGCCGTCGACGCTGCGCCATTTGTATCGACAGATCCGCCAAACAAACCTAACTTCTCCGTCCCCAATGGATTACGGAAGAACATTTACTGGTGGCCAGATTTTGCCCCGCACCCCACAACAAACAGTTGGTAGGCGCCCCCATGTTGGAGGAGGGTGGCTCACACAACAGGTAGACTCTAGGCATCCCCACCAATCAGCAACAAATTCGTCGATGAGCCTCCATCAGGGGCGTCCAACGAATGCCGCGTTCAAGAAATATACATCCACATTTGGAACCCCCACAGTAATTCCAGGCAACCAGCTTGCCAATGGACCGACCAACCTATTTACAGCCCCTTCAGCCATCCGTAGTGAATGAAACCCTGCCAGCTCCCGCCCCGCTGCGCACACAATTGGAACAATGACCATCTCATTTCCTCATGGTGATACGTCAAACATTGCCCACCTTCCGCAAACCAGAGTTCCCACAACAATCAACCGTACGACCACCTACTACGACCGAAAATCTGCGTTAGCAGACGGATCGTGTGCACTCCATGCGTTGCTAGCAAAAGAGACCGACGTGTTTATAGGCCACGACGCTTTGGGCATCGCCTTACCAATGAGTACCCGCAAAGATATAGCCGCGATGTTACCTAATTTCTTGGATGCGAGACGTTCGAATACTGCGGTCAGAGGTTTACTACTAGAGATCGTAAATATGAGAGCATTATATGCAAACGAACGGGGGAACTTCCACGCTGAAAGAATATTAAATAGTAACCGACCTAACGACCCCAGTGGGAACTATACACAAGAAGAACTACGAGCTATAACCATAGCGATATTCAACTCAATCATAGCACCACTAAGTGGTAAGAAAGGAGAAGGTCAAGGAGAGGGAGAAATCACTGCACCAGAGCTCAAACTAATCGCTCTCATAATGAACATCAATGCCACGATATTGCCCCCAACCCGCGAGGGAGACGCGTCAGAAATGGACGTCTGGAGATCCGATCCGATCAATTCTGAAGAACTAGTTACAGTGGTCCATTCCGGGGGTGCCCATTGGGAACGATGGGTGGAAAGTAGTGACCGAGGTTCATCATCCGCCAAAACGGGCGTTTCAAGTTCAGACCACAGGTCAAGATCCGTCACCCCCGGGCACAAAATTCATAGTCCCGTACAAAACACCACTAGTGTTGAAAATATTTTGGGGAAGTTCGTAGGCTCCCTGACTCAATATTCTGTGTTACCCACTGCCAGCGTCGACGAAGCGAAGGCCTTGTTGGAGGGCATATCCGCAGGCCAAATTGCCGACAACCGCCTAGATGAAGCCGCAAAAAACCTACTCGATCTACGGGGAAAATTAAGTACACCCGATTTAGGCCACCTATGGACGCTATGCAGCCGTGTACATAAAGCAGTATCCGAACGATCCGCGGCGCTTGCCGCCAAGATCGCCAAGTAAGTGGGGGGTTAAACCCTAATACTTGTCCTTTGGGCCAATCACCAACGTCGGGTTCATCGACCGAATCACCGGATTCCAATGGGTGAAAGAAGGCTCGTCAGATGACGAGCCTTCACAGGTACAGGTCCTACCCCGAATGGGGATATCTCTATACTTCTCACGATCTTCTCTAAGACCGCCACACCGATCACATTCCTCGGCGTGGCTACTCTGAATCACAGTAAGATCTAATTGGTGGCGTTGGTCGCTGCAGCAGGAGCCGCTGCCTCTGGGCCTTGGGAAGGCTGTTGAGACGCGACAGTCTGTTCAGAGACACGTTTTAAATTCTCAAGACCATGATCAAATGCTTTGCCAATCATGTTCTTTCCCACCAATGCACCCATATATCGCTTGATCGGGTTGTTGCCATTATTTGACACAAAATTCCATGTGACTTTGGTCCCTTTTTCCGTTCCCTCGAATGAAAATGCTGACTGAGCCTTACCTTGTGCGCCAAAATCAAGAGCAAGAACAATCGATTCATTTTCTTTGGCGTCAGTAATCGTCATGGACCCCGTTTTCATCTTTTCGCCATCCCAGCTTGACGATGCGCCAACGCCCTCCGCTTGTGCCGAATAAGTCGTCTTTACGGTAGGGTCTTGCTCTTTCCAAGTCGACCACTTTTCATTTTCTTTAAGATTATTAACCAAATGATAGACCGTTTGTACGGGCGCTTGTACTTCAATTGAACGTTCTACTGTCGTTTGAGCAGGCAGCAAATACCCTCCTGCAACGACAACCAACGCAACCCCAACAACACCCAATCCAATTTTCTTTGCAGATGACATAAAAACTCCTTAAAACAAAAAGCTGGTCACTCCAACCAGAGTAGACATTGAACTGAGATGGTACTGAGTTCAGGTTCCGACGGTCAAGACAGAATCCCGTTTAGCGCGTCAGTTAGAGCCAATTTACGACGGGCCGGACCTGGAATCCACATTGCCAAGTTAAACGATCGACGCGTTACCTTATACCCACAGCCCTTGATAATATGATCATGTTGGATAAAGGCACTCGTCGGGTATTGACGACACAACTTGGGACGATTTTCGTAGTCATTGCATCGATTCGCCGATGTCAAACACCGACAACTAAAGTGATCGATTTCCCCACCGGAATCCAAATGGGGAATAAACCGATCGTACACCGGATTTTGTGAGCGGACCTTTTGAAATTGATACAAGGTATCCATCCGGGCACCCTTGATCACAAGACTCAATCCGCTACAGCACATACCTGAATGCTGGCAGGCCCCGCCAATATAATACAGTTCAAATTTTAATAAATCCCAAACGGCATTCAAATATCGACGACAAACGGGTAACAAATAGGCCAAACAATAAAGACATATCAGAAACTGGGCGCGAAACCAAACCCCATTTCGCACCCGCAATGCATCAAAAAACACCAATCGTCAGCTAGTGGCCTTTACCCAGATTGAGTTGTTTCATTAATAAATCCAATTCTTTATCTTGATCTGCTAACCGTTGATTGACTTGATCCATCATCTTGCGACGCTCCAATTTTGCAGTCGATAACTCGTCCTGCAAGCCAGTCAATGAAGCCGATTCATTAAAATGAGTCGGGGAACTAAATCCAAACCCAACGGCGGTGTGAATCAATTTAAGCGTGGATTCGGTCGACGACTCCCACGCAGTCCCCACGATCTTGTTCATTTGGCTCGCAGTGATGGCAGATTGAGCCACGGCAACCGCCGACCCATCATTTAATCCCGAAGCAATCAGATAATCACCCGCATGGACCACCCCGCGAACCTTCACCTTAACTTGGCCAAAAAAGGCGATTAACTCATATCGATCCAGCAGCTTCACATTGGGGTGATTACCCGCAACAGTCGCTGCGTAGCTGCGCGCCATTACAATCTGTGCACCGGAGGTATCCTTTGATACTTTCCCATTCACAACACCCACAATATCGCCCACCTCGATCGACTCTTTAGGATTCAGCTTTTCAAGATACTCCGCGTAATCCGCACCGGCTGACAAGAATCTTACACCAGTACCCCCGGCATTGGACTGAATGGCCCCTATATAGCTGGTGTCATCCGACCCATAAAAAGTCATAAAATGGTGCCCTGTCGTGAGTGATTGAGCATCAGTATATTTAAATTGAATCGCCAACGCATCCCCGTTACTAGCCGCAGAATTTTCAATCGCCATTACGTGATTCGCAAGATACGCCCCGCTTGCCTGTTTGCCACCCAGAACGTGTAATACGGTTCGTGGAACGAAGGTTCCTTGCGATAACATATCTGTAATCCCCACTTTTCCATCCATCTGAACGGTCAATACAGGTTTGTAGGCCCCGCCAACATCTGCGCCGACCACAAATTTGCTGTTCGCTGAGTTGGCTGATCCTACAACGACTTGCAACTGCGATATTTTGTCAGCCACATTACTCCGTCGGATTACCATCGGAATTCCATTGTCACTATCTTGCGTCGAACCGGCAACATCCGGTCCCCCGCTAAAATACAAACTTGCAGTTGGGGTTCCAGATGACCCTGCAGGAGCCAATCGACCAATCCTCATATCCCCATTCACGACCAACGCCTTATCCGGATTTGTAACCCCAATACCCACTCGACCACCGAGATCCGTGCCTTCAGGGGGTGCCATAACGAGACTCGCATATTCAACCCCGGAGGACCCCTTCGATACAAACCCAATACGTCCATTATCGAAGTCGCGTAGGGTCATCGACCCGTTGGTGGTCCCTGCTTTAAACAAGTCTGCGGTTTTTGTCCCATCCGATCCGGTCGTTTGAGTCCCCTCAACTTGCAACGCGACTGTAGGGCGAGTGGTCCCAATACCCACAAATCCACCTTTAAATATACCTGCATATTTATACCCACCAATGCCAGTCCCCGGGTTATTCACGTTCACACCTGTCAAATCAACTGACATCCCAATCGCGGCGGCATTGTTCCAAACGGTATATTTACGCTGATTATTAAGTGCCGCATTGTCATTCGCATTGAGTACAATATCTAACCCCACGACATCTCCATCCGTATCGCCATTAAGGATCAATCGTGACTCCTGAACGCTACCGGTACTATTGGCAGCAACCGTCTTAGACAACAATATGTAGTCATTAACGGTCACCACGTTCGTCGATACTTGGTAGTCAACCAACAAGGATCCGACAATTCTCGTATTTCCGCTCACATCCAACATCTGAGTCGGCATGCTTGTCCCTACCCCGACGCTGCCATTTTGCGATACCACGAACGCAACAGAGCTAGGCCCTCGAACCGCCAACAACGCATTGGTCGCATTGGTTGATACAATTTCAAGCTTCGCCGTCGGATTCGACGTTCCAATACCAATATTATTAGTCGCAAACACCATCACATCGGTGTCTGCGCCCCATAAATTGGTTGTAAATCTGAGTCTATTTGGGCTCCATGCAACCACCGAATTGATCCCATTCCCATCGTTACGATCGAGATTGCCCACAAACGTATAATAATTGGATGAGGCCGCAAGCAATCCGGTTGGCTTCGTGACCGACGACGAAATTAAGCTCGGAAGCGAGGAAGGTAACCCGGACAAGAAAATTCCATCGGTATGCAATTCGGATAGAGGATTAGATACCCCTACACCCACATATCCGTTTGTATCCACCACCAGTCCATAGTCACGTCCTGGCACCCCAACTCTCAAAGGCGCCACCCCTTGTCCCACTACATGCAACATCGCTTGAGGGGTCGGCGTTCCAATACCAATGGTTCCATTTTGGGATACCACCAAGGACGGATACGTTTTGCCGGTCACATCTAACCTAAATGGAACGTCCGTTGCATTCGCGCTCACATATAACGTTGCCAGGGGAAGAGATGTCCCGACACCCACCGCAATATTACCAACCGAATTGTTGGTTGCCGTCAAAATCACTTGACTAGTACTACTTTCTACATAAAACGCAGGAGCCAAGGCTTTCCCCTTAACAGACAATCGTGCGGTAGGCATTGATTGCCCCACTCCCACCATTCCATTACCAGACACCACAAGCGCAAATGTATTGTCACCTGATGTATCTACCCTAAACACGACATCGGACGATTGTTCGGACACCACATGTAAGGCTGCGGCAGGTTGAGATGTTCCAATACCAACCCCGCCACCCAAAAATGTTGCCCCATATTTAACGCCAAATGAATTGGTATCGTTACCCAACGGATCCACTGAAGAATAACGCCCCTGCAACGTCGTCATATCCACGCGCAAGCCGACCGCTCGTTCATCTTTCGCGAGACGCCCAAACCCTACGGAAGACCCCGAGTTTTGCCCCGCCATCTGAATATCCAATCCATAAAATCGGTTAAGATTACTCCCCGTCAACGTCGTTCGGTCACCAAGGCGCATATCGATAAGTTGTCCATTAAATGTCCCAACCACCTCTTTATTCAAACTCGCCACCAATTGGAAAGAGGTAATTGCATTGGCCGTACCCACCGTCATGCTACGTGCAGTAGGATTCCAATACACATCAGGTGAACTTGTTAGCATCCCGTCCGATCCAAAGAATGCGACTGCCGTTGGGGTTCCTAAAAGACTCTTAGAAATTGGAACCGACCCGGCGGTCCCAGGCCGCTTGTACACTAACTCTCCCGACGAATCGGTATATAGGCGTCCATAAGATGCGCTGTCTACTGGGGTCGACGATGTGGGCAATAACAAACTTCCATTACTAATGGCGACATCGGAACTCACCGTCATCGATCCAGTCACAAAAATTCCACCGGGCGCCTTGATTACAAGATTTGTCCCGTAACTATTGATTGTTGTCGCTTTAAGAATACCACTTACAATCACGTTACCTGTGACATACACGTTCCCGGATACCTCTAGGTCATTGACTGGATTGGAAATCCCTCCAACACCAATACGCCCGAAGCTACCGATACGAGTCACATTAACGGTTGAGAATGACGCGGTTGCAATCTGTAACAAACCGCTCACTACCATAGTGTTGGCCGATACTATATCTGCAACCAAGATCGAGGTTGTCACGGTACCGTTCACCGTTGCACCACTACGAACAACTAGCGAATTCACAGTAACCGAACCGGCATCAATCCCTTTAGAAAGAATAATCCGATCGGCTTTGATATCTCCAGATACTGCCAACGCCACTGTCGGATTACTGGTCCCTATACCCACGTTTCCTCCTAAGAAGATCCCCGCGTATCGCGTTCCCGTTGTTCCAGCTACGTTCACATACAATCCCGTTGCCTTCGCGTTT
>CAIPHK010000020.1 GCA_903864835.1 uncultured bacterium | reverse complement strand
TGCACGGATTTTGACCGTCTAAATCAGTTCTCTGTGCACTTGGGGTTCTTATTTTAGGGCCGCTACCCCCTTATTTTACCCTCACCTTGAGCTCATTCCCAATTGTTTATTTCGATTTTTGGCCTGCGTCAGCAGGGCCTAGGTAGTAATGAGGGCGAACTGGCCGAATGAAACATCTAGGGACCTCCGTGGGTAAAGTTCACTTCGGATAGTTATCGGAATTATCTGGGAAAAAATTGCACTTATTTTTTGGAAGTCTTTGCGTATAGGGGGTAGAGCAAATAAATCGTTACAAATCCCAAGAATAATTCCCCGACCTTCCATTGAATCCATTGACCCGCACCCAGATACGCGGCGATGGACAATAAGAAACACGCCAGCGCAGGAATTTTTAGGCGTCGTAATAACGGATGTTCAAGTGCTTTGTTGTTATGGGGGTATGGGATGGTCGAAATCATCAGCCCGCTGATCATTAAGCTAATCGGCATAAGCAGGGTTGGGGAACTGAGATATACCGATGTAATCGCGATAACGACTACGGCGGCACCGGTGGGGGAAGGGAGGCCTTCGAAAAACGCGGTGTGCCCCGTTTTATTAAACCGACGGAGCCTAAAATGGACGGCGGCATAGTGGGCCAGGGCAATCACGAGTGCGCCGATTGATACCCCCGAAGGAGTAGAGTGCGCCAGTGCAAAATACAACATGACGGCGGGCGCAATCCCGAAACTCATGTAGTCCGCCCGGGAGTCCATACTGGCTCCAAATCGAGAGTGAACATCTAGTTTTCGAGCCAATTGGCCGTCAAAGGCATCCATATAAATACCCAACAATACCAATCCAGCGGCAATTCGAAGTTGGTTCTGGGTGGCGCAATACGTCGCGGCGATACCGCAGACCAGATTGAGTAAGGTTAATGTATTGGGGACGACAATTAACATTCTGCGTTTGGCTACCTTGGCGTCGCCCTTCGACTTTTCGAGGGTACGTTGCCAAAAAAATCGCCAGAGGTAATCGATGAATGAGCCTACCGTGACGAGAACCGTTAACCAAATGAGTCCCTGAACAAACCAATGGGGCCAGCTAAAGACCCATTGGCGAAGCCATTCAATGGGCATAAGCAACGTGGGAACCTTCTGCATGACTGGGACGGGGATTCGTCCGAATAAAATCCCGCAAACTGGCAACGTGATGGCGGTTTTGAGTTTGCCTGAAAAATTAGCGGCGACGCTTTGGCCGTTTTTAGCGGCGACCACCCGAAGCCCCATAATCGCAAATTCTCTCGCAAAAATGATGAAGACGGGGAAAAAATGGATGACTTGCATTTGAAGTAATGGCAAAAAAACCAGAACCAGTATTTTATCTGCGAGAGGATCCAATACCTTTCCAAGGTCGCTAACCAATCCAAATCGGCGGGCAATCCATCCATCAAGATAGTCGGTAAATCCGGCGGCACTAAATAAAATAACTGCCCATATAATGGCTACATTCGAATGAAATGGAACCAGTAAAAAAATACAAATGACGGCAACGATGCGGGATAGTGTGATGAGGTTGGGAATATTACGCGTGGAAAACATGGGTCGGATTATAGGCATAATGCCTCACCCTGTATATGGCTCTATGGCCAAATGCCCAATCTGCACAATTTTCGGCCGGTTTATGTGGCTCTGCCACACCGCACCGACCGATAAATGGCACATCTTGGGCATTTGGCCACATCGCACGGACCGATAAATGGCACATCTCGGGCATTTGGCCACATCGCACGGACCGATCAATGACACATCTCGGGCATTTGGCCACATCGCACGGACCGATCAATGGCACATCTTGGGCATTTGGCCACACCGCACCGACCGATAAATGGCACATCTCGGGCATTTGGCCACATCGCACCGACCGATAAACGGCACATCTCGGGCACTTGGCCACATCGCATGGACCGATAAATGGCACATCTCGGGCATTTGGCCACATCGCAAATGAGAGAGTTTAGAGATTTATAACAGCCAAAATATTGGAATCGTTTATAGGGGGACTTTAAATCCTAAGATTTCTGGAATTTTTGTAATGAGATGATCGGTGATGCGGGCGATGTCGTTCATTGTGCCGCCTAATCCAGCCGACAAGTAGGGGTGGACGTCGGGTCCGAGATGACCAAAATAGGGATGGTTTGAGACCACATGAATAATGCCTTGGATGAGTACATTCGATCTTGATTTTCGGAGCGCCATTGCGGCGACTTTTTCGCCTTCTGATCGTAATTCATAGGGGTTGTGGTAGCTGGCGCAAAACAATCTATTTTGAAGGTGTTGGGGTAACTCCGTGTCCGGGACGGTGGGAAACCCTGCGCTATTGAGGCTTTCTTGAAGCCAACTGCCAACGGTGGCAAGCTTGGACTTGATGGGCCGAGGGAGCGTGCAATCGGAGATCGGGACGACAATTGAAAAGACAATGGAGCCTGGACTATGAAATAAGATTCCTCCCCCAGTGGGGCGGTGGCCGGAATCAATGGCCCATGTCTGTACCTCACCGGGGCGACTTTGGGGATACGTGATCCCTGCGGTTGGCCATGTATAGATTCGGATTGTGGGGGAGGATACTTGGGATGCAATGGTTGCATCGTGATCCATGTTCGCCTGGGCGGTGGGTAGGGCGATGCGGCTGAGTATCGTCATGAGGGCTGTCGTACGACTTGGGGCTCAGCGCCCAGACAGTCGATAATTGTGGATGGGGCACCGGTCATTGGGACAGCAAAAGAGACTGTAAAATCACAGCCATCAACAAGTCGAGGATCCCAATCGGTGATGGTGGCGGGCACGGGATCTCCGTGTTTGTTGGCGCTGGTGGAGATCAATGGTTCTCCCACTGCATTGATTAGATCGATCACCCACGGGGCGGATGGGAATCGGATTGCGATACCCTCGGCGTTCCCCGTCAAAATAGGTGGCAGCTCCGGGCGTTTGGGTAAAATGAGGGTGACCGGTCCGGGCCAATGCCTAACAGTGGCCTGTTTTTGTGCGGATGTCAGTGGGGTACACAACCGGGGGAGGTGATCTTCCTGCCCAATAACCACCAGTAGGGGGCGGTCGAGTGGTCTTTGTTTAATTTCAAAAATCCGTTGGATGACGGACGGGGTGATTCTGCCGACGATGCCCCAGACGGTGTCGAATGGAATGAGCCCGATTTCGTTCTTTTTAATGCGTGTTGCCGCCTCGCTGATCCAGTCGGAGGACCGTAAGTCGAGCGGGGTCATTGGGATGAAGAGATGCGATGTGCATCTGGAGGAAGTGATCCTGAAATGAGTGCGGATCGGTCCGTAACGCCCGTAAGCGAGACCATTTCGGCGTTAAGCTGGCGTCCGATTCGAACAGTGTGTTGGCATGCCTTACAACCCGTGTTGCAAGGGCAATATAATGGGGTGAGGGATTGGGACACAATTCCCTGGATCGCCTGGCTAAGCAAAAATGGATCTAACGAAAATTGAGTCATTCGTTGCAGGGTTAATTCGATGCTGCTGGTGTGCAATGTTGAAAGGACGAGATGGCCCGTATATGCCGCTTCAAGCGCGGTTTGTGCCGTTTCTCGGTCACGGATTTCCCCGATCATAATGACATCGGGGTCTTGTCGTAAAATGGCTCGGAGCCCGGTTGAAAATGTATGGTCGGACCCGGATTTTACAGGGCTTTGGCGGGCACCCGGAAGTGGATATTCGATGGGATCTTCGAGAGTGACGACACAGCGGTCGCCGATATTGAGAATTTCCGAGATCAGGGCGTAGAGGGTGGTTGTTTTGCCCGAACCTGTTGCACCGGTAACAAGAATGAGGCCCGATTGAAGGTGGGTCCATTGGCGTAGTTGCGATACAAAGTCGGTGGATAGGCCCAGTTCGTCCAAGCAGCGCAATCCCGCCGTGCGATTAAGGATTCGAATGGCGCAATCTTCCCCATGCCGGGTGGGAAGGGTGCTCAACCTGAGATCGATGAGTGGGCCGTATGGTATGTGCCCATCTTGAGGAACCGTGGTTACCGCGATATCCATGCCTGCCCGTAATTTGAGCGTGGATATAAGGTTAGGGTAGGCTTGGGGGCCGACGTCTATGGCAGTCGTAAGTGCTCCATGAATTCGAAGTCGGGTGTACCCCCCTGTGGGGGACGAATACCAGTGAACGTCCGTGGCCCCCGCGTTGATGGCCGCGTCCATTACCGATTCGATGGATGTGTACGCCAAGAGACGCTATTCGGAGAAAAGCACCTTTTTGAGGACGTCAATTTCCTCGAGGGCTTTTCCTGTACCTAAGGCAACGCACTCAAGTGGATCTTTTGCGATGTGCACATGAATGGAGGTTTCTTGGTAAATATGCCGATCCAGTCCGCGAAGTAACGCCCCGCCGCCAGCCAGGGTGATTCCTAAATCCATGATATCCGATGATAATTCAGGTGGGGTTTTTTCAAGGGTCATTTTAATGCCTTCGACGATTGTTCTAATCGGATCCCGAAGGGCTTCGCGAATTTCTTCACTGGTAATGGTCAGTGTTTTAGGGAGGCCTGAAACAAGATCGCGACCTCGAATTTCCATCGTTTTTTCTTCGTCCATTGGGTACGCTGAGCCCAATGTGATTTTAATTTCTTCTGAGGTGCGCTCCCCGATCAACAGTCGATAATTTTCCCTACAATGGGCAATAATGGCTTCGTCCATCTCGTCTCCGGCGACACGAATCGACTTGGATACGACGATTCCGCCAAGAGAGATGACTGCAACTTCAGTAGTTCCTCCACCAATGTCAACGATCATAGAGCCTGTGGGCTCAGATACAGGCAGATCCGCACCGATTGCCGCGGCCATCGGTTCTTCGATCAGGTAGGCTTCCCGGGCACCGGCATTATAGGTGGCGTCAAGAACGGCACGCTTTTCAACGCCAGTAATACCAGACGGAACGCCAACGATAATACGGGGTTTATTGAACACCCGATTGGGAAGGGCCTTTTTAATAAAATATCGAAGCATCGTTTCGGTGACATCGAAGTCAGCGATAACTCCGTCCCGTAACGGACGGACTGCGATGACGTTCCCAGGGGTCCGTCCAATCATTTTTTTAGCTTCGTCACCGACGGCGAGAACCATATTTTTTTGTGTGTCAATTGCAACCACGGACGGTTCCTGAATCATGACTCCAACACCTTGCGAAAATACTAGGGTATTGGCGGTGCCAAGATCGATACCGAGATCACTATGAAAATTTGAAAGAATTCGAGATAAAAATCCCATGTTGGGCACCTAGTTCTAGTTATGATAGCAAAGGGTTATATTGAACACTACGGGACTTGATGGCGTCAATGCAGGTCGGGATTTGGCGGGCCAATTAGGCTCCTTTTGGCACTCCATTTTTGTGCCGAGTGGAATCCGGGTCGAGATCATAGGTCATCCAATTGGTATAGGTATCGGACCACCGGAGGATGATATCTGGACGGTCGGTAGAACGCCTCATTGAGTTTTGGACGTCGGTCAATTGTATTGATGCAGGAACCTTGGGTTTTTTTTTCGCCGAGGTGTTTTAAAATGGAGAGAAGTAAGCCCTGAGTAACTACGGGTATTACGGCTATATTTGATTGCGGCAATCGCCAAACTCGGGCTATTTCCAGCGGCGGTGTATCTCTGATGGGGTCAACAGTGGGGGTTGGAAGGGGTTTTGGCGCTCCAAGGGAGTGTGTTCTTAACTCACTAACGGGGAAGCCTGGCGGTGGAGACGGACTTCTCATTGGATGAATTATGGATGCCCGGCGTGGAGGGGGTTCGGCGATTCTTGGGTAGAGAAGTTGATGGATAATTCCCGATTTTGGGTCGGCGTTGCGAGGGGCGAGTTGATGGGCGATGGGGGAGGCATTTAATAATGCGGCGGAGATACTTTCCGAGGGCCTGAGGTTGACGATGTCCCCGGTGGGGGAGATCATTCGGGTATCAATAATGTCATTCACGATCGTTAGAAATGCCCGGAGCGAGTTCGCCATCTCATCGTGGTCGCCCGCTTTTTTTGCCTGAATGAAGGTATCCATGTAGTGACCTAACTCTGGAAGAGGATGGCCGGTGGCAGTTTGAAGTTGGGTTTGAATGATGACCATGGCCGGTTGGATTTGAGGGTGATTCAACATTGCGACGTGGTGGTTTCGAACCATTGGGTTTGGGTGGTCAATATTGTCCCGAACCTGACGTAAGAGGTAGGCGAGCGAGATTATATCTGCGGTGCTAAATTCTCGAACTGTTCCCTTAGGGCCCGCTTGCGGAATACGAGCGGTCACAATTTCAGGCGATGTAGTGACACTCCGCGCTGATCGTTGGGGAGGGGCCGGTGGCCGAGCGGAAATAATCGGGGGAACATGACAACTCATCGACATAATGGATCCTTACCGGTGATTTGTGAGACCAATTGATATTGGATCATATCATAACTCTGTTTTGACTTTGCAACGGCCAAAGAAAAGCTGGCGATAATGCTCTCTTTTTTCATCTTCAGATTCGTCAGGAAGTACGACTTTGAGGGCGGCCTCCCACTGAGGGCTTTCCGGAGCGAGTTTGGTTTGGCCCAAAGGTAATTTGTCATTTACTCGGTGTATCCATTGCGGCATGGGGGCCGGTATATCGTCGATTGTATCGATGACGCTGAGCACGTTGACGAGGGTTTCACTCGAGGATCCAGCTGAATCATCAAAAGAGTCAGCAGAAAATCGAATGACACAGACGTGCTCGAATTGAGGTTTTGACAGAGAGGGGGCGGCTGGTAAATAGAGGGGTGATTCGACCGGGGGTAGTAGGTGGGTAGGTGATTTATCGGCATCAATGCCACATTCATCCGCGAATTGAGGTTTTGACAGAGAGGGGGCTGCTGGTAAATCGAGGGGTGATTCGACCCGGGGGAGTAGGGGGGTAGGTGATTGATGGGCATCAATGTCAAATTCGTCTTGGCTAATGATCCTGAACGACTTTGGATCGGGGGTGAATCTGTCGGGGACTGAGTCTAGGGTATCACTCAGTGGAGATACCCGTTCCTCGTCTAGGGTATCACTCAGTGGAGATACCCGTTCCTCTTGTTTTCCACCGTACAAAATGGCATGCATTGCAGTTTGTCCCGATGTTGAGGCGGGGCGAATGGCCAGCGGGGTATCGATTTTTTTTGTTTTAAGTACGTCGTAGACGGTCCAGCTTTCGCTGTCGGCCAAAGTTGCTTTGTTGATTTCCAATCCTCCCGTGACATGGGTATCAAGAATTTGATCGAGGTGCCCCAAGGTGGATCTCATTAATGTTAAAAATGCAACATCAGATCCGGAGCCGCCTTTGTATCGGACAAGGCATTTTTCAAAGTTCTCTACACAGGTTAAGTGTGATTTTTGTGCCTGATTTAACTCGGGTGGGGTAGGGAGTTTTTTAGTTTCAGCAATTAATGTTTGGACGGATTCAAATAGGGCTAGTCGAGGGGGGTTACCTGAATCCCACTCGTTGGGCAAGTCAAAAACGGGTGTTGTCCGGCTCATTAGTCGGGCGGTGGAACGTGCAATTATTGCGGTGGTTTCCAATGCCTTTTTGTGGAGGGCAATTCTATCCTGCGATGTTGGCGAGACGCCGAATATCGGGGATACCGCGTCCACAGAGAGGCGGGGGTACTGAAATCGACTCACTGACATATGGCCCTGTAGTCGATGTTCCCTGCTAATTTCTGAACGGGGATAGGCATCGAAGGTGCTGTCGTGCGTACTTGCTCGGGAATTACGGCGGGACACCGGACTGACTGCCGAGCGACAACTCGGTTCCGGGTGAATTCGGGCGGCGTTGGCGGGGCTGTCTTCTCGGGAATCGTAGCTCGTATCGCTGCTGAGTGGCGACCCTATTGGAGAACTTTGTCCTGATGTGGGCGAAGGGGGTTCGTAAGCATTGGTGCGTCTGAAAAATACAGGTTGGTGTGGGCCGAATCGCTGCATTGAGGCGCCCTGCACCGGAGACGAGGTTCTTGAAGATCCATGATCTGATTCTGAGTCGGAGAAGGCGTTATAAGATTCTCCAACTAAGAAGTGCGGGGACGTCAACGGCGATTGAGAGGGATCTCGGTGTATTTGATAGCGTAACTGTTCTCCTAATTGGCGGGTAGTAGCCTGTTGGCGGAGTTTGGCGTCTTCGGTACTTTCTGCGTTTCGAACCGGGGCCAGCGTCACTAGCGGCTGACGCCATCCATCGGTGAGTGGTTTTCGAGTGGGGTGGCTTTGAAGACTGCTGGCAAATAGGAGTAGCTCTTGGGCATCAAGATCGGACGCTCGTATTGCCTCGGGTCTCACGATATTACCGGTCCGTCTCACGCCATTAACCACCAGTGATGGTCCAAGTTTATTCATACCCGTGCGATCCTTAAAAAAAAATAGGCCATTCACCAGGGGGCGTTGTCACATAAAGACGAATTCCCACCGGGCGTTGGTCCTTTGTCGGAAAATCGGTCTAAAAAATTTCAGCTATTTTTTAGGCGTTTAAAAATCTCGTGGTACGTTCTGGATTTTTGACTGTCCATTGACGGTTAGTTTTTGAACTTCATCTGAAATTTTTTGAAACTTTTGAATTTGTTCGATGGTTGCGGGTTGGCCATCAACGGTGCATTCGGCGGTATCCATGTTGCAGGAAAATAGTACGGTTTTAGTAGCATCTCGGAGTTTGATTTGGGTGGTTTTCATGGATAAAACGAGTTGAACTGGGCCCGACTCGGTTGTGGTTTCGACAATCACTTGTTTGAGATCTCGATCCCGGAGGTCGGCTTTAACCTTGCGAAAATGCTGAAGCGCAATTTCGTTATTTGAAGGGGCTGCCGGGGGCATCCCTGCGGGTGATGTGGGCAGGTGCATGGGGCCGTTTCCAAAGGGGAGTCCTTGTGGGGGGGTAAATGGGATAGGGGGTGGGTTCATGGAGATGTCCTGTCTGTCATTTTGAGGGATCTATACTTGCAAATATACCAATTCTCGGATTTTCAGAGTAATCGTTGATAACATTTGTTTCAAGCCCTTTTTTGGTGCCCAGTTGATAAATTTGGGTGGCCTGATCGTATCCAATTTCCAAAAACAGTGGCCAGAAATATTCGGCAGCGAGATCAATTAACTTGCGATGAAATCGAAGTCCTGTAGGTCCGCCGTCCAGCGCCCGCTTGGGGTCATTTTCCTGGACGGACTTATCGAGAGTGGGTAGCACGGAAGTCGGGATATAGGGCGGGTTGCTCACCAAAATAACGGGGGACGGCGGGTTCGAATGGGAGATCCATCGGGGCGCTTCTTTAAAAAAGTCGCCCTCCAAAAAATGACAATTTGGGAGGTTCAATCCAGTCTGATTACGTTTGGCCAGCGTGATCGCCCTTCGGCTAATATCCCACCCCACAACGGTGGCTGTCGGTCGATGATGGGCCAAGGACAATCCGATGGCCCCACTTCCGACTCCCAGCTCCAGTATCGTCAGGGGGCGGTCTCCGTATCGTTTTGAGGTCCAATCAAGGACGGTCTCCACGAGTTGTTCCGTTTCCGGCCGAGGCAATAAGACTCCCCGGCGCACGGCTAGGGAGATGCCACAAAAGTCGGTTGTTCCGGTTAACAATGGTACGGGGGTTCCGGCCAAGCGTTTTTTGGCGAGAGCCATGGCCTGGTTCCATCGTCGTTGGGGTATCGGTAGCTCGGGGTGGGCCAAAATTTGGGGGCGGCTAATTTGGCAGGCAAATGCAATTAATTCGTCCACATCGATCATTGAAACAGAGGGATCTACCTGAAATTTTTCCAAGATAACCTGTCGAAGGGTCTGTAGGTTCAATTGTGCCCTGGGAAATGGCTGGGCGCTACCCATTCGCCAGTTTAGCTAACCGATCCGCAGCAATTAGCCCGTCTAAAATCTCATCCATTTTCCCGTCTAAAAAGTCGCTCAGACTGTGAATTGAGAGATTGATTCTGTGGTCAGTTACCCTGTTTTGGGGGTAATTATAGGTGCGGATTTTTTCGGATCGATCGCCACTTCCGACCTGGCCTTTGCGTAGGTTGGCTTGAATGGCTTGTTGTTCTTGGAGCTGTCGTTCATACAAGCGAGTGCGTAACATCCGAAGTGCTTTGTCTTTATTCTGGAATTGAGATCGTTCATCCTGGCATACGACTACGGTGTTGGTCGGGATGTGGGTGATCCGAATCGCAGAACTGGTTTTGTTGACGTGCTGTCCGCCAGCGCCACTTGCTCGAAATGTGTCGATCCGGAGATCCTTGGTTTCTATTTTGACGTCAACATCTTCTGCTTCTGGCAAAATCGCCACAGTGGCCGCTGACGTGTGGACCCGGCCCGATGTTTCTGTGTCCGGCACTCGTTGCACTCGGTGGGTGCCACTTTCGTATTTTAGGCGGCTAAAAACACCTCGTCCGCCGATTGAAAACACAATTTCCTTCAGGCCACCGATGCCCGTGCTATTTTCAGATAACACCTCGACTTTCCAGCCTTGCCGGTCGGCATAGCGGGAGTACATTCGATACAGGTCAGCTGCAAA
Organism: uncultured bacterium; assembly: GCA_903864835.1. Taxonomy (GTDB): domain Bacteria; phylum Margulisbacteria; class Marinamargulisbacteria; order SXXA01; family SXXA01; genus CAIPHK01. The sequence goes on along the minus strand of CAIPHK010000020.1, from coordinate 18,455 downwards.
GAGCGCAGCTTCTTCCCCACCAGTGCCGGATCGGAGTTCGACCATCGCATTTTTTTGATCGTCGGGGTCGGTGGGTACGAGGAATAACTGGAGCTGCACCGTTAGTTCGTCTAATTGGGCAGAAATGGCACCCACTTCGAGCTTTGCCATTTCTTTATAGTCGGGATCCTTAAGAAGATCCTTGGCTTGATCTAATTCAGCCTGTAGTCGCCGATATTCGGTATATACGGCTACGGGTTCTGAGAGGTCAGAGTGCTTTTTGAGTAAGTCCTGGTATATTTCGCGGTTCGCGATAACCTCAGGATCACTGATCCGGCGCTCGATGTCCTTGTATTTTTCTTCTATTTCGACAAATCGATCGAGCATGTCCGGATTGGGTTCGAACTATTTCATGTTGTAGCGTTTTTTGAACTTTTCGATACGACCTTCAGTGTCTAATATACGGCTTTCTCCAGTGAAGAAAGGGTGGCAATTAGCACAGATGTCGACCCGAATTGAGTCCATAGTGGAACCTGAAAGGTATTCAGCTCCACACGCACAGGAAATAACGGTTTCCTTGTAAGTAAAGGTCTTAGGGGCGGATGCCTTTGGTTTTTTTGTCTTTTGAGCCTGAGCTGCGGGTTGATTCATGAAATGTACCTCATAATGAGCCAAAATATTGAACGCGCAATCGTATCAATTCCTTACTATAATTTCAATGTGGCTGAAGCCGTTGGTGTTGCACCAGGGGTGTTCTGGGCAGTATTGGCCTGTTTAATCATTGCCTCAATTTGCATGATCTCAGCGGCAACTATGCCTGAACGACGCGCGTCCCCCGCTTTTTTTAATGCCTGCTCAACGGTTTTCATAACGACAAGATGGCCCTTGGCAGAGGTCATTGCTTTGTCAAATTCGGCATTTTGGGATGCGCTTTTTCCTTGGGCACCGAATAGTTTGCCTAGCTCAATATGAGCCAGGGGGATATCGGCTTGCGGCGCTAATTCCCCTTTAAGAACGGCTCTTTTTAGTTCAATTAGTTGGTTCTCACTGTCTCCATTGGTTTTATAGAGTTTTGCAGAAAAATAGTGAGGGCGCGGGTCGTAGGAGTTGATCGATTCCTGTGCCTGATAGGCCCCTATTGCCCCTTTGTCATCCCCGGTCACTTTGGCGTAATACGCACGGATATAGGGATTTCGGATCTCTAATTTGGATTGACTTACGGTTCCGCGGATATAGTTGGCTACTGCGTTTTGTTGTTTGAGTTGAAGTAGTTTTGTTTTTTCGGATTCGTAATTGATATTGGCGGGCCGGCTGGTGGTTTTCTTCTCTAACACCTTAATAATTTGGAATCCAAATGGCGTCCGAATGGGATGTGATATCTCCCCTGTATCAAGCGCATACATCACGGTTTCAAATTCGGGCACGGTACTGCCGTACTCAATCCAACCGAGATTCCCGCCGTTGTCTTTGGATTGAAGATCTTGTGAATTAGCCTTCGCCAAAGTACTGAAGTCGGCGCCTTTTTGGAGTTGTAAAAATAGATCTTCAGCCCTTTTTTTTGCAGTTTCTTCAGCGGCCTTGTCCCCAGGGGCGACCCGGATCAGAATTTGTTGCACTTTGGCTTGAACGTAATGATTATCGACATCTTGATTTGTTACTTTGACGCTATTTTGTAGGTAATTGGTAAACAATTGAACCTTTACATCGTTTTCAATATTTTCCTCAAACGTGTCCCATGGATAATTGGCTTCTTTTAGCTTTTGTTTAAGTTGAGATTCATCTTTTAAATCATATTGAACTAATACTCCTTGCATCGCAGCGTCGAGATCTGCGCCCCTCGGTTTGACTCCAGCGGCTTTCGCAGCATCGAGAAGAATAGTGGATTGAAGCGCTTGTTCAAAGGCCGTGTATTGGAGTAATTCGATAAAATCGGGGTCTTGTTTTTGTGCACTACTGATTCGGTATCGGACAATATATTGGTTTAAAATTTCGTTGTATTTGGCCGTGGATATAACGGTGTCGCCAACAGTAGCGATGATATCTTCTTGATTAATGTGACTTCCGTTAGATCCTTTGTTCCCTAAAAATAGAGTTCCAGCGAACAGTGTGAGTACCATAGCTCCGACAACGATAGCGGCGATGACTCCCGCCTTTTTTCTTAAAAATACGAGCATAAAGAACTCCTTAGTAGTTGTTTTTAACAGTTCGGGAAACGGATAAATAGGCCCCAAATACTCCGAGGGAGGTTCCCACAAGCAATATGCCCAAATAGATTAAATTCAAAGTCAAATGGTCATATACAAGGGGAAAAAATGGGATGTTTTCTTGAAATCGCATTACAAAAAATGAGTATCCAAAAACAAGAAATATTATTGCAAAAACGCCTCCGAGAATTCCAATCAATAAGCCTTCGATGATAAATGGCCATCGAATAAACGAAATGGTGGCTCCGACCAGCTGCATAATTGTGATTTCGTCCTGGCGCGCAATGACCGTAAGGCGGATCGTATTTACGATAATTAAGAGTGTCGCAAATGTTAATAAGCTCACCAATATAATCCCTGCAATTCGCGTGTATCTGGAAAATGCGGTGATTCGATCGGCGATAGCGCCCATGTCGCCGACATCCTCAACGGCCTCAAATCCCTTTAAGTGAGTTGCAATACTGGTTATTTTGGCACTATCACTCAGTACGATTCGGAAGGCATTGGGTAACGGATTGTCCGATACCAATGTATTGAGTTCAATTTTTGGGTAGTTTTTCTTGAATTCAGCCCAGGCGGCGGCCTTTTCAATGAACTCCACCTTTCGAACGGCGGGCATGGCTTCAAATCGCAGTTTGAGCGCGTCAATTTCGTCTTGTTTTGTGCTGTCTTTTAGGTATACGCGAATTTCGAGTTTGGATGAAAAGTAGTTGGTGAGATTGGAAATATTTGCGGATATAAGCAGGAAAATTCCAAATACAATCAACGACACGGTAATGGTGGCGATCGAAATGATCATCATAATTCCAGAGCGACGGATGCTAATCAGGGCTTCAGAGGTAAAAAATAAAAAATCCCGAATCATGGGTTGTATAGTCCTAGTTGTTCATCACGAATAATACGTCCGTTTTCGACCGCAACCACTCGTTTTCGAATATCATCAACAATCGCTTTGTTATGGGTTGCGACAATGACTGTGGTTTGACGCGCATTGATTTTACTCAGTAATTGCATAATTTCCCATGATGTATCTGGATCCAAGCTTCCGGTAGGCTCGTCGGCTAAAAGCACCGGGGGATTGTTCACAATGGCTCTCGCAATACAAATGCGCTGTTGTTCCCCACCTGAAAGCTCTGATGGGTAGTTGTGCATTTTTTGTTGAAGTCCGACCAATTCCAGTACCTGGGTGACCTGACGTCGAATACGAGAACGACTAAAGTGCATCACACGGAGCGCGAAGGCCACATTTTCATAAACCGTACGCCGGGGTAATAATTTGTAGTCTTGAAAAATGACGCCAATACTTCGGCGGAGATAGGGAACTTGCTTAGGCGCAAGACCGCTGAGCGAAATGTTGTCGATGTAGATATCTCCGGATGTTGGCGTTTCCGCCTTATAAAGCATGTTAAGTAGCGTTGATTTTCCCGCCCCCGACTGTCCAACAAGGTAAACAAATTCGTTCCGGCTGATGTGGAGGTCAACGCCGTCGAGTGCAACAAATCCATTGGGGTAAACTTTGCGAACGTTTTTGACCCGAATCATGGATTTCTATGATACCCCTAAACGCTTCAAAATTGCGGGAACTGTAAATCCAAAATGCTCGGCAAGATCTTTGGCGGGGGCACTGAGTCCAAACTGATCTATCGAAATGGAAATGCCATCCCGTCCGATATATTTGTGCCATCCAAATGAACTTTGGGCTTCGATAGACACGGTCTGAGCTGGGTTGCCCAAGACGTCGTTTTGATACTCTTTTGGTTGGGAGTCAAATACCTCAAATGACGGAAGTGAAACTACTCGACAATTTTTGCCTTTGCTGGTAAGTGCTACGGCGCACTCTACTGCGAGTGACAATTCGGAGCCGGTTGCGATTAACGTGTAGTCCAGTGGACCATTTGATTCGCTTGTCAAGATATATCCGCCCTTAAGGGCGCCATCGATTGAAGTGGGCAGTGTATCATTGATGCCTTGCCTGCTAAGCACTAACGCGGTGGGGGACTCGGCGCTTAATGCCGCGATCCAGGCGGCCTTAGTTTCATTAGTGTCGGCCGGCCGAAATACGGTTAGGGTTGGCATCGCTCTGAGTGCGGCCAGATGTTCGACGGGTTGGTGGGTTGGGCCGTCTTCTCCGAGCAAAATGCTGTCATGTGTGAACTGGTACGTGACCGGCAGTCGCATCAATGCCGCCAGACGCACCGCATTCTTCATGTAATCGGAAAATGTGAGGAAGGTGCCACAGAAGGGTCTTAGGCCTTCTAACGCAAGCCCTGAGGCAGCTGCTGCCATTGCAAATTCTCGGACCCCGTATTTGATATTGCGTGCACCGTAGTTGTCGGAAGATAAAATCCCTCCCGTTTTCATTAAGGTGCTGTCAGAGCACGACAAGTCGGCGGATCCGCCAATAACCGATGGGCAATGGTCATGAATCACCTGGAGTAAGGCTTGTGAGATGGCACGGGTTGCAAGTCCGGGCTTAACTTCTGTATTCCGTAAGGTGTTGAGTGTTTCCTTAGAAATAAGGTTTGGTATATGGGGAGCCGTATCAATTGGCCTGTTTTTCTGGATTTCCACCCGATTTGAAAAAAATGTATTTACTTCGTCAGGTACAAAAAATAGTGGGTCTGACGGCAGTCCTAGTGCGGTTTTGGTTGCACTGCTTTCTGCTTTGCCGAAGGCTTTTCCGTGAGCTTCGCTTGAACCTTGGTAGGTGGGACTTCCTTTACCTATCGTAGTTTTGGCGATAATGAGGCTCGGGTTCTCGGTTTGGGAGCGTGCGGAGTTCAGTGCTTGTTCAACCTGTTCGAGGTTGTGACCGTCAACTACAGTAACGTTCCATCCATAGGCCCGATAGCGAGCCCCCACATCTTCGGTAAAGCATTCCGTTGTGGACCCGTCGAGGCAAATGTCGTTGGAATCATAGATCAGAATGAGATTATCTAGCTTGAGATGGCCTGCGAGTGAGGATGCTTCACTGCAAATGCCCTCCATCATGCAGCCGTCTCCAGCGAGAACTACCACTTGATGATTATTGGCAATATTGAGTCTTGCCGCCAAGTGTTTGGCCCCTAATGCCATGCCCACCGAGGTAGCGACACCTTGTCCAAGGGGCCCTGTGGTGGTTTCTACCCCTGGGGTTTCTCTGTATTCCGGATGGCCGGGGGTGATGGAATGAAGGGTCCGGAATGCCTTGAGGTCATCGATTGTAACGCCGAATCCCGCAAGATGGAGGCTGGCATAGAGTCCCATCGATCCATGACCTGCCGATAGAATAAAGCGGTCTCGACCGGGCCATTTTGGATCTAAAGGATTGTGGTTTAAGAATTTTCCATAGAGGACTGTGAAGATTTCAGCGCAGCCTAACGGCAGTCCGGGATGCCCTGAGTTGCAGGTGTCAATCGCGTCTAAAGCCAAGCCACGGATTGTGTTGGCAACTAAAGTTAAGGGGGTTGTTGATACTGTTTGCATAAATCACCTAGGGGAAGAAGTGGAGTGGAGTACCTTGTTACGGTCCGTCCAGTGAATGACGTCGTTTGCCAAAATAAATACCATTAAAGCCATGAGTAGCGCAAAACCAGTGTTGGTAATAATGGTTTCCCATTTACGGTTTAACGGTTTTCCTCGGACCACTTCGATTGCTAAAAAGGCGAGGTGTCCGCCATCTAACGCCGGCAAAGGAAACAGATTAAATACGCCAAGACTGATGCTGATCATCGCGATAAATTTTAAAAAACTGTCAAATCCTTGATTGTATCCGTACGCTGCCATCTGAACGATACCGACAAGACCGGCCATTTCTTTGGGTTTAACATCGCCTGTCGCCATCATTTTGACGCTGTAAAAAACCATTTCCACACTGGTCATTGTTGTTTTTAGTCCCCATTGTACGGCCTTAAGTGGGCCGAAGTGGGTCGGCGTATCCGATAGTTTAAACATAACGCCAATGACCCATCGGTGATTCTGTTGGATCGGTGCGACATGAATATCTAGGATCTCGGAGCCTCGTCTGATTTGGACTAAAATTTGCCCCGGAGGAACTTGCTGTAATGCGTCCATAAAGCGAACGCCATTGTCGTTGACAGGAATATTGTTGAGACTAATTATTCGATCGCCTGGTCGAATGTCGACTTGGGATGCCGGGGTGTTAGTGACGATGGAGTCAATGACGGTTGAGGGTAAATGAACCCCAAATCCAGTATAAACTACTACAAATATAATGAATCCCAACAGGATGTTAAATACGGATCCTGCACTAATCGTAACGAATCGGGGGAATGGCTTTTTGGAATAGAGATCTTGGTCCGTTGAAAATTGAGTATTTTCCGGGGAATCGTCCATTCCCGCCAGTTTAACAAATCCTCCAATCGGTAGAAGGCGGATTGTATATTCGGTTTCGCCCCACCGCCGGCCAATTAATTTAGGTCCCATGCCAATCGCAAACTCATAGACTCCAATTTTGGCCCATTTTGCAGCGAGGAGATGGCCGAGCTCGTGGATAAAAATAACGATACTGAGGGCGATAATCGTAATAATGAAACTCATTGATGTAAGCCTTTCTTTGCGTTGTCCCAGAGGGTGTTTAATTGGTCCAATGAAAGGGTGTGTAATGGGCGCTCTTGATCTGATGCCTCCCTTTCCATTTCTGAAAATCGCTGCCTAAATTTCTTGTTGGTGGATTGAAGCGCCTCTTCGCAATCGATTTGCAACTTTCTACCGACATTGATTATAGAAAAAAGCAGATCTCCGAATTCGGCATGGATAGACTGGCTGTCTCCCTCCTGAATTGCGGTTGTCAGTTCGGTAAGTTCTTCCGATATTTTCTCAATAGGGCCTTGCGTGTCGGGCCAGTCAAACCCGATTCGAGCGGCTTTTTTTTGGAGTTTTTGTGCTTGCATTGCTGCCGGAAGGTGCTTGGGAATAGAATCGAGTAGCCCTTTTTGGGATGCGGTGGATTCTTGTAATTTGATGGTTTCCCAATTGTGAACCACTTCATCCGATGATCCGACGGAAACCGTGCCGAACACGTGAGGATGTCTACGAATCATTTTTTCTGATATTCCACGGATTGTGGCATCTAATGTAAAGAGGCCCTGGTCTTCTCCCATCAAGGACAACATAACAACATGGAGAAGAACATCTCCAATTTCTTCTGTTAAATTAGTGGGGTCCTGAGTCGTCATCGCGTCGACTAGTTCGTAGGCTTCCTCAATAATATAAGGCGTCAACGAGGAAAAGGTCTGTTCGCGGTCCCAAGGACATCCCTCCGGTCCTCGAAGAGTCCTTACGATCTGAACAAGTTCAATAAATGAGTCGGAAGCCGACATCCCTAAATCGGATTTCGGCGGAAGAAATTTTCTCTATCCTCGTTTTCGAGTCCTTTTTCCAGCGGGGATTTTTCTCCAGATTCAATCAGCACGTTGGAAGGGGTAAATAAAAAGATATTTTCTCCGATTTTCATCATATGTCCGTTGATTGCGTACGCTGTGCCGCAGACAAAGTCGATAAGACGTTTGCCTGAATTAGAATCGAGGTGCCGTAAGTTGATAATAACGGGCTTACCTTCCCTAAGGTAGGTAGCGATGTTGAGGGAGTCTTCGTAGATGCGCGGCTCTTCAACCTTTATTTCTGACGGGCTAGATCCGCCTTTGCTTGAGTTCGCCGAGGGGGCTGATTTGATCGTGCGATTGGGGGCGGGAACCGAAATAGACTCCGTCCGGCTACCGGATTCGAATTCGTCCTCGTCTGAAAATCCAAAAAAATCTTTTAGTTTACTGCCTAATGACATAGTGCCTCCTATCGTCCGTACAGGACGCTGCCAATACGAATCATTGTTGCCCCTTCCTGAATTGCAACCCGATAGTCTTGGCTCATCCCCATGCTGAGATGAATTAAGGCGGGATATAGTGCTTGCAAGTCGGAAAAGAGACGGTGAGCTGATTTAAAAAGGGGCCGTACTTCCTCGGGATTCGGGAAAAACGGAGTGACCGCCATTATACCGATGATTTTAATATTTGGAAACGTAAACAAATGAGGGTGTTTTGCGAGTACTTCGGGAATCGAATACCCCGACTTGGCTGCCTCCCCGCCTGTGTTAATTTGAATCATGACGTCAATGGTGCGTCCTTGAGCATGGCATTCTTTTTGAACTTCGGTGAATAGGGCGTCGCGGTCCATGGATTGGATACATGAAAATAGGGTGAGTGCGCGTTTCACCTTGTTTCGTTGGAGTGTTCCAATAAAGTGGGCTGAGAATGGGGGGAGCGCCATCGTTGCCAGTTCTTGTAATCGGCTTTCTGCATCAGAAATGCGATTTTCACCAATGAGCGTTGCGCCGGCCTGGATCAGTCCGGCCGCTTCTTCGGCGGTTCCGTATTTGGTGGCAGCGAGGATGGATATCTGGGGATTCTTAGCGAGGGAAAAGTGATTTACTTCATTCGTTAACGCGGTCCATCGAGCGTACTGGATATCCAAAATATGTTTTGAAATTTGAGGCATGTGGGGTTGGATTGTAACCCATAAAAATTCGGATGCAAGTTTTTATAAAGGTTCTACGATACAGGGGGTGTTAGAGCGTGGCAGACTGAGCCCGCACAGACTATCCAGGAGGCCAGGCTTCGGCTTGGGGGGAAAATAAATGAAATTGTTTCAAGGTTTCAATTTCAATAGTTTGTGGAACAAACAGCTAACGGCGCTGGCCATTTTGTGCTTGGTGGCGTTGGTGAGTTTTTCTGCAACCCCTGTCTTCGGGATGATTACCGTAGAGTCCGTTGCGTACAATTCACTTCTTTATCTTAATGGAGATTTTTCAAAAGCGGGGTCAAGTACGGCATCAGATATGAAAAGTGGATCGAATCAAATCCTGGTCTTGGGGGTGAACTTTAAGAATACTGTGCAGTCTGATGTCGTAGGTAAAGTGGTGACCGACGCCCAGTTGCAAGAAGAAGCTGCGGTTACTGCAGAAGTTCTTGGAAAGCCTTTATTTTACCCTAATCCTGCGCGCCAAGCGGAAAGTCCAAAGCTTTCTTATGTGCTGTCGAAAAATATGGATGTTGAGATTCGGGTGTACGACATGATGGCAAACATGATCCTGAAGACGCAGTTTCCGGCCGGAAGTCAAGGGGGTAAGTCAGGGGCGAATTGGTTAACGATCTCCAATAGTACATTTGATCAGTATCAGTTGTCGGCGGGGGTTTATTTTGTCCTTATCATGCATGAGGGCAAGGTATTGGGTAAGGGAAAGGTGGCGATCATTCCATGAAGACTTTCTTAGGATTTTGGATTGTGGCGGGTGTCCTAATGATGAGTGGGTCCGTGTTTGCGGATGCTGACTATTTTATGGGCACTGAAATAGGGTCTTCGGCGCGTAGTATTCGGGTCGGTGGGGTTGAGGGATTCTCTTCCAATTCGGATAGTGTGTTTGAAAATCCCGCAGCATTATTTCGCATTGAATCATCGTCGTTGGCGTTGTTTTCGACGAATTTAATGGGGGAGGTGCCCTATTATAATGCGGCGATTGGAATGGCAACCCCGATGGGTAGCTTTGGCATTGGATTTAATACGGTGGGCGTTGCAGATATTCCAAGGGCACGCCTGCAGGCGGAAGGAACCCAATGGGAGTATTTATCTGAAATTGGGTCTTTTTCGTTGACAAAATCGGTATATAAAATAGGCTATTCGGTTGCGCAGTCAGAACGCATTCATTTGGGAGTTTCGGCAACCTGTTACAGTACGGTAATTGATACGGTAACGGGATCGGGCGTTAATTTTGACGTAGGGATGTTGTACGACGCCGACGGGATCGGGGTCTCCTTGCTGCTCCGGAATATCGCTACTGGATTAAAGGTTCAGTATTCCAATGGTGAAGCAGAAAATTTGCCTCTAGAGACGATTGTTGGGACTCGGTTTGTTGTTGGAGATTTGGATGTGATGGGGCAAATGAAGATTCTGGGGAGCTCAAAGAAGCTGGCTAAAAGTGCGGCCCTCAATTATACTCCGTCCTTAATTCCATTTATCCGTGTGTCTGGGGGCTACAAGGAGTTTCCCGTGTTGAACGAAATTAGGGGCAAAGTTTCGGTGGGGCTTGGAATTGATGTTTTCGGAAATCAATTTGATTATGCTTATGAACATAGTGATCATCCTGAGTATAGTGGCATCCACTATTTTTCCCTTGCGCTTAATTTTTGATCATTTGTTGAGTGAGGAGTCCGATGCAGTCACTTATTGCGTACGTTAAATCACGATTTAATATGCGTAGGGCACTTTTAAGAGCCTGTATTCTGGTGAGCGTGCTAAGTTTTAGTGGCGAGGTTGGCGCGGCCCCCTTGCAATTTTCTGATTATTTTGTATCGCATGGCCGGCTTTTGGATGGCTCCTTTCTTGTTACCGCCAGTTTAATTGTCTCGCCTAGCAATACCACTGTTTGGGCATATGCGCCGACGTCGCCAGTGCGGTTCTCATCAGGACAGTTTGCGATTGAAATTCCCTCAGCGGTCATTCCGTCATCGGTGTTTTCAAATGGCCCGTTGATCCTTCAAATATCAGCGGCGGGAGATGTGGCCACTTTCCCTATTTCCGCCACGCCGTTTTCGCTTCGTACCGATATTGCAAGTTATGCAAAAAAAGTGGACGGCAATGTGATCAAGGGAGCCTTTCGTGGGCCTTTTATAATTAGCGGGGGCCTCAATGTAACTTCAAAAAATGCGCTATATGTTCAGAGCCCAAATGGTAGAGTTGGCGTGTTAAATCGCTCACCTTTGTTCCCGTTGGATGTGGATGGCTACATCAATGCAACTCAGTTTACCGCCGGGGGGGTGGATATTCGTGACCGATTGCCCTGGCGAGTTTCTCTGGAGAGTTCCAATAATATTTATACGTTGTATCCCCGGCTGGCTATCGGGTCCGACTTTTCTATATTTGCGTTAAACGTTTCTACAACAATAAATGCCTCTGGATTTTTACTGAATGGCCGAAGATTGTCAGCTTCTCAGGATTGGTTAAGAAGTGCGGCAAGTACCGGTAATATATATTTAAATCGATTGGGTCGCGTTGGGATCGGGTCGCCGATACCTGCAGAGGCGATGGATATTCGGGGAGGGGTACGTCTCGATATTACTGACAAAACTGTGCCGGGGACGATGCGCTGGGCATCGGTTGAGGCGGGTAAGGATTTTCAGGGGTGGACAGAAGTTGTGGATGAATTGGGTGTCGCAACGCAGAATTGGTTGTCTTTGACAGGGTTGAAGTCCGATGGACGTCCGGACCGATTGGCTGTTTTTATGCCCCAAGGAAATTTGCCGGGGGTATCAAATGCGGCTCCGATTTTTTATACAAAAGGAAGTGGCTTTTTAGGGGTTGGCGGACCGGCGAAGACGCTTCTTGAAATTTCGGGACCGGCTCTTATTTCTACGCCTTATTTTAGCGTGGTATCTACGCTAAATCAGCCACTTTTTAGCATTGTTGGTTCAGGAGATGTTCGGGTTTGGACCAATGCCCCCTCCTCTCGGCTCTCTGTCGGAGGGGTGATGAACGCGCAGGATTTGTATATTAATGGAACCCCTATTCGACTTAGTATTTCAAAGGGAACGTTCTGGGCACGTAATAATGTCAATGACTTATATTATATGCATGGTAACGTTGGACTCGGTCGTCCGGATGCCATGGCATTGCTTGATATTTCTGCTCCGAATCGTGACGCGGATGAGCCTACTAAAGATCCTGCAGTTACATTTACGTCTCGATTGGGACTTTCGGGCCAATCCAGTTACACATTAGGAATTAGTGCTAAAGACGATGGGGTCTTCCGGGTTGAACGTGGGACGACGATCGGTGGTGCGACCCCCTTATTTGTCGCATTTGCGGATCGCTTTGGCGTGGGGCTTCGTAATCCAAAGGCAAATTTACATGTGCAAGGGGATACCGGGTTGATTTTGTCGGGCGGGTTTGAGTCTGGAGTTACTGTTGATGCGGTAGGTGCCGGGACTCGATTGACGTTTCATCCATCGAAGGCCGCTTTTCGGGCTGGGAGGATTACGAGCGACTCCCCATTCGGTGGGGAGGAATGGAATGATCCGAATATTGGGCTTTATTCGGTTGCGATGGGGCTCAATCCCTTCGCCGGCGGGAACTTTTCGGCTGTTATCGGGGGCGATCGTAACCAGGCGGCTGGGGCGTATGCGACCATAATCGGGGGGCAGCTAAATAAGGCGATGGGTGATTTCTCTTTGGCAATGGGGCGGGGTGCCTTAGCTATGCACCATGGCTCATGGGTTTGGGCAGACGGAAGTTCAAACCTGGGATTCTCGTCCGTTACAGAAAATCAAGTGTTAATTCGGGCGACCAAGGGGGTTGGAATTGGAACGTCCCTAACGTTTAGAGAGTTTGGTAGCGAGTTGCGTTACGCGGCGCTGACTGTTGGGGGCCTTCGTATTACACCCGCTTCGATTTTGGAATATTCCGGCATGGGTACCAATACCGACGATTTTTATTCGACCGATTGGGACTCGATTGATTGGACAGCCGCTGTCCGGGTGTTTACTGATTTGGTTACCGCTGGGTATGTGAACTCATCGGGAGTCATTACGTCCAAATTTAAACCTGGGGTTCCCCTGGTTTTTGCGTCCGGGGCCGCGTCATCTGCGTTTGAACCGGCGATTCGGAGTATGTTGGAGTCAACTTATTATTCTTTAATATATAATTTTGTTGGCGATCGGTCGTATTTTGCAGTGAGTAACGCCGGTGGGATTGGCGTCGGGATGCAACCATCGCGGTCGGTGGGATTATTGGTGTCCCGGAATATGTCGGTAAATAATCCGATGACATCTGCAATTCTTTCAATGCAATCTCGGGTGACAAGTGATCTGCTTGCGGTATATTGGAATCGGTCAAAGTTGGCGTCGCCATCGATGATTGTGAGCGCGTCATCAAATGTTGGAATTGGACGATTTCCTGATCTCGCAGCCCGGGGCGCAACTAATTCTCGATTAGTAGACACTTCGCCAAGTGTGATGTGGTTTCTGGACGTCGAAGGAAAAATTTATACAAACGTATTTAGTTTTCCCGATGGCCAAACCTTGCCGACTCAGAATTCTGCCGAAGTATGGCAATGGGAGCGAACCACACCAAACATTTTTTTTCCTTCTGCAAACGTAGCGTCTGATGGTCGCATTGCAGGTATTGGAAATGTCGGGGTAGGGACGACCTCCCCGAATTTTACGTTGGAATTATCTAATCGGAGTAGTTTGTTGCCGCCGTTGGGGCCATTTATTAGTCCCGTTCTGACGTATGACCTGAATAATACCGACATATTTAGTATTGGCGTGTCCCGCTTTGATCCGGATGTTCTGCGAATTTTTTCGGGTGGGGAGTCGTCGATTTCATCTGTCCCTCCGTTGTCGGTATACAATAGATACGTCGGTATTCGAACATCCCGGGCTCGTGCTGAATTGGAAAACGCCGGTAAAACGGCTATTTCTGGGCAGATTCGAATTAAGGGGTATGAGTCTTTGCCCACGCACACTGTTTCAGTGAGAAACATGAGCGTTGGGGCATTGGCCATTCGCGGTTCCGTCTATGGGTGGCCAAGTCTCGAGAGAGGGGATGGCCGAACTGATATTTATTGGAACACGGATATCGCAGGAACTCCGAGTTTTGTGGGGATTGGCAAGACTGTTCCAGAATATGAATTAGATATTGCGGGCACGATAAACGTGAGTGCGGATGGGGGTAATTCATTTATTATCTCGGACCGGTTCATTTTAGAAGACGGATTGCGTGAAGACGGCCATTATTTATACGATCCTATTACTCTCGATAATATTCGGCTTTATGTTCACCAAAACGAGTTGGTTATGGATGATTCGTTGGGTCAAACCATCAATATCTCCAAAGTGTTAACCGGTGGGAGAGGGACTAGAGGATTCTTGGCAGAATGGGCGACGGGGATATCGGACACTCTGACTATTTTGGCCGAGGCGCCTCTACTTTGGGAATCCCCGGTCGGGATGTCTGCGGGTAGCTTAATTGTGACAGCGCCGGTGGCGTTGGGTTCCAAAGTTCCTCTATCGACGTACACTGTCAGTCACAATTGGAACGTAATGCCCATTGACGGATCCCGGGCGATGGGGGTGGTGTCACATGGGACCTACGATGGAGACCTGTCACGGTCCGGTGCATTTAATTCTGTTGGGGTATATGGGGTTATCGATGGATGGCCAGACGGCCCGACAAATTGGTCAGACGGTGTAGGCCCAACCGATCGACCCTTTGTGATAAAGGGGCAGGACATCGTGCTTCATAATTCTAGTATTGGGGCTCAGCCCACGTTATTTACAAAAAATGGAACTGCGTATGGGGTGGCGGTAGATGTGTCGAATGTTGATATTCAAGAATTTGGTGATCGAGGGTATCGATTTCCCGCAATTTTTATGGCAGGAACCGGATCTGGCGTTGGTATCGGTGTTACACCCAGTGCTGAATTGGATGTTCGGGGTACGGTTATTTCAAGTTTCTTTAAAATCTCTAAGGGTTTGATCATCAGTACTATTAATGTACTCAACAATGGGATGTCGATTTATACGCCGTATCGCGTGGGAATGGGAATTTCTAATCCTTCAGTGGAGCTTGAGGTGGTGGGGACGATTTCGGGGATTGGTGTAAATTCAGCCCACGGTATCAATGCGCGGTTTTTGAACACGACGTCATCGGGGCTCATTGTTACCGATGCGGGGTTGGTGGGCGTTGGGTTGACGGCGCCGGGGGCATCATTTGATTTGAAGCGGATGTTTTCCGATCCAATTTATGCGCCCTACTCCTTATATAACGTAGAGATTGTATCGAGTGGCAATACGCGGGTTGATGTCCCTGTCACGGGGATTGGAGTTTCGTTGAATGCGGTTAATTTTGGATCCTCCACTTTTGGTAATCGATTAGGTTCAGATACTGTTGGGGCGCTTGGGTATGGGGTAAGAATTAATTTAAATGGGGTTCAACTTACGACTACCGGAAGCGTTGTGGGTCTTGAAGTAATTGCTTCTGATTTTAGATCATCTCGCAATGCAGCTGTATTTTTAGGAGGTAGTGTTGGAATTGGGGTATCAAAACCGACTTTGCCGTTGGAGGTAAGGGGGACGATCTTTGGGACGAATGCACCTCAAGCCAGTTTCTTGCAGCAGACTAAGGTCGCTTCTTTTAATCATCTACTCGTTGAAAATGGATTACAGATTTCAAGTGACGTAGTAGCGGGCGCGATGGTTGTTGCGAATGATATTCGTTTGGATTCCGTTATTGCATTAAATGCGCTTGACTTGGCTACTAATACCTTGAATGTTACTGGGGAAACAATACTTGACCGCGTGACCGTAAATACACTCGTCAAAAGTGCGTCAATGGTGGCCAGTGGCATTGCGACCGTAAATATTGCGACGTTTAACAGCCTTGGAGTTGGTAATTCAGACGGCGTGAATCCGTTGGATGTGGTCGGGGGGCTCGTGGCAAGGACTGTTACAGTGAATCGGAGTGTTTCATCGGGGCTATTAGTCGTAAATACTTCAAATTTAGTGGTAGATGCGAGCGGTCGAGTTGGGGTTAATGTATCCAATCCGTTGATGCCGGTGCAGATACTGGCGGATAGCCAATATTCGAATTCGGGGTCGGCATTTGATCCCAGTGTGTTTCAAACATGGAATAGTATGGTTGTTCAAAATCCATCCTCTGTTGCTGGAATTGGGGTCGGTGTTTTGTTGATTCCTGATACGTCGTTAGATACGAATATCGGCTCGGGCATTGTTGCTTTGGGTAATGTGGATTTGGTTAACGGAATAGAGCGGTCCCACAGTCTACTGTTTATATCTGATCCCGAAGTGGGCTTGCCTTTGGAGCGGATGCGATTGCTGGGGACTGGATTGCTTGGAATTGGCACCTCTAGTCCGAGTCAAAAGCTTGAGGTGAACGGGGATATGGCCGTGTCTGGGCGGGTGTCTGGAAATCGGTTATTAACGTCTAGCATCGGTGGGACCTCACTAGTGTTTGAGGTGACAACCAATGTTCAGCCGACCATGAACCTGTCGGGGATTGCGATTGTGAATCGATTGTCTATACAGCCTACGGCTTCGTTTGTTGTGTCGTCAGGAAATTTTGCATTATTTTCTAATGTTGCCGACAGTGGTGTTTATTTGGCGACATTTCAGGACGGAGCCAGCTTGGTGGCAGATTTCGGAACCAAACTGGCGACACCGACTCAGTCGATACCTTTTTTTAACGAATCACATGTTCTGGATGGAACCTCGTTCATGAAATGGAATTCTGCGGTGGGTACGGGTACACAAAACGTACTTTCAATGGGACAAACTGCAGCATTTGCTTTTGCGCCAGGCAAACAGATGTTTCAAGTACTATCGGGAGTGTCTAGTACGAGTCCTCAAACTGAGGTAGCCGCTGAAAATATCTCTTTTGAACTGGGAGATCGGACTATTGGGTCTTCGACTGAATTTATAGGCATTGATGTTCTTGTTCCTGCTGCGGAGGCTGTCGCGATTCAAGATGTGGTGGTTGGCTTGTCGGTGGTTGTGTCGTCGGACTTAAGGATATCAAGCATTTCTCCCCTTGGGCAGGCGGTTACAGGACGGAAGATAGCGGCGGTATTTAATGCCGGGGCATCCAGTTCAAATGTTCTTATTATAGTAACGAATAATGCTATTTCTTCTCTTCCTAATGTTGCGGATATGTATATTTCGAATCAACTAAGTAAACAAGGTGCGCTTAGAGTCACTGTGCCGGATGGAATTGGGGGGGTATATCAAGAATTGCTTGTGAGTAGTAATGGAAATATTGGATTGAATTCTGATTCTCCCATAGCGCCCTTGTCCATATCGTCACGAAGTGGGGACCCGCGAATGCATGTGATTTCGTCGCAGCTGGCACCGCTTTTCGATATATCGGCAGATGACTATGTTGGAATTGGGATAGCTACCCCTAATTATCCGCTTCAAGTTGCGGGTAGTTTAAACGCGTCTGTAGCTAGTTTTAACGGGTTGATGACTGCCGACACCATTGAAGTCACTACTTCCAATTTATTTGTGGTGTTATCGACTGGGTATGTCGGGATGGGGACCTCAACCCCCTTGGCGCAACATCACCTAAAAAAGTCGTTTAAGTTCCCTTCAGATTTGACGGCCTCCTATTCGTTGATGTCGTCTCAATTTGAGACGGTTTTGGACGGTTCGGGGAATGGGGTTGTTTTGGATCCCGTTGCGCTTCAGATTGTGGTTACCTCTAGTATTGGAGGTAATTATGGTCAAACCGGAACTCCAGTGAAACTTCAGGGCCTTAATGTCGATTTGTCTGGACTTACTTTGCATTCGAACTCTGTGGTGTATGGAGTAAATGTTGGGGTAGCTCCAGGTACTCAAATGAAGTCAGCGGTATTTTTGGGCGGCTCAGTAGGGATCGGAATTTCGGATCCTCAATCGGCATTAGATATCAGCGGAACCCTGAGTGGTGGGAATGTTCTTTTGACCACCCCGAAGGATTGGGTGGTAGTGAACGTAACCGCGAACCGAGTGTTTGTTAGTGGTGACATTGTAATGGATGTGGTAGACGCGAGCAGCGCAACGGTTACTGTTAACACGTTAGTAATCAGTAGTGAGGTCGTGAATACAATTCCGGGAAGCCGACGATACCCTATAATGACTGCGGTTGATTTGGTTTCGACGGTGGCAACATTTAATCGGTTGGTTATCCCTACATTTAATGCGGACATGAATTTATATAGCGGGGTAACTGCCCAAGCGATGATCGTGAGTGGGTCGATGGCCGTGAACGATCTGACGGTCCGTAGTGGCGGCGTAACAACTAATGCATTGGTTGAACTAGCGGGGCAGTTAAATATAGTCGGTGGGGTAACTGTAAATCGCAAAGTAGTTGCGAGCTCGGTATGGGGTGTAAAAGAGGTTTTATTTAAGTCGATATCTGAACCAACGACGGAGCCAACTACGGATTCATTCTTATACGTCGATAGTGGAAATCAAGGGGCATTATTTTACGTTAATTCCCAAATAGGAGTAACTGCTAATATCAGCGATACGTTGGTTGGCTCGGGTAACAGGATAGGGTATTTCAATACCGCGAAGCGATTCGTAACTGATGCGTATATGGATGTGGCAACGGTAAATAATATCGGGATGTTAAGGGTTGGGACGGAGAGTTCCTTAGTGCGGATAAGCGGGACGTCTATATTGACGACGAAGACGCAAATTCCGACGATATCAGTCAGTGGCGGGA
>CAIPHK010000019.1 GCA_903864835.1 uncultured bacterium | reverse complement strand
TGCCACCGTTTTTTGCCCTCGTAACGCCTCCAGCGCCACTCGCGCCTTCACTTCTGTACTATATGTTTTCTGCTTCTTGCCCATTTTCCTGTCCTCCGTAGTCTATCTATTCTACTGGTACACTTTTTGGGGGCAAGCTCAATTAGTACCAATGATTTCACGTATTTCCATTTTTCCGGTCGTCAGAGTTCCGGTTTTATCGGTACAAATGATTTCGGTTGAGCCTAAGGTCTCGACCGCCATTAAATTCCGGACAATGGCATTCCGTTTACTCAATCTTCCAACGGCCAACGTGAGGGCGAGGGTTGTAATTGTTGGTAACCCTTCTGGAATCGCAGCGACCGCCAGGCTGATCGTAAGTAACCCGATATGTTGCCACGGTTGGCCTTGGATAAGAAATAGAATCGAGACGGCAATCACAATCCCTCCAGAGATAAAAAGAAGAAGGCGACTACTCTCATCCATACGGAGTTGCAGCGGGGTTTTGTCGGGGTTTGATTCGGTCAATAATTGCGCAATTTTGCCCACTTCGCTGGTCATCCCCGTTGCGGTGACTTTAGCCATTCCTGATCCTGTGGTGACCAATGTCGCGCCGAATATCATTGCGTCCGATTGTTTTTCAAGTGGCAGGGACTCGCCGGTCAAAATTGATTCATCGACGGATAATTGGAACGCCTCGATCAGCTGGGCGTCTGCGGCAATATAGTCGCCCGCGTCTAAAATTAAATAGTCTCCCTGAACGACATGGGCCGCGGGTATTTCCTTTTTTTTGCCGGATCTCAGTACTCTGGCGAGGGGTGTGGCCAGCGTTTTGAGTGCGGCCACCGTGGCGTCTGCCTTTAATTCTTGGGTGAGGGCAATTCCCAAATTTAAAACGATGATCATTAGAATTGCGATGGAATCGAGTAGATCTCCGACAACGCCGGACACGATTGTTGCCGTCAACAACACTAGGGTTACCGGGCTTTTTAACTGCAAAAGAATCCGCTGGGCTAGACTTATCTTTTTGTCCGGCCCAATAGTGTTGAGTCCGTATTTGGAGAGGCGTTGGAGGGCGTCGGTGTCGGAGAGTCCGGTTATTTTCACTAGTGGGATAGTAGAGACCTCTGATCGCGATGGCAATCGATAATAACGCAGTGTCAGTGCAGTAAATTTTTGCGGGTGTATCTAGTAATTTTAATCTCGTTCAAATCTCTTGAAATTTTTAGAGCGGTTTTTTCGATAATTGGTGTGTGAGGAATCAGTTGGAAATTGCTGGAGAAAATAGTTCCGTGTATGACACTGTTGGGTCGCATTTGACCCGTTTCTAAAATTTATCCTGGGAGGCTCACATGGTGGCTCGAATACCTCTGATGACTGTTTCTTCTAGACTCCTAACCACTTCACAACGCGCTATCCTGGCGATGTCGGGTATCGTTCGGCAGATGAGTGTCGTTAAATCTCCCACTTTGCTGAATTCAAAGTCAGTACCCACTTTTTTAACGAGGAACTTTGCGTCTGGGCCCCCAGTAGTGTCTTATCCTGGACGGCCGATTACGGATGCGAATCCAGCTCCCATTGCGGATAAGGAATTCGTTGTTGTGAACGTGGACTCTGGAGCGGGAGGGGCGGCAGCACAGAGTGATGAAGTAAAATATGTCCAAAACGAGATGCGGGCGATTAGTTCTGAATATCATGCAAAATTTAAAATGCTACATATTGGGGATGCCTATAACGCGCCGTTTGGGGGGAAACCTGTCCCTGAGATTCTGAAACTAACCAAGGGGTTGCTTCGAGAAGGGGCAAAAACCTACGGTGCTGATCTGATTGTTATCGCGTGCAATACCGCAAGTACGACAGATGGCGCCAATTTACGGGGTTGGATTAACGGGAATATTCCTGGAACTGAAGTATTTGAAATTATTAAACCGACAGCCAAGGAACTGTATCTGAAGGGGGATTCGGTTGACGTTGGCGGCAGTAAGGAAATCCATATCGCGGTATTGTCGACACCGGCAACGACGAAAAGTGGGTTGTACCCATTAGAGCTTGCGGTAAATCATTATAAAACACACGGCTCAGATTGTATTACAGTAGTACGCTCCAATATTGATGTACCGACCCTTCCCCGAGTATATCAAGGACAATTACCAATCGAGCGGGATTCCCGAGAAGAAACGGTGTTGCTGCAGCAGGTTCGGGAGCGTTCAAGCCTATACCCTGTCCTGTTTGTTCACGCCTATGCGCCACCGGATTGGGTGAGTCTGCTCGAGGGGAAGGTGCCTGATAAGACCGAGGTTGATCTAAAAGAAGAAGTGATGGGTAACGCAAAGACCTATGTCGGTGATCAACGACCCCGAAAACAAGGGGATATGCAGAAGTTTTTTATTCAAATTGGCGCCGACTTAGGTAAGGTTACTGCGATTGGGCTCTGTTGCACTCATTATCCGATTCTTGAGAAGTACATTCTGGACGCATTTAGCGAACGAGATGAATTTAGAGACGTCAACTTGACGGAAAACGTAAAAGTGGTGCCTCAGGGGAAAATTATTGCGGAACAAATGATAATCCGCAGGCTTCAAAATGCGGTCTCCAACGGTGTGTTTACTCGACGTGACAAAATAGATTGGACGAGACCTGCGTATTTTCTCCAACAAGAATCACGAACTACAGGGTATGTCGGCGACCCTAGCTCTGAGCAGTCGCTGAAAGTAGTCAAGGAAATTTTCCGTCGCGGAGGGCCCTTGTCCGAAAAAACCAATTGTACGATCGTACCGCCTCATCGGCCTGTAGGTGACGATGAATAGAAAAATTGTTGATTTATCAATTAGAATGGAAAGAAATTACTGGCCCGTTTAAAAATAATTCTTTCCTAAATTAGGAGCCCTTACAATGTATTCAGTTTCTCGATCTTTTTTCAGTACTACCCCATTATTGGTTAATCGGCTGCCAATTGGCGCGGCGCGCGCGTCCCTCCGTACTGGGCCCTTGAAGCGGCGGTCATCAGAGTTGCAGTTCCGCAAATCAGCGGATATGGAGTATAAAATTGGAGTGGCTGGCCCCGGAGCGGGGAGTGCATTGTTTATGATGCGGATGGTCCAAAAACTCACCAACCCACTGCTGGCACTGTCTACCAAAAATCAGGTCAGTTTTTCGTTCGTTCAAGTAGGCGATTCGGCCAACTCGTACGTGTCGCTACCGACCGACTCGTTTCAGTCGCTGACCAAGAGCGCGATCAAATATCTGGGCAAACAAAAAGGCTGTAACATCATTGTGCTTGGGAATGCCGCGTCGGTGTTTTACGACCGGTCTATGAAAGAATGGGCCGATAAAGTATTGCCAGGAAAAAATGTCGTGAGTTTGGTGCGACCGACCGCGACTCATCTGTATTCGAAAGCCCAATTTGTGTCGGTCGGAGGGACACTTGAAAAGCGGATTGGGATTCTGGGTACACCGACGACTACTGCGAGTCATCAGTACCCAGAGGCGTTGGCTAAATTTCACGCAGCAGATCTGGGATCGTCGGGAATCGACAGTATTACGGTTGTAGTGAATCGTGATTCTCGGTTCCCAGGGCCGCAGGTATATCGTGGGGGTAATTCTCTTGCACGCGGAAGCGACGACGAACTCCGTGTGTTGGCGGCCGTGGCCAATCACGACATTGCGACTCCGGTCCTATTTGTTCATGTGTATTGTCATAACGATTGGAATCTTTTAGTTGAGAATACTGAGGGCATGCACGTGACGGGTGCCGTGCGCAAAGCGGGTCTTCATGACAACCTGGCGGGCTTTTTTAAACAGTCGCCACTCGAGGAAATCCGTAGAATGTCGGTATTGGGACTGGCCTGTACCGAATACCCGTTATTAAAATCCGAAATTATCGATATCTTGCACGAAATGCAGTTGCCAGGGATTGAGGTCATTGGACAGGCGGCGGCGGTGGCCGAGTCGTCGGTTCTTCCGATTATCACCCAAGATATTGCATTGGGTCGGATTGACCCACGGGAGGCTCCGCTGTCGATTAACCAGGTTCGAATCACGATGTCGTCCTGGACGACTGCAAATGACTACGACCCGGGTGTTAATTCGTTCTTGCGTGTCCAAAATTTGTGCAATTCATTTAATCCGCAGATGGCCAAATTGATCGAATTTTTTAAAATCCCCCCATTCCGACTGTAAAATAATGCGAATTGGCAGCGGGGTGGTTTTAATTCCGTTATTCAGGGTATTTAAGACGGGGAACCAGTTTTTTGGGAGGGACAATACAATGACGCAGCAGCACAAACGAGTGAGTACCGGATTTCCATCGGCTTTGTATTATACGAATCGATCGAGTTTTAGACCGCCGGCCCCCCCCATTTCGCATATTGCGATTGACCCCTCCACGCCACGCAGACTCACGAAACCAGTCCCAGAGGTTCCGGAAGATAAACGCGGCGTTTATGATGCTTTTTTGGCGAATCACGATATGGAAAAAGGGGCTGCAAAAAAATATGGGGTGACGTTCCCCCGAGGTGTCGCAATTGTGCCGACCGCAGTGTCTGGTGGCGGGGATATTATGTGCGCAGTGAAGTTGGCCGTGGAGTTGCGGAATCGTGGGGTTACCCCAATATCGATCATCGTTAAAGAGGGGAGTCTTAAAGGGCGGAATGCCGCCGTCATTGATAAGATTCGGGGGTCGGACATTGCGGCAGGTATCACGATTCTTGAACTGGATGAACTTCCCCGCGATTTTGTAATGCCGGATATGATTTTGGCAGGTCCTGGCGCAGGTCAAATGACGGAGTCTGGGATCGCGACGGAATTGTCTGCAAAGCTGACGGGTAAAAAAGGGCATTTTGATAATACTCGAGCGGCCCAATTTTTTTCCGAACAAAATATAAAATATCTTCAATTGGAAGAACCTGGATTTATCGAGGGACAGTACAAATTCAATGTGGATCTCAGTCGTCAAACCGAGATGAGTGCCACCAGTTATGGGTTGGGATTACCGGTGACCCCGGGGCTGGGCCGTCCCATTACGGATAGTTTTTCTCAGGCACCTGAGCGGCTATTGGGGCTCAAAAATGAATGGCTCAAATCACAGATTCTGGGAGAGTCTCCAGAGAGTGCTGTGTCGACGTATTCAGATACCCGGATGCTGAGTCTCATTTATCATCATATTGATACCGTATTTGAACGGTCGTTGTATTTTTTGGCTGCAGCATCGTCGGAGGATTCTCGGGATATCGATATTGTGGCCAAGGTATGGGATCCGTCCAAACCGATTGCGACCCAAGTGGCATGGACGCTAATTAAGTATTTGGAGCCCCGAAATCCAGGGGTGCCGACATTACTTGATAAATCGTTGTTGGCGGAATTCGGTGTGGGAAAAGTAGTGATGGTACGGCCTGACAAAACGGAGGAACTGGTGATCTCAGATCACGGGAAAACCATTCGAATTATCGATCCCTTTCCGTTGGCGGCAGATGACATGGAGATCGTTCGTGATGCGGCGATTCCAATCCAGGGGTGTTCAGGCTTGATGTCGGTCTCAAGAAATATTGAACTCAATAAAATTCCGTTGATTGAAGTACTCCACGACAACCGTCATTTTTTTGCACAACTCTTACCCATTGCTGAACAAATTGATCCGACAAATACGGGGCTCGCGCTTTATTTTAAGTTGTCTGAATCCCTGATTCAGACGGTGCTATATTCTGATATCAAAGTGTTCGATGCAATGCAGGGTATGTATGTGTTGCCGTCGGCGCCTCTGGGGGAGATTGATCGATCGGCGAAAGTGTCCAATAGTCGAGGGCGAGCGGTCAGTAAGTATGTGGATGTGGGAGGCGACCGGGCTGAGGTTCTTGTTAACTCTGAGGTGTCGGCTCGGGCGACCCTGAAGCGGTCCAAGAGTGCGGATCGATTTAATGCTCCGATGATTCAGGTGACCGAGCCCTATCTAGCGGATCCCGTAGCCGCGTTTCAAAAAATGGGCGAGTTATTGCGGAGTCCGGAATTTCATCGGCAAGTGACTCAGTTCAATCGATTTATTGCGGAGGAGTGTTCGTTATACGATCGGTTGACCGACAAAATTGCGTATACGCTTCGGGATAGAGGTCCTGAGTTGCCTCCCTCAGGTGGGTGTTTGACGAGTTAACTCTAACTCCCCCAAATCACTCGAATAAACCGGGGGATCGTTTTGAGCAATCTTGCAATGCGATGGGGCTGAAGCGTCAATCGCCAGAGCCATTCAATTCCCATCGTTTGCATCCATTTGGGGGATCGTTTCACGGTGCCGGCCAACATATCGATGACGCCACCGACCCCGATAAATACCCCATGGGAGACTGATTTTTTTAATTCTGCGATGACGACGTCTTGCCGTGGGGAACCCATCCCCACCAGGATAATGTCGGGGTGACATTGGCGTAGGGTTTCGGCGATTTTGGGTAAGTCCGTTAATGGAAAAAATCCGTCCCGGTGGCCTGCAATTATGGCATTGGGATAATGGGTTTGGATGAATTTTATGGCGGCATCAACGACATCACGGGTGCTTCCCATCAAAAAAAATCGGAGGGACGGTATTTTTAATAGTTCGGGGGTCAAGTCCGATCCCGTCCGTCGAGGACTGGGGGTTATCCCGAGTAACCGTTGGCCAAGGACAATCCCGACACCGTCGGCGGTGATCCATCGTGCAGAGTGAATGGCGGTGTTTAGGATGGGATTGGACACCGAATCCACCCAAATTTCTGGATTCAGTGTGACCAAATGCGCCGGCGGATTGGCGGAATTTTGGACGTACTCTTGAATTTCTTGAACCAAGTCGGAATAAGACCCCGAAAATAGGGGGAGATCTCGAAGTGAATGGGTCATGTGTCTTTCGTCCTTACGGTGGAATAGCCGCAGCCTGGCAAAAATGTCGGCCGACCAAAATATCGGGCTTGAGGGTAGTTGCGGCAGATATGGGGGCGTCGGGTGTAGATCCCACACTGTCCGTCCGGTTGGATATAATTGCATCGAAACACTTGGACTTGAATATCGGACTCTTCTTTTACAAGGCTAAAATTGTACACGAGTTCGTAATAGTTGCGGGATAATTTCCTTAATGTGGGCACTCGCCAAAACCCTTTGGAGAGGTGAATCGCGATTTGGTGGCAACAAACGCCTCGTTTTTTACAGGTGCCTTGGATCTGGTATTCCGTGGGGAATAATTTGGATGCAAACGTACTGAGATATCCGTCTAAATCTCGGAATTGCCTCAATATCCATCGGAGTAATTGCTTAGTGGGGGAGATGTGGGGTTCCATCAGTACAGATCATACCTGATGAGGTGGTTAAGGAAATAGACGTTCCATAATGGGTTGCCATGCCGTCAATTGGCTCTCCGGGCACGGCAAAAAACAGCGCCGCAGCAAATGCCCACTGTATGTTTTTTTAATGCTACTTAGAAAGCTGTCTCGGTTGCCAAAGTCGTGTCGCATTTTTGTAATCCACTCATCGAGACGTTGGGCGATTTTTGAGTGGGTCTCGGGCGTTAGATTGAGTTTCCACCGGTGGGGGGTATGTAGATCTTTTCTTTCCGGAAGAATCACACATTGCTTGTCCATCAGCGAGATCCTTTCGAATCGGTTATGGAGTATTAATTCATTAATAATATCGGATCCCTTGAGATCAAGTCCCGAAAATAAGGATTCGCTAATTACCACCGCTTTGAGACTCCAAGAGTGACGGAATGCAACGTATAAATTGGTGTTGACGTCATCTATGCCAAAGCCTTGCCCCAAAAAATGCTCACGCTGAGACAGCCCACTGTGTTCCAACGACTGGAAGTGACTGGGGTAATCGTCAATAGGTGGGGACATTCGACGGGCGGCATCCGTATTATAAACGGACCATAGCGGGGTGCCGTCTGAAAGAACTGTTTTTGCAATACCCACCGGGAGGGACGATCCGTTTTGAGCTTGTTCAATTACATCGGAGTAAAATGGATAGTCCTTCTGGTCAGTAAAAATGGCATGAGTACGGAAGCCCAACAGGACCGAGGTGAGTTCGTAGTCACTTAAAACGCTGGCAGATGTGGTTTGGGACAATGACGCAATGGCTTTGAGTCTTGATGCCACATCTATAAGACCGCCGGGTTCAAATGGTGCAGTTGAATTTAGTAGCTTGAAATCGGATGGAGTAATCGCGCGTTTAGTGATTTGTTTCCAGTCTGATTCGATGGATTGGGTTAGGGATATTGGCAATCGGTCATAGTGGAGTGCCCCAATAAAAATGCCGGAGAGAATCGCAAAGGCGAGTACTACGATCGCCATTTGTAGGTGGGGAGAGCTGGGGGATGGCGTTGCGATTCGTCGGTGGCTCATCATGTTCAATTTCCTTCTGGAGACGTTCACTATTTGGGTTATCGGGTAAAAATTACTTTTTCCTTCTGGAGACGTTCACTATTTGGGTTATCGGGTAAAAATTACTTTTAATTTCAAAATATAAAGTGGACTCTGATATACTCAGCCTACTTATGAAACGGGAAACAGTCATCGTCGCAGCGCTACTTTGTTTATTTGGGATTAGTGCGGTTTCTGTGTTGTGGTCGGGGGCCCGCCACTCGGATAGCTTGGCGCGTCCACTATGGAAGACCCCGGCGATCGGATTGATTGAAATTTCAGGGCCGATCGATGCGGGTAATGGGGGAATGTTTGCGCCCGGAGGGTTAAATTCGATCCTCGATCAAATTCATACCCATCGGGATGACGATCGAGTGAAAGCGTTGATCATTCGGATTAATAGTCCGGGTGGGACCGTGGGGGCCTCTCAAGAAATTTATCAAGAACTCAAACGATTTAAGGCTAAAACCCACAAGCCGGTCATTGTTTCGGTGGCCGACCTCGGTGCCTCTGGTGCGTACTGGGTGGCGTTGGCGGGCGATGTCATTCTCGCAAATCCAGGGAGTATGGTGGGGAGTATTGGGGTCATTATGTCGGGGCCTGATTTCCAACAGGTGCCGCAACGCTATGGAATTGGGATGAGGACCGTCAAAAGCGGAAAATATAAAGATATGTTTAATAGCTGGCGGTCGGTGACGACCGAAGAAAAAGCCCTGATGCAGTCGATGTTGAATGATATTCATTCCCAATTTATTTCGGTACTTATTTTAGAGCGTGGGATTCCGACCGCGTCGGCTAAAGAAATGGCCCAAGGCCAAGTGTTTAGTGGCCGACAAGCCGTCACTCTTGGGTTGATCGATGAGCTGGGCGGGCTATCGGATGCCATTGATATTGCGAAGCGTAAAACCAAACTGGGGGATGATGCGGAGGTGATCCGAAAATCGGAATCATCAATGCAAGAGTGGTTACAGCAGTATATCGGATCTGAAGTTCGAGCGTTGATGCCTGACTTGCAATTGGTGTCTACGCCCAAAATTCAATAATGTTATCGGTTATTTATCGATATATAACGGATCCATTTTCAACCATCTCGCGAGCTTTCGCGCCGGTGGATGCGGCGGCCTTAGTGGTATTTTTGGCGGCGGTCTCGACGGCGACTCAGGGGCAATTGGGGTTTGGCTCCATGGGGGGAGCACCGGTGGGTGTCGTACTATTTTATTTTGTGGCAGCCGTGTTGGTATGGGCCATTCAGACGGCATTTATTGAGTTTATCGCGCAATTGTTTGGGCACACGACGCCTCGGTTGGTTCTATTTTCCTGGTTGGGCATGGCCCAGTTTCCGTTGGCTCTAGTGCTTCCGTTGACTTCAATTTCCTTGACCTTTCCTGTGGTCGCCCCGTTGACGGGGATGCTTGCGGGGCTGTGCCAGTTGGCTTGGTTCGTCTTGCAAATTATGACACTTAAAAAGCTATACGCCGTGACATGGGTGCGGGCGACCTTGCTTTATTTGGCCCCATTTTGTGCCGTGGTGGCGGGGATTTTGTTTTTAATAATATCGTTTGGGATGATGTCATGGTGATGCCTCCGTTTAGAGTTGGGATGGGATATGATGCCCATCGATTAGTGGCCGATCGGCGCTTGGTTCTTGGGGGTGTGACCATCCCCCATTCCACGGGATTGTTGGGCCATAGTGATGCGGATGTAGTCGTCCATGTAATCATCGATGCCTTGATCGGGGCGGCCAATTTAGGATCAATTGGGTTGTTGTTTCCTGATTCGGATCCTCAATACAAGGGAATTGCGAGTATCCGATTATTGGAGATTGTGATGGCACGCGTTCGGGCGACGGGCTACGAGTTAGGGAACGTGGATGTCGTTGTAGTGGCTCAAAAGCCAAAGATAATGCCCTATCGAGAGGCGATGATCACGACTGTGGCGGGAGTTCTGGGGGGGGATGTAAGCCAGGTATCGATCAAGGCGACGACCACTGAAACGTTGGGCTTTGAAGGTCGGGAAGAAGGCATCTCCGCCCACGCGGTCGCCATTATTTATCGCGTATGACAGTGCTGGAAATTACCAGTAGCGCCAATCCTAAGTTTAAGTGGCTGAAGGGGGTTTCTCACAATACGGCGCTTCGGAGAGCGGCGGGAGTCTTTATTGTGGAGGGGCGGTCTTTTGTGATGCAAACGTTGCGGGACCAACCGGGGTCTGTGGAAGCCGTTGTGATGACGGATGAGATCGACGAGTTTGAAGATTGGCCCCGATGGCAGTTGTCTCGCGGGCTATTTAAAGAAATCTCGCGATTGGCCCATGCGGAACCGGTAATGGCGGTGGTGGTTCGGCCGGAAGTGCCGTCTTTAGCGGCCTTGTCGGGGTTTCGTCGGGCGGTGGTGTTGGACCATCTCCAAAGCCCATCAAACGTCGGGGCAATTGTACGCAATGCGGTGGCGTTTGGTGCCGATTTTGTGATGCTCTCGGTGGAATCGTGTGATCCGTTTCACCCAGAAGCGATTCGGGCGATGGCGGGGAATTGGTACCAGATTCCCGTATTTATCGGGGATGTGGCGGAGGCCAGACGGGTGTGGGGTCACGCTCAGTGGATCGTTTTGGATAGCCATGGTGATCAAATGTTTAGCGATGTACCGCTGGGGGTACCTACAGTGGTGGTTATTGGCTCCGAGGGCCACGGCATTGTCACGCCAGAGCTTCAGGCGCTGGGGCAAGCGAGCCGGTTTGTGATTCCGATGAGGTCTGGAATTGAATCATTGAATGCAGCGGTGTCGTCTGGGATCATGTTGCAATATTTGATGCAAAATAGTCGAAAGGAGTAATTACCATGGGATTCGGAATTTCCCCTGTTGATGGGGGGGCGTTTATTTCTCAGCCGGAGGCACTAAAACCCGTTAGTACTCAGGATATGATTGCGCAGTTTAATGATGGAGCAAAGGTCATTGATAGTGAAATTCAAGCAATGAGCAAAGACATGATGGGGGTTAAAAATAAACCTGAGGGGGCAAAGACCAATACGACCCAAAAAACGGATGCGCCCCCTGGTGCGGTAATCCCCATGGTTGAGGAAGAGCTATCTGCGGAGCTGTCTAAAGAACAGTTCGTCGATCGTACCCGTCGGAAAAAGAGTAAATGGGAAACCAAGATGGACGATCTCGCTCGTCTCGAAGGCGAAGTGGGATTCGAGCAACTTGAAGGAGAAGAACGGTCCATTTTCTCTCAATTTTTTGACAATATGGCACGGATCAAGACCCTTCGTGCTAAGTTGAAACAACTAGAGAAGCAAGAGGATCTTTTGGAAGAAGAGAAGCGACACAAAAAACTCGAAGAACAAAATGAAGAACGACGAAAACGCCTGAAAGAGATGCAAAGTGGAAAATCGGGCGAACAGGCTCAATAGTTAGGAGAAACGTGGTATGGCACCTCCCCAAAAAAAGCGGCAACTGAGTCCTGCGCAAGCCCGCCAAATGGCCCCAGCGGTCAAAAAGTTTAATTCCATCGCACAAATTTTTATCCGATTATTGTCGGAGAAGATCGAGGCGAAAGAGCGGGCATTGGGCAACATTTCCGTCATGGTGAATTCGGGGTTTAAAGCGGAGCGTCGTAACTCAATTAGTATCACGACGATCGATATTAATCGGACAACGATCAGCAAAAAAGGCGGGTACGCGTATAACCAGTCGATGCAATGGGAAGATCAACTTCGCAAGCAAAAACGAGGAAGAATTATTTAACGGGGGATCCTGGTTTTTAGACAATTCGTCCTCCTTTTTGTCAAAGGCAGAGCGGGCCTATGGGTTTGGATTTTTGTGGATGCGGGAACAATTGGCAGACAATCTGTTGTGTCGGTATATCCGGTATATCCGGCGGAGAGGCTGAATATGTCAAAAAATCGATCGACTCCAGTGCGATAGCTCATCGCCGTTGTATTTATGTTTTGTTTTGGATTAGCCCAACCGGCCTTAGGGACGGAAGAGTATACGGTAGCGTCGGATATTGGCACCTCTGCGCAAGGAATTGGGGTTGGACGTGTGGCAGGCTTTAGTGAGACAGCGGACGTCATTTTTGAGAATCCGGCCAGCCTGCGACGGGTCAAGTCGTCTGGATTTAGCCTGTTTTCGTCGCAAGTAGTCGAGTCGGCGTACCGTAGTTTGGCGGTCACAATTAAGCTAGGGGATGATGCGGTGGGGCTGGGGTATTACGGCACCAGTATTGGGGGTATTTTTGGAACCACCCAGGATTCATTGGGCAATAATGTCGAAAATTCGATTCTGTCGGTATCGGAAACGATTCTCAAAATTGGCTACCAGTCGTCGATTTTTAAGGAGTTTTCTTTGGGTGTCGGGGCGACGGTGTATGCCAAGGATTTGAGTTCGGATTCTGCGATTGCGGGAAATATTGAGGTCGGAATTTCTCGTGATTTTGATTCTTTCTCATATTCCTTAGTGGCAAAGAATCTGTTGCCCACCTCGGTTCAGTATCGGTCGGGCGCAGCGGAGGCCCTGTCGTTGCAACTTTTTCAATGGCGGCCGGATTTTAAAATAGAGATGGGTATTGCGGGTATATCGAGAGGAGATCGGGGATGACCGGACAAAAAAAGTGGGGGCTTTTGGTAGGGGCGTGGATGGTGGGATTGGCGTCTTTGACTATGGCTGTTCCCCAATATTTGACGGTACAAGCCACGTTGCAAGGGGCGTCTGGAGGCCTTTTGAGTGGGCCGCATGTGATTAAGGTTGGGATTTATGACGGGGAGTCGCTCAAGTGGCAAGAGACATTCTCAAAAACGATATCCCGGGGTATTTTTTCGGAAATATTGGGAAAAAATAAATCCGATTACAGCCGCAAATTTAAATCTATCTAACGCACGCTTTGGAATTATCGTGGACGATGGGGCACTTGATTTTGTTGAAATGACGTCGGTGCCCTATTCGCTTCAATCTGAAACCGCTATGACGGCGATGTATGCTGATCGGATTCCGACCGCCTCTACTGTGCGTTTGGGCGCGGTAAGAGTGGGGTCGGGGTTATCGATTAGTGACGATGGCGTATTGTCGGTGCTGCATGTGGACCCGTCTCTGCCGGTAGAAATTCAAACCAAAGTGGATACCCCTGTTTCGGAACTTAAAGCCGGTGAGGGGCTTCTGCTTTCTGGAACGACTTTTTCGATCGGGAACGAGGTCGTTACTTCGAGTTATCACAGCGATGTGGTGATTAGGGGAGGGGTAAGCGCGACTCGGTTTGTGGGGGATGGATCTGGACTGACTAATATCTCATTTAACAAATTGTCGATTACCAAAGCGGATGTGGTGGGTTTGGGGATTCCGGCCGACTATATAGATACCAATACGACTTATAATGCCGGAACGGGATTGAGTTTAAATGGAACGACTTTTTCGATAGAGAATAACGGTGGGTCATTAAGCAACGTTACTCCGGTAGATAATTCTGTAACTTCAGCGAAGATCGCCGCCGGTGCGGTTTCCAACCTGGCAATCAGCGACACCGCAGGGTCTGGGTTGAGTCTCAGTGGGACCACTTTTTCGATTGAGAACAACGGTGGGTCATTGAGCAACGTGACTCCGGTAGACAACTCGGTCACTTCCGAAAAGATCTTCGACGGAACGATTACAAATGCAGACATCAGTACAAGCGCAGCAATACCATTCAGCAAATTGTTTATTACAAAGGCGGATGTGGTTGGGCTAGGGATTCCAGCTTCAGATACCGATACGGTTTACACAGCGGGAACGGGATTGAGCCTCAGTGGAACGACCTTCGCAATCGGAGGCACTGTCGTAACGTCGAATTACACATGAACAGTGACAGCAACCAGTTTCTCCGGGAACGGCGCATCGTTAACCAATGTGACTCCGGCCGACAACTCAGTAACGTCAGCGAAGATCGCCGCCGGTGCGGTTTCCAACCTAGCAATCAGCGACACCGCAGCAATCTCGTTTAACAAATTAGCGATCACCAAAGCGGATGTAGTTGGGCTAGGGATTCCAGCCTCAGATACAGATACGACATACACCGCAGGAACGGGATTAAGCCTAACAGGGACCACCTTCGCGGTCGCAAGTACCATCGTCACCTCAAACTATAATTTTGGAGTGTCGGTCAACGGCACGGTTTCCGCGAACTATCTGATTGGTAATGGGGCGGGTGTAACCGGAGTATGGACGACGATTCAACCCACAGGAACCAATTTGGGTACCAGCGGCACGGACTACAATAGTTCCGGCGCATATATGAAGGTGGCGGGGATGTGCTTCTTTAGTATTCATATTTCAATAGTGGACGCCCAAAGTAACGTGGCTACCAGTGTGATTGGGATTCCGGTGACCTTTAACAATGTATTTTCTGATGCCCGTTGGCCAGTGTCAGTTATAAAGACAAAGAACGGCACGATTAAGGTGACGACGGCCTACGTTAGCAGTGCGGGATTAACGGTATACGGGTCCAATAATTTTGCAGATGATGACGAAATTTGGATTTCAGGTAGTTACCCTTATTAAAAAAATGGTCAGCGTAGGGGCGAAATAAAGGGGCATGATCGGACGATAATTTGGATAGAGAGAAACCCGCTTCGGCGGGTTTTTTGGTTTTTACATCGAGGTGTCTTTGGATCCATTGGTGATCCCATATTTTGACATAACAATATAAGAAGTCGTGCATGTTTTCTGCTCAATACCCCGATACACCATTTGTCAGCGAGAAATATCAAATGGTGTGGCGGGGGCTCCAAAATGAACATTCAACAAGCTCTCAAGAGTGCAGTAATCGGAATGATCCTCGGGGGCACACTGATCGCAGCTCCTGTATATGCAACGATTGTTCCTAACTCCTTCGGATTCGCCTCCTTCTTCGTCGACACCGAACGGGCCGCTACTGGATCAATGATCCGCTCAGTAGAAGCGGGAATTTACGTTTCTACCTCCAATGCAGTAGTCGCCAAATCATTTGATGCACAAGAAGTAGTCGCCTCCATCCTCAATGCACCAGGACTTGTTGGCCGAGTGTTAAACTACCCTAACCCCTTCAAGGCCGGAGCCAGCACCGAAGTTCAATTTGAATTGAATCAACCGATGTTAGTGGATGTTAAGGTTTACGACCAATTTGGAAGCCGAGTCTACAGCGAATCACAAAATGCCGATTCCGGAGTAACCAAATGGACCTTCAACCGAGCAATGACCGGTGGCCACTTATCCGCAGGGGTTTATTACATCTTGATTCTTAACAACGGCAAGGTTTTGGGAAAATGCAAAATGTTGGTTAACGCATAACGCCGGCGTCACGATGTATCCGTAGAGACGCAACATTTTGCGTCTCTACCTATTTCCCCACACAAAACCGCGAAAAAATCCCATCCAACACCGTTTCGTTAAATGTATCCCCCGTCAGTTCCCCCAATTTCATCACAGCCTGCCGCAAATCAAACGCAAACAAGTCATCATTAGGCGCAACGTCCATACCCTCAATCAAGCCATTCAAATGCTCTAAAACGACGTTTAAACAGCTCTGCTGGCGAATGTTACAGATTAAGTCGAGATTGATCGAATCGAGCCGGCTGATAAACGTCTTTGCCAAGAATTCCTTAAATTCGGAGATCCCCGTTCCCCGTTTAGCCGAAAGCGACAATTGAGCCACTTTTGCGGGTAGCGCTCCTGTATTAAGCGTCTGTTTTTTATCCGACTTATTTAGCACAATAACCTTATGTTTTTTGCGGGTCACTATGGTCCCAATGGCATGATCCTCCACCGTGAGCGGCTGGGTTTGGTCGATTACCCAAATAATAAGATCGGCACTTTTGATCAGGGATTTAACCCGCTTTACGCCCAATAATTCAATCGGATCATGGGTCTCTCGAATCCCGGCCGTATCAATAAATTCAAAAATAACGCCACCAAGCTCAACGCGAACTTCGATAAAATCTCTCGTCGTTCCCGGAATCGCTGAAACAATGGCCCGGGGTTCGCCGGCAAGCTGGTTCATCAGCGACGACTTTCCCGCATTTGGCCGCCCCACAATCACACATTTAATTCCGGAGGTAATCCATCGGCCAAAATCTTTGAGTTTGAGGGTCTGTTGAATTTTCTGTTTCATTTCGGTCAACACGGCTTTGACCTCGTTACGGTCGATGGCGTCGACTTCGTCAGGGAAATCAATGGACCCTTCGACTTGTTCCAGAATCTCCATCAGCGGTCGGCGAAGGCCCTCAATTTGGCGAAACAGTCCCCCCTGTAAATGATTGAGCGCCACCGCATGGGCCCGGTCATTAGTGGAATGGATTATATCAATGACCGATTCGGCCTTTGTCAGGTCCAGTTTTCCGGCGATAAATGCACGACGGGTAAATTCTCCCGGGTCGGCGGGACGGGCCCCTTGGGCGATCAACTCACCCAGGAGTGTTCGCATAATGTGAACGGAGCCATGGAGCTGAAATTCAACAGTGTCTTCGCCTGTGTACGATTGAGGCCCTTTAAAAAACGCAACACACCCATCGTCGATTAAGTCTCGGGTAACCGGAGATCGAATTTCTGCGTATAAAATTCGATTGGGTTTTAGCCGTTGCTTGGATTCTAAAAACCGAAGGGCAATAGGCCGTGCATCGGGGCCAGACAAGCGAATGACTCCGATCCCTCCGATTCCCAGAGGGGTCGCAATCGCGGTGATTGTATCACCGAGGGCCATTCGTCGACTTGGGACCTCGCTTTTCTACCACAATGTGCCGATAGGTCCCATTTCCAGAACTAAACGTTCGAACGCGATTGTCGCCTTCAAAAATGAGGTGAACCAATCGTCGTTCCGCTGCGTTCATGGGGCGCAAACTTACGCGGGAATTTTTGGTGAGTACGGTATTAAGCGCTTTTTCGGCTTGGGTTCTAATTTGGTCTTCCCGTCGGCGTTTGTAGTCTTCAGTGTTAATGGAGACGCGAACATTGGCACCAAATCGTTTGAAAATAATGGCTCTGACAATTGTCTGAAGGGCGTCTAACGTCATCCCATCTTTTCCGATAAGTCGGGAGGAATCTGTTGCGTTAAGCACTTCAAGGCAGAGCTCGTCGTTGCCTTGATCGGTAATTACCGTGGTCCCGCCAAAACTAAGGTCCAAAATTTCTTGGAGCTTTTGTAACCCAAACTCCGCAATGTCGTCGGGTACGGGGACTCCGGTGGCTAAAGGGGTTGCTGACATTGAGCGGGCAACCGTGCCGGCGGGGCTAGCGGGTGAGTGGCCCTTGGGCTCGGAGGTAAGGACTTCAGTTGGTTTTTTGGAGTCTGAGATCAGGTTCTTGAAGAAGCTGAATATTCCACGATGTTCGGCCATAATGATCCCTTTCCTAGTCCGATTTTTTTGTGGTGCGTACGGTTACCGTAATGGCGTCGTCGGGTTGAACTGTACGTTTCATCATCATGTACTGCTGAATATTAGAAAAAATTTGCTGAGCTGCCCAGTAGATTAATACGCCTGCCGGCATTTTGATTGAAATAATACCCATTACAACTGGCATAAACATAAAGATAGCGGCTTGATTCGGGTCCATCGTCATCATTTTTTGCGACAGATAGGTTGCAACTGCGATGACTACCGGAAGGATAAACCAAGGATCCGGCGCGGCTAAGTTGGTGAGCCAGATCGGAAACATTCCTGGATTGATGCCGGGTTGTGCCAAAATCGCTTTGAACGCGGGGCCATTGATGGTTTGGAATATTCCAAAGAAAAATGGAAGCTGGATGAGTAGTGGCAAGCATCCGCCTAGTGGGTTGGCCTTGTTTTCTCTCCAAACTCGGAGAATTTCTTGTTGCAACTTTTCGGGTTGATCTTTGAATTCTTCTTGAATTCGTTTGATTTCAGGTTGAATTTTTTGGGTTACCTTCATTGAATCAAATTGTTTTTTTGTCAGAGGAAAAAAAACAAGCTTGATGGCGAGAGTCAATAAGATGATCGCGACCCCGTAGTTGGGGTAAATAGAATGGTACGAAAAATTGAGGAACGGAAGCATGATGTTGTCGGCTAAAAACGTAAAAATTCCCATTTAATAATCTCCTACAGGGTCGATTCCTCCCGGATGGAAGGGGTGGCATTTCAGAACACGACGGGTTGACTTTAAAAGACCGTGACCGATGCCAAATCGTTGAATGGACTCGATCGCATAATTAGAACAGCTTGGATAAAATCGACATCGTGGACCTAGGATGCGAGAGAGAGTGAGTTGATACCCTCTAATTACCATGATGACGAGATATTTGATCATTTGGCCTGTTCTTTTTTTGGAGTCGTGCAATTAATTCCACGAACTGATCCTGTGCGCTGATGAAGGGGGCGGTTATAAGTGGCGCTTTTGCAATAATGACCATATCGCTGGGCGTCATGGCCCCACCTTGGGCAAGTCGGTATATTTCGCGAAGCCGCCGCTTGGCTAAATTTCGTTTGACCGCATTCCCGATTCGTCGGGGTGCAACAAAGGCCACCTTAGGGTGGCCGCTATAGGGAGAACAGAATTGAATTCGAATGCTGTTGCCTTCTATTCGATTCCCCCAGGAAAATATGTGCTCAAACTGGCGCTTCAAGATAATGCGGGACGATTTTGGGAGACAGGAAAGATCAGGCACTAAACGCCGATCTTGTGACGTCCCTTACGACGACGCGCATTAATGACACGTCGGCCCCCGACGGTTTTCATTCTGACTAAAAAACCATGGGTCCGATGGCGTTTACGTTGGTTAGGTTGAAACGTACGTTTCATAGTGGGTCCCTCGTGAATTCAATAATTAAGGGCGAATATCGTACCAAATAAGATTGGATTGTGCCAGACCTGATATTGACTTGTCTGGGGACTGCCCAAAAACGACGGTTTAGCGGAATTTATTGTGATTATTTTGGGCGAAAGCGGAGAGTATGATACCTTTGGCACACTATGTTAGTGTCTCCCTGCCATCAATTACGAACGCGGCTTCCTCTGGTGAGTTCGGTGCTTGATACGATCGCTGGACTAGAAGGGATTCCAATTATCGTGGGAGGGGCGATTCGCGATTGGATCATGGGGCTTCCTTGTGACGATATCGATGTTGAGATTTTTAATATCGATTCGGTTGAACACCTTCAGTTTTTACTTAAACCGTTGGGGCGATTGGAACTGGTGGGTCGGGTTTTTGGGGTCTGTCGATATCGAAGCCCCGATGGGACAGTTGATTTTACGATGCCTCGCCGCGAGCATAAAATTCGGGAAGGCCACAGCGGATTTGAAGTCGATTTGGATCCTGGGCTGAGTTTTAAAGAAGCGGCCCTCCGGCGGGATTTTACAATGAACGCGATCGGACTGGACTGGCTGACCAATAGGGTTTTCGACCCCTATAATGGGATAGCGGATATCCGAGCGCAGCGGATTCGCCACGTGGGCTCACAGTTTCCTGAAGATCCGTTGCGGGTGTTGCGGGTGGTTCAATTTGCGGCTCGGCTTAATTTTACCGTGGATGCTGACACCTTGGCGTTGTGTCGGACGATCCCTTTGGGTGCGTTGTCGTCGGCACGGATTCTTGAGGAATTTACAAAATTATTTTCGAAGTCTAAATCCCCATCGGTAGGAATTGCATTGTTAGAGCCACTAGGGGTTCTCGCTCAATGGCCCGAATTGCGACATTATCACTCGTCGTCAGAATTGTGGGGACGAGGGAGCGCTGCTGTGGATCAGATGGCCCGACAGCTTAAGCCCGGGCGCAGTGTGGGCTTGATGGTGGCAGCGTGGTTATACCATAGCCAGTTTATTCCGAGTCACGCGCCGGTTGCCATGACGTTTTTGAATCGAATTATGGAGTCAAAACGGCAAAAGAACGGAATTTTGAATTTGATATCGGCGACGAAAGCCTTGGTCTCTGTGGATAAAAAAATGCCGGACGATTCCCAGTTAAGAGAAGCATCGACGGTGACGCAACTTCGTCATGTTGTTGCATTGATATCGGCGTTGTTTCCCAATAATCCACAATTGGTTCGGTATATTCATGCCCGTTCGACGGAGTTGGGGATTCTGGATCGCCCGCCGGAACCGTTGGTGTCCGGGAAAGATTTCATGGCGCTCGGGATTCCGGAAGGGGTCCATTTGGGAGAAATGCTGGCTGATTTTTACTCGGCCCAATTGGCCGGAAAGATTACATCCAAGGCGGCTGCGCTTCGGATTGCCCATGATCTATGGTTTGCAGATCAAGAGGAGGAGTGATTGGGGGCTATAACCCCATCATTTTTCGAATATCGTCACTGACCTGTTTGCCATAGAGGCGTGCCATTTCAATTGGAGATTGGAGGGCCATATGTGGCACGCCGGGGCAACTATGTTTATGACGTTTTAACAATTTAAAAACGATGGTGCCGGACACCCAGTTGTATCGATGAATATAGTCTTTTTCGCTGGTGGTAAAGTCACCGTTGGCATAATAGGTCACTGTCATTGGGATGCGATGGTCTCGGGCGATATCATGAAAGTAAGGAAGCCATTCCACCATCAACGGGGTCATCATCGCGTTGAGTGAGACCCGAATCCCATTGCGACGGAGGTCTTTGATGATCTCAGGAATTCGGTCAAACCCGTCGGTACCGGTGATGGTCCTGTATTCGGTGCGATCGGGAGCAGGGAGGTAGAGAGCGACTTCATTAATCCATGGATAAATCTCATGCCAATGGTCAATCGGGACAATTCCGTGGGTCCATACTCGAGTATAAATTCCAGCCGATTTTAACAAGTGGAGCAGTGGAAGAATATCGGTTCCAATGAGAGGCTCGCCACCGATAATGTTGTAGAGTCGGGTTCTGGGATATCGGTCAAAAAAGGTGCCGTCAGCAAGCAAGTGGCCGATATGAGAGGGGACAAACGTTTCCTCAGGCAAGGGGTTGGTTTTCCATAATTTGCAATGGGTACACCGAAGGGTACAGGAGGAATGGATCAATAGTGTGTGTTGGGACACGATGTCCCGCCAGTTAGAGTGCATTGGCGATCAATTGTAACGGATGCAACGGTCGGGTATCGGTGCATCGGATCACTTGGTGGCGACATGAAAATCCCGTGACGGCGATTGTTTTTTCTTTATTTAACTCAGGACGCCAGCTTAAGTCAAAAATGGCCTTGGAATGGGTGACGTGTTCGGTTTCATGGCCAAAAGTCCCCGCCATACCGCAACAGCCGACCTCGCCCAATGTGGCCGTAAATCCGACATGATTGAGTACGTTGATCCATGCGGATTGAGTCGCGCGGGGGCCGTTGCGCTCCATGCAGTGGCTGAGTAACCGGACTGGCGAGTGATCGCGGCCAACGGGTAGTTGCTGTTGGTGAGTCTCTAGAAATTGTGCGATTGGAATAACGATCGGCAGGGCGTCGGTGATTTCTCGGTATTCATCGATGAACATGCTTGAGATACTGGGTTCGATGATGACAATGGGGGTCGGTGCGAGGCGGTGGAGTCGATCGATTAATCGAGTGCCTTGGGCGTGAAATAGCCGTCGAAATCCCTTGATATATGCGGGTTTTCCAGTGGCATTCAATGGGAAGAATTGGGGGTAATAGCCCATTTTCTCTAAAACGTGAGCGGCGGCGATGGCTACTTCTGGGGAATGGTTCCAAGTGAACGCATCGACTGCAAGGATAATGTCAGGGTGTCGGTGGCGGCGTTTTTTAACGGGGGGTAATAACGGAGGTAGGTCCGTCAATCCAATCAGGGGTAATTTTGTTGCAATTTTGCTGATCCATCGGAGTGGCGGTATTTTTCCGACAATCATGCCTATGGTTTCGACATGGGAGATGAGGAAGTCTCGGAGTGGGCGTCGATGGGTTTTGTGGTAGTGATTAATGAACTCCGATTTGAGTTTGGGGATATTGATGTGAACGGGGCATTCCGAGGTGCAGGCCTTGCAGGATAAACACCCATCCATGGCGGCGTTGACCTCTTCCGCGAATGCGTCGCTTTTTCCTTGGCGCACCCATTCTTTATAGATCATGGCGCGGCCTTTGGGGCTTTGAATCCGATCACCTGTCGCCAAATAAGAGGGGCACATTAATGCAGAGGGCATCACTGTAAAACATGCGCCATTGCCGTTGCATGCCATCATTTCAGGAAATTGATCTTGAATTTCTCGGGGGATATCTCGGTCTAGATGGGCCCTTAGTGGGGAGTCGATTCCTTTGCTTGATGGAGTAAATCCAAGTGGTGGGACGAGTTTTCCGGGATTGAGTTGATTGTGGGGGTCCATTTTAGTTTTGATTTCTTGCATTCGTCGGACCAGGACCGGTCCAAAGACGTCATCGATGTACTCACTCCGAAATCCCTTGCCGTGTTCACCCCAAATTACCCCACCGTAACTCATGACCAATTGGTGTACTTCGTCGCTGATAATGCGGATGAGCCGTTCGTGCGCAGGATCTTGCAGATCGAGTGCGGGCCGAACATGGACGCAGCCCACATCGGCGTGGCCATACATGGCGTAGCGGAGGTGATGTCGGTCCAGCAATGCTCGAAAATCTCGGATATACTCCGAGAGATGCTGCGGTGGGACGACCGTGTCCTCCACAAACGGCACTGGTTTCGCGCGTCCGGGTGTATTCGCCAACAGGCCGACGGCTTTTTTCCGGAGCGTCCACCATTGGGCGGCTTCGGTGGCGGATTCAGTGAGTCGAATAGATAGTGCAGTGGTTACCCCAGATAAAAGGTCGGTGGGGTCGGTCAGTTCAATGAGATTGATTGCGCCGACCTCAGCATGAACCCACGGTGCAAGTGGGGTGAAACAGATGTCGGTTCGGGCAACATCGATGATGGCACGGTCAATGGTTTCGATGGCGACGGGATCGTGGATCAATAAATCTTGGGCGGCGGCAACCGCCTCCATAAGAGATGGATATTGGATGACGACCAATCGCGTCGCGTTGGGTTTCTTTAAGACCCGCAGTTTGGCTTCGGCGAGTATCACCAACGTTCCTTCGGATCCCGCGATAATCGGAATGGAATTGATGCCATCGCGGGTCGCATGATCGAGGTTATAACCTGATAAAAATCGGGGCATTTTGGGGAATCGGGCGTCGATTTCGGTTCGGTCTGTCACGGCAATATCCTGAAGCAAGGTATCCATCGGTGACGGTCGATCTTTGGCTAATTCTAATAATTCACCCGCGACGGTTACCGCTGTCAATTCCATAATATGTTGGCTGGTTTTCCCGTAAATTCGGGATCCTTTTCCGCTGGCATCCGTACTGATCATGCCGCCAATGGTGGCCCGATTGCTGGGGGCAACGTTGGGGACAAATACGAGTTCTAATGGTGCGAGCTCTGCATTAAGTTGGTCCAATACCACGCCGGGTTGCACCCGGACCCACCGCTCATTGGAGTTAATTTCAAGAATCTGATTCATATATCGGGACGTATCTAAAATAAGACCGGTATTTAGAGATTGTCCGTTGGTTCCGGTGCCGCCGCCCCGAGGAGAAATAGTGATTTTACGAAATTCGGGTTGGCTTAAAAGTTGGCCGATGATGATCAAATCGTCGGTTGATTTGGGAAAAATGACCGCGTCGGGGATCAATTGATAAATGCTGTTGTCAGTGGACCAGACGATTCTGGAGGCCCAATCGCACCGGATGTCGCCGGAAAATTGAGTGTGCCGAAGCGCCTCTAGAAACGGACCCGAATCCACAGCGGTCATTTGGGTCGAGGGGGGTCCTCTGTGAGCGCTTCTTTGATCATGATCGCAAATCCAAAAAAGATCCCCAATAAGACGCAGATCATCACGACATATTTGTTGTGAGGGTAATAGTGTCGAATCCCAAATCCCAGGAGTGTGAACATCATTATGGTTCCGGCTAGTCCGGTAATAATTCGACTGGCTTGGCGATAGACGGTTGTAAAATTGGCGTCGTCGGGATTCATGGGGCGCTATTCTCCGATGGAAACTGCGACGGCATTCCATTCCTTGCCGAGGTGGGCATAATAGCGACAGGCTACCTCGGCGGCAAGGGTGGTTTGGCCAGTATCTTGAAGGACACGAACCAGCTCGGACACGGCAGGCGGATATACGGCGATCGATAGCAATTGATTCAGAAGAAACAACGCGTGGTCGTACTCAAATCGATGTCTGTGGATGAGTGCCCGGACCCAGTACGCCATGATGGCAACGGAGCCCATCGTGTCGATCGCGGTTTCGATGTAGGGGATCGCGTCGTCTTCTCGTTGGCGGGCGACAAGATCGAGACCGAGGCAGAGGTTAAAGTCATAATCCGTTTTGGCTTCCGGGGACAATGTGGATTTGCCTGCTTCCAGTACTGCGAGGTATTCGTCAGGATCGCGAATGGTCCTTAAGTTACGCAGGAGGTGGGTGCTGGCCTCGTTGCCCAAATCAGGGAATAGAGAATGGAACTCCACCGGTTTAAGACTATGGATTGACGGGAGAATCATCTGGATTTGAAGATCTGAATCCCGAAAATGAGTGGTCATTGTGCGATGACCATTGGTCCCGATCCATTGTGCAATCCGTCCGAACGGAATGCGGAATCCACAACTGGTTTTATAATGGACCATTAGTTTTGCTACAGAGATATCGGTGCTGTCGGGCATGGCAATATCTTCTATCACGACAAACCCATTGCGAGCGGATACCTTTTGAATGCTTTCGTGAATTGTGGCAGCGACCAATCCACTGAAATTAAAGGAGGTGTTTTGGTGCTGTTGTCCGGCCCATTCCAGTGCAGCGTCTAATTCTTTGGGGTGCCAGCCAGTATCCGGTGAGGCTTTGACGAGGGTCCATTCCTCGGTTAAATGACGCAGGATGGTGTCGGCTGCTGGAATGAGTTCGTCAACCCCGGTTTTGTAATAAGATTGGACGGCATCGGCATACCGTGTGACAGCGGGATAGACAGACGTATCGGTCCATTCCAGTTCAGAGTCCAGTTTGGATTGGACGATGGCTTCGAAGCAAATTCCGTCCTCAATCACAACGTGCCGGGCGGGCATCGTACTCAAAATGCTGGACAGAAAAATGCCATTGGCTGTGGATGGAATATCTCGGACATCACCGTGCTCAATCACGATTTTTTTACCGTGCCGTTGAATGATGGCGTTGGCCCGCATGTGCTCAACCCGGAATCGTGACGAATCCACGACGTGCCAAGTGATCATGTGATAGAGGTAAAATTCACTTTCCTTAAGGGCATCCATGACATGGAGCCCCAAAATTCCGGTGCCGGAGCCCACTTCGTAGAGATGGATATCGAATTGGGGAAAATCTCGAAAATATCGGCTCAATAGCCCCGCAATCCGTCCCGCTTGGGTTTTGCCGGTCGATATTCCGATCGGATAACCAGGGACTAAAAATCGATCAAACGGTCGGGCATTGATCGCGGCGGCAATCGCCCAGCGCAGTGATTGAAACCGAGGGACAAAGGAATGGACGTCCATGCGGAGCACCTCATTTTTAGATTTATTCGGCCTTTCGCGCTACGTTCACGCTGGACCAAACACGGTCGGAATGGCGACGCCAGATCCTTCCTTATTAATTAAATGGAATACCGACTCAATTCCCGCTCTTTCTTGTTCGTAAACCTGTCGAATTTTTTGTATACTGTTCCAGCATTAATTCCTATCAGAAAACTTGCCATGACTATACTCCCTGTTGTTATCCATCCCGATCCCCGTTTGCGCCTCTCTACAGAGGTCGTCCGGGAATTTGATGAGGCCCTCATTTTGATGATTATGGATATGTTGGATACCATGCATAGTGATCGGGGAGTTGGTCTCGCCGCGCCGCAAGTGGGCGTGCTCAAAAAAGTGATAATTGTGTCGTACAAGCGTCGGCAATTCGCGTTAGTGAACCCCGAAATTGTCTTTGCGGCGGGTAATGAGGTTGGGGAAGAAGGGTGCTTGAGTATCCCGAAAACACGCTTGATGGTCCCCCGAGCGACTCGGATTGAAGTGACCGCCCAAACCCCTAACGGCAAAAAAGTTCGCCTTAAAGAACGTGGATATAT
The DNA here is from genome assembly GCA_903864835.1 of uncultured bacterium. Taxonomy (GTDB): domain Bacteria; phylum Margulisbacteria; class Marinamargulisbacteria; order SXXA01; family SXXA01; genus CAIPHK01. Next base: position 12,857 of record CAIPHK010000019.1, on the reverse strand, counting down.
TGCCCGAATTTTGCAGCATGAGATAGATCATTTGAATGGTATTTTGATTATTGATAAAGGGACCCCGATTCCCGACGACGATCGGGACTAAAGTGAAGGACAACCTAATGAACCCATCAGTGAGCGCACCGTATACGATTCAGCCGGTGTCCCTGACGACCGCGCAAAATGGCCATTATGAAATTGGCAGCATTGATGTGTCCCAGCTCATCCAAAATCACGGATCCCCGCTGTATGTGATGGATGAACAAACAATTCGGGCGAATTGCCGAGCCTATACCGACCCGTTAAAACAATTTTATCCCAATCACCTGGTGGTATTTGCCGCAAAAGCCTGTATGACGGTGGGCTTACTCAATATATTGGGCGAAGAAGGCTTGGGTGTGGATGTGGTGTCGGCGGGGGAGTTGTACACGGCATTAAAGAGCAATTTGCCGGTTCCGAATATTTTGTTTCACGGCAACAATAAATCGCTCGAAGAACTCGAAATGGCGCTTAGGCAGTCGATTCGGATTGTCGTGGACAATGAGCAAGAACTCGATAACATCGTTATGTTGACTGAGAAACTGGGACTTCGGGCTCGGATTATGTTGCGCACCAAACCTGAAATCGAAGCGCATACCCATGATTATATTAAAACGGGTCAAATCGACTCTAAATTCGGGATAGAAAGGGCGGCGCTAATGCCGCTGGTCCGAAAGGTGAAAGACAATCCCAAAATTCATATTTTAGGACTGCATAGTCACATTGGCTCCCAGATTTTTGATATTGAACCCTATGTCGATTTAGCGGCGATTATGGCCGAGCATACCTTGCGATTGAGTGCCGAGTTGGGACGTCCCGTCGAAGAATTGAATTTAGGCGGGGGAATTGGGATTAAGTATACCCATTCCGACGATCCTCCCTTGATCAGTGATGTCATTACCGCAATGACTCAGCGATTGGTTCAGGAGTTTGAATCGCGTCAGTTGCGGCTCCCTAAATTGATTATGGAACCGGGACGATCCATTGTAGGGAACGCGGGGGTGACTTTATATACCGTCGGAGCAATTAAAGATATTCCGGGGGTCAAAACCTATTTATTTGTCGATGGTGGGATGTCGGACAATATTCGTCCGATGTTATACCAGGCGGAATATACCTACGACATCGCCACGAAGGCGACTCAGCCCGGCACCAAAAGTTACGCGGTGGCCGGTAAATTTTGTGAGTCCGGGGATGTCTTAACGCATAGTGTAACGTTGCCTGAAGCCGAAGTCGGCGACGTGGTAATCGTATTTGATACCGGGGCCTATAATTATGCGATGTCGTCCAATTACAATCGGGCCCCGCGTCCCGCGATGGTGGTGGTCAAAAACGGCCAGTCGAGGGTATGGGTTGAGCGTGAGACCTTGGATGATTTGATCCGAAATGACCGATATTAGATGCATTTAATCGAATCCCTCCTCCCCAGTTTATCCACGTATAGTTGGATTGCCATCGCCTTCGATTTTGTGATCGTCTATACGGTGGTGTACCGGATGATGGTGTGGATTATGGATACCCACGTTGAAAGTCTGGTTCGAGGGTTATTGGTTATTTTGGTGGTGTATGTCGGGAGTCATGTATTGGGCTTGGCGACCCTGAATTGGTTGCTCGAAAAATTTGCGACGATTTTAGTGGTCTTGGTCATCGTTATTTTCCAACCGGAACTTCGGCGATTTCTGGAGCGAATCGGGTCGGGGAAATTATTTTCCCCATTTGTGTTGGAGGGGAGCTCTCAAGGCATTGCGGTGATTAAGCATATTCTTCGGTCGGTAGAATTGTTGTCGAAGGAAAAGGTGGGGGCGTTGATCGTGATTGAGACGGGGGCCAACTTAAGTGAATACATTCGATCGGGAATTGCGCTTAACGCAACGATTTCGACCGAATTATTGGCGGCATTGTTTTGGTCAAAATCGCCTACCCACGATGGGGCGGTTATTATTCGGGACCATGAGATTGCGGCGGCAGGATGTTTGTTGCCGCTGAGCGACTCGACGATTCAGGATCGGCGGTTGGGGACCCGGCATCGGGCGGCACTGGGGATGTCCGAAATATCGGATGCGGTGGTGATTATTGTGTCGGAGGAAACGGGGACCATTTCGTTGGCCGAAGGGGGGAGTCTAACCCGGTATTTGACTCGAGAAGCCCTCGAAGCACGATTGTTTGATTTGTATCGAGAAGAGCAACCGGGGTCCGCCAGTATCTTCGATTTTTTACCGTGGTTTGGAAAAAGCCCCTCATGAAATTTTCGCGATTGTTGCCAATGGATATTGTGAAGAAAAAACAGGCGCATCATCCTATTTCTGCGGTGACAGCCTACGATGTATTTACCGCGCAGCTCGCGGATGACGCCCATATTGATATCCTGTTGGTGGGGGATTCGTGTGGCAATGTGGTCGCCGGATACTCAACGACGTTGCCGGTCACAATGGATCAAATTATTTATCATAGTCAGGCTGTGGTGCGGGGGAGTCGGCGGGCGTTGGTGGTGGCAGATATGCCGTTTATGAGTTATCAAAAATCGATTACTCAGGCCAGGAAAAACGCGGGACGGTTGATGAAAGAGGCGGGGGTGGCGGCGGTCAAAATGGAAATTCTTCCCGCACAAATCGATACGCTTCGTGCGGTTGTCGAGATGGGGATTCCCGTAATGGCCCATATTGGATTTACACCTCAAACAATGTTTCAGTTAGGGGGGTATAAAGTCCAGGGTAAAACGGACGTTGATGCGACCGCGCTTGTCGATCTTGCAGAAAAAGTCGCAATGGCCGGTGCGTTTTCGGTGGTATTAGAGATGGTTCCCCCGGCGGTCGCCGGTCGGATTCGAGCGGCAGTGTCGATTCCAACGATTGGCGTTGGCGCGGGGCCCGATTGTGACGGGCAGATATTGGTGTTTCATGACTTAGTCGGATTGACGGAAAAATCCCCTAAATTTGCAAAGCGATATACCGATCTTCGGTCGGTAATTTCTGGCGCATTGAATCGGTATCGTGAAGATATCGAAGCGGGTCAATTTCCAGGGGCGGAGAATAGTTACTAATGGAATTGGTAATATACGATACGCTGACCCGGCAAAAGCGACGATTTGATCCGTTGGTTCCCGGACAGGTGTCCTTTTATACCTGTGGCGTTACGGTGTATGACTATTGTCATATTGGACATGCGAGGGTTTACGTCACTACCGATACGATGCGGCGGGTGCTTTTAGCAGCGGGGTATTCTGTTCGGTATGTCCAAAATTTTACTGATATTGACGACAAGATTATTAATCGGGCGGCAGAAGCCGGGATTGAATATCACACCCTCACCCAGCGTTTTATTGATGCGTATATGGAAGACATGGGGCAATTGGGTATTTCTCCTGCGGACTGTTACCCCCGAGCTACAGAATATCTCCCTCAAATGATCGAAATGATAGGGTCTTTGGTGGCGTCGGGCCATGCGTATGTGTCGGACACAGGGGATGTCTGGTATTCCGTCGATACCTTCGAGGGATATGGCCGATTGTCTCGCAAAAAGAGAGATGAGCTTATTGCTGGTGTGAGAGTAGATGCGATGGACGGAAAACGGCATCCCAGTGATTTTGTGTTGTGGAAGTCGGCGAAACCCGGTGAACCCACGTGGGAGAGTCCTTGGGGGCCCGGCCGGCCGGGGTGGCATATTGAATGTTCGGCGATGGCGCGTCAGGAATTAGGAGAGTCGATTGATATTCATGCCGGGGGCGAGGATTTAATTTTTCCTCACCACGAAAATGAGATTTGCCAGTCGGAAGCAGTGACCCACAAGCCGTTTGTGCGCTATTGGGTCCACAACGGATTTGTAACGATCGACAACGAAAAAATGTCGAAATCGTTGGGTAATTTTTTTACAATTAGAGATGTTTTAACTCAAGTGAGTGGGCAAGCGCTTCGGTTCTTTTTATTACGATCCCATTATCGTACGCCACTTCACTATTCCCTTGATGGCGTGAAGGAAGCCAAGGTTGGGTTAGATAAACTGGTCAATACGGTCAATCTCCATCGCGATAGTCCGGAAGCATTTGGCGCGGTATTAAGCTCGATTGAGGTGTTGAAGAATCGGTTTTGGCAGGCGGTCAGTGATGACTTTAATTTTTCAGAAGCGATTGGGGTACTATTCGATCTGAGCCGTATGATCAATACGTCGGAGGTGTCATCGGGGGTGTTAGCTGAGTTGATGGGGATTCTGGGGTTGGAATCGGCCGCATTAGGGGAATCTATTACTCAGGAAGCGGAGGATTTGATGAAAGTTCGGTGGGACGCCAAGCAGAATCGGGATTTTGGAACGGCGGATCGGCTGCGGATTGAATTGTTGGAGCGGTTTCAAATTCTCGTGGAAGATACGAAAACGGAATATCGATGGAAAAAACTAACGTAAGGGGTCTGCAATGACAATAATTGACGCAAATGTGTCTGTCTCAACGGTTCAAAATGTGACAGTAGTGACTGTGACCGGTGAGTTGGATGATTTTCAGGCTCCCAAATTGAATTCGGTATTTCAAGCCAAAGGGGATGGGGCCATTCGGCCGATGATTATTAACTTAACGGGAACCACCTTTGTCGATAGTGTGGGGTTGGGTGTGATCGTTGCACAGGCAAAATTGGCCCGTAAATCGGGATTCCCGATGGCGTTGATTGTCGCGACGCCTCAAATTACGCGTTTGATCACACAGTCTGGGATTGCGCAGTCGACGCATTTGGGACTGACGGTCTATGACTCTTTGGAAGAGGGATTAGGGTCGTTTAACGCGTAATCCGGTGTCTATCGACGTTTAACAAAAAGGCCCCATAACGTTGGGGGAAGATCGTCAAACATCTCTGCAAGTTTGGGGGCAACTGTCAGCAGGGTAATGCCAATAATCACAGGCAATCCAATGGATGGCAGGGTTCCGGAAGACATTGCGCTGTACGCGGTGATAGCCACCGATAAGACGATGGCTAAGTGGGGCAGGTTGAGTAGAACTGAGGTCAATCCGAAGGCCACCAAAAATAAAAACATCAGTGGCGGGGACATTGCCAAAAAAATTCCAATGAGAACCCAAAATGGGGTGGGATGATCGTCTGAAAAAATGGTCCAACTATGACCGACAATCACGATGGCTAATGTGGTGGCTTGCGCCCAGTCGGGCATTCCATAGCTGACCGCAACCGTCCATGCGAGCCACCCTTTGAATAGGGATAACGCAATAATCCATCCGGATACAAGTGGTGACCATGTTCGGATGGCCTTTGATCGAGGCTTATCGAGGGTGGAGTCTAGCTCCTGAAGAGATCCAGTGATCCATGGTAATAGCCGATTGAGCGGCACGGAGGCACCCACAAAGAGCGCCACCCATGTCAGCCAAATGGTTCCTTGTGGCACTGCCTAGAGTTTATTGAGCTCGAATGCGTGATGCAACAGCCGAAGCGCGCGGCGGGCGTCTTTTTGCTCAATGGCACATGAAATTTTAATCTCCGACGTTGAAATCAACTTGATGTTGATTGAATTTTCGGCGAGAACCCGAAACATCTTTGCCGCAATTCCTGGCTTTGAAATCATTCCGACGCCGACAATAGATACCTTTGCGATAGATTCATCGAATTTGACCGCTTTAGCCCCGAGGTCTCGAGCGACTTCTTGGGAAATAAGAGTCGCGGCCTTCAGGTCATTTTGATGGACGGTAAATGTGATGTCATTGACCTGATCTTCTTCTGCGCTTTGGATGATCATGTCGACATTAATCGATGACTCGGCCAATCGGGTAAACACCTGTCCGGCTACTCCTGGTCTATCCTGCAGTTTCTGAATGGTGATTAAGGCTTCTTCTTCGTTGAGTGTGACTCCGGTGACGGGACGATTCACTTCCATTTGGCTGTCCTCCTTTACTAATGTGCCTGTGTCGGGCTTGAACGACGATCGAACATGAATTTGAACACGATTTTCTTTGGCGCATTCTACCGATCGGGGGTGAAGTACCTTTGCGCCGAGAGAGGCAAGTTCGAGCATCTCGTCGTAGGAAATCTCTTCTAATTTGCAGGCGTCGGGGACAATTCTGGGGTCCGTGGTGTAGACCCCATCGACATCGGTGTAAATTTCACAGATCGGTGCGCCGAGTGTCGCTGCAAGTACCACTGCAGAGGTGTCTGAGCCACCGCGTCCAATCGTGGTGACGTCGTTGAGATCATTGATTCCTTGAAACCCGGTGACAACGACGACTTTTCCAGAGTCCAGTTCAGACATAATTCGTGATGGGTCCACTTTTGTGATTTTTGCTTTAGAATAGAGGTTTTCAGTGTAAATGCCGGCCTGAGGCCCGGTGAGCGATATTGCAGGAACTCCCTGTGCCTCGATTGCCATTGCAACCAATGCGGCGGCGATGTTTTCTCCCGTTGAGATCAGCGCGTCATATTCGCGGGGAGCGGGATGGTCAGACACTTCTCTGGCCAACTGAATAAGATCGTCAGTAGTGTCTCCCATAGCGGAGACGACAACGACAATATCCTGGTGTTTGAGTTTGGATTCGATGACGCGACTAGCGACGGCCCTAATCCGTTCGGTTGAGCCCACAGAACTGCCACCAAATTTTTGAACAAGTACGGTCATAGTTTCCTCAATCGTTGATGAAATTTCGGGTACACTATCGCGTACCTATTTAGGCCTTGTCAAATGCGGTTCGAGTGTCACTTACCGCGCCTGTCATTTGGGTCAAACAATGGCCAATAAAATCTTTAAACAATGGATGCGCTCTGTAGGGACGCGACTTAAACTCGGGATGGAATTGGCACGCGACAAACCAGGGATGATTTTTTAGTTCGATGACTTCAATTAATGTATCCCCAGGAGATGTTCCGGAGAATATCATCCCGTTGGATTCAAACGCGTCTCGGTAATGGTTGTTGAATTCATATCGGTGACGGTGTCGTTCGGACGCCTCGTTGGTTTGATAGGCGTCGTACAATTTGGTGCCTGATTTGATCATACAAGGGTATGCGCCCAGTCGCATTGTGCCCCCTTTTTTTCTTACAGCGCGCTGATCAGGTAGGAAATCGATGACGGGGTAAGGGGTAGCGTCGTTAAATTCGGTACTGTGCGCATTTCCCAAATGGAGGACGTTTCTGGCGAATTCAATGGCAGCGATGTGCATGCCCAAACAGAGTCCTAGATACGGAATTTTTCGTTCGCGGGCATATTGGGCTGCGACGATCATTCCTTCGATTCCTCGGTCTCCAAATCCGCCGGGCACCAGGATTCCGTCCGCATCAGACAATACAAATTTGGGATCTTCAGTTTGAAGCGTTTCGGCTTCGACCCAAATGAGTTGGATTTGGGCCGTATTGGCGGCGGCGGCATGTTTTAAGGATTCGACGACGCTCAAATAGGCGTCTGAAAGTGAGGTGTATTTTCCAACGATCGCAATTTTGATCACGGGAAGGTTTTTTTGATGAATGGTTTTGACATAGCTGTGCCATAGATCGAGGTTTTTGGGTCGTTGGGGCATCGACAATTTTTCTAAGACAATTTCATCGAGTGCTTCGTTTTCCATGTTCATTGGCACGTCGTAGATGCTTTCTGCGTCGAGGCAGGCGATGACCGCTTCGGCGGACACATCGCAAAATAGGGAGATTTTTTCTTTGATTTCCCGTTTGAGTTCATACTGGGACCGGCAAACGATGACATCGGCGTGAATTCCAATTTCCCGTAGGTCTTTGACGCTGTGTTGGGTCGGTTTGGTTTTGAATTCGCCGCTGGGTTCCATATAGGGAACGAGCGTGACGTGAATATGGACGCTGCGGCCTCTATTTTCAAACTCAAATTGGCGGACGGCTTCGAGGAATGGGAGGCTTTCAATGTCGCCAACGGTCCCTCCGATTTCGGTAATGACGAAGTCTACCGGATAGGTTATGAGGGTTTGAGTGATGCGGTGTTTAATTTCATTTGTGATATGTGGAATAATTTGGACGGTATTCCCAAGGTAGTCGCCGTTACGTTCTTTGTTCAATACGTCCCAGAAAATCATACCTGAGGTTACGTTGTTGACCCGGGAGAGACTTTCATCAATAAATCGTTCGTAATGACCCAAATCGAGGTCGGTTTCGCAGCCATCATCGGTTACAAATACTTCGCCGTGTTGGTAGGGGCTCATCGTTCCCGGATCAAGATTGAGGTATGGATCAAATTTTTGAATAGCGACCGTATATCCCTGGCTTTTTAAAAGAACACCGAGCGAGGCAGCCACAATGCCTTTCCCCAAACTCGACACGACGCCGCCAGTAACAAAAATAAATCGGGGTTGATGGTGGGTCATGTGTGTTCCTCGCGAGGGGGTTAATAGTGGGGTGACTTAGGTCTGGTACAGAGTAGCAAAAATTACGTGAGGTCCCAAGGGTGGAACTCCTATTTTTAATCGACTAAATAAGTACGATACGCTCAAAGTTGCCGATTTTGCCGAATTTTATATTCAATTTTCTCAATAGCCCGAGGCGATTGTTGCGAATGGTCATATCGAGGTCCATCACTAGAATTTTGTCGAAATAGTGGGGCATGATTTCGGCGACCGGAATCAGTTGGTCGAAGTCAACGATCTCAATTTCTAAAAATGGAAGCAATGGGCTGATGATTGCCTGTTCTTCCGAGGTGAGTAGTGTCGGATTGAAGTCGGTTGTTGCGGTAGTGCCCAAACGTTTAATACGGATCGCAGTTTCGACAATCACTTTAAACTCTGGGGTGGATTTATTGGCTTCGAGTTGGGTTAAGAATGTCAGAATGTTATCGATGGTGGGGGCGGCGGATTCCAACACGCAAAGGACCAAGTCACTCATCGCACCGTCGGATTCCAAGACATATTTGAGTCGGTCCGTCATAAAATCGATGCATTTTCCTTGGTTTGGATTGTCGGTTTTATCGAGTGCGGAGTATCCAATCGCAACTAAATCAGCCAACGATGCGGTCAGCCTCAGGTCTCTTGCGGCTCGGACGACTGCCAATGCGGCGCGGCGGACGCCCCAAGGATCTTGGGAACCTGTTGGGATGAGCCCGTTGGCGAAGCAACTCACGACCGTATCGAGGCGGTCTGCCATCGCGACGGCGGCACTGACTGCATTTTCTGTGTTTATTTCGGGCTCATATACTGAGGAAATAGCATCTGCTACAGCTGTGGGTTCGCCACTTTTCTGAGCATAAATCCCGCCCATGACACCTTGGAGTTTGGGCATTTCCAATACCATTTGGCTGACCAAGTCGGCTTTGCAAAGCGCCGCTCCACGAGTGACGGAGTTGATATCTTTGCAATCGATTAATGTGGCGATCGCTTTTGCGATGACCATGATCCGTCGGGTTTTGTCCCAGACGGATCCGAGTCCTTTTTGATAGACGATGGATTTGAGTTTGTCTAAATTAGCGGCTAATGGGGTTTTGAGGTCTTCTTCCCAGAAAAATTTAACGTCTTCCAACCGGGCACGAAGAACGGCATGATTACCGTGGAGGATGGTGGCTTTATTCGTGGCTGTGACAGAATCTGCGATGACAATGTATCGCGACGTCAATTTGCCATCTTGAATCACGGGGAAATATTTTTGGTTTTTTTGAATACACTCGATGATGGCCTCTTGGGGGAGGTTCATGTAGATCGGATCAATCTCTCCGACGAGTGCGGTTGGATATTCGGTGAGGAAGGTGACTTCGTCGACGAGGTCAACGTCCCATTCGCCGGTGGGGCCCATGATGGTTTGGAGTTGAGAGACGATGTAGTTGTGGCGGTCTGTATGAGTCACGGTGACGGAGGACTGTCGCAATATATCGATATAGTCGGTTGCTGACGGGACAACCAATGGGTCTTGCGTACCTAGAAATCGATGTCCCTGGGTGAAGGTGCTTGAATGGATATCAAATAGTTGAACGGGGATGTGTGTGGAATCGAGTAAGCTCAAAATCCAATGAATGGGTCGAATAAACGGGCCGATTCCAATTCCCCAAGTCATGGCGATGGGGAGAGAAATGCCCAACGCCACCTCTGCGGCTATTTTGCCCAATATTCCGGTGGTTTTTTGTGCGGGGAGATCGACATACCCGACAATATTTTCTTTGCCGCCGTCACTTTCGACGACGTAGGTTGTGAGGTTGTTTTTCTTGAGAAACCCGTTGCCAGCAGGGGTCAATGACCCATCGGGACCAATAGCGATGCTGGTAATCGGGCCTCGGATTCGGGTTCGATCTGGGCGGGATGCCAGTGCTATTCCCTCGACGGTCGTTGTTAGTCTGCGATATGTGCCGGTTGTTTCTACAGAGGTAAAATCAATTCGGTGAGTGGCCAAAGCTGTTTCCCAACGGGTTTTAAGTTCGGATAAAATTCCGGGCATAAATCGTGCTGGGACTTCTTCGAGGCCGATTTCGAGGAGATAGGTGGTCATGATTGCGCTTCTTCCGGTGCCAAATACCGTTCCGCGCAGGCCTTGGCCAATTTCCGAATGCGCAGAATATAGGTCATCCGTTCTGTCACCGAAATGGCCCCTCGCGCATCCAATAGATTGAACGTGTGGGAGCATTTTAAACAATAGTCATAGGCCGGAGACACCAGACTCTGAGCGATTAAATCTCGGCATTCCGCTTCGTAGGTATCGAACATCGCAAACAACCGTTCGACGGAGGCGTGGGTAAAATTATGGTGGCAGTATTCAATTTCGGATTTTTTGTAGATATCACCGTAAGTCACGGTACCCGTTCGGCTTTCCTGCCAAATAAGATCGTAAACGTTGGATTTTTGTTGGATGAACATTGCTAGACGCTCAAGCCCGTAGGTGACTTCGACTGAAATGGGGGAGAGATCAATTCCGCCGCATTGTTGGAAATAGGTAAATTGAGTGACTTCCATTCCATCGAGCCAGACTTCCCAGCCCACGCCCCAAGCGCCGAGAGTAGGGCTTTCCCAGTTGTCCTCAACAAATCGGATGTCGTGGTCGTGGCGGTAGATTCCAAGGGCTTCCAGACTGGCAATGTAGAGATCTTGGACTTCGAGGGGCGACGGTTTAAGAATGACTTGGAATTGAAAGTAGTGTTGGAGGCGATTGGGGTTTTCGGCGTAACGTCCGTCCGTAGGACGGCGTGAGGGCTCCACATACGCGACATTCCAAGGGGTAGGTCCTAACACCCGTAAAAAGGTGTGGGGACTCATGGTTCCGGCCCCTTTTTCGGTGTCATATGGCTGCAAAATGAGGCAACCGTTGTCGCTCCAAAATTGCTGTAGGGTCAGAATGATTTCTTGAAATGATTTTGCCATGGGAGGCTAAGTATATAGGCCCTAAAACAAATCAACCACCCGAAGTTTTCTCGAATTTTTGGCTGGGAGGGTTAATGAACGGAAATAAGGGGGAGTGCGGTATCAATGTCGACAAACTCAGTTGGGCGAGTAAGTAGGGCCATCCTCCCATCGCGTTGGAATTCCCCCGTCTGTGTTACCTGAATTGGCTCGTGAGTATCCCGATCATAGGAGACCGCAAATAGCCCATTATCGTTGCGAACCTCCCAATTTCCAACACGACCTCCGTTATACTCTCCTTGTGCCCACACATCGTCGGATTTCTTGATCATGAGAGGGCCGATGAACCCTTTTGGGATGGTGGTCTCTATTCCGAACATGGCAATACGGCCACCGCCTTCGGCGTCTGGAATATAGTGATCTGGGAGACCATTGATATCTTGGTAACTCGCACAGGATTGCCTAACGTCGCGATTGCTCAATTGACCAAAAGACCCCCCACTACCTTTGATGGATGCGATTAGACAATCATTGGGGCCTGCACCACCATAATCCCCTTCTCTGGCGGTGCCCGGTAGCTCCGTTCCCGGGACCACGGGGTTGCCTAGGGTTGGGGTGAATGATCTGAAATGTCCGTTATAGATATTTTGTACGTATATAGCGCCGGTTAGGTTTTGAGGGTGGCCCACTGGGTAAACGACTAATTCAACATTGTTGGGGTGTATATACCCACCGGTTCCTTTAGAGGGTTCTTGTCGCACGACGACGATGGGGCGTCCAATTATGTTCGCCAGGGGTTGCATCTCGTGATTTCCCAGCATTTTGGTGGTTCTGATCCCTTGGAGGTACAGGTCTTTAGCGGACGCCTCGGCAGATACCGGGCGCGCCGTAACTCGCGCTATTGAAGAAGTGGCCGTAGCTTTGGGTTTTAAGAGGATTGGGTCTGAGTGTGATCGAGTTCGAGATGAGCTCTGCGGCGGTGCTTTTGGTAGTGTAATTTCGGGTGCGGGGGCTTCTTGTGCGGTAATCACGGCGGCAATTTGTTCGGTCGGCGCATAGGAGATAGGGGATCTTTTAAGCTCGTCATAGAGTGTGGATTCGAATTTAATGCCAGCCACATTTCCAAAAATAGCCTGTTTTTGATTTGTGGGTAACTTCGCACTAACCTGGCTTCCCAGGTAGGCATTGTCGGTGTAGTAGGCGGTGACTTCTCGGTTAAATGTCGCTTTTTCACCGGTATTTAAATTTGAAGAAAGAGTTTTAATTAATTGTGAATGGGCATCCACTTTTGTGGAATACGATGTGTATTGAAGTGCGGATAGCGTTCGTAACGCAGCCATGGCATCGCTTGCGGAGTGGATGGCCGTTGGATTAACTTTGGCCAAGGCGTCGGGAACAGAAGTAATTGGCGGAGACACTTTGGCGCCGGAATTGGGTTGACTAGGTAGGCCCTGCTGACGCAGGGATTTTAAAAAAAAAGAGCCAAGCACCGGAACCTGATAGCCGAAGCGTCCCAAAAAGTAACGGGTCAGTTAGCTGTTAGCCAATGCCCGATGAAGATTAAAGGCCATCAAGCCCAGTCTGA
>CAIPHK010000018.1 GCA_903864835.1 uncultured bacterium | reverse complement strand
GATTCCGTTTCGACGTTACCGGTGCACCATCATGAACAACTGAATCAAGCCGATTCCGTTTCGACGTTACCGGTGCACCATCATGAACAACTGAATCAAGCCGATTCCGTCCTGATGCTCCCTCCAAGAAACCGATTGGACTTTTTATATGTTGGATCGCCTCAACTGTAGAAAATACCGCTACTAACCTCCGAATAGACTCAGAACCAAATTGAGTCATATGCGATAAAATTCCCTTTGATTCCTCCAACAACCCCCTAGGAATCTCAGGTAAACCCAATAACCTGGGTTTCAAATTATCCTTACACTCCATCAAAGAAGTGGATGTTGACTGGACAATAGCTGCCTTCAATGTGGACAGCCTTGCCATTACATCAGAACACCCATAAATGCCACCAACCGCCCTAAACAGACTTTGATCGATTCCAAGAACTGACGACACCCCTTCTACGCCTTTCAACTCAAGTTTTGAATGTCCAACCGAATCGATCGGATCTTGAGCTATACCCCCAGAAACAGGTACTACACCCGACATAACAAAGCCCCCTTTTTCCCCCTAATTACCAATTGAATATAAATTTGCTTTCTCAGAAAACACATCCCCCACAATCCGCTCAATCTCATTTCCAAATGCAGCGACAAAGCCTATGGATATTTCTTTACCCAATTCAGTCAATTTATCCTCATCAAAATGCATAACAATCTCGGACTTTGAAACTCCATCTACATGGATGAGCCGAATCGTATGGATATCAAATAATACGATTTTTTGATCTTTAAAATCGGAAGAAACGGGCCCATTAACCACGACACACCGACCAAATCGGCGAATCATAACCGATAAAAGCTGCCGTAAATGCCGAATAATTGGCACAGTAGATCCGTTATCAATGCCCACCCCACTAAACACAAAAATTCCCCCTTTGTTCGAACTATCTATATAAATAGCTCGTGGACTACAAATAATCCCAAAGGAGGAACTTCTAAAACATTGAAATATATCGAATTAATTTAGCCGACCGAGAGTTTTAAACTCAGCTAAGAGACAAATTACCTATCTCTTCTTGGCTTTCATCTTACGCCCATATTTTTTATATTTATGCTTACGCATCTTCTTACGACGTTTTTTGATCAAACTTCCCATAATCGACCTCCAATGCCAATCGTTAATTAGTATCTAATGGTAGCAAGGAAACGAAATCGTGGATAGCCCACGCACTATTTCACGCGACAAAACAGACACTCGGACTCATGCGAATAAACCGCCTCACACCTTAAACACAGAGACATTCCGTCTCTACGCCGTTTCTCATTCTCATACTTTACCAACTGTTCCAACGATAATCCCGCGTTAGAGGGTCCCTTTTCGACACGTTTGACCTCGATAAGTTCGTCTACAACCTGTATTTTTTTTACTATTGCCGAGCCTACCAATTTTCCCAATTTTTTTAATAAATGATCTGAAATAAATTCAACTTCTGCCTTCCAAATAGGATTGATAGACGACAGATATAAAACCCCTTCCCGAAAATATCCGATAGCAAGTTGGTCTGCCAACTGTCCTGCTACTTCAGGCCATACTAACCGTATCCTTTTCTCTGCCCGTCGCTCAGAAAAAAACCGAGACATCCCTTTGATGTCGCCCAACAGTCCATCAATTTTCTCCATATGCTAAAAGCCCTCTTGTCATCACTCCGTGCCCCCCATCCCCAAACCGCCCACAGTCCGCCAAATCAGTCGACACATAAACACTTTGAAACTTGGAAAACACCAAATTCCCAAGCGCGCTTTTTAACCCGTCCGAAATTTCACAAAACGCGTCATCGACCAATATTAGAGTTCTCCCCCCCCCCACAACTCCAACGCACTGAGATTTATAAGTACAGCGAGGACCCTACAAACCCCTCTTGAAAAAAATTGAATCACCGACCGATTCCCTACCAAAACATCAAAGTCATCACGATGTGCACCGACGGTGGTGTACCCGAGAGCATATTCTTTTGCAGAACATTCCATCAAAACATCAGCCATCGATTTAATATATTTATTGCTATCGATACGTTTTATCGCCAATATTGGCTCAAGCTCACCCACGCCGTCCAACGGCAACAACGGGACGTAGTGATTGACCGTATCAAATACCTCGCTTAAAACACTCCTCCTGAGATCGGTAATCTTGAGGGATAATTCAATAAGCGTAGGAGTGTACAATTCCACAAGAACAGCAGATCCACTTTTCAAAGCTGCATTTCTCTGAGAAAGAACCCTCGCATAAGACCGAATTAACTTTTCGTAAGCCAGGTTACTTTTTTTACAAATTTCATCCAACAAATCCCGCCTGTAATCCGCCGACTCTTGAAAAGACCTAATAATCTCAGCTGACCAATAGACGACGTCGATGTGACCTGAAATATCTTTCTGACTAAGCCCTTTACCATCCAAAACCGGTCGTTTTACCCCTGCACGATCGAAATCACGGTAAATACGAATTCGCCCCCCATTCGTAATTCCAATTTCCATCGCGAATACACCGGAATCAGCATGATAATTCACCAAATCTGAAAACCGCTCACCCTGAATAGGCCTTCCAGCTGCTGAACAATATACCGCCTCCAACAGGTTAGTTTTACCTTGGTTGTTATCCCCAACAATAACTGTCACGCCCGGCTTAAAATCAATAATCTGCTCTGAAAGGTTGCGAAAATTGCGCACCCAGAGCCGATTCAGCATCTATCTAAACGGGGTCGTCCTGAAAATCGTTGGTTCGAATTGGCATCACAATATACACGTAATCCTCATCGGTCGCCGATCGGATGACACAAGGCGATATCCCTTGATTAAACTCTAAGCGAACGTCGTCTGAGTCAATACCGCGAATACCATCTAAAACCAATTTCACGTTAAAGGCGATTTTAACATCCCCTGAGCCCTGCAACCGAGCTACATCGACCTGCTCCCTAAAGTCACCCAAAGATGCCGCATTAGCCCTTATTACAAGGCTATCATCAGTAAACTGAAGACGAACAACATTATTGGATGTCGACGCGATGATAGTTGCGCGATCACAGGCATTAAGTAACGAAAAACGTGAAACAGAAAATAGATTGTCTGAATGCTTTGGCAATACCTGCCGATAATCGGGAAATTGCCCCTTAATAACCCTCGAAACAAGTAAAAATCTGCCTGAAGAAAACGCCACTTGAGAGTCTGACACATTAACCTGAATGTCATCTTCATCTGCCATTCCCGTCAGGATTTTACTCAATTCATTCATCGCCTTATAGGGAACAATAAGCGAGAAATCCGGCAAATTAGCCCCATCCAAAGTGCACTTTTTTAATGCAAGTCGATAGCCATCGGTCGCCACAAAGAATAAAACTCCCGCCTCAACTTTAACAAAAATTCCATTCAAAAACTGCTTTGTTTCATCAAAACTTACCGAAAAAAGTGTGTGCCGAATTAAATCTTTTAGCGTCGCTGATTTAACCGTAAATGCGGCTCCCGACTCAACCGATGGAAACACAGGATAGTCATCAACTGGCGAACAAAGAATTTCAAAATCGACTTTATTTGCTCTCACAATCATCCGATTTGAATTTTCAACCGTGATATCAATGACTTCGGACTGAATTTTAGAAAGAATGCTACTGAAAGTTTTGGCCCTAATTAAAACAGACCCATCCGTCCCTACTGACTCAACAGGTACCACGGTTTCAATTCCAACCTCGAGATCATTTCCGCGCAAACGCAACATATTCCCTGTAAGTTCCAAATATAAGTTCTCCAAAACAGGTAATGTTGTCCTTTGGGAAATAGCTCTTTCAACAATACCAATCCCCTTTTGCAAACTGGTGGATGAACAAGAAAATCGCATCTAAATTACTCCTTGAGGTTTATACTGTTTTTAAGATTAATATATTTAATATAAAT
>CAIPHK010000017.1 GCA_903864835.1 uncultured bacterium | reverse complement strand
GGGTTTTACGCAAAAACCCATATTTGGTTAAAAACGGAAGAGAGGGTCAGTGTCCAGACCGGCTGAAAGCCGCCCGAAGGGTTTAGTCTGGACACTGACCTGAACGGACGTTACGCAAGTGAGCCAAATCTGATTCCATAGTGGTCGACTAAAACTACTAAACGGAGGTCAGAAATGGCTCGACAAAACGGTACCGCAACACAGGAAATAATGGAATTGCTGATGCAAACTGGGGTAAGTGAAAATATGGCGCAATGCTTCCAAATGTTAATCAACGAAGCAATGAAAATGGAGCGTACGGCCTATCTTCAGGCATCTCCCTATGAGCGAAATGTTGATCGGATAGATCAGTCGAACGGGTTCAAATCAAAGACCCTTCATACTCGAATAGGCGATCTTGAATTAACCGTTCCGCAGACTAGGAATGGTGGATTTTACCCCTCTGTAATTCAAAAAGGGGTACGCTCAGAGCGTGCCCTTTTAACAACGATTGCTGAAATGTATATCCAAGGCGTATCCACCCGAAAGGTGACCAAGATCTTGGAGGAACTCTGCGATTGTCAGGTATCCTCATCCCAGGTCTCACGAATTGTACAATCGCTCGATGGGGATCTTGAGGCTTGGCGTAATCGACCCTTAGGTCGTTTTTCTCATCTCATGGTGGATGCGCGCTATGAAAAAGTCCGCTATGGCCACGAAATTCGCGACTGTGCGGTCTTGTGGGGAATTGGGATTCGCAACGATGGCCAACGAGAAATTCTAGGGGTCACTGTCGCTTTTTCTGAGGCTGAAATCCACTGGAGAGAGTTCTTCTCCTCGTTGGTATCACGAGGGCTAATTGGGGTGTCTTACATCGTCTCAGATGATCATGTCGGCCTTACTAACGCCCTTAAGTCTGTTTTCCCAGGCGTTGCCTGGAATCGATGCCATACGCATCTCGCTAGAAATGTTCAGGATCACGTTTCCAAGGCCCTTAACAAGGTTCCTGTTGCTCAAGATATCCGCACCATCCTTCAGGCCACTGACCTTGATACCGCTCAATTCTTGCTCAATCGTTTTGCCGATCGTTGGATCAAACTTGAACCAAAGTTGGTCCATTGGGCTCAAATTAATATCCCTCAGGGCTTCCAAGCTCTGTCTCTCGACCCCAAACTTAGACGATCTCTCAGAACTTCCAATTTGATCGAACGTTTCAACAGAGAAATCAAACGTCGTTCCAGGGTCGTTCGTATTTTTCCCAACATGGATTCTTGTTTGCGACTCGTCTCCGCCGTCCTCATCGAATTTAACGATGATTGGTCCACCGGAAGGAGGTTGTTCTCAGTCTAACTTTTTGACCCTATTGAATCACTTTTACAGAAAGATTGTTGCGTAACCAGTGGCGATCCTGTAATTCATGATGATTGCCCCGGATGAACCCCAATCGGCGTATTAAAAAACCGAATCAACAACGCCCCCCGATGGGCGGAGTCGTCGCGTTGAATTGCCGTTTTCATCCCATGAAAAATCGTCTGGGGTCGCTCATCGACGATATACCCAACCCCGGCCTCGGCGGGCAACTCCTCAATCATATGGAACGGCCCCAATTTGTCGTTATCCGAGTGAAATAACTGCATATTTCCCCCGTCGATGCCGCCAACACTGACGATCACCGTCGCCAAATACGTAATATTTCGGAGCCGTCGAAATTGACTATCGCGATGCGGGTTAAACTCAAACGGAAAGACCGCAGTCTGAATCAACTTTACCTCGGCACGAATGACATTCGGATCGGCGATATCCATTAAAAACTGAGTCAAATTTACCTGGATCGACGGGGTATTTAATATTTCAGGATCGGTGTTGGTTTTTTTCTGGTTGCTGGTCGTAATGGATTGCTCTCGGTCGTACGTGAGGGAATAGCGCCCATTCGAGCCGTCAATTTGATAATGGCAAATCGCAAACTTGCTATCCCTGTGAATCTCGTTTTTAAAGGTGACCCGATTGGTGCCCAATTGATTGAGGTTGGGTACCAGATCCTGGACCAGGTTCCGATAGATTTTCGAATCAATGATCTGGTAACCCCTTTGGGGTGGGCTCACCGGGTCGGCGAGCTTAGGATTTTTTGGAGACTCCACTGGATTTGGAGTCTTTAATGTCCTTAAACTGCGTCACCCACCATGCGTCGGCCTTGGAGGAGATCCAATTCGGGGACTCTTTTTTGTATTTCTCAAGAAGGGACAGTCCTTCTTCCATTTCATTTTCTTTCCACAATCCATAGAGCGCCAACAACCGTTTCTCAAGATCGCGGGAATATAAAAAAGAGGGACTTTCGGGGTTGAATTTAGTGGCGGTGCTCAGGGGGAGTCGATAGTTTAAAAGGTCAAAAAAGTCATCAGTAAAGAATGCTTTGAGCTCGCCGGGGGAAACGGTGGCGTCGATAATTCCTTTTTGCTCTTGGAAATCCTGAAGGATCAATGTGGCAATAAACGTTTCGTACGGCGTAATGGCGGGGAGTGAAATGGTGGTATTTCCCGACACCCGTTTGGCGTCCAAAATTGTGAGATAGGCCTTCCCTTTAGTGTTGAAGAAGGCCACCAGGTACATAGGGAATCCCGGTTTAATTTTTCGCAAATCGCCGGCCCATAATTTGGACGCGGGATCATAACTGAGTTTGGCCCACGAATTATCGGCGGAATCCAGTTCAATGTCCCCTTTTCGCATCGCGGTCACTTTCGCAGTGATGATGTTTCCGGATGCGGCGTTCGGTTTAAGCGTGACTAACGCTTTCCCCCAAGAGAGTTCCTGATTTTTTCCGTTTTTGCCGAGGCCGTAAATGACCGTATACACCGGGCTTTCTGCGGTGGAGAAGTAGTTGTGACTGGCGGTTTTGTAGTCGGCATCCGATGTGCTAGTAGTGGCGACCGTATACTTGAGGTCAAAAGTAGTGGTATCTGTGGGTTTGCTGGACGTTTGGGTGACCTTGCCGCAGCCCGTGACGGTGACGAGAAGGAGAGTCAATGTAATCAGCCATAATTTTGTAAACGGAAGGCATTTCATAAGTGGCGGAAATTTTACCATTATTCCACCCAATTGTTGAATCCGATCGGTATGTGTACAATCCCTGCCCATTATGACAAAACCAACCTCTTTATTAAGTTCATTTGACCCCAACGCGGTGGGCCAATTAGGCCATGGAATATTTGGCTTACCCTTTGATTCGCAATCCGCCGAAACGGTGATTGTGTCTGTGCCGTGGGAAGTCACGACCAGCTATGGCGAGGGCACTGCGGATGGGCCAGATGCCGTCTTTGTCGCGTCCGCCCAAGTGGATTTGTACCATCCTGATTTTGCTGAAGGCTGGAAATCTGGGATTGCATTAAGCCCGATTGAAACCTCATGGAATATCGAAAGTACTCGATTAAAAGCCAAGGCGATGATGATTATCGATGCCCAAGCGGATGGGCTTGATATTGAAGAAAACGCTGAATTAAGTGCGGCGTTGGATGAAATCAATGGGGCGTGTGCCCACCTTCATAATGAGGTCGATGCGCAGGTCACCCAGTGGTTGAGCCAGGGTAAGCGAGTGGGTCTGCTCGGCGGCGACCATAGCGTCTCGCTGGGTGCATTGCGGGCGTTTTCTCGGGTTTATCCAGAGTTTGGGGTGTTGCAAATTGATGCCCATATGGATTTGCGGGATGCGTACGAAGGATTTACCTATTCTCACGCGTCGATCATGTTTAACGCGCTGGCGATTCCCGAAATTACGTCGTTGGTGCAGGTCGGAATCCGAGATTGCTGTGAGGCTGAAATTGCGGTGGCACAGGCGGATTCCCGCGTTCATGTGGTGATGGATCAGGCGATCAAAGAAGCGGGATTTCTGGGTAATACTTGGAAATCGCAATGTGATGAAATTATCGCGCGATTGCCTCAGCATGTGTACATTAGTTTTGATATTGATGGCCTGCATCCGTCGTTGTGCCCCAATACTGGCACCCCAGTACCGGGGGGATTACAACTCGAAGAAGTCAATTTTTTATTCAAGCAACTGGTTAAGTCTGGGCGAAAAATTATTGGCTTTGATTTGGTTGAGGTGAGCCCAGGGGATGGGGACTGGGATGCCAATGTCGGTGCACGGGTGCTGTATTCGTTGTTTGGTTATTCTTGGGCGTCAAACCCCAAATAGCCACCCCTGCGGACGCCTTATTTTGAGCGAGGGACACCGTCGGCTTGAGGCGTTGTGATCAATAATTGGGTATTAAACCCATTTGATTTGAGTATCCCGATGGCGGTCGATAGGTCGGCGGCAGATAGTTGCGGCGTCCGCGATAATATCCAGGCATATTTTCTGGATCGGTCGCCCACCACACTGAATCGGTAGTCGTCGGCGATGCCCAATATCCAGTAGTCACCCCACACCGGTCTGACCCCCAATATTTCGAAAAAGCTGACAGACAGTTTTGAATTTTGTTTTTTATCGTCGACTCGCGCGACGCCCTTGGCTTGAATTATTTTTCCGTCCACTGCGGTGCAACTGTTACATACCTCAATCAGTCCCGAATCGAGCAACTTGTAGGTGGCGGTGGTGTTTCGGGTGCATTTGTTTTGAAAAAAATTAGGCAATCGTGCAATCTCATACCAAGATCCAATGTACCGATTTAGTTCGATTTTGGGTACGGTAACGGGGTCATTCGCAATGATTGGCTTGGCAATTGCAAGAATCGCCATCAGACTAAATTTAAAAATATTAAGCAATTTTGATTTCATTTTTTTATCTTTATGTTCTTTGGAACGGAGTAAGGTAAACTTTAAACCATGACATCCATTGGATTGTGTTGGATTCGTCGAGATTTACGGTTGCATGATCATGCCGCCTTGAGTCAGTGTACTCTAGAAAACGACGTCGTCCATATTGTCTTTATATTTGACGATGCAATTTTAGGCCCGATTAAGTCAAAGGTCACGTCGGACAAGCGGGTCCAATTTATTTGTGAATCGCTGATTGAGATCAATCAGGTACTGGTGGCAAAGGGGGGGAGCCTGTGGATTCGCCACGGGAACCCTGTGGATGAAATTCCTAAACTGGCTCATGAACTGGGTGCGGACCGGGTCTATTTTAATCGAGATTATAGCCCTTATGCGATACGGCGAGATACGCTGGTTTCCGACCGAATAATCGGCGAGGGGCGTGAAGTTTACTCGTTTAAAGACCACGTGGTGTTTGAGCCCACTGAAATTGTGAAACCGGATACCACGCCTTATCGTGTATTTACCCCGTATTCTCGTGCGTGGATTTCTCAATTGGGGGGCGTACACCAACTACCAACGTTTCCGGTCATTCTAAATGGAATCGGGCATGGGGATCGTTCGGACGTTCTGTCGGATACAGAATCACTGTTAAAATTTGTTGGATTTGAGCCTGATCCAACCCTATTTCCGGGTGGGTCCGTCGAGGGATTGCGGCGTTTGAGTGTGTTTGCGGATGGATTATCGGCCTATGGGACGGAGCGTGAGTATCCGTCCCGGGCGGGAACCTCGAAGTTGTCCGTTTATTTGCGTCACGGGTGTATCTCGATTCGCGACTTGGTGAATGTGGCACTAAATCACCCCAGTCCGGGCGCCCAAAAGTGGCTCGTTGAATTGATCTGGCGAGAGTTTTATCAGGCGATTTTTTATTTTTCCCCGTGGGTGAATGATCGACCATTCCAAGACCGGTATAAAGGGCTAGTGCTTACAACCTCGGAAGACTATTTGGCTTGTTTTAAGGCGGGAATGACCGGATTTCCTCTGATTGACGCCGCGATGCGATGTTTAAATCAAACGGGATGGATGCATAATCGATTGCGGATGGTGGTTGCGTCGTTTGTTACCAAGATTTTGTTGATCGATTGGAAACGTGGGGAGCGATATTTTTCGTTTAAATTGATCGATTATGAATTGCAATCCAACAACGGGGGGTGGCAATGGGCGGCAGGGATTGGGTGCGATGCGGCACCCTATTTTAGGATTTTTAATCCAACAACCCAGTCCAAAACCTATGATCCGGATGGGGACTTTATTCGGGAATTTTGTCCCGAATTGAGCCGGCTCAATTCGCAGCAGATTCACTGTCCAGCGTCGGCAAAAACGCTTCCCGAATCGTTTAAATTGGGTCGTGACTATCCGTATCCGATTGTGGATTATGCGGTTCAACGGAAAAAGGCGTTGGCGATTTATGGCTCTCATCGTCCTGATTGATCGGAGATGTCTTGAATCGCGACATCATCAGATAAACGCAGGGTACGACGTACAGGGTTAAAACGGTTGATACCAGGACGCCGCCGATAACGGCAACCGCCATCGGAATTCGGGTCTCCGCCCCGGGCCCCAAGGCAAGGGCCGCCGGGAGTGCGCCTGCGATCGTTGCGACGGAGGTCATCATGATGGGACGGAACCGGACGGGACAGGCTTCTTGCAATGCCTCTCGGACAGATGTGACCCCTCTGTCACGGACTTGATTGGTGAAGTCGACCAATAGGATCGAATTTTTCTTAACGATGCCCATCAGGAGAATTAAGCCGATCATACTAAAGATATTGAGCGATTGATGGGTGACTAAGAGTGCGATAAATGCACCAGAAATACTAAATGGGAGGGCAATCAGTACCGTCAAAGGGTCCAAAAAACTATTGAACTGAGAGGCGAGTACCATATACGCCACAATGAGTCCCAATGCCAAGGCAAGTAGTAAACTGTTGAATGACTCCGTAAACGTTTGAGATCCACCGCCAAATTTTATTTGGTACTCCGGAGGCAGGATTTTTTTGGCGATGACCGCGGTGGCTTCCAGTACTTTTTGTTGGGACTGCCCTTCGGCGACATTGGCAACCACCGATACCGCGCGTTCCCGGTCTCTGCGACTGATCGTCACCATGGCGGATTCTTCTTCAATGCGGACGAGATCGGATAATGGGATCATTTCCCCACGGTTATTTCGGACCATTAGCCCTTTCATCCGAGCTACAGGATCGTGATCGCTGTTTTCTACTTTTAATCGAATATCGTTGCGGTGGCCCCCTTTAGAGTAATGGCCCACAACCACCCCGCCCACCATTGCATTCAGGGTTTCGCTGATCGTACGAATGCTGACCCCTCGGGCGGCGGCTTTTTGTCGGTCGGGGAGAATGTGTAATTCCGGCATCCCCACTTGGTAGTCACTATCCAAGTCGGTCACCATCCCGGTTTTGTCGAGCGCGTCCATAATTTGTTTGGAATAGGTTCCCAGCGGGGCCCATTCTGGACCCTGTACGGTGAATTCAACTTGGAATCCACGGCCCGAGCTAAACATTCTGCTGGATAAATCTTGAATCGATACGCGTACTTTAGGAATGGTTTTGAGTTTATCTCGGCAAATATCCATAAATTCTTGCTGAGTGGCCTCATGCTGTAGGGTGGGATCAATGCCTCGGTGCCCTTTGTTTTTCATCGTTACAAAGATTGTTCCGGAATTGGCGTCCCCTGCAGAGCCCCCTCCAATTTGGAGAACAATCCGATCGACTTCCGGGCGCGACAATAGAAATTGTTCCGCGTGTTTAAATTTTGAGTTGGAGAATGCCAACGAGGATCCGACCGGAGTTTTTAGACGGATAATGAATCGGCTTTGATCTTGGGCGGGGAGAAATTCCGAAGGGATATAGTTTAGGGATAATAAACTGAGTCCAAAAAATGCACAGGATGCCAAAATGACCGTTTTGCGGTGGGACAGTGTCCAGGAAAGTGACTTGGCATAGAGGTGGGTGAGCGCATCTACGACGACGTCGAGGGCACGGCCAATCCGCGTTTTTCGGTCACTGACTTGGACAAATTGGGAACACCTCATGGGCGTGAGCGTGAGTGCTTCAAGAAGAGATAACGCCACCGCAACCGATAGCGTCACTCCAAATTGAAAGAAAAATTTCCCGATGATTCCGTCCATAAATGCGACCGGGAGAAAAATAGCGATAATTGAAATGGTCGCCGCAAGGGCCGCGAACGTAATTTCTTTGGACCCGACGAGGGCGGCAATGAGCTTATCTTTGCCTTTTTCCTGATGGCGAATGATATTTTCCAATACCATGATGGCGTCATCGACAACGATCCCTATGGATAGACTCAGGCCCAATAATGTAAACGTGTTGAGTGTGAATCCGGCGAAATAGAGGACGATAAAGGTCCCTACGATTGAGGTTGGGATCGACATCAATACGTTAAATGTGGACGACCAGGATCCTAGGAAAATCCAGCATACGAGGGCGGTGCAGAGTGCGGACAATATGAGGGTAAAATTGAGCTCATGAACCGTTTCCTCAATGTATTTGGTGCTATCAAAATTGACCTTGAGTTCGATTCCCTCAGGCAGCGTTTTTTTGATTTCTGTTATTTTTTGGCGAACGGCTTTGGCGACGGCCACGGCATTGGTACCCCGTTGTTTTCGGATACCGAGGCCCACGCCGGGGACACCTTGGGATCGACTGATTCGATAGACATCCGCGAGGCCATCCTCAATCCGCGCCACTTGATGGAGGGGGATGGGGGTGAAATTGGGTTGTCCGCCCCGTTGATTAATCTGTAGCTCTTTAAATTCCTGGACTGAATTGGCTTCGCCGACGGTGCGGACGAACAGTATTTGGTTGCCGTTTTGTTTAAATACTTGGCCGGCAGGTAAGTCCGAATGTTCGTTGGTGACGGTGGAAATAACGTCAAATACGGTAAGCTTATATTTATCGAGTTGCTGGGGGGATACCCATATTCGGAGATTGGGATCGACATATCCTCCGAGGGTGACATCGCCGACACCGGCGACCATCGAAAATTGATTGATCACATGCTCGTTGACGTAGGCCATGAGATAGTTGAGGGGGTATTTATTGCTTTCGAGTGACAGAAACATGATGGGCTGATCTTCTGGATTGGTTTTGGAGATCGTGGCGGGGGAGACATCTTTGGGCAGCCGTTGTTGGGCCTGCGCGACTTTGGCCTGGACTTCTTGGACGGCGAGGTCAATATTTCGATCGAGATCAAATTCAATTTTGACCGTGCCCGAGCCTTCTTCGGAGGTGGAGGTGACACTTTTGACCCCTTGAATACCCATGACGGAAT
Source organism: uncultured bacterium (assembly GCA_903864835.1). Classification (GTDB taxonomy): domain Bacteria; phylum Margulisbacteria; class Marinamargulisbacteria; order SXXA01; family SXXA01; genus CAIPHK01. The sequence continues at coordinate 6,737 of CAIPHK010000017.1, read as the reverse complement.
TTTCGATAATATCGATAATTTGGGTTTCAATGACTTCTGGGGATGCTCCTTCTAGTCGAATGTTGACCGATACAACGGGGAAGTCAACGTCGGGAAGTTGGCTGATGCCCATTTTTAGAAACGAGATTCCGCCAAATATGATGAGGCCTGCCATCAGCATCCATGTGAAGACCGGTTTTTTAATGGAGAGTTCGGAGAGTGACATCGGTTAGTCTGCCTTCATCGCGGTTTTTCCGGCGGCTATATTGAGCTTTTCTCGATCGATTTGGAGGGTAAAATAGGCACGGTCAATGGCCCGAATACTCTCTTGATAGGTACCGAGAGCCATCATTACATCAAGGTTGGATACGAGTCCAAGCCGTCCATCTCTCAGTTGAATGGTGTAGGTATGTTCGGCAATTTTTCGGACCTCGTCGAGTGCCCTGAGTTGATCTTGGCCTTGGGTGACGGTGCGGTACAGCGTTCGGATTTCGTAGTCAGCGGTTCGGATAGCGCGCTGCAATCGCAACGCATAGTCGCGTTCAATGGACTGGGATTCCTTAATTTTGGATTCAAGAATAGTTCCATTAAAAATTGGAGTAGAGGCGCTCAGCAGTACATCCCACGGGACATTTTGATTGACCCCATTTCGTACAAAATAATAGTTTCCTGTGAGATCGATGGATGGCTGAGTGGCGCCGTTTGCGATGTTGAGGGATTCTTGGGTCGCCAGGTATTGGAGGGAGGCGGATTTGATGTCCGGGCGGTCGGGAATACCCGCAAGATAGGCGTCCAACGGTTCGATTGTGGGCAGGGATTTAACCGAGGTATTGGGGGACAGTCCCTGAAGTGGGGTCTGGCTATCTAATCCGGTGAGAAAGAAAAACCGAGATCGGGCGATTTCCCGTTGGCCTTGCAATTGAGTGAGCTGGGCGCGAAGGGTGGCCACCGCAGATTGCACGGTTAAGACGTCGTTGATGCGGGATTGTCCGATGGCAACTCGGCTCTTTAATTCGTCAATGCGTTTAGCGTACAGATTGATTTCAGTGGATACATCAATGATGTCGGTTTCAATCATCAGAATTGTATAAAAATTCTGGGCTACTTCGATGGAGAGATTGGCCATTTCTTGGTGTAGAAGTTGATTTTGGGCATCGAGCAACCGTTGGTTTTGGGACACTGTCGCGCTGTCTCTACCCCCGCGAAACAGGGGTTGTGTGAGGGTCAATTTGACTAAGGGCGTTGTTGCCGGTGAGATGCTGGATCCGACATCTCCGGCCCCCGCCCCGGACTGGGTAAAAATACTGGCATTACCAACCAGAGTAGGGAGCATGCTGTTTCCTGATTGGAATACTTGTTCCCTGGATTGTCGGATGAGTTCTTTTGCGCTACCGATCACCTCACTTTGCCGGGCTGCGGCCCGATAACAGTCAATGAGTGTGGTTTTGGGGATTCCAACGCAAGGAGTTGCCCAAAAGCCACAGGGTATAAAGAGGATTAGACAATAAAATATAAGCGACTGGGTTTTCACGATATATGATCGTATCAGATAAGCTCTTTGTTTTGCCCCCTCTTTGCGCTTTTGCGTAGAGAGGGGGCTCCTCAATTTTCCCGAAGGGGAAAAATGGGGTGGGGGGTGAGTTATATCTGCTTAATCGTTACCTTTGAAAAGACAACGCTGTTGGCCATGTCTGGCGCGATTTTTTGAAGAACGGCTTTAATCTCATCCATGTTGTTCCCGGTAATATTAGAATAGATCGTGGGGTGGGGGATCGTTTTTGGATCAAGCGGCGTCGCTCTTTTTTTGTATTTGCCTGCTTTTAAGTCCGCGGTAATTTTGGCTTGAATTCGGCCTGCAAAAATCCGGCCTTGTGGAACGAGAGCGACGTTTTTGACCTTTTGTTCTTCAAGATACCCGTGAATTTCTTTCGTGAAGAACGGGAAGTGGGTGCAAAACAATCCCATCGCCGATATTTTTTCAGCCCCTGGGGTTTTTAAAAAATTAGCAAGGTCAGTACTGATAATTTTTTGATTATCTTCTTTTGAGGCGCCGTGTTCGATGTTGTAGACCCATGTTTTAGGTCCGTAGAAATAGGTGTAAAGTTTGACGCCTTTTCCATTTTGGTCGGCGTGAATCTGCTCTAGTGCTTTTTGATATTGTCCACTTTCAACCGTTGCTGGAGTGGCTAACACTCCGATATGCATTTCTTTTTCTCCGGTATTTCCCGTGACGATCTTCGCCCGTTTGTAGAGGGTTTGAGCACTTTTCGAGATGATGGCCATAACGGGGACATCGGGATAGGTGGTTTGGAAATACTCTTTCATTTGGTCGTCTACGGAAGTGGATGCGGTATTGCAGGCAATAACGGCAACATTGGAATGAGAATCATTCACCATATACCCGACAAAATTTTTGGTGAGCCGTGCGATTTCGGAGGGGGATTTTTGACCATAAGGGGCGTTTTCAGTGTCGCCAATATGATTAAAAACAAATTGCACATGGTATTTAGATTCAATTGAAATGAGGTAAGACAGCAAGTCTCGGTATGCGTCGACGGCAAAAATAAGGCCCCCAGCGCCTGAGTCCGCAAAGCTTAAAATATATTGGGGATCCTGGGAGATCGTCGCTGCGGTTGCTTTTGCATCTTGCGCTGTGGCGATGGTTGGTGTGGCGACCCATAGGGCCATCCCTAATATCACGGTGATGATGGAGACTGATTGCAATTTCTTATTCAAAAAATGGAGCATATGGACCTCGCTTATCTGGAGATTGAGGACTGCCCGACGGTAACATCGATCCAGTGTTTTCGCAATAAATCAGGCGTATATGGATGGCAGAGTCTGATGGGTTAACCGATAATTCTTGAAAATAAGTCGGCGGGAAATCCAGACTCACCGGCCCGGACTTGCTGGTATAGCAGTTTGCCCAATTCGACGCCTTCCTGATCAAACGGGTTAATCCCCCACAGTAACCCTTGGAATATCGTTCGATTCTCATAATAGGCCACGAGTGAGCCTAAGGAATGGGGCGTGAGTGTCTCCAATATAATTAATGTGGACGGACGATTTCCGGGGCAATGTTTTCGTGAATCATCGTGGTGGCGACCCAGGGCCAGTGCTGAAATCTGGCCGACCCAACTGGCCACCAAATCGGGTTGAACCGTGTCGTCCAATTGCCCTCGCAATACGCCGACAAATTCCACCGGAATGGTATCTGTTCCTTGGTGCAAGTTTTGGAAAAACGAGTGCTGGGCTTGGGTACCGGTATGGCCAAACACCATGGGGGAAGTGGAGTAGTCGATTGGGAGTCCTTCTGAGGTCACTTGCTTCCCGCAACTTTCACATTCCAACTGTTGGAGGTGGGCGGGTAAAAACCGTAGTCCTTCGCAATATGGAATGACAGCGCGGGTGGGGAATCCCAAAATTGTACGGTCCCATACGCCCAAAAGGGCGGACAATAAGGGAATGTTATTTAAAATGTTGGGATCCTGTGAAAGGGCATCGATATCGCATGCGCCGTCTAAAAATGCGGACACGGGTTCTGCCCCAAAGCAGAGTCCCAAGACCAATGCTCCGACGGCACTCGTGACCGAAAAGCGTCCACCGATTCCTTCATCCAGGTAAAAGGAATGGCCAAATTGGTCTGAAAGATCCAATTTGCTGCCCTGCGTGGTGACGACGATGAGTTGCTTCCGAAATTGGGCAGGGTCAATTCCTTGTTCGATCGCAAGGTCACTCACCAATGTAAGATTTTCTGTGGTTTCCAGTGTGCCGCCACTTTTTGAGACGACGATGATTAACGTTCGCCGAAGGTCCACTTTCGAGACGATGAGTCGGGCGTCGTCGGAATCGAGATTGGCGATAAATTTGGCCTTCATGTGAACCTGGCCATTTTTGATGGCCCAACGTTTGATCGCGTGATACGCCGCGCGGGGTCCCAGCTCTGAGCCACCAATTCCGATTTGAATGACGGTATCGTAGGCCTGCGACTGATGGATTTGGGCGCAAAACTCCGCGACTTGAGGGAACCACTCGTTGCGGCGGTTGTTATTTCGGAACCAGATATGAGAGGCGGCTCGATTTTCGGTGGTATTTAGACGGTTGTCTCCGAAGAGAGATAGAAATGTAGGGATGATGTTGTGCTGATCGGCAAAGGTTTGTAGTGCGGCTAAAATTGGATCGGTAACCAACGCGGTACCGTACCAATATCGCAATGGGCCAGATGTCGCCCAGTATCGATCGAGACGGTCGGTCGATAGTGCCGTTGGAAGGTGAATGGGATGGGATGCAACTGCGCTTAAGGGGCCAAATGGGCTCATCTGAGGGGGCTCCGATCAGAATGGTGTGACCGAAGCAGTAAAGCTTCGGCGGGACTCAAGGTCAACCCACGGCGAGAGTACACCCGTTGTGCGGTGACTAGGAGTCGATCAATGTCTGTGATTTCGTAAGCGCCAGGTGTGCCCCAGGTAAAGTGAGGTATAAATTTGTCGTGAATGGCGGTTCCAAAGACCGACGATGCCGTTCCGACGATGGTACCGGTGGCTAAGTGACTCCCAATCCCCAATTTGACATGGTCTCCGATGATTGACCCTAAGAATTGTTGGCCGGAATCCATCCGATTTCCGTTATATTCCAATACGACGGATCCGTAAGTGTTTTTTAAGTTTGAAGTAATTGAGCCCGCGCCGATATTGGCCCAATGTCCAATGTAACTATTTCCCCAAAATCCATCATGGGATTTGTTGGTAAACCCTGCGAAAACGCAACTGCTTACTTCGCCCGATATCTTGCACCAGGGGCCAATACTTGACCCTCGAATTTTGCCGCCTAAAATTTGAGAATGACGACCAATATACGTGGGGCCTACAATCCTGGAATGGGATTCGATGATGACATCTTCATCGATAATGACGGGTCCCGCCTGCGCGTCGATTACGACAAAATCTTCAATACGGGCCCCCGTCCCAACAAAGACGTTGGCAGCGTTGTACATCGCCACATGGGGGTAGACATGGCCATTGGTTTGGCCCAACGGGAATCGGGTCGCGGTGTCGGTGATTGCGGCGGTGATCAGTCGTCCGAGGTCCCAGGGTGCGGTGATGAAGTCGCACTGGGCCATTTCGATGGACATAACAGAACTGGATAGTTGAGTCATTGCGGTGGCCGAATCGGATGTCGGCTCTAGGAGTATTGCACCGGCAGACAACGAAGTCATGAGGACGAGCGCGACAATGTCACCTTGAAATGTGATGAGGGTATCTGTCGTAAGCGTTAGTGCGTGCTGGATTCTGGCGATGACCGAGTTCGTCACCAAGACGCGACCGTTAAGTAGTACCAATGGGAGTGTGTTTATTGAGGTGTTAACGGGAGTGTTCGGTACCAATTCGGTTACAAATTGCGCCAGATTGGGACGGACATTTAATGCGAGTTGCGCATCGGGAAATCCATGGCGAACGCGGTCAATTGTGGAGTCCCCGCCCAGTTGGATGGTGTATATAGGACGCAGGTCGGTAATGGGGCGAAGGGCGGTCCAGCCAGCGTCTTCGTAGATACAAATTGACGTCATGTACCCATGATACCCCAAGTGGTTAATCGTTGAAAAATACCTTGATGTTTTTGGTTGGCAATACGGTATACTAGGGGTCAGTTGGGGGTGTAATGGTATCGACGGGAAAGATCTTTGATGCGTTCGCGAGCCGAGGAGCTGCCTGGCCTCGTAAAAAGGCAGAAAACAATAACTGGCAAATCAGTTACGTTCCCTCAAGCTGCTCTAGCTGCTTAATCAAGCCAACTAGAATCTAGCTTAACGTTATCCCTTCGGTGTTGGTCGGGACGGATAACGGAAATTACCAACTGGTCACTGGGCGCTGACAGGCCGCTCATGATGAGAAAACAGTCTGAATCGCGGGTCTGAATCCTGTCTCTGGGAGTCTGAAACGCTAGATTAAATTAGAGACTACGCTCGTAGTGGATTCATTGTTGGCTTTTTCGGACACCGGTTCGACTCCGGTCACCTCCACCATTAAAAATTGAACGAAGAGAAATTTTTAATCCTCTCTCCTTATCCCTCCCCCTTCTCCTGTCCTAAAATTTCCCTCCGCCCCATTTTTAATGGAAGGATGAGGAATGAGGGAAAGGAGTAGGGGGTTGCTAGGGGAATTCGTCAATTTTAGTTTTTATATAAGGCTTCGAAACCGGCTTTGTTTTAAACAAAATTGGGGTGAGTTTGGGAGGGTAAAAATTGATTACCTTTGAATGATATACAATTCGGATAGCCTTCCCTTATTTTGTTCAAAAAATAGGAACGAATATCGATCTGCTCTTCAAATTTCAGAATTCTTTCAAAAATACATTTTTCCATTAGGTTCAAGTTTGTCTCTTTGCAGCCTGTTATATCCGAACCTAGAACAAAATGATTAAGTTCCAATGTAAAGTTTGAGGAAATCCATTTTGGCAGATGATAGTAAGGCCATCCATCAACCGACACTTCCACCAATAATTCGTTTTCCAGAACCCCAATCTGTACTTTTAAATAAGTAGTTTTCTCATAAAGATTAAACAATTTTTCCACCGTGTGGCGGTTACGCAACAATCTTTCTGTAAAAGTGATTCGATAGGGTCAAAAAGTTAGACTGAGAACAACCTCCTTCCAGTGGACCAATCATCGTTAAACTCGATGAGAATGGCGGAGACCAAGCGCAAGCAAGACTCCATATTGGGAAAAATACGAACGACCCTGGAACGACGTTTGATTTCTC
>CAIPHK010000016.1 GCA_903864835.1 uncultured bacterium | reverse complement strand
CAACATGGAGTCTTGTTTGCGACTCGTCTCCGCCATCCTCATTGAATTTAACGATGATTGGTCCACTGGAAGGAGGTTGTTCTCACTTTAACTTTTTGCCCCTATCGAATCACTTTTACAGAAAGATTGTTGCGTAACCCATTTGAATCTGCTCATAGCGTCCCGCTAGACTTTCCGTTAGTCCTTTCTGCATTAACAAAGGGGAAGATCCAAGTAAGATGATATGCAGTGGTAGTTGTTCTGCGCGATCTGCGTCCCATAGTCCTTTAACCACTTCAGACCATTGAGGTATCTTTTGGATTTCATCAATAGCCAAAATATAGGATTCTCCATTTTCCAATCCCCTTGCCTTAGCGCGTGCTCGGGTCCACTGGATGATAATCCATTCATTAGTCGGCTTTGAGCCTGGAATTTTTGTGGAGGACAGTGGCGGTGTTGTTTCGCTAAAAGAATCAATGCTTGAAGGAATTGGTTGATCTGTTGATACAAAGTTACTGTGAAGCTGGCTTAATGCCTGACGCACCATGGTTGATTTGCCTATTTGTCGAGGGCCAGCGACAACAATCATAAATTGTGGCGATTCGCTTAATCTCTGACGGAGTACATGTATTTGGCTGCGTTCAAAAGGCTTCATTTGATATGTCCTGAGTAAATTTACTCACAATATATATTGTCGGTAGTTTGACGGCAAATAATTCGACGATGCCATCGCAAAGAGGGGTTTGAGCGGGACAACGCCGACAACATCTTTGAGAGTACCTATCGAACGCAGACGGGGATGTAGGGGCGAAATATCTTTCGCCCTGCATTTAAGGCCTAGGGTTTCCACCAAGAATCCAAAATCCTCCGACCCCTTTGTTTGATGTGCAATTTGATAGGGTCGATTACCGGGCCGCCTAAGTCTGGATCGTCCAAGGTAGCCAAGACCTTTCGAGCGAATTGAATAGTATGACTAATAACGGCAGGTTTTGAGAGTCCGACTTCCGCTGAAAAGCGTTCAAAATGCTGGGGTAAAATCTTGTCAGACTGATTTTCGCCACCGATGGACATCGCCATGTTCTTAGAGAGTTCGGGGTAATAAGTTGTATTTACGAGGTCGTAGAGTGGAGATAACCCTGTTTTAAAGGACGGTGGGGTCCCTAAATTTTCAGAGTCAAAAAAGTCTGGAGAAAAGGCACTATCCCAATCATAAATAAATGAAAAATTCTTGCCGTGAGCATCGTTGTTTCCAATAAGGTAGTTGAATATCACGGCATCTAAAAAGCGCACAAGATCAACTGCGGGGGCTGAGGAGTGGTGCCGAATAAGTGCGATGCACGTTTTAAGAGAAGGGCCACCTTCGCTTTGATATTTTAATTCCGAAACAATACCCATTGCTTGGCAGAAGTCTTCTTGATGGAGTCTCTCAAGAATGTCCGACCCTTTTGTCGTCTTGCGATCGTAGCGTTCGACCAGCAGATAGGGCATGTTTTCGACGCTTCTTACCTCAACTGCTGCAACCGACAGCCCCACGCGTCTTGCCAAAGCCATGCAAAATGCTTCGTTAAATACGAGACTAGGAAACCTGGGATTGCCTGGTTTTAAGATGTGGGTACTGGGTGCCCCATTCAATGGGAGGGAAATAACATTGTCTTTGACGTGAACCGCAACTTTGGTTTGTGCGCCGGCAAGGGAAAGCCTAATCCCATCTTCCCCCGCCAAAAGAGGGTACTGCGGCAATTTGCGAAGCGTGTCAGCAAGCTCAGACTGGGTAAGTACGTTGTAATTATTCGAGATGTTTTGTGGAGGAAACCCTTTTGCAGAGAATGTAACAGCGCCTGCGCAGTCGCCCCCAATGCGCTCAAGCAATGAAAAGTCATTTCGGGGGCTGATCCCGAGATTGTTTGCTGTTTGTAAGCGGACGTCGGCTTCTGGAAGGAGCCCGGAAAAAAATCCTCGACATGCTTTTGTGTTGAAAGAAGGGCTTTGCAATGGGAGCGAAATAGACAGGGGTACCCTGTTTGGGTGGGTAAGCCATTGCGTGTTATAACGAAAAGACATTTTGCCTTCATCATTTTGAGTGAGCTGCCCCACCAATTGCTGGTGTAAATACACATCAAGAATCCGAGTCATTACCGTTCCTTAAGACTCAGCGATAACCCCAGGGTATTTAATACCATCAAAACTTTTCCGAGCTGGCAGGTGGATTTTCCTTTTTCCAGGTCGATAATGAATCGGATGCCTGTTCCTGAGGTCAACGCTAGATCTTTCTGGGTAATGCCCAGTTTTTTTCTTCGGCTGCGAGCCTGTTTTCCAATGGTTTCTGAGGTGTCATTCATTGCAAATCTCCAAAATATTCCTGATCGGTAATGATAATTTGTTTTTCCCTCGAAAACAACCTGAAAATTACCGAACGGGAATAAAATGGCCTAAAGGGAGGTGTGGAGATATAAAGGTTCCCGATCGGGAATGTTTAGTTTATCTCCCGCCACTTAGCCAGAAGCGCCTCTAACTTCTTTTTTCCCGCAACCCTCACCCCAGGTTCCCTCGACAATGCGTCTTCAAAAATGCCGACGTAGGCACCGATGTTTCCTGCACGGGAGACCCAGTTTCTCGATGATTTAACCTCAATAAACTGGAGGTCGGGTTGCGCCAAAACCACAGAAGTTGAGGCTTGAAGACTCGCCAAAAATTCGAGGGGAAGGGTCTCTAAAAACGTCTGATCCGCCACAATGACTAGGGTTTTGAGGGGAGATTTTGAAAACGATTTTACAGGAAATGCCGGTTTTGCGGTGATCCATCGGTTAATGTTGGGGGGCTGAGAGCCGGACCATTTATGGGCTATATCGTCAGACGTCGGCGCGTTGAGTGGCAGTTTAACGATGGGGCCAGATGGGCCTCCGATATCCGGGTTATCCAGCACCGTCTTCTGTCTAAATTGGGTCTTAATCGACTGTTTTATCATCAGTCGCAGTTTTGAGTTTTCGGGTTCGCTGATCCCGCAATGAAGAATAACGTCGATGTTCTTCTTGGGTCTCACTAGAGTGGATATGTGTTGGGCAAAAAAATCGGAGAAAAGGGCAAATTCTTGAGGATGAATTCGACGTTCATGACTCATAAAATGCCAATTTCGGATGATCGCTACCGCCCTGTGAAGAAATTTGGGATTGGCTTCTAACTCAGAAAAGACGGCCGGATAAAATTGGGCGCTATCGCCGCACGGAATGTCGTCGGCAGGAAAGGTATTAAAATGGACATAAAACTTGGCAAGTATGCGTGCGCTATCGGGGTCGAGTTTCGTACTGAGAAGGTGTACAAGTTGACTGGCTAGGTTAAATCTCCACTGCCAGACGCTCGTGCTGGGATCTCTCATCGCGTTGGCTGCGTTTCCGCTAGACATCCACGTTTCCACCAACGGAACTAACCGACGATCGTTGGGAAACGTTTTAAAATCCTCTAAGAGTACAGTTGGAGAGCGTAACAGTCCTTCATGGGTCGCCGAATCTTCCGATTTTAGAGCGGTTATTCTGGGATCTGCCCCAGGATTGAGGGTGCCCCAAATGTCCCATAGTTGTCCTGAATATCGATCGATATTTTGTCCACTGGCTTGTGTCTTTGCCAGAACGGATCGCGCAGCGTCCCATTTTTTATCTGAATCAATGAATGTGAGCATTTCGGCTGGATCGAATCGATGTAGAAGGTGGATGAACATCTCTTCTGGTACTGGTTCGAGACAAACTGCTCGAACCAGTTTAAGTACATCATTTAATGATTTATCAAAGAAACCGCTCGGGAATTGGTCGGGTACATCAGGCCCTCGTGTTTGGATCATTCGGAGCATTTGTAGCCACTCTTGGAATTTACTATCCATAGGAAGTTGGAGATTGGAGAATATCTGCAAACCTTTGCGGCGAGCCATGAAAAACACCAATAGCTCTGAATGGTATTGACTCTGAATCATTAATTCAACGGTACTGGCTCGGAGTAGGACGGCCCATTGTTTTATTTCGGGGTAGGTCCATTCGATATTCTCTATCTGGGAGGCCAACATCTCTTTTTCCTTTAGGACAAGCAGGACAAGTGTACGCACTTTTGGGGATACAGGCTGTTCGAGGAAACGCGTTAGCGCCTCGTAGGATTTTTGACTTGCGAGCCGATAGGCTATGGATGGTAGATCAAGTGCTTGAGCAAGGAAGATTCCCTGTGTGGAATCCATTATCTCGCAGTCAGCCAACATGGTAACCACTTGTTTAAGTATAGCCTGGTACGGCTTTGGACAGATCTTCACTAGGAGTGTTGGATCGGTTTCCTCGATCAGTTCACAAAAGCGACTCGTCGCGTATTTTATTTTGTTGGCAAAATCGGATTCGAGTCCCTCAGCAAGAATGGGGTTGTCCTCCGCAAACTTTCTTGTTTGAACCGCCTTTATACACTGAGCTTCAGATCTCGATAGCTCCAGAAGAAATGCAAGTGACCCTGCCCACAGGTAATGGGGGTACCCCACCAATTGTGAGAACTCGGAACTAAAATCGTCGGGACTCATGTGCTGCATGAGTTGTTTCGTTATCCGTAGGCCATTCAATTTTTCGTCAAAATCGAGAACGAATTCGGGGTGTTTTCCACGTACTGTCGGGTGTGTCATGAGTGCTAATGCCCCCTCATTTAGGGTGCCGTCACTTCTTTGAAAATCAACGGTCCTCAGATCGTCACATGTCGCTGAAGGGGAGCACAGTAGTCCGACAAAACTGGTGGCGTCTTGAGGAAATAAAGCGATGTTTCGGGAATCGTCCGCTGGGTTTATTTTTTTCCAAGTCTGCCATAGTGCGATGGAATAGGGATCGTCGTCCGCGATTATTTCGCGGGCAACATCCCATGTTAGTTTTGTATCAATATAATCCCAGAATTTATTGATTAGCCCTTCATTTATACTGTTTTTGTAGAAGGCCTTCACCAGGTCCTTTAGCATGTCGTGGGGAAGGTCGGCGAGTAACATATCTCGGGCTTTCGAAAAAAACGAGTGCGGGGAGGTTGAAAAAAAGGTGGATGGTAACTGGTTCGCCGTGTCTTCCGCCGTCAGGCCAGGAGTCCCTAATACACGAATCGCCAGGATGCAGCAGTCCAGCGGCTCATTGGGATTTAATGTTAGTCTAGACGAGTCGATGGAATCCCTTACTGCGGGAAAGTTTAAATACCCGAGCAAAAAACTGTTGGCGGTGCCTGTGGATATGTTTTGAACGGTCGCCCATTCGATATTGTTTTGTTTGAGCGTTAGGTACCAATTTGAAATCATTTTACACGCCCACTCGTCTTCGTTGAGACTTCCTTCTATTTCATTGCCCCACTGCTTCCAAGATTGTTCCGCCGCTAGAAGGGCTTGGATTCCCTTATCTACATACGAATTGAAGGATGTTCCTATCGGGTATCCCCTCTCCATCATCTGGCTACCAATGGTATAAGTCGCTTGAGGGTCTTGTAATTCCCAAGCAAGGGCGAGTAAATCGCTACAAATTGGGGCGTCGCCCCATTGGCTTAGGTTGCCGACTATTTTATTGAATAACGAGCGGCAATGTTTGGGAGCGGGATCCATCGAATTGGAAAAGTCGTTCCCCTTGAACCGGTTGATAAGGAATGTCCATTGGGCCACTTGAGAGGGTGTAACTCCCTGGAAAGTGTCTCTCTTGTTGGCCAGAATCAGTTCGGCGTAGTTACCCATGAGACTCCCGTTGAAATCGGGGTGTAGGAATTTCTCTTCAAGAAAATGTTCATCGATTATTGCAAACAAAAAATCGTGAAAATGGTGGGTCTTGTTGTCGGTATCAATGGTCGTTTCTAGCCGTTGGGATAATTGCATTCGATACTGGATATCTTCCCATTTTCCATCTCGTAAGAGCGTGGTAAAAGCGGTTTCGAAAAGCAGCAGCCAATTCAAGTGCTTTTGGAGTTGGACGGCGCAGGTTGTTAGGAGCTGGACGGCTATTTTTTTACGCAATAATTGCAGGTTGGAATAGGTCATGGCCTGGTTGTTTAAGATACTTGCGACAAATTTTTCTGGAAAAGGATCCTGTTCGAGAATGATGAATGAAAAACAAAAGGCGTCAGCCACTTTGTCAGGATCCGAGGATAGAATATCCGGGATCCATTGAAACTCCGGCGCTAAGTCGGGAGGAAAAAGGTCTGTCAACTCCGACGTTTTTGATAGTCCGATCATTGAATGGAATAACTTGATTTTTTTCTCTTGGGAGGTGGGGTCTGAAATGAATAATTCCAGACTACTTTTAAATTCAGTGTTTTGTTGGATTCGCCTAGCTTCCCGGGTCGGAATAGCGGGGTGGCCTGGTTTTTCCGGCACGCCCCCTGCGAGACAAGCGAGATCCACCGATTCAAGTGGCCTACGACGTTCGTTTGCGGATGCGCTGCTTCTTGGGGTTAGCCCGGCGGCATGATTCGGGAACTCCGTTTGGGTTCGACCGTTGTCTGCTCCGCCGCCCAAATCAACCTTGAGGAGGCCTTTTTGGGCATCGAGGATGACGGGGATTTCTACAAATTCATGCCGATAATTACACTGAAGTTGCGCTGGGATTTGTAAGTACTGGGCCACCAATAGAAACGTTTCGGCACGGTGGCGGCACACTCCGGTTTTACCCAGGACGATTTGAAGCACACTGTCTAACCCGGGGTGAGCCCGAATGGCCCGATATTCCGTGGTGGAAAGCCCGAGGGTTTCAAGCGTAACCATCGGTTTTTCCTCGAAGGATTGGAAATAGGCCGCTAACGTTGCGAGCTTAATATCGTCTGGGGCGTTTTCGGAAATTCCGAGGCGTCCCTTGATGTTAATCTGGTCGAAGAGACGTTGAATGTTTGGTGGACACGCCTGGCTAACCGGACGGCTGCGATCAAAATTAATGCCTCTAGGAACTTCGTTGGCTCTTGCGCGGCAGGTATTGATGTCGTCGGAGAGATCAATTAGGACTTGAAGGTCAATCTTGGCGGTGGATTTGCCTCGAACGGCCCACTGTCCCGTTACCTCATCTTTGGCAAAGTCGAGAGGACGGTCGGAATCGGAGTGATAGGCCAGGATTTTTTGATCAGCGGCCCAACTAGGAATAGTGACCCACTGGCGCTTTTTAAGTTCAACGAGAAACGACCCCACGTGCTGTTCAAGACTTTCGGGGACGAGTGGCGCTCTTTTTTCGGCGTGAATGTGTGTCCAATTCGGTGGGGTTTCTAGGGCCTTTACCCGAAATCCTTTGTGGTCCATTTTGATGCGGGACAACGTGTGATGTCGCTCCATGGCAAATGGCATGCGGCTATCGTTAAACATGGGCCGAAGTTTGTAGTTGGGGGAACTTAATTTGGGGCCCGTCGCGGTGTCTAACTTGACGGCTTTTTGGGGCCTTAAGGCGTCGTTTGTAAAATCGATTGTTTCTGGGTTTGAAATTTTCGGCGCTGATTTTGTGGATCGGCCAAAGAGCTGATTGAAGAAAGAGGTTGTCGTGTTGGGTATTTTTTTAATTGGAGGAGGGGGTGGGGTCGCGCTTGCCCTTCGGTGAGTTCGAACCGGTTTAACGTTAGGCTTAGCCTCGGTGACAATGGCCCCCGTTATTTCTGAGGGCTCTCCTGGGGGCGGAGGTGGTAACACCCGAGCTATCTCGGCCGAAATCCGTTCTGTTGTTTTGACCCAAACTTCTTTGGTAAATCGGCTGGCATGAGGCGGCGGAGTATCAACATAAGATAACGGACCCTCTAAAAATTCAAAGCCCGCCGCAATCTTGTCGAACTCGAGGGGTTTCTCCCCCGTTTTGGAGGACGACATGGACGCGGTTGAAGATTGGGCAACTACTGAACCTGGAAAGAGAATCTGGGCGGGAAGATATACCGCGTAGGTTTGATTTAGTAGCGCGTCGCGGCGGACAGCATCCTCCAGAAGCGTGGGGTCCTGAGTGCATTCAGTGCATACCTGAATGAGTTGACGGTTCGTGGGAGTGAGATTGGTTCCTCGGGCACGACACGCGGATGAGATGGCGCAGTGGAATTCAAACAGAGCGTCGATTAAATTTGATTTTTCTGGGCCATCGGGGACTCTCTTCAGCCAAGTGGGTAAAAGATTGTTTTTTAAGGTTTCGGGAGAATAGTCATCGATTTCGACGCTGTTAAATCGGCTTTCTAACGGTGGAGAAAAGGGCTCTCGGCCCGAAAATTGGGGTGAATTTTGAAACACAAACAGGTGGAATCCAGGCGCGGATTCTCCCGTAAGCGCATCGTTTAAAAGCCCTTCGATGATGGCCGACGGCAATAAGTTGGTTTCACTTAAGGCGATCAGGAGACCCCGTTGTTTGGCGTCTTTAATTTGGTTTACTAACAGGCCATAATCAGAGCCCACTTTGCAGGTGAAGTGAATGGCGTCTTTGAAGGCATCTGCGAATGACGGACACCGTGAAAAGGCGTCATACAGGGCATCTTTTCCTCGGGCGGGCGGGCCTTGGACGAGGAGTCCCCGTTTCCCCCGATTGGGTAAGGTTCCGTCCGTGTCCATTGCGCGTATTCGAAGTTCCTTATAAATGAGCAATGCGAGATCTTTTGCAGCATCGGACTCAAAATCGAGCGACGGGGATCCGGCCTTTAATTCAACCTTTAGGGCCTCCCAAATGGTCTGATTTTCGTCTTCCACCTGGTGCCATTCGGTGGGGCACGCATGCCTAGAAACGATCCAAGTTTGGAGGGAGGTTCTTTGATCACTCGATAATTCCTGGCCGATGCTTTCGATCACGCTGTGACCCAAAACTGATTTTAGACTACCGAGTGAGAGTGGTGTTTGCGGTGAGCGAGATCGCAATGCGACATGAAATCGATGTATCCATTCCTTGTGATCCCGAATAGTGAACTCATGTTTGGGTAAACACGCCTTGAGGACCCGGTCGAATTCAAGAATCATCGTTGATAGGTCAGCGGAGAATTCTGGACGAAGTAGTCCCTCTGGAATCTGCGCCAGTTCACGATCCACCAACGTTTGGATCACGGAATGGGTCATGGGTTTAAAATGGATGATTCTCGCCTGCGCCATCACCAATGGGTCCTCCACTCGCCCCGAAAGTCCCGTTCGGTTCCCTGTAAATATGATCTTGTGGCCTGCGGCGAGAGGGTATGTTTTGCCGTTGATTACTAACTGTGGCGGCGTATCAAACACCCCTCGAATAATGTTCCAAAATCCCTTGGGGGCGAGATTGGCTTCGTCGATAAATAGTAGAGGAAATTCCGAGGTGCTTTCGGCCCATTGGATCAGCCTTCCGGCACCAAAAGCGGAGTGGTCGCCCTGTTTTTCAATGGTGCCTACGAGGGCTTCAAATGACACATCGGGCCCTACGGTGAGGGGGCCAAAGAGTTCAGCACCGGGGAGCGTCGCCTGCAGTTGGGATGCGACGTAACTTTTTCCAGAGCCCGGTGCACCCTGAAGAAAAAAAAGCGACGTGGCTGTGTTTTGTATTTCATGTGCCAGTTGGGTGGTCGCTTTTTTTAATCGGATCTCGGACGTTTTTTGGGGTTTGTCCCAAGCGGTCCATCCTGAAATATCGCCGAATCGGGGAGGGAAAAATCCCAATAGGATGGCTTGCTCGTCCTGATTTTGAGCGCCAAGTTCGACAATTGCTTTGCCGATTTGATCCCTTAGGATTGGCGGAAATGAGGCGAGTTTGAATTCTTTTATTTGATCTGGCCACGGGAGGTTCTGAAATGCAGTCGCCCATTCCCAGAGGCTGACGGGTTTCCCTGCCAACTGTTGAGAGGCAAGTGCCTCGAGTCGGTGTCGGTCCAGTGTCGGCGGGCTAGATTCGGTTGGGGGTGCTTGGAATCGGGAAAGTGCACACTTTGCAAACGCGTAGGCGCATGGGTTGGATTTTAGCATCGGTAATAGGGTTGTTTTGATGGCGGGCGTCCAGGTACCGGGGTTTGGATCCCCACCACCGGCGGCTACGACACGGTCCAATAGCGCCCAAGAGAGCGGTAATGACAGCTCTTTTTCGAGATGGAGAATCAGTTTCTTTGCGTCAGGAGCGAGGCCGAAAGAGTCAATGAGTGTCGTCTGATCGATGGTGTGGACTTGATAGTCCGCCGAAAAACGCTCGATCTCGGGGGCGGATCCCAAAAATGTGACATTGGCGCGGGGAAATACTCGTTTTTCGCCGTTGAGGATGAGGTATGGGGGAACTTCGAGAAGGGTTTCCAATAGACGTTTTACCCCGGCGTGGGTTCCAATGCCTCGGACTATAATCGGGATTTCTTTTTCAAGGCCACCGATTAGCTCAGTATCGGTTGACGACAAGAGTCTGTTTTCAAAGGAATGGATCCTTGTTGATTGAAATGGCGCATCGTCATCCATCGATTTTGAGATATCAAAAAAGAGAGGAGGGGAAGGCAGCGATGCCTTCAGTTGCGCGAGCGAATAGTCATTGTCCGTCGTTTGGATCAGATGGACCCCAGGCCGGTAGGTAAGGGTAGGGATAAGGGTAGGGGTAGTTCTTAACTCGGAGTCTGCTGGTTTAATTTCCACGCCCACGGCATAGAGAAACGACAGAGTCGTGTTGGGGGCAATAAATATCTGAATGGGGGCTTTTAACGCCAGGGCTCTTTCCGTGTTCAATCGGCTTATTTGGGTCAAAAATTTGGCCCACTGAGCCGGCGTTAAATCCCCGGAAATTTTTATCCGGTCGCCACTCAAGCCAGGGCTTACGCAGAGTGTTTGATGCGCGTTGATATGAACGGATACGTGGAAATTCTCGACACTGTTTTGATTGAAGGTCAGGTCACAGGGTTCCCCTCCCCAGGTTTGAATAGCGCAGGATCTAAACCTTTCGAGCTCCGGGGTGGATATCCCCTCCCGTTTAAAAATCTGAAAATGGTCGGGAATAGTGATCGGTTCACCATTAAAATCTAACTTTCTTAGCGCCAATAGGCGGTCAATCCACACCCTAAATTTGGGGTCGTCCCAAGGCCCGTCTTCAATAATTATGCCAGGCTGTCCTGTCTGAATGGCTGAAACCAGCGCGCCGGGAATAGCGGCCATTTGCCCGTGGTGATCCAGCCCAGGGTTGCCCACCAATGTCTCGATGGCGGTGTCCACCTCATGAAACAAATTGATGTGAGGCATTGGGGCCATTGCGGCGGCATCAAAAACAGCCACCTGGGGCATGGTGTTACAACTTCCCGGTGATGGCCGACGACAGAGCGGGAGACGTGAAAAAAAATCCGACGAGAAGGCCGGGGACAGAATCATATCGGGGGTCATCACCGCAATTAATCGAACGTTTGGGCCCAGGGGTTTCCCCGCATACGAACTTGGAATATCAAAAAGGTCGTTCAAACTGGAGGCTTGTTTTGCAGACAGATCGGTAAGGTCCACCACCACAATGACGGGTTCGTCCCCATAAAGTGCTTGGGCGGGACCGGCGATAACCGCTCCGTTGGGATTTTGTGGATTGATCACCACCTGATGAAGCATATCCGAAATTTCATCTGGTTTTTGGATAAATAGGCAGGGGATGTGAGGGTTTCGACGCCGCAGGCCGGCCATCACCTCAGGGAGTGACGCTCGACTTCGAACGAGGATGGTTTCACGTGGAGTAGTGCCTGGAATCGCTTCCGGAATTGCGTCTAACCAGGTCGTGATGCCGCCGTTATGGCCAGTCGCAACGAATTTATAGGTCAAGAGCTCCCCCTGAGGACGGTCTATTGCAATGTGACTATTTGTTCCTCGAATGCCAGAAAACGAAACTATTTTTTTGAATAAACTTGGTCAATATTTTGTGAATCTCCATTGCTGGGAATCAACCGTCCGTTGATGTCTGTGGCGCTCGGGTAAATACCAACATTGGTCCGGTAGTACATGCGTGACGTCCGGCCGAAACTGGGACCATCGTGGTCCACCCCGTTTCATCCTGCGACATGCACTTTGGCGGATCTAATGTGCGGATGCTCAGCAACTCGATCCCCTCCGTTGCCAGGGCAGAAAATACAGCTCGGCTTTTGTCTGACGATTTGCTTGGGCCCGGCGGCAACAACCAATGGGTGGAGGAAATATCAACACATACTCTCCCCCCTGGATTGAGACTACGAAACAAGTCTTTATGTAACCGATCCACATCCCTTTCCCGACCATCAGATCTCAATGCTTCCGCTGCGTACATGAGGGAAAATGTTGAAATAACGGCATCATAGGTCTCTCCAAATACATGCGTTTCGATCGACGAACACGCGTATTTAATGTGGCGATCCCGGTGTGCGGGATCAATAATCACCGGTATATTTCTCTTTAACTGGGGCATCAGTTTCAAGATCTCTGGGTAGCCTTTACGCGCCATTGATTCCGCCGTGTTTTCCATACATTCCACAAAGTGACGGATTTTAGATTCAGAAAAGGATAGTATTTCTGCCAATGGTTCGCGATCGACTATCGTAATATGGCTATCGGGTAGAAGTAGCATTAGCTCTAAAAGTTGTGCTGAAACGTTCGAAAACGATGTGAATATAGTGGGGTCAACCACCCCTGGTCCCAGTAACAAAATGGATTTCGGAGGCGTCGTTAGGGAATGCAGAAAAGACGTTAATTGAGGAAACCGGAGTACGGTTGTTTGATACAGATTCTGTTTCTGTGTACCCACACCGGCATGTGGAGAATCAATCGTTCCTTTCATCAATATATCTTGAAAAAGACGTTGCACCGCAGTGGAAGAGGTCATTACAAGTGGGGTTTTTCCTTCTTTATTTGGGATGTCAATTCGACACCCAATTCCGAGTAAAAACTGAACGGCGTCTTTGGCATTGGAACTGGCTGCCCAATGCAGGGCGGTATTCCCGTTGCTACTGGATTCGTGACGATCTAATTTAGGATTGTCTTTAAAAATCCGCTTTAAACCGGCGACGTCATTTTTTAATGCGGCATTTCGAAATTGTTTGCCCGGCGAATCGGCAACAGGAACTCCGATCGTCCGATGAAGGTGCTGTTGAAACGAAAGCAAATTAGGTGGACTCATCGTAGACTTGTCGAGTATCCGACTTAAAAAATTTCAACTAATCTTGGTTTTTAAATCGTGCTGAGGTAGCCTACCCCCCATGTGGAACCTCCATTTTAACAACGTTGATTCGACTAACTCGGTCGGAAAATATTTATTGGCCAACGGTCTCGAGGGCCCCATCGCCATCACGGCGGATCGCCAAACGGCCGGTCGCGGGAGCCATGATCGGACCTGGTATTCCGACGATCGAGGGGGATTCTATTATTCTCTGGCAGTCACACCGTTAGATCCGAATTCGGTCTCTGATCTCACGGTTAAAGTCGCGCAAAGTTGCCAAAAAGTCATCGCTCAATTGTGGGATATTGCCGTGGAAATTGAATGGCCCAACGATTTAATTCTTAACGGAAAAAAGGTCGGTGGAATTTTGGTGGAAATGGTAACCGGAGGAAAATCTTGCCGTGGCCATGGTATTATCGGTATCGGATTGAATATCAATCAACTGCAGTTTCCTGAGCTGCTGAGACCGGTGGCGATATCGTTAATTCAAACCGATGGTGTCGAACGGTCGCTAACGCATTTAAAATCGATGATGACTAAGGAGCTATTAGAATGGCTGTGAGAGGTGTACGTGGGGCGACGGTAGCAGATTTGAATACCCGAGACTGTATTTTGGCAGAGACAAAAATTTTGTTGGCCGAAATGATTGAAAATAACGAAATTAATACAGACGATATTGCGTCGATTTTTTTCTCATTAACGGCAGATCTGAACGCCGAATTTCCTGCGATTGCGGCCCGAGAATTGGGTCTGGTGGATGTGCCTTTACTTTGTATGAACGAATTATCGATTCCAGGAAGTTTGAATCAATGTATCCGTATTTTAATTCACTGGAATACGGACAAGGGGATCGGGGAAATTGTTCATCCGTATTTGCGAGATGCCGTAAAGCTCCGTCCCGATAAATTTTCAAAATAATGACGGTCCGAACGATCGGTATCGTGGGGCTGGGGCTGATTGGTGGGAGCATTGCGTTACGCGCAAAAGCGGCTGATCCTGGAATTCACGTGATTGGAATGAGCCGGTCCTCGGCAACCGTGGCCGAGGCTATTTCTCTGGGGGTAATCGACCGTGCAGCGGCGACGTTCTCTGATTTTGAAGGGGCGGATATTGTCTTTGTCTGCACCCCCATTCCGGCGGTATTAGAGACGTTGATAGGGCTTGATGACGCGCTGGTAACGCCGACGATCTTAACGGATGTCGCGAGTTTGAAGGGCGCTTTGGCCGAAGCGGTCGCCCAACAGACCTGGCGACACTCGGTGGTTCTGGGGCATCCGATGGCCGGAAAAGAAACGTCGGGTCTCGCCTCTGCGGATGCCGAATTATTAGTGGGCAAAACCTACATTTTGATTGATGACACCACCGTTTTGACGACGGTTTTAACCGGGTGGGGTTGCCACGTGGTGGGGTTAACGGCCACAGATCATGACCGACTCGTCGGATACGCCTCCCATTTGCCGTATTTGGCATCAGTGCTGGCCACTGCGATGGCAAAGAATTCAGTTTCAGACATCCCGTTATTTTCGAAAATAGCAGCCTCTGGGTTTAAGGATACGACTCGGGTGAGTGCATCGGATCCAGAATGGGGCGCTGATGTATTGATGGGCAATCGCGAGACGGTGTTAGCCGGTATTGAATCGGCGAAGATGCTGTTGGCGGAGATTGAAGATACCATTCGGACCGGAGATCAACCTCGATTACGGGCTATTTTGAGCGCGATTAAGGCATTCCGGACTGGATTGTATTCTCCGAAATAGACTTAATTCGGAGACTATACTATCCGAAATAGACTTAATTCGGAGAATAGAATATAGTTTCCCTCATGTTTGAACGCGCTATAGGCATGGATTTGTCCTACGAAATTAACGCTGGTCAAAAGGTGGTTATCCTTTACGGGCCCCGCCAGGTTGGAAAAACAACCTTGGTGAAGGAGGTGTTGTCCCATTCTTCTAAGCGTTTTTTCCAGGTTAACGCGGATGAAAAAAAATATAGTGATCTGTTTTCCTCGCGAGACCTTACCAAAATACAAGGGGCCATTCACGGGTACGAGGGCTTATTTATCGACGAGGCCCAACGTATTCCAGAGATTGGGCTCAATTTAAAATTAATTCATGATTCGTTGCCTGGATTTCCGATTGTGGTTACCGGGTCGTCGTCATTTGAACTCGCAAATCAGGTGCAAGAGCCTCTGACCGGGCGCGCATGGTCTCATCTTTTATTCCCCATGTCGGTGTATGAATTTGCGCAGTCGCGCACGTCATTCGATATCAACGATCAATTGTCGTCTCTGCTGATTTACGGAGGCTATCCCGAAGTGGCGTCCGCTCCGTTGTTACGCCAAAAGGAACGATTATTAACGGAGCTGTCGTCGGCGTATTTGTATAAAGATGTGCTCGAAATATTGAATTTGAGAAAGTCCGAAAAATTGGATGACTTATTGCGATTGTTGGCGTTCCAGATCGGATCTCAGGTATCGATGAGTGAATTGGCGCGACAATTGGCGCTCAGTAAAGAGACGGTCTCTCACTATATTGATCTTCTAGAGAAATCATTTGTTGTATTTAGACTCCGTGGATTTAGCCGAAATCTTCGAAACGAGGTGACCAAAATGGACAAAATTTATTTTGTCGATGTGGGCATTCGAAATGCGATATTGGGCAACTTTAACCCATTGGAACGTCGTGATGACGTGGGTAAACTGTGGGAAAATTTTCTAATCAGCGAGCGTCGGAAAACTTTAAGTTATACCCATCAACACTGCCGTCCTTATTTTTGGAGAACGCATGTCGGCACAGAAATAGACTACGTCGAGGAGACGGGCTCCGAATTGGCGGGGTATGAATTTAAATGGGGCGATAAATCGGCCAAAATACCTGCTCCATGGAAAGAGGGGTACCCAAGTGCTGGGTTTAAAACAATTAATCGGGATAACTATCTCGCATTTTTGAGTGGGGTTAACGCGAAATAGACTTTAGCTTAGTGCGACCTCGGTATACCCAAAGCGACGATAGCTGACTTTAGCGTCGCTGGCAGTGGAGTCATCGCCTTTTTCGTCGCCGTTAGTGTCGGAGATATAGTCCGCCTTATGCTTCAGCTTTAAGTGCGGTGGCGTACTGAGGCACGCTGACGATTTTTTTTATGGTTGGTCCTCCCCTGGAATAGGGCCTGATTATTTTGAATACCTTGCGATGATGGTATCGATCATAGACGAACTCGACAATCCTGGCCGAAACGGAATAATTTCCACCCGTCCGCCATAGGCTACAATCGGCGCATATTCAGGCAGCGTTTCCGGCGCGTAATCGCCGCCCTTGGTGTGGATATCCGGCTGAATGGCTTGAATCAACTCAACCGGAGTATCCTCGTCAAATAGGCAGACATAATCGACGGCCTGAAGCCCGGCCATCACTCGGGCGCGATTTATCTCCGACGTGATGGGGCGGTTGGGGCCCTTCAAACGGCGCACGGAGGCATCGGAATTTAGCCCCAATACCAAGACGTCTCCCAGTGCACGGGCATCCTCTAGGTACGCGACGTGGCCTGCATGGAGGATATCGAAACATCCGTTGGTGAATACCACGGTTTTTTGGGCAAGTTTTAAGGCGTTGCGAATCTGGAGTAGTGCGGGGCGATTAACAATTTTTGATTCCATGGCTTAATCGTTTTGGATTACGGTTTCAATTTCGTCCAAGGTTACTGTTGATGTGCCCAGTTTTCCGACCACAACACCGGCGGCATAGTTGGCGAGGTGGGCGCTGACCTCCCAGGACAATTGGGACGCGAGGGCCAGGGATAACATTGCGATGACGGTGTCTCCGGCCCCGGTAATATCGTAGACCTCGGCGGCTTTTGTGGGGATATCCCATTTTTTGCCTTTTGAAATGAGGGACATTCCTTTTTCGGATCGGGTCACCAGCAGTGTTTTGAGTTTTAATTTCTCTTTGAGTTTTTGGCCTTCTTTAAAAATGTCGTCTTCGGTTTTGGGGGTTTTACCGATGGCGGCAATAAATTCACCGAAGTTAGGGGTTAGGACCGTGGCCCCCTTATATTTTTTATACGAATTTCCCTTGGGATCGATGATTACCGGGATGTTATGGCGATTGGCTCGCTGAATAATGGATTGAACGAATCGATCCGGTAAGGTGCCCTTAAGGTAGTCTGACACAATAATGGCGTCGGTAGCCGCGATGTGATTTTCGAGGTGGGCCATCAATTTTTTTTGGGTCGACGGACTGATCGCGGCCGTGTCCTCCCGATCCACCCGAACCACGTGTTGGTGATTCGCAATGATCCTGGACTTAAGAATCGTGGGTTTCGAATTCGTCCGAACAATACCGTCGGTTTCAATGTTTTGATCGTGAAGCGCGGATAGTAGTTTGGAGCCGGAGCTATCTTGCCCGATAACGCCAACTAATCGAACTGTGGCGCCGAGATGAACCAGATTATTTGCGACGTTGGCCGCGCCCCCTGGAACGAGGGTAGTGGTGACGACGGTGCACACCGGTACGGGGGCTTCGGGCGAAATACGACTGACGTTACACCAATGATATTCATCCAGCATGATGTCGCCGATGACGATAATTTGACGATTTTGGCAGAGCGTTAGCCCCGCCAGTAAATCGGATTTTTCCATCTACATAAACCGGTTGTAGGCCAATCCGACGCTGTAATAGCTGCCGCCCTCGGTGGATTGCCGACCAATATCTAAAATGTTAACGCGGAGGCTGAGGTCCGGATAAACCGCAAACCGAAGGCCACCGTTTAATGTGTAGGTTTTTTGTTTTCCGCTAAAATCCGCTAAAAAGGACATGTGATCACTGACGATGTATTCGATTCCGCCCATCACCGTCGGATCAATTTGATCTGAAATAAAGGTGTTAAATCCAAGGTGGCCACTGAATCCCCCTTGAAATTTTTTGCTCATGACCAGATAAAGGCCGGTATCGGATTTTGAAGCGAGATTCTGAAGTCCGACTGCAAAACTCATGGGATATCGGGTGGCATCTGAAATGAGGAAATACTTCACGTTAATAAAGACACCTTCGGTGGGTGTTGCCCCGCCAACAATTCCAAGCTCTACATTTTTGAACATTCCCATATTGAATTTGTAGAAGCCTTGCTGTTCTTTTCCGGTGCCTCTGAAATCGTAGCCGACGTTAAATTGCTGATATTCCAGCGATTCTGCGGTGGGCATCGAAATTAGGCCAGAGGGTCCATAAAATGTGGGGTCGGCGGCGACTGGGGAGATGAGTGCCACAACGGCCAATGTGATCCATAATATTCGTTTAATCATTTGAGGTCCTTTCGTTTCCGGAACTGTTGCCGAATCCATGCGTCTTTTTTGAGTTCTTTGAAGTGATCTCCAGCGGGGAACCCTGACACCATTGCTCGGCTAGCAACATTTCGGGTGACGCCGGATCGGGCGGCGATAATACTGTCATCGCCAACGGTGACCGCACTGATACCTGCTTGGCCCCCGATTTGAACTCGGTTTCCAATTACTGCGTGTCCGACGGTGCCGGCTTGCCCAGCAAACGCACAATCATTTCCGATGCGGTTATTGTGGGCAATCTGGCATAGGTTGTCAATTTTTGTTCCGCTTCCAATAATCGTATCTTCGAGGACCCCACGATCAATGGTAACGTTGGCCCCGATTTCGACATCGTCTTCAATAACGACACGGCCAATATGAGGCACTTTCCCCCATTTCCCTTTATCAGAATAAAAACCAAATCCGTCGCTTCCAACCACGGTGCCAGCGTGGATGATGACGTTGTCACCAATGACGCAATTCGCGTAGATCGTGACGTTAGGGTAGATCATGCAATGGGATCCGATGGATACATTGGCACCGATACTGACGCCCTCTCGAATGTAGGTAGGGGTTCCAATCAAAGCGGATGGATCAATGACCGCTGACGGGGAAATCATGGAAATAAATTCGGTGGGATGGAAAATGGAAATGGTTTGCGCGAGTGCTTTTCGAGGATTCCTAACCACAATTTGATGCGGAATATTCGGAAGCTCTTTATAGGTAATTGCCATCGTAACGGTTCGTTGAGCCAGGAGGGCTAGAGATGTGTCAGATAGGACGAATGTTAACGTGTCCTCGGTGGCCTGTGAGAGGGCCGCGATCCGGACGGCGTCGCGTTCCGGATCGCCAATGAGTGTGCCGCCAAGTGCAGCGGCAACATCCTGTAATTTCACTATTTGTTAAGGCGGGTAATCACCGAGTCGGTGAGGTCAAAGCCACCCGATAGAATGGCACGTTTGTCCAAAACCACGTCGATCCCGAATTCTTTTGCAACAACTTCGGACGTTTCAAAAATTTTGGCGGCCATTTTGCGATTGGCCTCCCCTTCGTACTTCACTAATTCTTCTTGTTTTGGTTTCAGTTCGTCTTCAGTCTTTTCGATGAATTTTTGAACCTCTTCTTCTTTCTTCGATTTCTTTTTGACCTCTTCGAGTTTTTTGTTTTTGTCTTCGAATAGTTTTTGGTAGGTTTCTCGGCGTTTTTGGAGATCTTGTTGAAGTTTGACGGCGTCTTTGTAGCGCGCAAATACCTTTTCAAGGTCTACAAACCCGATATTATCGGCAAATGCGGTGGATGCGAGGCCGGTGAGTGTCACTGACGCAACTAGGATGGTTAATAGGAACTTTGTAAAACGATTCATAATGTCCTCACTTTATTTGATTACGGATGTGTTAAAACGGATTTGGAACAAAAAATAGACCCAAATTATAGCGTGAAATTGATTTTGGAACAGCCTCTCTATTGACCGATTGCGTTGAGATCGACACAATTTGAAAATCACTTATGTTTTTAAACGAACTCGAATCCATTATACGCGACAGAATAGCGAACTCATCTGACAATTCCTATGTGGGAACTCTTGTGAAAAGCGGTTTGGATCGGGTACTTAAAAAAATTGGCGAAGAAGCGGGAGAGGTCATTATCGCGGCAAAAAATCAGTCGGCAGATGAGCTTCGATTTGAAACCGCAGATTTGGTATTTCACCTGTCTATTGTGTTGCAGATGGCGGGACTCAGTTGGGATGATATCGATCAAGAATTAAGGCGGCGTCATCATTGATTGGGTTGAGTCTTAAAGCCCTCCACATTATTTTTGCTGTGTCATGGTTCTCGGGATTGTTTTTTTGGATTCGGATCATGATTTACCATACTGAAGCGCTCGAAACACAGGGTAGTGCAGATGTGATTCGGCTGATGGCGCTCGCGGGGCGTCGGATACAATCGTTTGTTTTGGTGCCTGCGCTTGTGGGGACATTGGGGTTTGGGACGGCGTTGGTTATCGTCACCGGAGCGGCTTTGGCCCCGTGGTTTCATGTTAAATTGGCATTGGTGTTGTTGTTAATCGCCTATCATGGGTGGGCGTGGCGACTGAGTCGTCGGTTAGGGGCGGGGCAGATGGGCATGTCGTCGAAGCGCCTTCGATTAATGAATGAGCTCCCCTTTTTTTTACTCGTCGGTATAGTCTTTACCGCGGTATTTCGTAATCCATCGATTGGCGTTAAGGCGATCGCCGTATTGGGCGGTGCCATTGGGTCTCTAATGGTGATTCTGCGATGGAGTCGACGATGACCTTTTCTCCCGAATCAAACCCGATTGAATTCGCGATGCAGTGGGTGGATGACAGCCGGGCGGCGGGGGATAAATATCCCGATGCGGCGTGTTTATCCACGGTTCTTCCGGATGGGTACCCTGACGGGCGGATGGTATTGGTCCGCCAGATATCGGATGAAGGGTTTGTTTTTTTTACGAATTCTCATTCGGTGAAAGGCCAATCACTGGCGCATGAGCCCAAGGCGAGCCTGACATTTTATTGGGTCTCTCTGGGGCGGCAACTTCGGGTGACGGGGGATATTGAGGCCGTGTCAGAAGGCGATTCGGATGATTATTTTAATGGGCGCTTTTTGATCAGCCAATTGGGGGCGTGGGCGTCAGATCAAAGTCGACCTGTAGAGTCCCGGGACTCTCTGTTGGCTCGGGTCGAAGAGGTTCGTCAAAAGTATGAGGGGGCCGCTGTTCCCCGACCCCCCCATTGGATTGGGTATCGCATTCGTCCCCGTCGGATTGAGTTTTGGATTGAGGGAGAATATCGGTTACATGATCGTTTTGAGTATCGCCGCGTCGGTGCAGAGTGGGGATTTTCCCGATTAAATCCTTAAGCCAGTAATGATTGAAATTGCCATTTTGCTCGTTTTACTTCTGTTAAATGGGATTTTTGCCATGGGCGAAATTGCCATGGTGTCGTCACGAAAATCCCGGCTTGAAGAGCGTGCAAAACGGGGGAACCCTGGTGCCAAGGCGGCATTAATTCTGTTGGCCCATCCTGAACGGTTGTTATCGACGGTGCAAGTGGGGATTACGTCGATAGGGACGGTGGCTGGGGCATTTGGCGGAATCGCAATTGCCGGGAATTTTGCAAAATATTTAGTCGCGTTGTCCGTGACGCCGGCGGTGGCAGAGCCCGTGTCGATGGTGGTTGTCGTGGGGTCGATTACTTTTTTGTCATTGGTGTTTGGCGAGCTGGTTCCAAAGTCGATTGCATTAAACAATCCGGAGCCGGTGGCAATGGTCGCGGCCCCTATTTTGGTGGTCGTCGCCACCATTACACAACCGCTGGTTCGATTTTTGGCGTGGATTACCTCAGCCGTTCTGCGGATGTTGGGAATTTCAAATAAACGTGCGGTGCCAGTGAGTGAGGCTGAATTTAAGCTAATGATTGATGAAGGGGTTCATCATGGCGTCATCGAGCATCAGGAATCCGAGATGCTGAAGGGCATTTTTCGGTTTGACGATCGGAAGGCACAGTCGCTGATGACCCATCGGCAACATCTGGCGTGGATTGATATCAAAGATTCACCTCGGCAAATTCGGGCGCAGATTTTGGAATCGGAATATACCAAATTTTTAGTCTGTGAAGAGCAGTTGGATACGATTGTGGGCGTTCTCCTGGTTAAAGATTATTTAAGACAATTGGATTCGGGTCGGGAACCCAATTTGAGAGAGTTGGTATCCGCACCGCTCTTTATTCCAGAAAACATGTCCGGTCTCAAAATTTTGGAAAAGTTTCGGGAAGACAAGCGCTATGTGGGCGTGGTGGTGAGTGAGCATGGCGTCGTCGAAGGATGGATTACCCTACGAGATTTGATCGAAAGTATCGTGGGGGAGCTTCCGGATAGCGATGACCCCGAAGCGCCGGATTTTGTTCGCCGTGAGGACGGGTCTTGGTTGGTTGACGGCGCGGTGCTTTTGGATGAATTGCAGGATCAGTTGAATTTGGATGGCCCGGATCAAGAAGATCGGAGTTATTCAACTTTGGGCGGTTTGATGATGGATCAGCTCAATAAGGTCCCCAAAGAAGGCGATTATTTTGTCGAATGGGGATATCGGTTTGAAGTGGTCGATATGGATGGCCATCGGGTGGATAAAGTGTGGATTATTCCGGTAGTCGATCCCGGCTTAAAAAAGAAAAAGGAGTCATAAATGATTATCGTGACTGGGGGTGCGGGGTTTATTGGAAGTGCATTTGTCTGGCGATTGAATCAAGAAGGCATCACCGACATTATCATCGTTGATTCCCTTAAAACCTCCGAAAAATGGCGGAATTTAGTGGGGTTGGAGTATGACAATTATCTCCATAAAGATGATTTTTTAGACATGGTTTTAGAGAATGCCTTGCCCAAGGGAATAGAGGCGATTGTTCACATGGGAGCGTGTTCTGCGACAACGGAGTTGGACGGCGACTATCTGATGGAAAATAACTATCGATATACCCAGATTCTGGCTGATTGGGCAGTCAAAAAAAACGTCCGATTTATTTACGCAAGTAGTGCGGCGACGTATGGGAACGGGCATCACGGATTTGATGATGACCATGACAAATTTCAATTGCTTCGTCCGATCAACCGGTATGGGTATTCCAAACATTTTTTTGATTTGGCGGCGCTGCGTCATGGATTGATTGACCATTGTGTGGGCTTAAAGTTTTTTAACGTATTTGGCCCCAATGAATATCATAAAGGCGATATGCGTAGTGTGGTGTGTAAGGCGCATCGGGAGATATTTGAGACCGGAAAAATTCAATTGTTTAAGTCGCATCGTCCGGACTACGGCGATGGCGAGCAAAAGCGGGACTTTATCTACATCAAAGACGTCGTGGATGCGATGTGGTTTTTACTCAATAATCGAAAGATTTGCGGGGTCTTTAACCTCGGAACGGGGCAGGCTCGCAGTTGGAACGAGGTTGCGCATGCCTTATTTTCTGCATTGGGTCGCGAGCCTCAAATCGAATACTTCGATATGCCCACCGGCCTTCGCAATCAGTATCAATATTTTACCCAAGCCAACATGGAAAAATTAAAAACGGCGCTACCTAATCTCCGGTTTAGACCCCTGGAAGACACGATTAAGGAGTATGTTGTTGACTATCTGAATCAGGGACGGGGTCTGTAAAAATGACCGATTCGCGGGCTATGCCTCGGCTTAACTATACGCTCCGCCTGATGGCTATGCTCTAAGATAGTCTGCGCCTCCGCCTAGCCCACGACTGGGCCATTTTTTACTAGGCCGATCGGGGTGTTTCGGGAGACTGAGGGATTTTTTAAGAACGGCTACTGCACAATAAAAATATCCGACAGCCCTTCTCTGTTGACGCAGTCGATGGAGAGGGGTGCCCGAAGGGCGGGGTGAGGTGGGCGACGGTTGCCAGGAGTTCAGAACCGCCGTGAACCCCGCCACGGATTGAGGGTATGCCAATTGCACAAAGGTGTGCTATTTTTGAGGATATTATTGCCTGTGAGGATCATCATTGAAACACTCCATACGTCTTGAAATTGTAGTGACCTTCCAGCGTAAGCGCTTTAAAGCCGTGTCTCCGTCATTTCCGAGCTGCCAAGGTGTTGGGAAGTCGGAAGATGAAGCGGTAGATAAGCTCAATACCGCGATATCCCGTCGCATTGCCGATGTGGCTAAAAAAACGTTGAGTCAAATTGTAACCTCCGATTGTTTATCCTCAGAATCGGTTGAGAATAAAGCGTCCAAAGAAAAAGGGACTCGTCGCGTTTATGAAATCGATGCCGTTGCCTTTGGTCGTCCTGCACCGAGTCGTTTGAGTTATCCCGCGCCCTCAGAGGATGAGTATCGGGTTCCACCAGAACAGGATATTCGCCGATTATTAGGGTCGTTGGA
Organism: uncultured bacterium; assembly: GCA_903864835.1. Lineage (GTDB taxonomy): Bacteria > Margulisbacteria > Marinamargulisbacteria > SXXA01 > SXXA01 > CAIPHK01. The sequence continues at coordinate 16,379 of CAIPHK010000016.1, read as the reverse complement.
TCACGAATTGCCCGAACTTCGTCATTCTTTCCCATTTTCTGGTCCATTTGCAGGCGGGGATGAAGACTTTGGATTTGATGGAATGGCGTTCGGGTTCCCCCTCAATTTAAATTAATCATGTCTCAACCTACCCTGCACGAAATTCGTCATAGCGCGTCCCATGTATTGGCACAGGCCGTTTTGGCCTTATTTCCCGACGCCAAATTGGGTATTGGCCCCGCGATTGACGAGGGATTTTATTACGATTTTGACCTGCCTCGCACATTAACCCCTGATGATCTTATTGAACTTGAACAAAAAATGAGTGCGATCCTCGCCGAGGATCAAATTTTTTCAACGTACGTACTCGATCGGGCACAAACGGAAGCGGCCATTGCCGAATCTGACCAACCGTACAAGTTGGAAATTATCCAGGATTTGGACTTGGGAGAATATTCTTTTTATAAAAATGGATCGTTTGTTGATTTGTGTCGGGGGCCCCACGTTGCCAGTACCCGGCAGATTGGCGCGATTAAGTTGCTTCGGGTGTCTGGCGCGTATTGGCGCGGTTCCGAAAAAAATAAGATGCTCCAACGGATTTATGGGACTGCGTTTCATACGCAAGAGGAGTTGGATGCTTATCTGATTCGGCTAGAAGAAGCCGCCAAGCGGGATCATCGCCTTCTCGGAAAAGAACTCGATTTATTTAGTATTCAAGATGAAGTCGGGCCGGGATTGATTTTATGGCATCCCAAGGGTGCGCGAATTCGGTCCATTATCGAAGACTATTGGCGGAAAGCGCATTTCCGCGCAGGCTATGAGTTGTTATATACCCCTCATGTGGGCAAGGGGCAGTTGTGGGAAACCAGCGGCCATTTATCGTTTTATAACGAAAATATGTACGCCAAAATGGAAGTGGATGACCAAGATTATTACGTAAAGCCGATGAATTGTCCGTTTCACGTCATGATTTATAACAATCGTCATTGGTCCTACCGAGACATGCCACTCCGGTTTGCAGAGTTGGGGACGGTGTATCGTTATGAGCGGACCGGGGTACTTCATGGCTTGATGCGGGTACGTGGATTTACTCAGGATGATGCCCATATTGTGTGTACCCCGGATCAAGTGGAAGAAGAGATCTCCAAGGTACTGACCCTCTGTTTCTCCATGTTGAATGATTTCGGGTTTGAAAAAGTGAAGGTATTTTTATCCACCCGGCCAAAAGAAAAATATGTTGGGGATTTAGACCGTTGGGCCGCGTCTGAAACCGCGTTACGTAACGCAATCGTTGCCGCCGGCTTGCCCTTTGAAGTGGATGAGGGTGGCGGGGCGTTTTATGGTCCCAAAATCGATGTCAAAATTGAGGATGCTATTGGTCGGGAATGGCAATGCTCAACCGTACAATTTGATTTTAACCTCCCTGAACGATTTGATATGACCTACGTTGGCGCGGATGGGCAAAAACATCGCCCGTACATGATTCATCGGGCGTTGTTAGGCTCGATTGAGCGCTTTTTTGGAATATTGATTGAACATTATGAGGGCAAATTCCCCACTTGGTTGGCACCGGTTCAGGTGAAGTTATTGAGTGTGAACAAAGAAATGTCGGACTACTGTAAATCGGTAGCGGCTGAATTGTTGGCCAAAGATATTCGGGTGGTCACCGATTCGAGTGACGAGAAGATCGGGTACAAGATTCGCCAAGGATTAAATGAGCGGGTACCGTATTTGGCGGTTATTGGTAAACGTGAAGCAGAGGCGGGCACACTGTCTGTGAGGGGTCGCCAAGGCGATCTTGGGGCGTTGACCGTGGCTGATTTGATATCGCTGATACAGGGCGAATCTAAAGTCTAGCCAGACGGGGGCCTCAATGACACGAAACCTATTGGTGACTAGCGCGCTTCCTTACGCGAACGGCGATATTCATTTGGGCCACTTGGTGGAGACCATTCAGACCGACATTTGGGTACGGTTCCAGAAATTGCGAGGCCATCAGTGTGTGTATCTTTGTGCCGACGATACCCACGGTACGCCGATTATGATTTCGGCTAAAAAACAAAATCGAACCCCGGATGAGATGGTGGCGGAGATTGGTCAGCGGCATGTGGCTGATTTTGAACGGTATGGCATTGGTTTTGATTGCTATTATTCGACCAATTCACCGGAAAATAAGGCGTTGTCGGAAGCGATTTATTTAAAAGCGGTCTCGGCAGGCGCAATTGAACAACGGGAAATTTCTCAGATGTTTTGTCCCAATGATGCGATGTTTTTACCGGATCGATTGATTCGCGGGATTTGCCCACGTTGCCGGGCGGAGGATCAATATGGGGATTCTTGTGAAAAATGCTCGGCGACGTATTCCCCATCTGAGCTGATGGAGTCTCGGTGTGCGGAATGTGGCGCAACGCCGATTTCGAAAAATTCGGTTCACCATTTCTTTAAATTGAGCCAGTACACAGATCAAATCGAGGCGTGGGTACGCGGTGGGCATGTTCAATCTGAGGTTGCGAACAAGTTGAACGAATGGTTTGAATCGGGATTAAAGGATTGGGATATCTCTCGGGATGCACCCTATTTTGGCTTCAAGATTCCAGGTACCGACGATAAATATTTTTATGTGTGGTTGGATGCCCCGATTGGCTATATTGCCACGACCCAAAAATGGGCGGCGGATGCCGGGATGGAATGGGCGCCCTATTGGACGGATCCGGCGGTCGAAATCCATCACTTTATTGGAAAAGATATTTTGTATTTTCATACGCTGTTTTGGCCGGCGTTGTTGATGGTGGGCGGGTACCAGTTGCCCAAAGCGGTGCATGTTCATGGATTTTTAACCGTGAATGGCGAAAAAATGTCGAAAAGTCGGGGCACGTTTATTAATGCGTCAGAATTCGCAGAGAGTTTTAACCCCGAATATTTGAGATATTATTTTGCCTCGAAGCTGAGTTCGGGGATTGATGATATTGACCTCAATTTTGAGGATTTTGTATTCAAAGTGAATGCAGAAGTCGTGAATAAGATTGTGAATATTGCCAGCCGATTGGGTGCAATCGTGAATAAGTCCTGCGGGGGGACCTTGAGTACCCCTGATGCCGTGGGAGTGACGTTGTTGGCGGAGATAGAAGGGGCTGCGGAGCGTATTGCGATATTGTATGAAGCGCTGGAGACCCATAAAGCGACTCGGGAAATCATGGCATTGGCGGATAAAGCGAACCAATATATTGATACCCAGGCGCCCTGGGCGGCGGCGAAGACCGATCCTGATCATGCTCGGCAGATTTGTACCACGGGACTCAATGCGTTGCGGTTATTGGCGATTTATTTGAAGCCGATCGTGCCTCAGTTGATTGCCGGAGTGGAAGGATTTTTGGGTATTGCGCCGTTAACTTGGGAGGACCTAACGACGCGGATGACGGATCACCCCATCCAACCGTATACCCATTTGGCACAACGGGTGGATATGGCGGCGGTTAAGGTGTTTTTAGCGGGGCGTTAGGCGTCGGCATTTTTCCGGACGCGCTTTGCAGACGGGGCATCGGTCACTGGCGCGGGATCGGTCGATGATATGGATACGGACATGATGTCAGAGATCACGCCGTTGGGGATCCGAATCCATTGGTGATCTTCGTCCAGTTCGGATGCCTCGAAGGGTAGCTCCAGTCCCTCCATGCTCGTAACGATAGTGTCTCGGCAAATATTGACCGCACAGTTGGTGACACACGCTTCCTTGTAAGAGCCGCCGATTTCGATAGTCTTGGCTTTATGTAAATGGGCTAACACGGACTCATAGGCACAAAATTGGTTGAATCGATTTTGAGTATTAAATTGGTTCCACAATTGAGCGACGGATTGTGGCATGTGTCTCTTTAGGAATGCGCTGTCGATGTCGCACCAATCGTCATCGGCATTTAGAAAAATAATTGGTTTTTTGTTCGTAATGTAGCTTTTCAGGCGTTCAAAAAATTGGTCTTTTTGTGGCTGCGTGGATTCTTTGCAAAATTCTGAAAAGCAAACGATGACTAATGCGTCTTGTATTGTGGTTGGGACCGTTTTGACAGTAATGACTTGTCCAAGGGGATCTGCGTCGGATACGGCTATTTCTGGCACCAGACGATGATCAATGCGTTGTTGGGAGGTTTTGAGGGGGAGGGAGATGGTTTTTTTTAACATGATATTTTTTTAGGGGTTTCTTAACTTGGTAGTGTGGGGATTGGTCTATGACCTGATAAAGTTTTGATGCAGTGGACCCCTTAAATCAGGGGTGCGAGGGTGAGTGGGTTTTTTTAGTAAGTTGTTTATATCTTGTAGAAATAATATCTCGTCCATCTTGAAGGATGGCGGTACCCAAGATTGGGGCATTGTGAATTTTTGTCCAAGTCATGGGGTATTTAATTAACTGAAACAATGGTGAGCTGGCTATCCTGAGGATTTCATGAATTTTGAGTTGGTTTGCGGAAGTGGAGCCTAACTTAGCGGCGATAGTCTCTCTCATGAGCTCGATCCCACGGTAATAATGGGTGCGTAAGGACCGATTTTGGTCTTTCAGGGATGTCTGCACGGGGGCACGTGCCGAGTCCACCAGCGCTACGGGGTCGGCGATTGTTATGGTTTTGGTTAAGGCGGAGTCGTTGAGACCTACATGTGTCGCGGGTGGAGATTCTGAGAATCCAAAGACGTTGCGGGGTCTGTTTGGGTCGTAGAGCCGGTTCTGTATACGGTGTATGGAATCCTGCTGGGGTATTGCTTCAGCTGCGTCGTGACTAGGGGTAACTCGGGCATCAACGCGGGGCCAAGGTATTCGACAGAAATAGGAGCGGGTGGGGGTGGCTATCGAGCGGTGTTGGTATTGCATTGGGAGTTTCTTTCATTGAAGGGAGAACAGAGGGTAGAACAGAGGGTAGAACAGAGCGGAGGACGTGGATAATCTTATTGAACCTAGGAATTTTTACACTATATACGTTGCGATCGGCAATAGTTTTTGATGACTGGTTTGGGGACGCTTAAAATTCCTGTAGACTAAAAGTCTATGAATCGCCTATTTAACTATCTTAAAACCCACACTGTTCATTTGTATTTATCAGTCGGGGCCAGTGTCCTGAATAAAATTTTTGACTTGATGCCACCGTTGTTGACCGGATGGATCATTGATACTGTTCGGGGGACGCCACCGCGGTGGATTGGGCGTATTGCGGGGACGGATGTGCCCTTGCGATTGGCGGTATTTCTGTCGATTTTGGCGGTGGTAATTTTTGCACTAGAGAGCTTTTTTCAGTGGGCGTATCAATATGGATTTATGACCCTGGCGCAAGTGGTCCAACACGAGACCCGACTGCGGGTGTATAGCCATCTTCAAACTCGGGAAATGGCGTTTTTTGAGAATCATCGGTTGGGCGATACCTTGGCAATTTTGAATGACGATGTGAATCAGTTGGAACGGTTTTTAAACACTGGGTTGAACGAGTTTGTTCAGTTGGGCGTGTTGTTGGTGGTGTCGGGCTCTATTTTGTTTATGATTTCGTGGCAGTTGGCCATTGTCGGGGTGTTGCCGATACCGATTATTGTCGGTGGCAGCTTGTTGTATCAGCGGTTGCTCTTTCCACGATATCGAAAAGTGCGGGCGGCTGTCGGTGATTTAAACAGTCGGATGGAAAATAACGTCTCTGGGATGATGGTGATTCAAAGTTTTACGGCGGAAGCCTTTGAGCAAAGTCGCGTTGAGGCGGCGTCCCAGGCGTATCAAACCGCCAATCGGCATGCGATTACGATTAGTGCGTTGTATACGCCGTTGATTCGCATGGGCGTGGTGATGGGGTTTGCGGGGGTATTGTTGGTGGGGAGTTATTGGATTTTGTCGGGGCGTGGGATTCTCACGGTGGGCGAGTTGGTTCTTTTTGCGATGATGACGGAGCGATTACTGTGGCCGATGACCCGGTTGGGCACGACGATGGATGATTTTGAACGGGCCAAGGCCAGTATTCGTCGGATTTTTTCGGTGTTGGATACGCCCAGTGAAATTCAAGAGCCTGAAGTTCCGACGGTGGTTGCGCATGTGAATGGCGCGGTTGAGTTTTCGGAGATCGAATTCTCGTATCCCAATGGGGTGTCGGTGCTGCGGTCGTTGTCGTTTCGTGTTGAGGCCGGGCAAACGATCGGAATCGCGGGGACAACCGGGTGTGGAAAGTCGACGCTGATTAAATTGTTGATGCGGTTTTATGACCCTATTTCGGGGGCGGTTCTGATTGATGGAGTGGATATCCGGTCGTTGCCAATTCATCAGTTACGCGAATCGATTGCGTTGGTGAGCCAGGATGTTTATCTGTTCCATGGGACCATTTTTGAAAATATTGCGTATGGGAAGACCGGCGTTTCATTGGAAGAGGTGGCGACGGTGGCGCGTCAGGCCGAGTTTCATGATTTTGTGATGACATTGCCTGGTGGGTACGAGACGGTGGTTGGGGAGCGGGGAATTCGGCTGTCGGGTGGGCAACGCCAGCGGTTGAGTATCGCCAGGGCGTTGCTGAAGCATGCGCCAATCATGGTGTTTGATGAGGCGACCAGTTCGGTGGATACCGAAACGGAAAAGGCCATTCAGGCGAATTTAACTCGGTTAACTGAGGGAAAAACGGCGTTGATTATCGCCCATCGGTTATCAACGATTCGAAACGCGGATCATATTCTGGTCTTGGATAATGGGACCTTGGCGGAACAGGGAACACATGATGATTTGATTCAGGTGTCGGGGGGAATTTATGCGGATTTGTGGGGGACGCAGATTGGCATAAGGTTGCGCCCTGCAAGATAAGGTTACCCCCAGAAAGTCCCTCACTTCGTTCAGTGTACTTTCCGGGGGACCCCCGTATTTATAGCCCTCGCGGACTACCCTTCTGGGACGTTCCTGGCCCCTTTGGGCCAGTTGGGAGGGGCTGTTTATCCTTGCAAATCTGACATTGCGTGGTAGATTTGCAAGGATGATTCGTCGGCTTTTATTGGGAAATGTGCAAGATGCGTTGGCTGAACAGGCTGCGGTCGCGTTGATTGGGCCTCGACAGGTGGGTAAAACGACGTTGGCGTTGGATATTGCACGAGAGAAAAATGCGCTTTATTTAGATTTGGAAAATAGTAGCGATCGGGCAAAACTTCAGAGCCCGGCGGGGTTTCTTAGGGCATATGAAGATCGATTGGTTGTTTTGGATGAGATTCATCGAGTTCCGGATTTGTTTTTGGAACTTCGTGGGATTATTGATCAAGGGCGGCGAAATGGTCGTCGAACGGGGCGATTTTTATTACTGGGGTCGGCATCGTTGGATTTGCTTAAGCAAAGTACCGAGAGTTTGGCCGGGCGGATTCGATATATAGAAATGGGCCCTTTTTCTGCGCAAGAGCTGGCGCCAGCCCAGTTGGAAATGCTTTGGAGTCGAGGCGGGTTTCCTGATAGTTTTTTGGCGGGTTCAGATCGCGGTAGTTTGCTGTGGCGTGATGATTTAATTCGCTCTTATCTTGAGCGTGATATTCCGATGTTTGGGCCGAGGGTTCCGTCGGAAACGTTGCGTCGATTTTGGACCATGTTGGCGCATGTTCAAGGTGGACTATTAAATTCTTCTCGATTTGCTGCCGGTTTAGAGGTGAGCAGCCAAACGATCACTCGATATATCGACCTTTTGGTGGATTTATTGATGGTTCGTCGGTTGATGCCTTATTCCACTAACGTGGGAAAGCGATTGGTTAAATCGCCTAAAATTTATATTCGAGATAGCGGTCTGGTTCATGCACTTCTGAATATCCGCGATTTCCAATCCTTGCTGGGCCATCCCGTAGTGGGTGGGAGCTGGGAGGGGTTTGTCATTGAGAATTTAATCGGGGCTGCTCCTGTGCGAACGGTGCCTGGATTTTATCGGACATCGGGTGGGGCAGAGGTTGATTTGGTATTGGAATTACCCGGTGGCGAACGGTGGATTATTGAAATAAAACGAAGCGGAGTCGCTCGTCCATCAAAAGGGTTTTACGAGGCCATCGGGGATTTGAAACCGGCCAAGGCGTTTGTGGTTTATGCAGGGACGGATCGGTATCCTATTTCGGAACGGATTGAGGCAATTGGGGTGTTGGAATTGATGGGGATGTTGGGATGTGTGTTGTGATTATTTTAATAATCGATTTGATAAAGAACATAGTTGTCTACGAACCGAACTGGGCTTATCCCAAGTTACCGCAATTTTGTATTTTTCTCCCTCTATGCGCTTGTGCGTAGAGAGGGAGACCCTCAAATTTCCCGGACGGGGAATTTGGGGAAGAGGGTGAGTTACACATAATTCCTCACCCGCTCATCAAACCCACTGCTGCTCGGTGGTTGATCCGGGAACTTAACCGATGGCGTCCATTTTTCATTGGCGTCCACCACCGAATCGACGCGGACGGAGATGGCGTTTTCTTTATATTGAAGGATGCCTCTCACGCATAAAAACGACTGGCGATCGATGAGCTTTCGGTAGCGTTGGTAAATCTCGGGACGGATGATCAAATCGTAATGCCCGGTTTCGTCCCACAACGTGATGAATACTACCCCCTTCGCAGTCGGGGGCGATTGGCGGACGGTGATCATTCCAAAGACGATGATTTTGCAGGGTTTTAAGGCGCGGCTGCGAAGGGTGTCGGAAAAGGTGAGCCATTCCACGGGAAAACGGAATGGCCAGGCGTATCGGCGTAGTAGTGCGGCGGGATGGAGTCCGAGAGAGGTTCCGGTGGCGCTGTAATCGAGTTGAACGGAGGTCATCGGATCTTCGGTGCCGAGTGTTGGGGCGGGCCCTAGGTCGTCCAATATTTCCCGGATCGGCGATGCTTCGGCGAGCCATAAGGCGTCGCGACGGGAAATTCCGATGGAATGGAATGCGTTGGCGGCCGCCAGTGCGGAGAGATCGAGTTTGTTAAGACGGGTTCTAGAGAGAATTTGGGTGAGTCTTTGGATCGGGTCGGTGGCGGTTGCGCTGAGGTGTCGAAGCGGATCGCTTTCGATTCGGTGCGCGGCGGACTTTCGGATGCCCTGGATGAGGCGGAATCCCAGTCGGATGGCCCAGTGGCCCTCAACCCATTCGAGGTGATGATCCCATGTGGACTGGGTGATGCAAATTGGAAGGACTTTGATCCCACAGCGTTGGGCGGTTTTGACGAGAATATCGGCGGGATAAAAACCCATCGGGAGACTGTTGAGGATTGCCATAAAAAAATGGGCCGGATAATGGCATTTGAGGTAGGCGGTGACGTAGGCCAGGAGTGCGAAGGATGCCGCGTGACTTTCGGGAAATCCATAACTGGCAAACCCATGAATGTGACCCAGAATCGTGTCGATAAATTCATTGGCAATGCCGTTTTTCTCCATGCCACTTCGAAGGCGCTTGATCCAGTGGTTTTGATCTAGGTTGATCGTGAATGCACCGATGTTTTTTCGGAGTTCGTCGGCTTCGCCGGGACTGAACCCCCCAACGGCGATGGCCACGCGCATGACTTGTTCCTGGAAAATGGGGACGCCATAGGTCCGACTAAGAATGGGGACCAATCGGGGGTCGGGGAATGTGACCGGTTCGTCTCCCCGTCGCCGTCGGAGATACGGGTGGATCATCCCGCCTTGGATGGGGCCCGGTCGAATAATGGCCACTTGGACAACGAGATCATAAAAAGTTCGCGGTTGGTGACGGGGTAAGAACGCCATTTGAGCCCGGGATTCGATTTGAAAGGTGCCAATCGTATCGGCGGCGCAAATCATGTCGAACGTGGCCGTGTCGTCGCCGGGAATGGTGGCCATGGTGAGGGCGATATTCTCTTTGGATTTTATGGAGGCGAGGCATTTTTGGATAAGTGTGAGGCCGCCGAGTGCCAGGATATCGATTTTAAAAAAGCCAAGCGCCCCGATATCGTCTTTGCTCCATTGAATGACGGTGCGATGGTCCATCGTGGCGGGTTCGATGGGGCTTAACGCGGTGATAGGATGCTGCGAAATAACAAATCCACCCGAATGAATACCGAGATGGCGAGGCATTCCCCTAATCGCGTCGGAGAGTTCTCCCCATAATTGCCAGATGTGATCGGGGAGCGCTGAGGGAAAGTCCCCTTTCACTTGGGTGAGGACTTCCGTTGGGGTCTTGCGATCAGAAAATCGGCTGCTGAGGACGGTGGCGGCGGCATCAAGGAGTGGCGTTGGGACCCCAAAGGCTTGGCCCACGGTTCGAATCGCGCCTCGGGATTTGAAGGAAATGACGTTGCAGACCATCGCGGCGCGGTGGCGGCCGTACCTTGCGTAGATATATTGGATAACTTCTTCTCGGCGCTCATGTTCAAAATCCACATCGATGTCCGGTGGATCTCCCCGTTCGAGGCTCATAAATCGTTCGAATAATAACTCGAATTTAGTGGGGTCGAGTGCCGTGATTCCTAAGATGAAACAGAGGGCGCTATTGGCGGCAGACCCCCGTCCTTGGCAGAGAATAGAGTGAGATCGGGCCCATTGGACGATGTCGAACACGGTGAGGAAATAATCGGGGAAATCAAGTTGTTGAACGAGGTCCAGTTCGTGCTTGATAGATGTGATGACTGTGGCGGGGAGGGTGTCTCCGTAGTGATGATGGGCTTTTTCCCAGATGAGTTCGGTGAGATAGGACATGGACGTGTGATTGTTGGGGACCCATTCTTGGGGATACCGATACCGAAGTTCTGACAAATCAAAATGGATCGATTGGGCGAGTGTGTCGGAATTTTTGAGGGCCTGCGGGAGAAATGGGAGGGATCCATATCGTTTGAGGATGTGGGGGATCGGTGCCAGCGCCCGTTGGGAGTTGGGCCATAAATGGGGGACGGCCTCGTCGAGGGTCCGGTTTAATCGAATGGCGGTGAGGACATCTGCGACTCGTTTTTGTTGGGGGTGATGAAAAAATGCGTCTTGGCTGATGAGTAGGGGGATTCCTAGCCGGTCGGCAGTCTCGATCGTGAGGGGGATGCCGTGGTCTTCACTGGGGTGTCGGGTTCGGGTGACGGCCATGTAAAATCGGTCATTAAATTGAGCGTGGAGCTGCTCGATTTGGGGGGCCCAATCTGACAATCGTCCCTGGTGAAGGAGTCCCCGCATCGGGAGAATGGCGACAATATCGTCGACCGGGAGTGTGCTGAGATCATCGGGCGTGAGGTACGCGGTTGTTTTCCCCCGGCGATGGGCGGTGGTGAGGAGTTGGCATAGGTGCCGATATCCCCGATGGGTTTGGGCGATTAATACCAGGGTATTCCGGATCATCATCGGCAAATCGTGATCCGGTCCAAGATGGAGTTCCGCGCCATAGTGAAGTTTCGGGGTCGGAAGCCCCTGTTTTTTAAGAGTGGCGACGGCACGGTAGGCCCGTGCCAATCCGTATACGCCGTCGAGGTCGGTGAGGGCGATGCTTTGGTAGCCCAGTTTGGAGGCACGGGTGATTAACGCGTCGGGGGAAGAGGCGCCGTTTAAAAATGAAAAATTGGAGTGAGTGATCCATTCGTGGAAACTGAGATTAGTCACCCCCTCTTCCTCAACCATATATCCCCCGCGCTTCCGTTTTATTTCCGGTTCGTGCCACCCACAACCATCGTTTTTGAGAATCTTGATATCGGTGATACCGGGTTTCGGCGGCGGTTGGGTTCCCACCCTGCCACCACGGATTCATCGTTGCTTCTATTTGCGGGGCACACTTGGGGAGAGATATTCCGTAGGGACGGGTGAGGGTGAATAACGGTCGCTTGGGTCCCGCATAGGGCAACACCTTGGCTAAATGCAGGCGCTCTTTGTTTGGCTCAATTTGGGCGTCCTTGAATCCTAATTCGGGGGTCCAATGAGGCTCCCATTGATAGCGGGTGATGGGGGTCAGGACTTGGTTGGCCAAGGCCGCCAATTGGCGTTCGTGTTCTGCATCGAGGCTAAATTCGAATAACGTGAGGCGATCAATCCCCATCGTGAGGGTTCCTTTGAGTACAAAGGTCCATCCCGTGATGAAGGGGCACCGCGTTAATGTCGCGGCAAATACGGAGAATGCGCCCGTCAGTTGAATGAATGTGGTGCGATGATGCCCGAGTTCGTTTCGAAGAAAGTGAGGGGTTCTGAATCGAATCGGAAGCGTGACGGTTTCGTGGGTTTCGAATTGAATGATCCATGACAGTTCCGTGGTTTTTTGGGGTGTTTTACATGCAATGGAATCGAGATCTTCGATGAGTTCTGGGGTGCATTCGGCCCATTTCCGGGTCGGATTATCGAGGTGTCGGGATGTTTGGATGGGGGCGGCTCGTTGCCATGATTTCCACGGGAAATACGTAATATCTGTGATGGCATTGGCGGTATCGAGCCAGCCGCATAGTCGAGCAATCCATGGGCCATACCGACGTTGGATGCCGGCGATGGGGAGTGTATTCAGTTGAGAGGGCTGGAGCGCAAGTCGTTCAGACGTGGCGCGAAGTCGTTTCATAAGATGCCGAACCTGGAGGGCCGTAAAGCCTTTGGGGCGGGGGGTTTCCCAATTGAGAATAAGCTGGTCGATGGTGGTTTCCCAGGACGCCCAGGTAATGCTGTTCCATAATTGGGTGGTTCTCACGCTCCCCGGGATAATCCATCCCGTGGTGTGGGTGTGTTTCATGTGAGACAGAATCATGGCGGCGCGCAGTGGGGAGTGGTCCCATACGGCGCAAATGGGGAGCTGTTCTAGGGCCAGCGGAGTTTGGATTTGTTCCCTTGTATAGCCAAATAGCTGCTGTGCAATGACCCGTTTCCAGAGGGACAAAACCGGTAGGCGTTGGGTGTGTGCCTCCGCTTTCCAGTAGGGAAGAAAGGGCCCCAAATCGATGATCCATGTTGCGGCGGAGTCCCAGCGCATAACCCGGGACCCCATACATTGGATTTGGATTTCGGTGGGGTCATCGGCTAACAGTGCTAGGAACATGGTTGGGGATCGTCAGTTGGCGTTCACTGAGGCCTTTGATCACGGATAAGTGGAGTTGCTTGTGATTCGGGGTGACGTTTAATCGGAGTTTGGCCCAGCTATTTCCCTGACGATTGGAGAGTAAAAAGGGTCGAATAACGACGACGGCATACCGATGAATCCTGGCCTGTATACTGATGAAGGCGATGTCTTCGGCCGATAGCTGATGGGATTCCATATCCAATACCAACAGTTGGAAAATAGGTTGCATGAGCGATGCCTTGAGTTGCCGTACGGGGGAATCGGAATTGGCGACGACCCATTTGATGGGGTTTATCCCTCGGGAAATCCACGCGGGCGGGTAGAGGCGCATGTCGGAATGCCCATTTACCCATAAACATAAATCCGTTTGAGTGACGTGACTGACAAAGTCGGCGACGACACTGCGTCCTGCAAATCCGACGGGGATCCCCATTTCGGTGATGGCGCCTTTGGGAATCCCGCCGCCTAAGAATTGGGTAAGCCGAGGGTTCACGGAGGGAATCTGGGATTGACTGGTCACCGTCTCGAGTTGGGTGGCGAATTGAATCGGGAATTGGGCCATGACTTGGTCCCAAATCCAGTTATTAGCGTTATGAACCATTTTTGTCATTATAGTCTCCTTACTAAGCCGATCATTTGTCCGACGATTTCCACCCGATCAACGGCCACTTGCCATGATTTGTAAGTGGGGTTGGAGGGGCGAAGTTCGATCATTTGATCCACTAGGGCCAGTCGTTTTAAGGTGAATTCGTCCGCGTCGACCCGTACGGCCACGATGGTTTCGGTGTCGGGGATATTGCCGTGTCGGCGGATGATGGCGGTATCTCCTTCCCGGATTCCGTCGCCGGACATGCTGTCGCCGTGGACTTCGAGAGCGAATAGGTGGCGATTGGGTCCAAAATATTCCGGTCCGAGTTCGACGTAACTATCGGTGCGCTCAATGGCTTCAAGTGGGGCTCCGGCAGCGATACTTCCCAGTAACGGAATTCGATATTGGAATTCGTTGGGCAATTGATAGGTTGCGGTTTTGGGTTGATGCTCGGTGAGGGCGCCTTTCCGTTTAAGTGCGTCGATATGTTGTTGAACGGCGCGTACGGTGACCGAAAATTGAGTTCCGATTTGTCGTAACGAGGGGAATTGCCCGTAGGTTTGTCTAAACTGCTGAATGAAGTCTAGGATCTGTTGTTGTTTGTCTGTTAACACCAGACACCGTCCTTTCCGTGGTACACTATTAGGTTGCCGCATATACACAGTGTGTATATAGTCGGCGACTACTATACGTTGTATATATATTGGAATCAAGGGTTAAAATAATGGCCGTTTCTCGAGTGTATTTGGACCATAATGCGACGACGCCGTTGCATCCTGAAATCGCAAAAAAATGGCGAAAATATTGGGATGTAATGGGGAATCCGTCGAGCCTTCACGCGGAGGGTCGGGAGGCGCGGAATGCCTTGGATACCGCGAGGGAACGCATTGCGGGGGTGTTGGGAATTCCCCGTCGGGCGTTGATTTTTGTGGGGTCGGGGTCGGAAGCGAATAGTCAGGTGGTTCAATCGGTGCCGGATGGGGGACATGTGATTACATCGACGATTGAACATTCCTGTGTGCGTAATGCGTTGCGGGCGGCGGGGCGTCGTGGGGTGACGGTTACGGAAGTCCCGGTGAATTCTCATGGGAGCGTGTCGGTGGATGCGGTTCGTGATGCGATTCGGCCGGATACTCGGCTGATTACGATTATGAGTGCGAATAATGAGACCGGGAGTATTCAACCGATTGCGGATATTTCTACTATTGCCAGGGAAAGTGGCGTGTTGATGCATACCGATGCTGTTCAGGCTTTGGGGAAGTTGCCGTTTTTATCGTTTGATTCGGGTGCGGATTTAATGACGATTTCTGGGCATAAAGTGTATGGACCTAAAGGGATTGCGGCGTTGCTGATTCGGGACATCGATCGGCTGACCCCTATTATTTTTGGGGGGCCGCAGGAACATGCGTTGCGGGCGGGGACTGAGGCGGTTCCGTTGGCGGTGGCATTTGCCGACGCGGTGGTTCTGGCCGAAGCGGAACGGGAGGCCTTGGGGGCCCGTCTTTTGGCCTTAAAAAATAGATTTTTAGAGTCGATTCGTGCGGTGGTTGATGTTGAGGTAAATAGTCCGGAGGATGGGCTATTTAATACGATTAACGTCAGTGTGAAGGGCATTCCCGGGGAAGCTATTGTTCGGGGATTGGATTTGCAGGGGATTTCTATTTCGACGGGGTCCGCGTGTTCGACGGGGTCGGTGGAACCCTCCCATGTGATTGCGGCGTTGGGGAAGCCGGCGTGGGTGACTGCGGGGGCGTTTCGGATCAGTATGGGGCGGTTGACTACGGTCGACGATATGGATCGGTTGCAGTCTGCGTTAGGGGGGATTATTTTGCGTATTCGAGGTGGCGTATGACGATTTTGACGTTGTTTGTAGGGTCGACGAAGCCGATTAAATATTCCCATCGGGGGGTGGCCACCATCTCGGGTGTTGAGGTGGAATTGGTCGTGAAGATTGATTCGGAGTTGCGACGGTTGCTGGATGTTCGGTGGACAACTGTGGGCTTGCCCTCCCCAGAGGTGAAGTCTGAAATTGATAGGATTTTGGGGGCGTTGGTGGGTGGGTTGATCCCGGAGACAGGGGAGCTGCCGATTGGGGGGGCGCCGGTGGTGGTGCCTTGGGAGTTGTTTTCTTGTCTTTGATGGGCCGTTTACTTACTTTATTTTCCCATTATCTATGTGTTGCTATTATGGCATTTTTTAAATTCATTTTTTGCAGTCCGAAATCAACTGATTGGTTTGGCGTTTTAGTAACATTGTCAGCGGTAGCTGCTGCACTTTTTCAGGAAAAATTCCGTTCTTGGTGGGATAAGCCAAAGCTTAATATATTCATTAAGTTGGAGCCCCCAGACTGCGTAAAAACGCCTTTTGGAAATGGCGGTGATGGCTACCAATTTCGGTTTATTGTAAAGAATGAGGGTTCCCAAATGGCGAATGATGCCCAAGTATATTTGTCTGAGTTATCAAAGCGCGGGCCAGACGGTGAATTTCGTCCAGAGACGTCATTTCTTCCAATGAATTTCCTGTGGGCGCACTACACGCGGGAAGTTTATCTTAATATCGCACCAAAAATGGGTAAGCATTGTAATTTGGGACAGATTCCGAATCCGGCGCCTGGATGTAAGGTGGTTTTACACCTTGCGTTGGAAGTGACTCCAAATACAGGGAGCAATGAAATCGGACCTGGGTGCTATCGATTGTTTCTCAAAGTTGCGGCCAATAATGTGGGGCCTGACCTGCCCCCAAAGATTGGACAGTCGGAAGTTAGAATCGATAGGTCATTATTGAGCCATCACTAAATCTGGTCAACCAACCCCCTGGGGATCCCCAGGGGGTTGGTTTGGGCGGCAAAT